>NZ_JAUZVA010000007.1:0-137190 GCF_031844325.1 Curtobacterium sp. BRB10
CGGTGCCTCACTGGCCGATCCGCAGGCGGACATCGGCGCCATCCGCAGGGTGGGCCGTTCCCAGCAGGAAAGGCTTAGCCCCGGTGCGAGCTCGTCACGTGGAGCGGCGAGATAAGCCGACCGGTCATCGGAGAGATGCGTGCCGGTCGACCGGGTCTAGCACAGAGGGAGTGAATTGGTCTCCTTCGGGTCGGTTCCGTCGGCATTGCCACACTCCCGTCAACTGTTCACCAACCGTGTCCGGCCTCAACGGCCGCCGAAGTGGCGCTACTTCATGTTTACTGCCATTTCATGACCTCCCAACCACTTGTGGCCAAGTCGAGTGCGCGGCCCGACGCATCCTGATCCGTCGCGAACGAGGATTCCCTCCCAGTCGTGATCTTGTGTTTCCTTGTATGACCCCGAAGGCGAGTTGAGGGCTTCGCCGTGGGATCGTTTACTGTGACCACCGTGCAACCCTCCCGTGCACCCGACGCCGCGCCCAATTCCTGGCATGCCTGGCGGCAATCGCGTCGGGAACGGGTGACGGGGCCGCAGGGCGACCTCGCGCTCGTGCAGACGACGTGGCTGCCGGGCGGTGCCGAGCCCGACCTGGATCAGGTCCTCGCCGGCCAGCCGGCATCGGTGACGGCCACGGCAGTGCACCGCAAAGACATCGACAGCGGCGCCCCTGAGCACGGGTACCGGTTGTGGGACGCCGAGTCGCCGGCGAACCGCTCCTACACCGGCACGCCGGTGTTCCCATACGACCCGTCGTGGCGGATCGAGGCGCGCTTCACCCCGGCCGAGCGCGGACGGACCATCCCCTACGAGCACCTGCGTGACGCGGCCGGCAGCACCCGTGACCTCGTCGTACCGGGCGACATCGCTGCGACGATCGACGGCCGTGATTACACCCTGAGCGCGTTCGACGACGACGGCACCCTGCTGCTGGTGTTCGGCGACCCGACGAACGGCAGCGGCGAGGAGTCCGAGCGCACCTACGGCACGGGCCGATTCCTCTTCGTCGAGCGTCCCGACGGGGTCGGCTCCGGCGAGGAGTCCCCGGTCATCCTCGATTTCAACTACGCGTTCGTACCGCCGTGTGGCTTCAGCGACCAGTACAACTGCCCGCTGCCGCCGTTCCAGAACCGGCTGCACCTGCCGGTTCACGCCGGCGAGCGGTACGTCGCGCACACCGACTGACCCGCGCCACACCCGAACGACCCTCGCCAACCCCACGTACCCGCATGCCTGAAACAGGAGCACCGTGAAGACCCGTACCCTCGCCCTCGTCGCCACCGGCGTCGCGTTCAGCCTCGCTCTCGCGGGCTGCTCGTCCTCGAACGGCGGCTCGTCGTCCGGTGAGGATGACACTGTTGTAGTGGGCTCGCTGTACGAGCCGACGAACCTCTCCAACGTCGACGGCGGCGGCCAAGGCGTCAACGAGGCGTTCCAGGACAACGTCTACGAGGGCCTGTTCCGCCTCGGCGACGACGGCGACGTCACCCCGCTGCTGGCGACGAAGTACGACACCTCGTCGGACGGGCTCACATACACCTTCACGCTCCGCAAGGGTGTCAAGTTCCACGGCGGCGGCACCATGACGAGTGCCGACGTGAAGAGCTCGATCGAGCGGATTACCGCCGAAGAATCGCAGTCGTCGCGCAAGTCGAGCCTGTCCGTCATCTCCTCGATCGCCACCCCCGACGACGACACCGTCGTGGTGAAGCTGTCGCAGCGGTCGATCTCGTTCGTCTACAACCTGTCGTACGTCTGGATCGTCCCGTCGGACGAGAAGTCGCTCAAGACCGAGGAGAACGGCACCGGCCCGTACCAGCTCGGTGAGCGCAAGCGCGGCTCGTCGCTGACGTTGAAGCCCTTCGACGGCTACTGGGGGGAGAAGCCGAAGAACGGCGGGGTCGAGTTCGACTACTTCACGAGTGCATCGACGCTGTCGAACGCGCTGGCCAGTGGCCGCGTCGACGTCATCACGAGCATCCAGTCGCCGGACGCGCTGTCCCGGTTCACCTCGGACACGAGCAAGTACACCGTCAGCGAGGGCAAGTCGACCACGAAGGAACTGCTCGCCTTCAACGACGCCGAAGGCCCCTTCACCGACGTGAAGCTCCGCCAGGCGATCTCCGCGGCCGTCGACCGGAAGGCGCTGCTCAAGGCGATCTGGGGTGACTACGGCACCGTGAACGGGTCGATGGTGCCCCCGACCGACCCCTGGTACGAGGACCTCACGAGCGTCAACGCGTACGACCCGGCGAAGGCGAAGCAGCTCCTCGCCGAGGCCGGCAAGGCGGACGGGTTCACCTTCACCCTCGACACCCCCACGTACGACCCGCACCCCGCGGTCGCGCAGTACCTGCAGAGCGCGCTGCAGAAGGTCGGCGTCACGGTGGAGATCAACTCGATCAGCGCCGACGAGTGGTACACGAAGGTGTACCAGCAGCACGACTTCGAGGCGACGCTGCAGGAGCACGTCAACGACCGTGACGTCGTCTTCTACGGCAACCCGGACTTCTACTTCGGGTACGACAACCCCTCCGTCCAGCAGGACATCGCGAAGGCCGAGCAAGCGACCTCGCAGGACGGCCAGACCGCGCTCCTCAAGCAGGCGAACGAGCAGATCGTCAAGGACGCCGCGAGCGACTGGCTGTACCTGTACCCCCAGATCGTTGTGTCCGACAAGGACGTCACGGGATACTGGAAGAACGGGTTGAACTCGCAGTTCCCCGTCTCCGGCATCACCGTCGGGTAGCGAACAGACAGGATCCCGCACCACCGCATGACCGTCTACGTCCTCCGCCGCCTCGGCATCCTCGTGGTGTCGCTGCTGGTGGCACTCGTGGTGGTCTTCGCGCTCCTGCGGATCCTGCCGGGTGACCCGGCGAACGCCCTGCTCGCGGCGAACGCGACCCCGGACCAGATCGCTGCGGCCCGACGGGAGGTCGGCTCCGACCTCCCGTTGGCCGCGCAGTTCACTACCTGGATCGGGCAGATGCTGCGGTTCGACCTCGGCACCTCGTTCACGAGCGGGCTCCCGGTGTTCCCGGACCTCGCGCAGCGCCTCGTGGTGACGGTGCCGCTCACGCTGATCGCCTTCGTCGTCGCGGTCGTCGCGGCGTGCCTGGTCGGGTTCGTGGCCGCCGCGCGGGCCGACCGCTGGTACGGCGTCGTGTTGTCCGGCATCACACAGCTCGGCGTCGCGGTGCCGGTCTTCTGGATCGGCATCCTGCTCGTCCAGGTGGTGTCGCTGCAGTGGGGTCTGCTGCCGTCGAACGGCTTCCCCCGCGACGACTGGACGTACCCCGGCGACGCCCTGCAGGCCCTCGCGCTGCCCGTCATGACCGTCGCCGTCGTGATGACCGCGTCCATAGCCCGGTACGTCCGGAGTGCGGTGCTCGACGTGCTCGGTGCAGACCACATCCGGACGGCCAGGGCGCTCGGCGCCTCGACGGCGTCGGCGTTCCTCCGGCACGGGATCCGCTCCGCCGTCGTGCCCGTGATCGCGGTGCTCGGCATCGAGCTCGCGAGCACGTTCCTCGGCGCCGTCGTGGTCGAGAGCGTCTTCGCCCTGCCCGGCCTCGGTAGCATGCTCGTCACGGGGATCGAGCAGCACGACTACCCGAGCATCCAGGGTGTGCTCCTGGTGTCCACCGTCGCCGTCCTCGTCATCGGGTTCGTCGCCGATGTCGCGCAGCGGATCGTCGACCCGCGCCTGCGCTCGACCGTCTCGGGGAACCGGTGAGTGCCCGCCGCTCGGTCTCGCTGACGGTCGGCTCCGTGTCCGTCGGGCTCGTCCTCGTCGCCGCGGTCCTGTCCCTCGTCTGGCTGCCGTACTCCCTCTACGACACGTCCGGCGGTCGACTCACCCCGCCGGGTGCCGCGCACTGGCTCGGCACCGACACGCTCGGTCGCGACCTCATGACGCAGCTGCTCATCGGCGCCCGGATCGCGCTCGCGACGGGCGTCGGAGCCGTGCTCGTCGGTGGAGTCCTCGGTACGGTGATCGGGCTGGTCGCGGCGTTCGCCCGGCCGTGGCTGGACGACACCCTGTCTGCCGTTCTCGACATCGTCATCGCCTTCCCGACGCTCCTCGTCGCGATGCTCCTGGTGGCCGCGCGCGGAGCATCCCTCGGCACCGCTGTCGTCGCCGTCGGGATCGTGATGGCCGCGGCCGTCGCCCGGGTCGTCCGGATCCTCGCCCGCCGGGTCCTGCGACAGGACTACGTCACCGCGGCACGGACCTCGGGGACGAGTTGGTCCGGCATCGTCACCCAGCACGTCTTGCCCAACATCTGGCCGACGCTCGCGGTGAACCTCGCCCTGCAGTTCGGCCTCGCCGTGCTCGCCGAGGCGAGCCTGTCGTACCTCGGGCTCGGCGCGCCGCCGCCGAACGCCTCGTGGGGTCGGATGCTGCAGGACGCGCAGCAGACCGCGTCCGAGGCGCCGGTCGGCGTGCTCGCGCCGGGCCTCGCGCTGGTCGTCCTCGTCGTCGGCGCGAACCTGCTCGCGGACGGGCTGCGCGACGTCGGTGACCCGACCCGTCGCGGACGCGGGGCGACCCGCGCACGTTCGCCGCGCCTCCAGTCCGGTACGCCGGCCGCGGTCACGCGCGAGGCGACCGACGGGAGGCGCGCATGACGACAGCCATCGAGGTCACCGACCTGCGGATCGCCACCGCCGACGGGGCGGTGCTCGTCGATGGCGTCTCGTTCGCCGTCCAAGACGGCGAACGGCTCGGCATCGTCGGCGAGTCGGGGAGCGGCAAGTCGCTCACCGCCCTGGCCGTGATGGGGCTGCTGCCCGCGGGCCTCGCCGCGTCCGGATCCGTCCGCGTCGGCGACGTCGAAGTGGTCGGTGCACCGGAGCGGACCCTGCGCGCGGTGCGCGGCCGGATGGTCGCACCCGTGTTCCAGGAACCGACGACGGCGCTCGACCCCCTCATGCGCGCGGGCGCCCAGATCGCCGAACCGCTGCGGCGGCACCGCGGCTTGCGCGGTGCGGCGGTCGAGCGCGCCGTCCGTGCGGCGGTCGCCGACGTCGCCCTGCCCGACCCCGAGCGCATCGTCCGCTCCTACCCGTGGGAGCTCTCCGGAGGCCAGCGGCAACGCGTCGCCCTCGCGATGGCGCTGGCGTGCCAGCCCCGCGTACTCATCGCCGACGAGCCGACGACCGCGCTCGACGTGACCGTCCAGGCGCAGGTGCTCGACCTGCTCGACCGGGCCGTCGCCGAGCGCGGCATGGGGTTGCTGTTCATCAGCCACGACCTGCCCGTCGTCGCGCGGACGGTCGACCGGGTGCTGGTGCTCGAACACGGGCGCACCGTGGAGCAGGGCGCCGTGCAGCAGGTCGTGGCCCACCCCGCGGAGCCGTACACCCAGCGACTCGTCGGCAGCGCTCGCTCGCTGCAGGACACGCTCGACGCCGGACGGGCGGGAGCCTGATGGGACCGCTGCTCGCACTCGACGGCGTGTCGTACCGCTACCCAGGCCGGCGGACGGGGCTCGCCCTCGACGACGTGTCCGTGAACGTCCCCGTCGGCGGGCACGTCGGGGTCGTCGGGGAGTCCGGCGCAGGCAAGTCGACGGTCCTCCGGCTGCTGCTCGGTCTCGCGTCCCCGCACAGCGGCGTGGTGTCCTTCGACGGCGCGCCCCTGCACCTGCGGGACCGTTCGACGATGCGCCGGTTCCGGTCAGCGGTGCAGCCGGTGTTCCAGGACCCGTACTCCTCGCTCGACCCCCGCCAGCGCGTGGACCGCATCGTCGGCGAGCCGCTCCGCTCGCTCGCGGTGGCCTCCGGGTCCGAGGCCGTGGACCGCGTCGAGGCTGCACTCCGGGACGTCGGGCTCGATGCCGACGCCGGGCGGCGCTACCCGCACGAGTTCTCCGGCGGCCAACGGCAGCGCATCGCGATCGCCCGCGCCGTCGTCTCCGGCCCGCGGGTGCTCGTCGCCGACGAACCCGTCAGCGCGCTCGACCTGACGACCCGAGTCGCGGTGCTCGAGCTGTTCGAGCGGCTCGCGGCCGAGCACGGGATGACGATAGTGCTCGTGTCGCACGACCTCGCGGTCGTCGCCCGGCTGTGCGCAACGACGGTGGTACTACGGGGCGGCCGGGTCGTCGAGCAGGGTGACACCCGTCGCGTTCTCGCCCAGCCGAAGTCCGCGTACACGCGGGCGCTGCTAGACGCGGTACCGCGGTTGCCGGTCTGACAACGGTTCTGCTTGACCGGCAATTCGGGCTCGTCGCTCGATGAAGACCGCCGTCGCCGCTACCGGTGGCACGTACATCGACCTCGGCTCCGGCGTCGCCCTCGCGCACGCTCGACCCGAAGCCGGTGTGCCCCGACTCGGTCTTTCATACCTGAGGGTGCGGCCCGCCGTCGACCTCGCCGACGACGCGGCGCACCCGATCGACCTCTTTCTCTGCCTCGCCGCGAGCGACTCGATCGAAGACATCCAGACGATGCAGGAGCTCGCCAGCGTCCTCATCGACGAGGACGCATGGAGCGGGCTCCTCGCCGACACCACTCCCGCCGACGTCGCGTCGGTCCTCACAAAGATTGGACAGAACGCATGAAGATCCTCGCCGTCTGCAGCACCGGCCTCGGCTCTAGCTTCATGACCCACATGAACATCGACAAGGCGCTCGGGGAGCTCGGGGGCAGCGGGGTCGAGCCTCGTCCACGCCGCCGGTGCCGGCGTCGTCAACAGCTCGCTCGCTCCCTTCGGTGACATGTTCCAGCACGCGTTCGACGTGCAAGGCGTCGTGCCGAACAACGAGGCCATCGTTGGCTAGGTGCTGCTCGAGTACGGCTCCGCTGCCGCGCTGATCTTCTTCTTCGGCATGATCGTCAATGTGGCGCTCGCGGCAACGTCGCAATTCAAGTGCATCTACCCGTCCGGTCACGTTGCCTTCTACATGGCGGCGATGATTGCGGTGATCTTCGGTGTCACCGGCTTCAGCGCCTGGCAGGTCATCCTGTGGGGCTCGATCGCGCAGGGCGTCGTGATGACGATCTCGACGGCGATCGTGCAGCCATTCGTGCGGAAGGTCACGGGCACCGATGACGTCGCACTCGGGCAAACGGGTGGTGCTGGCATCGCCCTCTCGGGTGTCGTCGCGACCCTGACCCGCAGCAACAAGAAGCCCTCGAAGTCGACCGAGGACATCGCGTTCCCGTCCGGCCTCGGCTTCCTGCGCGACACACCCCCGTCGGGTGGAGTGGTGTCGGCGCCCGGCTGTCCGACCTTCTTCGCGCGGTCGCCGAACTCGCCGAGGTCGACCCGAACCTCGCGCACGTCTGGCGGAACCACTTCTCGTTCGTGGAGGACCGCGTTCACGCTGCGGGGACGGCCTTCGACCGCGCCGTGGTCGCCCGGCTCGGTGACGGGGAGATCGTCGGGGGTGGCTGGAGCGAAGCGCCGAGGTCGGCGGGGGAGCCGATCGCGACACGTCTCACCCGCGACCGGGCCGCTGGGTGGCGGATCACGGGTCGGAAGTTCTACTCGACGGGCAGCACCTACGCCCGGTGGGTGACCGTGATGGCCGTCGACGACGGGGCGGACTATCGTCGCACTCGCCGACACCGTGGATCCGGGCGTGGTCGTCGGCGACGATCGGGACCGCTTCGGGCAGCGCGTGACGGGCAGTGGCACCGTGACCTACACCGACGTGCACGTCCCGGACGAGCGGGTCCTGCCGTACGCCACCCGGTACCCCTACCAGGAGCAGTACTACCGAACCTTCATGCACGCGGTCCTCGTCGGGATCGGCCGCGCCGCACTCCGTGACGGCGTCGCCGCCCTCCGCGTCAGGGCCAGGGGACACCGGAATGGCACCGCGGACCGACCGACGACCCGGAACTCCTCGGCGTGGTGGGCACCGTCGCCGCGCCGGTGTGAGCGGCGGACGCCGCGTTCACCGCGAGCCTTGGGCCGATCGACGCCGGTCGACCGGCACACGGCGCTGCGCGTGGCCGGGGCGGACCCGGCGGGCGACAGCGTGCTGCGCGATCTGCTCGAACGCAGCTGGACGGCGGTGGCCCAGACGCAGACGGTCGTCACCGACGCGGTGCTCGACGCGACGACGGTCGTCTTCGACGCGCTCGGGTCGTCCGGCACCTTCCTGTCGCTGGGGCTCGACCGGCACTGGCGGAATGCCAGGACGCTGGCATCGCACAGCCCACGCGTGCACAAGCGCCGCCTCGTCGGGGACCTGCTGATGAACGGGGCGAGCACGCTCGACCGGTGACGGCAGCGGCAGGGCCGCGACCGGTGACACAACGGGAGGCACGGTGCCGACCGGCAGCGTGCCTCCCGTCCGTCACGACCACCCGGAAGACCGCGGCGGTCAGGGGGCCCACCGTGGCGGTCAGTCCACGTGGTTGACCGGGATCACGCTGCCCTCGTAGGTCTTCGTGATCCAGTCAGCGACCTCCTTGCTCGTGAGCGCCTCGTCGAGGGCCTCGATGCGGGGGTCGTCGTGCAGCGCCTTCGGGGCGATGAGCACGTTGACGTAGGGGTTGCCGTTCTTGGAGTCCTCGAGCTGCAGGGCGTCCTGCGACGGCGTGAGGTCGACGCCGAGCGCCGCGTTGCCCTGCAGGATCGCCGCGTCGACGTCCTGCAGCTGCCGGGCGAGCTGCGTATTGTCCGCCGTCTTTAGGAACTTTAGGTGCTTCGGGTTCGACGCGATGTTCGCCTCGGTGATGAGGAGGTCGTCACCGCTGAGGTCGCCGCCGTCGAACGACCGGTCGAGCTCCAGCAGCCCCGCGCTCTGCAGCAGGAAGAGTCCGCGCGCGAAGTTCGTCACGTTGTCCGGGATCCCGATCGTCGCGCCGTCCGCGATGTCGTCGACGGACGTCACCTTCTTCGAGTAGATGCCAAGCGGCTCGATGTGGACCTTCGCGTCGACCTCGAGGTCGGTGATCCCGCGCTGCTTCGTGTCCTGCTCGAAGAACGGCACGTGGTCGATGTAGGTCGCGTCGACGTCGCCGTTCTCGACGGTCTCGTTCTCGTTGACGCCTTCCTGTGCGACGGTGACGTCGAGCGTGACGCCGTCGGGCAGGAGTCCCGCGTCCTGGATGTGCTCGAGGATCTCGGAGTGCGGGCGGTTCTCGGCCCACACGCGGAGCGGTTCGCTGCTCGCGGTCCACTTGCCGTCGACCTTCTCGGAGCTGCCGGTGGAGCCGGACGCGCAGGCGCTCAGGGTCATTGCGGCGATGACGACGGCCGCGCTCGCGACGAGGGCGCGCTTCGGGTGGTGCATGGGGTTCCTCTCGGATCGGATCGAATGGGGAAGGGCTCGGGTGAGCGGGCTCGCGTGAGCGGGTGAGCGGTGAGCAGGTGAGCGGGTGGACGCGTCAGCGCTTGTGCAGGCGCCGTCGGAGCCAGACGTCGCCGACCACCTGAATGGCCTGCACGATGACGACGAGGACGAGGACGGTCGTCCACATGAGCTGGTCGTCGTAGCGCTGGTACCCGTAGGTGACGGCGTAGGCGCCGAGTCCGCCGGCCCCGACCGTGCCGGCGACCGCGGTATTGCCGACAATCGCCACGAGGGTGAGGGTCGAGCCGGCGATCAGGCCGGACCGCGACTCGGGCAGGAGCACCCGCCAGACGAGCTGCCGGGTGCTGGCGCCCATCGCCTCGGCGGCGTCGAGGCGTCCGGTGTCGACCTCGGCGAGGGCGTTGTCGACGATCCGGGCGAAGAACGGGAACATGCTCACGGTGAGCGGTACGAGCGCCGCGGTCGTGCCGAGCGTGGTGCCGACAATGCTGCGGGTGAGCGGCAGGATCGCGAGCAGCAGGATGACGAAGGGCAGCGACCGCACGATGTTCACGAGGACGCTGGCGACGTGGTGGCCGACGATCACCGCACGCTGCGCGCCGGCACTGCGGATTCGTTCGACGACGACCGAGCCGGGGGTGGTCAGGAAGAGCAGCACACCGAGGGCCGTGCCGAGGACGAACGTCAGGAGGAACGTCCAAAAGACCATGTAAAGCGTCTCGCCCGCGGCCTGTGCCAGGAGCCCGTAGGGGCCAAGTCCGTTGGAGATCACGCCGACTCCACCGCCGTCCGTCCGTCGGCCGTCCGCCGGACGGCATCGAGCCCGGCCCGGTCCGGCAGTTCGAGCTCGTACCGGGCGACCTGCTCCCCGCCGACGGTGTGGACGCCGCCGGATAGGACGTCGTACGCGGTGTCCGCGGCGAGCCGCGACAGGTACCCGCGCGCGGTCGCCTCGCCGCGGACGGTCACCAGCACACGTGGCCGGTCCGCACCCGGCCGGGAGGCGCGTGGTGCGTCCGGCGTGCCGGTCGCCGGTGTCGCCGACGTGGCGCGGGGGAGCATCGCGCGGCCGATGCGGGACGTCGGGTCGGACACCAGGTCGATGGTCCGCCCCTGTTCGACGACGCGGCCCGCCTCGAACGCGACGACCTCGTGGGCGTGGTTCCGCAGGATCTCGAGCTCGTGGGTGATGAGGACGACGGAGACCCCGAGCTCCCGGTTCACCCGCTCGAGGAGCCCGAGCACCTGCTCGGTCGTCTCGGTGTCGAGCGCGCTCGTCGCCTCGTCCGAGAGCAGGACGGACGGGTTCGTCGCGAGCGCTCGTGCGATGCCGACGCGCTGCTTCTGTCCGCCGGACAGCTGCGAGGGGTGGTTGTCCGCCCGATCGGCGAGCCCCACGAGGTCGAGCAGTTCGCCGACCCGACGGCGCCGTTCCGTCCGGTCGGTGCCGGCGAGCAGCAGGGGGAGCTCGACGTTCTCAGCGGCGGTCCGTCCGTGCAGCAGGTTGAACTGCTGGAACACGATCCCGATCCGCCGACGACGGGCCCGCAGGTCGCGTCGGCGCAGGCGGAAGAGGTCCTCGCCGTCGATGTGGACGCTGCCCGAGTCCGGGCGGAGGAGCGCGGTGACGACGCGGAACAGCGTCGACTTCCCGGCACCGCTCCGTCCGGCGATCCCGGTAATGCCGCCGTCGGGGACGGACAACGACACGTGGTCGAGGGCGGTCACCTCCCGGCCGTGTCGTCGGTACGTCTTGGAGACGTCTCGCACCTCGAGCACGTCGTTCCTCTCTCCGCTTCCCGTCCGGGTGGTCCCGGCTGGCCTCGACGAGCGTAGGAGCGGTAGCGGGTACGCCGTGCTCGCGCAGTCACACGCCGACGCGCAGGGTCACGAGGCGTCATCTGCGCCCGTCAAGAGCACCAGACCGACGAGGAACGTTCCGTGACCCCGGGGACGAGCTGCGTGTTCACGAGCCCGAGCAGGCTGTCCCCGAAGAACGTGACCGACTGTCCGTTGAGGGCCGTCAACGCGAGCCCGGTGAAGACCGACAGGGTGCCGAGCATGACGATGAAGGACGGGAGTCGTCCGTACACCGTGAGCGCACCGTTCACGCTGCCGACGAGGACGCCGACCGCCAGGGTGACCCCCACCGCGGCGGGCCGGCTGTCCCTGCCGGCCCGAGCGCGACGACGGCGGACGACAGCAGCACGGTCGCGCCGACGGAGAGGTCGATGCTGCCGGCGAGGATGACGAAGGCCAACCCGACGGAGCCCGCGAGCAGGTACCCGACGGACGTCCCCATCGAGACGAAGTTGCCGGTGCTGAGGAACGTGTGCCGCGCCACCGAGAAGTACACGACGAGCGCGACGAGCACCAGCGGCGGCAGGACCCGGACGAGGACGATCCGCGGGACGAGCGGACGGCGGGCCGACGGTGCTCCGCTGCCGGCGGCCGCAGCGGTGCGGTCGTTCGGGGTGGTGCGGTGGTCATGACGGGAGCGTTTCCAGGTCGGAGGGGCGGAACATGAAGGGGACGACGTCGTCCTCGCGCGGTTTCGCTCCGGGCGGGGACGGCACGCCGGCGACGATCGCGCGGTCGCGGACGACGAGCACGCGGTCGGCGAGACCGATGAGCTCGAGCAGGTCGTCGCGGATGACGGTCGCGGTCGAAGGCACCTCGCTGGCCGGGGGGGAGCGGCGCGGTCGAACGCACCCTGGTGGGCGTGCTCATTCTCGTGGTGCTCTCGAGCGGGCTGAACCAGCTCGAGGTGCCCGACTTCGCCAAGACGATGATCAAGGGCGTCGTAGTGGCAATTGCCGCAGCGCTCACCATCGTCGGTCGGAAGGACACGGTCGTGAGGTGACGTGCCCCATGCGCGCGGCGGAACGCCGGGACGCGACGCGACCGGGTCAGGGACGCGCGAGTCGGTCCCGGAGCGTCCCCTCGTCGTACGCGGTGCGGTACAGACCGCGCCGCTGCAGTTCCGGGACCACGTGGTCGACGAAGTCGGTCAGGCCGGACGGAAACAGGTCGAGCATCACGTTGAAGCCGTCGGCCGCTCCCGCGCGGAACCACGCCTCCATCGAGTCGACGATCTGCTCGGGCGTCCCCGCGATGAATCGCTGGCCGTAGCCGCCGAAGTCGCGCAGGAGCTCGCGGACCGTCGGGTCGCCCCGCGCGATGCGGTCGAGGAGCGTGCGCCGGTAGGCGTCGGACCACCCCGCGCCGCCCTGACGCGCCGCATCCACGACGGCCGGCGGGACCGGGGCGTCGAGGTCGACGTCGAGCAGGTCCGCGCCGAGGGCCTTGCCGAGCTCGGCCAGGCTGTAGGTCGCCGGGGCGAGGTGCTCCCAGTGGTCGAAGCGGTCGCGGGCCTCCTGCTCCGTGCTCCCGATCACAATCGCGAGCCCCGGGAGGACACGGACCGCGTCCGCTGGGCGGCCGGACGCGACGGCGACCTCGCGGACGGCCAGGCGGTGCTGAGCCGACGCGTCCGGGTCCTGTGCGACGGAGTAGACCGCGTCCGCGAACCGGCCGGCCAGCTGCACGCCGGGGCCGGAGCCGCCGGCCTGCACGACGGCCGGACGGTCGTCACCCCAGTGCCCGAGGACCTCCGCGACGAACGACTCGGCGCGGGCGTAGCGCTGCTCCCGTGGCGGCAGCTCGTCGATGCCGTGGTTCCGGACCGCCTCGACGTCCCAGGTCGTCACGGCGTTCCAGCCGAACCGTCGACCGGAGGCGCGGTGGACGCTGCCGAGCCGTCGGGCGAGCTCGGCGGGTTCGTTGAGCGTCGTCGACGCGGTGGCGATGAACCCGAGGTGGTCGGTCACGGCGGCCATCGCGGGGACCAGGATGCTCGGGTCGAGGTACTGGACCGGACGGCTGCGTGGGTCGGTGATCGCGGGGCGGTCCGCCAGGAAGACGGCGTCGACCAGGCCCCGCTCTGCCTCGCGGGCGACCGCCTGCCAGTGCCCGAGGTCGACCACGGCGTCGGGGGTGATGTCGTCCGAGCGCCATGCGGCCGGGCGCTGGCCGACGCCGAGCACGTTGATGTTGACGGTCAGGTGGTCGGCGGACATCAGGAAGCCTCCGGAGCGTCGTCGAAACGCGGTGCCGCGCCGTCGAGGGGATCGAGGACCGGTGCCGGCACCCCGAGACGTCGGCGGAGCGTGCCGACTCGGTCGTCGTGCGCCGCGGTGCGGTCCTGCAGGGCGGCGGCGAGGGTCTCGAGGTCGTGGTGCACGAGGGCGTCCACGCGCACCGCGGGTACTGCATCGTCGGTGCTGCCCGCGAGCACCAGGTCGTCGGCCCGCTCGACCAGGTCGACCCGGCAGGTGCCGGTCGCACGGACGCTCGCGCCGCCGGACGTCACGGTCACCGGGAGTCCCTGCGGACTGCTCGGCACGTTCAGCGGTCCCGCGATCCGGAACGCGCCGGTGCTGTTGATCCGCGTGATCGCCGCGGTCTCCGCGAACGCGGGTGCGCTGCCGTCGAGGGCGAGGGTCTCCCGGGGCCAGCTCCGCCAGAGCTGCTGCACGACCGTGACCAGTTCGGTCACGTCGCTGTCCGGTCCTCCGCGGAGGACCCAGGCGATCCGGCCGCCGGACAGCTGGTCGAGCGTCGCGATGCGCCGAGCCAGGTCGTACGGGTGACCGAGCGCACGGGCACGTGTCGTCACGGCGAACCAGGCTCGCGGGAGGTCGCCGAGCAGGGATGCTGCGGCGACAGTGGGGTCGCCGGCCGAGGGATCGTCCTCGAGCACCAGGAGCACCGGTGACCGCTCGGCGAGGAGGTCGGCGAGCCGCAGCCGGAGGGAGCGATCGGCGGCGAGGGCGTCGGCGAGGTCCCCACCGATGGGCAGGGCGGGCAGCGTCCTGGCCTCGGCGTCGCGCCGGACGGCCTCGGCCCGGACGGTGTCGCGGCTCCGGACGTCGACCTCCGTACCGATGTCGTAGAGGAGCCGGTCCGCGATCATGCGCGAGCGGTGCAGCACTGGGTTGTGCTGTGCGATCGTCCGGGCATTGCGCCAGTGGCGGTCGAGGGCCCACCGCTGCTGCAGGTCCTCGAGCGGCTCGGGGAGCAGCGCGGCGATCTGCGTCAGCAGTCCACCGGCCTCGACCGCTGCCGGGACGATGAGCACCTGGGCGCGGAAGGTCTGGACCTCCGCGGCGTCGGCGGTGCGGTCGGCCACGGGCCCGGGTCCGGAGACGAGCGCCCGGTGGGCAGCGTCCGTGTCCGTCGCTGCGCGGAGGAGCGCGGCGTCGGTCCCGAGGACGAGGGCTTCGAGTCGTCCGAAGCGCTCGAGGACACGGACGTCCGGCGGTCCGTGGCGGCGTCCGCTCTCGTCGATGAGTTCCGCGGCGGTGCGTGCGACGTCACGTGTGATCCCGGTGAGGACGGCGAGGAGCACCAGTTGCTGCCAGCCCGCGGTGCCACGGTGCTGCGTCGCGAAGGGTGCGACGTCGGCCGGGTCGACGGGGACGCCGTGCAGTTCGGTGGTGCCGCTGCCGGTCGCGCGCTGGCCGAAGCCCGTCCAGTCGTCCCGTACCACCACGCCGTCGGCACCCGCGTCGACGCCGACGATGACCAGGGAGTCCTCGTCGTCGACGGCGCTGTACTCGAGCCAGTCCGCGTAAGCGCTTCCCGTCGAGTAGAACTTGGTCCCGGTCAGCCGCAGCGTGCCGTCACCGTCGTGCAATCGCGTGGTGAACTTTGCGCCGGTGCTCCCGTCCGACTCCGTCCACCCGCCGCCGATCATCGCGCCGGAGGCGATCCGGCCGAGCCACCGTCGACGGGTCGGGCCGTCGGCCTCCTTGAGGTGCCGTTCGGTCGCGAGCACGTGCGTCCGCCAGCTCTGTGCGAGGTTCGGGTCGGCAGCGGCGATGTCCGTGATGGTCTCCACGAGTTCGACGACGCTCGCGTCGAGCCCGCCGTCGGCGCTGCTGAGCCGCATCCGGCCGAAGCCGAGGCGGCGGAGCTGGTCGTGGAAGCGGCGCGGGAGCCTGCCGGTGCGGTCCGTGTGCGCCGCAGCAGCCCGGACCTCCTCGAGGAACGTCGCGAACGTCGGACCGAGGAGCTGATGACCCATGCGCTGACCGTACCGATTCGGGAGCTGCGTCCCGATCCGGGTTGAGAAGTGTTGCGGGAGCATTCGGTCCGGATTCCGGGGGACCCGTACGCTCGGACCGTCCACCGCGGGCGGCTGACGCGTGCCGAGCCGGAGTCGTGGACCCGTGGAGGGGGAGCAGCCGTGCCCGATTGGCTCGTCGACGGTACGACACCGGATGCCGACCCGTGGCCCCCGTCGCTCCGTGCGCGTGCGGAGGCAGCGGCCGACCGTGCCGGCCTCGGCGCGGAAGCCGTGCGCGTCCTGCTCGGAGCGGCCCTGGTCGATTCACTCGTCCGGACGGCGACGCGCCTGACCGTCGGTCGGACGCGCGTCCAGCACGACGGCAACACGCTCCTCGCCGCTGACGACCCGCAGTTCGTCGAGGTCCTGCGCGAGACATCGGGTCTCGCCGTGGCTGCGGTCGCCGCGGCCGAACAGCTGCTCTACGGCGCCCTGGACCGCGCGGCGGCCGAGGATCTGCAGTTCGGCGTTCGCGCGATCACCGAGCGGACATTCGACCGGGTGTTCGAGACGCTCGGAGCGTCGGCGACGCTGGAGCACAACGGCCTCCACCGGTTGCGGCACGCCGCGACCCTGCTGTGGTCCGAGATCGAGTCGGCCGAGCCGATCCGCGGTCGCACCGGCCGCTGACGCGCGAGCCGGCCGTCATCGTGCGACTCCCGGCGACACCGGGCGTCATCGGGGACGGCCGGACCCGCTCGATCCGTACGGTGAGGTCATCGCGGCGTATCCAAGTGGTCGAAGGAAGCGGTCTCATAGCCCGCTAAGCCGCAGGTTCGAATCCTGCCGTCGCGTCTCCTCGTCCCACCCGAGCCGACACCCGCCTCTACCAGCTGACCGGTGCCTGGACGAACGCGGCATGACGGCCGTCCCGCTCTCGGTCCTCGACCTTGTCCCGGTGTTGTCCGGATCGACCGCAGCGGCGGCGCTGGCGAACACACTCGACCTCGCCCGCGCCGCCGAGCGGTCCGGCCACGCCCGGTACTGGCTCGCCGACCACCACCTCAACCCCGGCGTCGCGGGCAGCGCACCGGACATCGTGATCGGCGCGGTGGCGGCAGCGACCTCGACGATCCGGGTCGGTAGCGCCGCGACCCTGGTCGGCAACGTCCGCGGGCTACAGATTGCCGAGACCTTCGGGAAGCTCGCCGCGCTGTACGGACCACGCATCGATCTTGGGCTGGGACGGTTCGGCGCACCAGGCCCGGGCACGCCGAAGCCACCATCGCTCGCACTTCGTGCCGACGACATCGTGGACGGGCCGCTCATCCCGGCGCCGTTCGACTTCCAGACCGCAGCCGGCTCGCGGTTCACACTGCAGGGCGAACTCCTCGGTCGCGTGCCCGGCGTCGACCGGTTCGACGGCGAACTCGAGCTCATCCGCGCGCTCTTCGCCGGGACGTGGACCCGTGACGGTGCAGTCCTCGAAGCGCCACCCCCTGCCGCGGCTCTGGTCGAGCTCTGGGTCCACAGTTGCACGGGCGGTGCCCGCGCACGGGTCGCCGGTGCGCTGGGGCTGCCGTACGGCACGAGTTGCCACACGTCACCCGGCACCGTGCTCGCATCGATCCAGGCGTACTGCGGAGCATTCGGACCCGGCGTGCTCGACGCTCCGCACGTCATCGTGTCGGCGGACGTCGTCGTCGGCCGAGACGCTGCCGACGCGTCCCATCTCGCCCTCGGCTACGGCCAGTGGGTGCGATCGATCCGCTCGGGTATCGGGGCGATCGAGTACCCGACGCCCGTCTGGGCGGCGAGAGCACCCGCTGGAGGGCGACGCTCCGGCATCGGTCGCGGACCGAATGACTACTCGGTTCGTCGGAGACGCCGTCACGGTGGCAGACCAGCTCGAGACACTTTGACGGGTGACCGAGGCGGACAAACTCCTCGTCAGGACGATCACGCACGAGCGCGCCGCTCGCGTGCGCTCGTGCGACCTCCTTGCTACCGAGTGGACTGGATGCAGGACCCATCGGGCGGACGGCGCCGCACCGCGCTGAACCAGCCGGGCCGAGGCCTGTGCGCGGAAGAACAGCGTCCTGATCGTTCCTACGCGGGATGGTCCCTCTGCGCTGCGGTGCGATCCTGGCGCACGGCGTCGAACGCCTGCTCGAGATCGGCGAGCAGGTCCTCCTGCTCCTCGATGCCGACCGACAGGCGCACGTGTCCGTCTCCGATACCCATCGACGCTCGGTCCGCCGGCGGGACCTTGGCGTGCGTCGTCGTCGCTGGATGCAGCACGAGCGACCGCACGTCGCCGATGTGCGTCATCCGCGTGAACAGCGAGAGCGCATTTATGAAGACGCGAGCAGCGGGCAGGCCGTCGCGGAAGGTGCATGCGAAGACAGATCCCGCACCGCGAGGGAGATACTTCCGTGCGAGCCCGTTGTACCGGTTCGACGGGAGTCCCGCGTAGTCGACCGATTCGATCTCGGGCTGCGCCTCGAGCCATCGGGTGATCACGAGGGCGTTCGCTGAGTGCTGCCGCATCCTCAGGGACAGGGTCTCGATGCCTTGCTTGACGAGGAAGGCATTGAAGGGCGACGCGGTCGGCCCGATGCGAGCAGCGACCGACTGCCGTGCGTGCTCGAGGAAGGCCGCCGCTCCGAAACGGCTCGACCAAGTCTCGCCGCGGAGGGCCCTCGAAGGCTCGGTCAAGTGTCGGATCGGCGCGGTGGACCAGTCGAAGGCACTCCCGGAGACGATGGCGCCACCGAGCGCTGCCCCATGCCCGGCGAGGAACTTCGATGCTGAATGCACCACCACGTCGGCACCCCATTCGAGCGGCCGCAGCAAGAAGGGCGTAGGAATCGTGTTGTCGACCACGAACGGCAGTCCAGCGTCATGGGCGACACCGGCGATTCCCTCGACGTCGACCAGGTCGTTCTTGGGGTGCGGCAAGGTCTCTGCGAAGACGACGCGTGTTGTAGGTCTGATCGCGGCCCGCCACGCGTCGAGGTCTGACGGCTGGTCGACGAAGGTCGTCGTCACGCCGAGGCCCCCGAGGGTCTCGTGGAGGATCGCACGGGAGCCCCCGTAGATGCTCGGGCCGGATACGACATGGTCATCTGCTTTGAGGAGCGCCAGCAGCGCCACGGTGGTGGCAGCTTGACCCGAAGCCGTGAGTACCGCGCCGATACCGCCCTCGAGGGCAGCGATGCGATGTTCAGCAGCGGCCACGGTCGGGTTTCCCAGCCGCGAGTACACCAGTCCGCCGTCTTCGCCAGCGAACCGGCTTGCCGAATGATCGAAGTCGTCGAAGACGTAACCCGCTGTCAGGTGGATCGGGTCGACCCGCGAGCCGTGACCCCGATCGAGGACCGATCCGGCGTGTACCTGCGCGGTGGCGAAGCCCCACTGCCGGCCGTTCTGCTCCCTCATACTGTCCTCCTCAGCAGGGCCGTCCGACTCCGCAACGTCTCGGTTACGTACTTGCGGTGCAACGCGCCGTGATCCTGTCGGCTGAGTGTGATGGTGCTCCCGCGGTCCCCCCTCGGGGTCGTGCCGCGGGTCACGCGAACCACCTCGCGGACGAGTGCTCGGGTGGTGACGCGTCCGCAGCTGCGGCGACGCGGTCGGCGGAGACGGTCATGCCACGGATCGTTCGTCGGCGCTCGGCACCGGGGCCGAGCGACCGTTGACGATTCCATCACCGAGGTCCCGCGCCCGAGCGACGCGCGGATTGTGCGAGGCAATCGTCCGGGCATTCCGCCAGTGGCGGTCGAGCGCGAGCGAAGTGCTCGTCCCAGACGACCCGAGCGCGTCGAGGACCTGCGTGGTCGCGGCGAGCACGTTGGTCGTCACGACCAGCTGCGCCACCACGACGGCGTCCCACGCCGCGTCGAGCACGCCGGCGCCCGCGTCGTCCTCGGCCGCACGGTCCACCTGGCGCACCGACTCCGCAAAGGTCGCGTCCGCCGACCGCACGAGCGCGGCGACCTCGCCGACGACCTGCAGGAGCTGAGGGTCCTCCCGCGCGATCGACGACACGTTGCCCGGGTGGGCTCGCCCACGAGCACGGAGTGCCGCCACCCCGTCGCGGAGCACGGCGCGGC
The DNA here is from genome assembly GCF_031844325.1 of Curtobacterium sp. BRB10. Classification (NCBI taxonomy): domain Bacteria; kingdom Bacillati; phylum Actinomycetota; class Actinomycetes; order Micrococcales; family Microbacteriaceae; genus Curtobacterium; species Curtobacterium sp. BRB10. The sequence goes on from NZ_JAUZVA010000007.1 coordinate 19,467, forward strand.
CGATGCCGACCACGACCGCGTTGAGGAAGGTCTGGTAGTAGTGCGCCTGGTACCGGAACCGTTCCCCGTAGGGGATCGCGTGTTCCGCTGGCAGGTGGGCACGGCGGTACAGCACCGAGCCGCTGCCGGTGACCTGCTGACCGAAACCGTCCCAGTCGTCCCGCACCTCGACGCCGTCCTGGTGTACTCCGACGAGCGCCACGACGAGCTCGCCGTCTGGTCGTCCCGCGAGGACGGTGATCCAGTCGGCATAGATGCTCCCCGTGGAGTAGTACTTGTCGCCCGTGACGAACCAGCCGCCGTCCTGGGCGGGTTCGAGCACCGTATGCGTGGTGCCGACCGATGCGCCGGACCGCTCGCTCCACCCACCGCCGACGACCTCACCGCTCGCCAGCCGGCGGAGGATCGTCGCGCTGAAGGGGTCCTCCGGGGCGCTGATGCGGTCCTCGACGAACGCGTACTGGCTGCGCCATACGTGCGCGAGGTTCGGGTCGATCGCCGCGAGCTCGGCGGTGAGCAGGAACACGTCCGACAGACGTCCACCGAGTCCACCGTGCTCGACGGGGATCCGGATCCGGCCGAAGCCGGCGTGCCGGAGCAGGTCGAACTGCTCGCGGGAGACCGTCCTCGTCTTCTCCCGCTCGAGGGCACCTTCGGCGATGCGGTCGAACAGCGGGCGGAACCGCTCGGCGAGCGCGTCGTGATCGAGGACGGCAGCGCTGTCGGACGTGGTCACGTCAGTCCTCCAGCCGCTTCTGGGACGGCAGGACGAAGCCGCCGTACTCGCTGTCGATGTACTCCGCGACGTCCTTGCCGGTCAGGTAGTCGGCGAGGAGCTGCACGCGCGGGTCTTCCTCGATGTCGGTCCTCGTGGTCAGGACGTTGGCGTACGGGTTGTCGTCGGCCTTCTCCAGGGCGAGCGCCTTCTCCGGGTCGATGCCGTTGCTGAGCGCGATGTCCCCGTTGATGAACGAAGCGGCGACGTCAGGCAGTGACTGCGCTCGGAGCACTGTGTCCGTCGGGACGAACTGCAGGTTCTTCGGGTTGTCGGTGATGTCGGACTCGTCGAGCGACACCGCCTCCGCTGATCCGTCGGACTCCGGGTGGTCGAGCGTGATCAGGCCCTGGTCCTGCAGGATGAACAACGCACGCGGCAGGTTCGTCTGCTCGTTCGGGACGAGGATCTTCGACCCGTCCGGGATGTCGGACGCCTTCTCGTACTTGTCCGAGTACAACCCGAAGACGTTGAGGAGCACCGTGACCGGGTTGACGAGGTTCGTGACGTCCTCGTGCTCTGCCTCCCACGACGTGAAGTACGGCACGTGCTGAGTCAGCGTGGCGTCGATGTCGCCATTAGCGAGGAGTTCGTTGGAGTCGAGTCCCTGCTGAGACGCGGTGATGTCGAGCTTGAGCCCGGAGCCGGTCTCGTCTGCGAGCTCCTGGACGAAGTCGAGGATTTCGCCTTGCGGGACCGGCGTCGCGTAGACCTTGAGCGGCGTGCTCGACACCGTGTCGCCATTGCCATCGCCATCGGCAGCGGCTCGCTCGGACGGCTGGCTCGAGCAGGCGGCGAGGGTCACGGTGAGGGCGGTCAGCGCGCCGAGTGCGACGACGCGGCGCCAACGTGCGGTCTGGGGTGCGGTGGTCATGGTGTGAGCTCCTGGTTCAGGTGGTTGAGGACGCCGGGCGTCGTCTGGCTCGGATGATGGTGGGCTGTGGGTCCGGGTCCGGGTCCGGGTCCGGGTTGTGTTCGGTCACCGCTTGTGACGGCGGAGGCGGATCCACGTGTCACCCGAGATCTGGACCGCCTGCACGATCACGACCATCGCGACGACGGCGATGAGCATGAGCTCCGGTAGGAACCGGGCGTACCCGTAGGTCAGCGCGAAGTCCCCGACACCGCCGGCGCCGACCGCGCCGGCGACCGCCGTGCCCTCGACGAGACCGACGACGATGATCGTGGCCGAGCCGATGATCCCCGAGAGGGACTCCGGCAGCAGGATCCGGAAGACGTACTGCGGCGTGGAGACGCCGATCGCACGGGCTGCCTCGACGCGTCCTTGGTCGACTTCCCGCAGGTTGGCCTCGATGAGGCGCGAGAAGAAGGGGGAGAAGCCGAGCGTCAGCGGCACGAGTGCAGCGACCGGCCCGAGCGTCGTCCCGACCACGAGTCGGGTGAACGGGATGAGCAGCACGATCAGGATGAGGAACGGGATCGACCGGCCGACGTTCACGATCGTGTTGAGCGCGTGGTAGACGATCGGGCTCGGCCGCCACGAGCCCGGCGCGGTGAGGTAGAGCACCGTGCCGACGGTGACGCCCAGGAGCAGGACGAGCACGGCGGAGAGTCCCGCCATGTAGAGGGTCTGCCCGAGCGCCTCCCAGAAGTCGGGGAGATACCGGTGCCAGTCACGTCCGGGCATCAGGCTACCGCCCCGACCACGATGCCCCGGCGACGGAGGGTGCTCGACAGTTCCTCGCGCAGTTCCGGCTGTCCCTCGCGGAGGTCGAAGTCCACGAGGAAACGCCCCGCGGCGACACCGCCGAGCTGCTCGACGCCACCGGAGACGACCCTCGAGCCCACCCCGAGGCGGTCCGCGACGACGGAAAAGAAGTCGCCCTGCTCGACGACGTCGGGCAGGAGCACGTCGTAGCGCGCCCATCCGTCGGCCGGCCCGCCGCCGTGGTCTGGCGCGGGCAGCAGCTGCCGGCCCAGGTAGGAGTCGGGGTCCTGTAGCAGCGCCCGTACGCCGCCGCTCTCCACGACCCGGCCGCCCTCGACGAGCGTGGCGGTGTCGCAGGAGTACCGCACGACCGACCACGAGTGCGTGATGAGCACGATGGTCAGGTCGAGTCGTTCGCGCAGGTCGAGCAGGAGGTCGAGGATCACCGCTGTCGTTGCGGAGTCGAGTGCACTCGTGGCCTCGTCGCAGAGCAGCACCTCGGCGTCCGCGACGAGGGCCCGGGCGATGCCGACGCGCTGCTTCTGCCCGCCGGAAAGCTGCGACGGGTAGGACCGCTCCTTCCCGGCGAGCCCGACGAGGTCGAGCAGTTCGCGGGCGCGGGCGGTCCGCCGGTCGCGGGGGACGCCGCGGACAGCGAGGGGGAACGCCACGTTCTCCAGCACCGTCTTGCTGTGGAACAGGTTGAAGTGCTGGAACACCGTCGGGACGCGACTCAGGTAGTCCCGCCGAGCGGCACCCCGTAGGTCCTGGATCTCCTGCCCGTCGAAGAGAATGCGCCCGCGGTCTGGCTGTTCCAGGAGGTTGAACAGGCGCAGGAGCGTGCTCTTCCCGGCACCGCTCTGCCCGACAATGCCGGCGAACGACCCCCTCGGGATGGAGAGGGTCAGGTTATCGAGCGCGACCGTCGCACGCTCGCCGTTCCCGTACGTCTTCGAGACACCCTCGAGCCGGAACACGTCGCTCATGGCATCCTCCCGTCGGCCTCGTGTGGTCGTGAACGGCCCGTCCGGCCGCCGCAGCTCGATCCTGGAGGCCTCCAGTCCTTCGTCCCACGAAGATGACGAAACGTTGACGTTTGCGACCCCAAGTTGCGACACCTGTTGCCCGTCCACGCCGCAATGGCCACGATCGTGCCGATACAGACCCGGGGAGGTCACACATGACGACGCCATTGCCGTTCGGCATCGCGATCGGTGAGCGGCTCGCGCTCGACCTGCTCACGGGCGGTCCGTCAGCGGATCCACTGCGAGCGGTCGCAGGGCACCCCTCGGTGGCCCTCGTCGTGGTCGGCGCGAGCCGCCCGACGTCGACGACCGCGGTCGGCCTCGACCCGTCGGTGACGGCTGCGCACCTCGTCGCCACCGTCCCGACGATCGGGGGTGTGCTCGTGGCAGTCCGTCCCGGCGCCGACCATCCCTACAACACCGCGCGTCGCGTCCTGTCGGTCGACCACCTCTCCCGCGGCCGCGTCGGGGTCCTGTTCGCGGGCGTGGACCGACGCTCCGGCGGGCAGCACGGTTGGGACCCCGACGTCGACGACGCGGCGCTCGTCCGCGACACCGCCCGGCTCCTCGACGAGCTCTGGAGCGCCTGGCCACTGGAGGCGTTCCCCGCCGACCAGGCCACCGGCCACTACGTCGACCTGGACGGCGTCCGGCACGTCAACCACCGTGGCGCCTACGAGGTCCTCGGGCCACTCACGGGGCCCGGCTCGGTGCAGGGGCTGCCCGTCCGCGCGCAGCTGCTCGACGCGGGCGAGGAGCCGCTCCCCGGTCTCGACGTGGTGATCGAGCACGTCGCCGGCACCGCCGACGGCCCGCTCGTCCTCACCTGGGAGGGCCGTGCCGCCTCCGGTCCGGAGGCGCGTCCCGGCTCCGTCATCGAACTGGCCGTCCCCGACGACGTCTCCGCCCTCGCAGACGCGCTCGGGCCCGTCGTCGATGGGCCGCACGACGCCCTGCCGACGCTCCGGGAGCGCCTCGGTCGCTCGGCACCGATCGTGACCGTCGACGCCGCGACGCCGGCCTTCGCCACAGGGAGCACCCGGTGAAGCGACGTCTCGTCCTCAACCTCAACACCCTCGGCGTCGGACAGCGCCCGGCGGCGTGGCGCCATGACCGGATCCCGCCTCACGCGATCATCGACCCCGGGTACTGGAGCGAGGTCGCCCGCACCGCCGAGCGCGGCGGGCTCGACGCCGTCTTCCTCGCCGACACCCCTGGACTCGTGGACCCCTCGAACCGTCCGAGCGGATTCCTTGAGCCCACCGTGCTCGACGCGTTCCTCGCGGCCCGGACCGAGCGGATCGGATTCGTCGCGACGGTCACGTCCACGTTCAACGACCCGGTGGAATGGGCAGCGCGTGCCCTGAGCCTTGACCTCGCGTCGGGCGGCCGATTCGCCTGGAACGTCGTCACCACCGCGGAGAACGCCCGGATCGGTGGCAACTTCGGCGTCACCACGTTCCCCGACCGTGACGTCCGGTACGCCCGGGCCGATGAGTTCGTGCGAGCGGTGCGAGCGCTCTGGCAGAGCGCCGGGACCGGGCGGGACGTCGATTTCGCAGGAGAGTACTTCCACTTCAACGCACACCTCGACATGCCTCCTTCGCCGCAGGGGCACCCCCTCGTCGTGCAGGCTGGCGGCTCACCCCAGGGCCGAGCGCTCGGCGCCCGGAACGCCGACATGCTGTTCACAGCCGAACTCGTGCTCGACGCCGCACGCGAGCACTACCGCGCGGCGAAGGCCGAGGCGGCCGCCGCCGGGCGCGATCCAGACGACCTGCTCGTGCTCCCCGGGGTGTCCTTCGTGCTCGCGGACACGGAGACGGCGGCCCGCGAGAAGTACGACGCACTCGAGGCCCTGGCACCCGGAGCAGCGGACTACGCACTCGCCCGGATGAGCGACTCCCTCGGGATCGACGCGCGTGACCTCGACCTCGACGCTCCGCTGCCCGCCGAAGTCCTCGCCGCGGAAGTGTCCGCGGCCGGCTTCCGGGGTTCCCTCGGCTACCGCGAGTCGGTGCTACGGCTCGTCGCTGAGCAGCCGGACGCCTCGCTGCGGCAGCTGCTGCGTTACTTCGGCGGGTACGGTCAGCGGATCATCATCGGGACGCCTGAGCAGGCGGCGGAAGGCATCGCGGCCTGGTTCGAACAGGAAGCGGCCGACGGGTTCAACCTCATGATCGACCGGATTCCGGATGGACTCGACATCTTCGTGGACCACGTCGTGCCACTTCTCCGGCATCGCGGCATCGCACGCGAGGACGAACACGGACAGGACACCCTGCGGGAGCGGCTCCTTCGATCGCATCGCGCGCCTTTGCCGTCGTCGGCGCGGCCACGCGTTCGGGGTAGTTGAGGACGTGCGACACCGTTGCGAGCGATGCGCCGTCACGTGCCGCGACGTGATGCACGCTCGGAGGTTCCTCTCGCCACGGGATGTGCACCATCCTCCGTGGCCGGAGCGCTCGCCTCGGCGGCGGGTCCCACCGCTCAGACGCGCTGATTAGCACCACTTGCGCGCTGCGGGTCAGTGCTCGGCGACCGTCGACTGGCGCACCACGAGCTCCGGCGCGAACTCGACCCGCTCGAGGTCGATGTCTTGACCGTGTTCGACCTGTGCGACGAGCAGCTCGATCGCGCGGCGACCAATGTCCTGCGCCGGCTGTCGGACGGAGGTGAGCGGGACGACCGCGGCCTCGGCGAAGGCGATGTCGTCGTAGCCCACGATGGCGACGTCCTCGGGGACCGCGACCGAACCCCGCATGACGAACGCCTGCTCGAGACCCACGGCGAGCAGGTCGTTCGCTGCGAAGACGGCGTCCGGGCGCTCGTGTGCGGGACGCTCCCGCAGCGCTTCACCGACGCGACGACCCTCGAGGACCGACAGGGACCGGGTCGGGAGGACCTCGAGTCCGATCCCGGCTGCGGACGCCGCGGCCCGCGCGCCCGCGAGGCGGTCGGCGACCTGACGGATGGTCGACGGACCTCCGACGAACGCGATGCGGCGGCGACCGACGGCGGCGAGGTGCTCGACGGCGATGCGCCCCCCTGCGACGTCATCGACCGAGACGGACGCGAAGTGCTCGTCGTCGGCGCGCCGATCGACCAGGACCACCGCCGTCCCCTGGTCGCGGAGGCGCGCGAGGCGCGAGAGGTCGTCGCTTGCGGGGGAGATGAGCAGGCCGGCGACGCGTCGCTCCTCGAACAGGTCGACGTAGGTGCGTTCGCGCTCCGCCGACTCGTCGGAGTTGCCGATGAGGACGGCGAGTCCGGCTGCGAGCGCGGCGTCCTCTGCTCCGCGTGCGACGTCGGTGAAGAACGGGTTACCACCGTCGAGGACGATGAAGCCGACGGTCGAGCTCCGACCGGCACGGAGTTGTCGGGCCGAGTCGTTCCGCACGAAGCCCAGTTCCTCGATGGCGGTCTGCACCCGCTCGACCGTGGCCGGCGCCACCTTGTCCGGCCGGTTCAGGACGTTCGAGACCGTCCCGAGCGACACGCCTGCGCGCGCTGCGACCTCCCGCACGCTCACTGCCATGTCGCCATCCTGGCACCCCCGCCGTCGGAACCGGTGCAGCACAGCACCGCTTGCACCCGCTTGCAGCGCCGAGTACATTCCTCGCAGCACCACCGTTGAAACGATTCAGAGCCGAACCTGCGAACGGAGGACCAATGGCGGTCCGCATCGGAGCCCGGAACACCACGGGCTGGAAAGCGACGATCTCCGTCGCCATGTCGAACTACATCGAGTCGGGGTCGATCATCGCGATCGCCACGAGCCTGAGCCTCTGGCAGGCGCAGTTCGGGATCGGCGACCTGCAGGTCGGACTCCTCGCGAGCCTCTCCGCCAACGCCTTCGGGGCTGCGGCCGGCGCGATCATCGGCGGACCGCTGTGCGACCGGTACGGGCGCAAGTTCATCTACACCTACGACCTGCTCCTCTACATGCTCGGCATCCTGCTCGCCGTGTTCGCCGGCAGCTACGGCATGCTCCTGACCGGGTTCATCCTGACCGGCATCGCGGTCGGCGCCGGTGTCCCGGCCAGCTGGACCTACATCGCCGAGCAGGTACCGGCCGGCAAGCGCGCCGCCCACGTCGGGACCGCGCAGCTCGCCTGGTCCATCGGACCGATGGTCGGGTTCGCGCTCGCCATCGCCGCGGCGCCCCTCGGGCTGCTCGGCAGCCGGCTCATCTTCGCGCACCTGTTCGTCGTCGCGGCCGTCGTGTGGTGGCTCCGACGCGGCCTGCCCGAGTCGACGATCTGGAAGGACGAGCGGGCCGCCGCGGGCAGCGCGAACTTCTTCCACGGCATCACCCAGCTGTTCAGCAAGCGCGTCAACCTCACCGCGATGCTGTTCCTGTTCGGCGTCTACGCACTCTGGAACACCGTCGCCGGGCAGGCCGGCATCTTCCAGCCGCGCGTCTACTCCGCCACCGGCGTCACGAGCGTCCCGGAACAGTACGGCCTGCAGGTGCTCGTCTGGGGATGCACCGTCGCCGCGACGTACCTCGGCTTCATGCGGTTCGCCGACCGGGTCAGCCGCCGTGTCCTGTTCGCCGTCGGCGCCGTCCTCGCCATCGTCGCGTGGGCCGTGCTCATCTACGCGCCGGCGAACCTCGGCACGCTGCTCTTCTTCGCGATCGCATGGGGTGTGTCGTCGGGCATCGGCGCGCAGGCGTTCTACGGGCTCTGGACGAGCGAGCTGTTCGCGACCCGCTACCGCGCCAGCGCCCAGGGCGTGCTCTTCCTCGCCGCCCGCGTGATGGTCGGCCTGCTCAGCATCTGGTTCCCGCTGCTCCTGGCGGACATCGGGCTGCGCGGGCTGGGCGGCCTCATCATCGGCCTGCTCGCGCTCTCGTTCCTCGTCGGCACGATCTGGGCGCCCCGGACGCAGGGCAGGTCGCTCGAGGACATCGAGGCCGAGCGCTACGGCACCGTCACCAGCCTGACGGGCACGACCCGGACGGTGGGCGAGCACGACGAGCGCCAGCGGTCGCTCCGCGCCGCACGCGGCGAGCGGACGCCACGGTGAGCGACGTGGACCAGCGTGATCCGCGCCTCCCGTCCGCCCCGCCGAGACACGCGCCCGACGTGACGCGCGTCTGCTTCCGTCTCCAGGTGGCAGTGAAGCACCTCGATGCCTACCGGGCGCGGCACGCGGCGGTCTGGCCGGCGATGCTGCAGGCCATCGCTGCTGCCGGGCGTCGGAACTACTCGCTCTTCCTCGACGACGACGGACTGCTGATCGGCTACTACGAGACCACGTCCGTCGCCGACGCCGACGCGTCCCTCGCAGCATCCGAGGTCGCAGCGGCCTGGGAAGCCCACATGCAGGACCTGTTCCACGGCGCCACCGGCCGCGCGGACCAGGCCGCCCGGATCCTCCCCGAGGTCTTCAACCTCGACGACCAGCTCGCCGCGGCGGACGGCTTGCAGCACCGCCCCGACGCCGCTAGCATTGAAACGATTCAATCACCACGAGGAAGTGCACGATGACATCGACCCCGACCTTCGCCGGCATCGCCGACCAGCTCGCCCGACAGCAGATCGAACTCCCGAGCTGGGCCTTCGGCAACTCGGGGACCCGCTTCAAGGTGTTCTCCACGCCGGGCACCCCGCGCGACCCGTACGAGAAGATCGCCGACGCGGCACAGGTGCACCGGTACACCGGCCTTGCGCCGACCGTCGCGCTGCACATCCCGTGGGACCTCGTCGACGACTTCGCCGACCTCAAGCGCCACGCCGAAGAGCACGGGGTGTCGCTCGGCACCGTCAACTCGAACACGTTCCAGGACGACGACTACAAGTTCGGCGCCCTCACCCACACGGACGCGAGCATCCGGCAGAAGGCGATCGACCACCACCTGCGCTGCATCGACGTGATGGACGCCACCGGCAGCCGTGACCTGAAGATCTGGCTCGCCGAGGGCTCGAACTACCCGGGGCAGGAGGACATGCGCTCCCGCCAGGACCGCCTGCACGACTCGCTCTCGACGATCTACGACCGACTCGGCGCCGACCAGCGGCTGGTGCTCGAGTACAAGTTCTTCGAGCCGTCGTTCTACCACACGGACGTCCCCGACTGGGGGACCAGCTACGTGCAGACCGCGGCACTCGGGCCGAAGGCGATGGTCTGCCTCGACACCGGTCACCACGCGCCCGGCACGAACATCGAGTTCATCGTGATGCAGCTGCTGCGCCTCGGCAAGCTCGGCAGCTTCGACTTCAACTCGCGCTTCTACGCCGACGACGACCTCATCGTGGGCGCCGCGGACCCGTTCCAGCTGTTCCGGATCCTGGTCGAGGTCATCCGCGGTGGCGGGTACGACAACCCGGACGTCGCCTTCATGCTCGACCAGTGCCACAACGTCGAGGACAAGATCCCCGGCCAGATCCGCTCGGTGCTCAACGTGCAGGAGATGACCGCCCGGGCGCTACTCCTCGACCGCGTCGCGCTGACCGCAGCGCAGGAGGCGCACGACGTCCTCGGTGCGAACGAGATCTTCATGGACGCGTTCCAGACGGACGTCCGCGCCGACCTCGCCGCGTGGCGCGAGTCCCGCGGACTGCCCGCGAACCCGATGCGCGCGTACCTCGACTCCGGGTACCAGCAGCAGATCGCCGAGGACCGTGTCGGCGGCGTCCAGGCCGGATGGGGTGCGTGAACCGATGACGACGAACAGCCTGGAGGCACGGGTGGACCCCGCAACGCACGGCGCGACGCCGCACCCCACGACAGCAGACGAGACCGTCAGCGCGCTCATCGCGCGGTCGAACGCGCTCGGCTCCGACCCGCGGATCACGAATTACGCCGGCGGCAACACGTCCGCGAAGGGCACCGACACCGACCCGGTCACCGGCGAGCCCGTCGAGCTGCTCTGGGTGAAGGGGTCCGGGGGTGACCTCGGCACCCTGACCCCGGCGGGCCTCGCGGTCCTGCGGGTCGACCGCGTCCGTGCACTGCGCGGCGTCTACCCGGGTGTCGAGCGCGAGGACGAGATGGTCGCCGCGTTCGACCACACCCTGTTCGGCAAGGGCGGTGCCGCGCCGTCGATCGACACCGCCATGCACGCCCTCGTCGACGCCGCACACGTCGACCACCTGCACCCCGACGCCGGCATCGCCATCGCGACCGCCGCCGACGGCCCGGAGCTCACCGAGCGGATCTTCGGCGACAAGGTCGTCTGGGTGCCGTGGCGACGTCCGGGCTTCCAGCTCGGCCTCGACATCGCCGCGATCAAGGACCAGCACCCCGAGGCGATCGGCACGATCCTCGGCGGCCACGGCATCACCGCCTGGGGTTCGTCGTCGGAGGAGACCGAAGCGAACTCGCGGTGGATCATCGACACCGCCGAGCAGTACATCCGCGAGCACGGGAAGGACCAGCCGTTCGGCGCCGTCCGCCCCGGCTTCGAGGCGCTGCCCGACACCGACCGCCGTGCCCGTGCAGCCGCGCTCGCGCCGACGATCCGCGGGATCGCGGGCCACGACAAGCCCGTCGTCGGGCACTTCACGGACAGCGACGTCGTCCTCGACTTCCTGGCGTCCTCGCGTGCCGAGGAGCTCGCGGCACTCGGCACGAGCTGCCCGGACCACTTCCTCCGCACCAAGGTGAAGCCGCTCATCCTCGACCTCCCCGTCACGGCGAGCGTCGACGAGCAGGTCGCACGTCTCCACGAACTGCACGAGCAGTACCGTGCCGACTACCAGGCGTACTACGACCGCCACGCAACGGCGGACAGCCCGGCCATCCGGGGTGCCGACCCGCTCATCGTGCTCGTCCCCGGCGTCGGCATGTTCTCGTACGGCAAGGACACCCAGACCGCCCGGGTCGCCGGTGAGTTCTACGTCAACGCGATCAACGTCATGCGCGGCGCCGAGGCGCTGAGCACCTACGCGCCGATCGATGAGGCCGAGAAGTTCCGCATCGAGTACTGGGCGCTCGAAGAGGCGAAGCTCCAGCGCATGCCGAAGCCCAAGCAGCTGGCGACCCGCATCGCGCTGGTCACCGGTGCGGCGAGCGGCATCGGCAAGGCGATCGCGAAGCGCCTCGCCGCCGAAGGTGCCGCCGTCGTCATCGCGGACCTCGACCTCGCCAAGGCGCAGGACGCGGCTGCCGAGATCGGCGGCCCGGACCAGGCCATCGGTGTCGTCGCGAACGTCACGAGCGCGGACGCCATCGACGAGGCGATCCAAGCGACACTGCTGCACTTCGGCGGCCTCGACCTCGTCGTCAACAACGCCGGACTCTCGCTGAGCAAGAGCCTGCTCGAGACCACCGAGCAGGACTGGGACCTGCAGCACGACGTCATGGCGAAGGGCTCCTTCCTCGTGTCGAAGGCGGCCGCGAAGGTCCTCATCGAACAGGGCCTCGGTGGCGACATCGTCTACATCTCCTCGAAGAACTCCGTCTTCGCCGGGCCGAACAACATCGCCTACTCCGCTACCAAGGCCGACCAGGCGCACCAGGTCCGGCTGCTCGCGGCCGAGCTCGGCGAGCACGGCGTCCGCGTCAACGGCATCAACCCCGACGGGGTCGTTCGCGGTTCGGGCATCTTCGCCTCCGGTTGGGGCGCGAACCGCGCGAAGACCTACGGCGTCGACGAGCAGGACCTCGGCAAGTTCTACGCGCAGCGCACCATCCTCAAGCGCGAGGTCGTGCCCGAGAACGTGGCCAACGCCGTGTACGCCATCTGCACCGCCGACTTCTCCCACACGACAGGTCTGCACGTGCCGGTGGACGCCGGTGTCGCCGCGGCATTCCTGAGGTAGCGCGATGCACACCAGCGGCAGCGTCGCCGCCGTCGACCTCGGAGCGACCAGCGGTCGGGTCATCGTCGGGCACGTGGACGGTGGCGGCGTGCGGATGGAGCACGTCGCCCGGTTCGCGAACGGTCCCGTACCGGTGTGGGAGGGCGAGCGCGAGGCCCTCCACTGGGACGCACTCGAGCTGTACCGGCAGGTGCGGCTGGGTCTCCGGGACGCACTGGCCCGCCACCACGACGTCGTCAGCATCGGGGTCGACTCGTGGGCTGTCGACTACGGCATCGTCCGGGCCGGCCGCATCACGCACCAGCCGTACCACTACCGCGACGAGCGGAACGAGGCGGCGTCGCGGTCGATGCTGCGGAAGATCGGCAAGGAGGCGCTGTTCCGGCGCAACGGCCTGCAGCACCTGCCGTTCAACACGGTGTTCCAGCTGCACGCCGACCTCCGCGACGGTCTCCTGCAGAGCGGTGACCGGGCCCTGCTGATCCCGGACCTGCTCGGGTACTGGCTGACCGGCGCCCAGGTGGCGGAACGGACCAACGCCTCGACGACGGGGCTGCTCGACATCACCACCGGGCGGTGGTCCGACGACCTACGGTGGTCGCTCGGGCTGCCCTCGGGCATCTTCCCGGACGTGGGGCAGCCCGGCGACGAGATCGGTGGCCTCCTGCCCGCCGTGGCCGACGCCGTCGGTGCCGGGCCGTCGACGCCGATCACGCTGGTCGGCTCGCACGACACCGCCTCGGCCGTCGTCGCGGTGCCCGCGAAAGAGCCTGACTTCGCGTACATCTCCTCCGGCACGTGGTCGCTGGTCGGCGTCGAGCTCGACGCGCCCGTCGTCACGGACGCCGCACGCGAGGCGAACTGCACGAACGAGGGCGGCGTCGACGGACGGGTCCGGTTCCTCAAGAACGTCTCCGGACTGTGGCTGCTCTCCGAGAGCGTCCGCACCTGGGAACGGGACGGCGATCGGATCGACCTGGAGGCGCTGCTCGCCTCCGCAGCCGACGTCACCACCGCGGTCCCCGTGTTCGACGTGGCCGACGACGTGTTCGCATCGCCCGGCGACATGCCGTGGCGCATCGCCACGTGGTGTGCCGCGCACGGGCTGGCAGTGCCCGGCTCGCGCGCCGAGATGGTCCGGTCGATCCTCGAGTCCCTGGCTGCGGCGTACGCGTCGACGCTGCGGACCATCATCGCCGTCACCGGTAAGGACGTCGGGGTCGTGCACGTGGTCGGCGGAGGATCGCAGAACCGCCTGCTGTGCCAGCTCACGGCTGACCGCACCGGACTGCCCGTCCTCGCCGGGCCGGTCGAAGCGACCGCGCTCGGCAACGTCCTCGTCCAGGCCCGTGCCCACGGACTCGCCGGACTCGGCGGAGCATCGTTGGAAGCACTCCGCGACGTCGTCGCCCGGACCACCGAACCGGTCCGCTACACACCCGCTCCGGGCTCGGACACCCGATCCCTCCGCACCACCGTCAGGAGCCACGCATGACCACCACCGACGACCAGCACCGCGTCGATCCCGCGACCGGCGCCCCCGCAGCATCGACCGGACCCGCCTCGAGCGCCCGCGTCCGGGTCCAGCGCCAGCTGCCGAGCGTCCGCGACCTCGCACCGCTCATGCAGTTCAAGAAGCCCTCGCTACCGGGGCGGCGACAGCGCCTCGAGTCGGCGTTGACGATCTGGGACCTCCGCCGGATCGCGGCCCGACGCACCCCGAAGGCAGCGTTCGACTACACCGAGGGCGCAGCAGAGGCGGAGATCTCGCTCGCCCGCGCACGGCAGGCGTTCGAGGACATCGAGTTCACCCCGGCCATCCTCCGCGACGTGTCGAGGGTCGACACGTCGCGTGACGTGCTCGGCGCGTCCACCGCGCTGCCCTTCGGCATCGCACCCACCGGCTTCACGCGGATGATGCAGACCGAGGGTGAACGCGCCGGCGCCCGGGCAGCAGGACGGGCGGGCATCCCGTTCTCGCTCTCGACGATGGGCACCACGGCGATCGAGGACGTCCGCGACGCCAACCCGCACGGCCGGAACTGGTTCCAGCTCTACATGTGGAAGGACCGCGACAAGTCGATGGCGCTCGTCGACCGGGCCGCGAAGGCCGGCTTCGACACGCTGCTCGTCACGGTCGACGTCCCGGTGGCGGGCGCACGCCTCCGGGACAAGCGCAACGGGTTCTCGATCCCGCCGCAGCTGACGCCGAAGACGGTGATCAACGCGATCCCGCGGCCGTGGTGGTGGTTCGACTTCCTCACCACCGAACCCCTCGCGTTCGCGTCACTCGACCGGTGGTCGGGGACGGTCGGTGAGCTCCTCGACCACATGTTCGACCCGACGGTGACGTACGAGGACCTCGAGTGGATCCGCGACCAGTGGCCCGGCAAGGTCGTCGTCAAGGGCGTCCAGTCCCTCGCGGACGCAAAGCGCCTGGCGTCGATGGGGGTCGACGGCATCACCCTGTCGAACCACGGCGGCCGGCAGCTCGACCGCGCCCCTGTCCCGTTCCACCTGCTCCCGGAGGTCGTCAAGGAGGTGGGCGTGGACACCGAGGTGCACCTCGACACCGGCATCATGTCCGGCGCCGACATCGTCGCGGCGGTCGCGCTCGGAGCCCGGTTCACGATGGTCGGCCGCGCCTACCTCTACGGCCTCATGGCGGGCGGCGAGGCCGGTGTCGACCGGATGATCCAGATCCTGTCCGAGCAGATCGAGCGCACCATGCGTCTGCTCGGCGTGGCCACGCTCGACGAGCTCGAGCCGGGACACGTCACGCAACTGCAGCGGCTCGCACCCGTCCGTCGCTGACTTTCACGTCGTCGAGTCACAGCAGAGCCGTCAGGAGGCTTGGCTCAGCAAGCCGCGAGAACCCGATGAGTCGGTGACGTACCGGCGCATGCGGCGACTTGCGGTGCAACGCGGGGCGATGTCGCTCCGCCCGTCAGGTGCTTGCGCGACGCATGGGGGTTCCCGCATGATGTGAGAATGCATTCTCAGTTACGCGTGGCCCTCGCCGCGCCGATCCGCCCGGAACACGTCGACCTGCTCCAGCAGCTCGAGCCACGCATCACGGTGGCGCATGAGGCGGCGGCGCTGCCGCCCATGCGCTTCCCCGCGGACTTCTCCGGCGAACCGTCCTTCCGTCGGACCCCGGAAGCGGCCGATTGGTGGCGCGCGCAGCTCCGTGGCGCCGACGCGCTCTACGGCATCCCGGACGTCGACCCGGCGCTCCTGGCGGCGGTCGTCCGCGAGAACGACGGGCTGCGGTGGGTGCACACGATGGCGGCGGGCGGCGGTGGACAGGTGCGCGCGGCCGACCTGACGACCGAGGAACTCGAGCGTGTGCGCTTCACGACATCCGCGGGCGTGCACGGCACGGCCTTGGCCGAGTTCGCCCTGCTCGGTCTGTTCGCGGGAGCCAAGCGCTTGCCGCGGCTGCTGCAGGACCAGGCTGCGCACCGCTGGCCGGACCGGTGGGTCATGGCCCCGATCGCCGGTTCCACCGTGCTCGTCCTGGGCTTGGGTGGGATCGGTGCCGAGGTCGCCCGCGCCGCTGCCGCGCTGGGTGTGGACGTCATCGGCGCGAGCCGGAGCGGTCGTCCGGTTGACGGGGTCGCCGAGGTCGTCACGGTCGACGAGCTCGAGACCGTGCTCCCGCGCGTGGACGCCGTCGTCTCGACGCTGCCCGGCACGGCCGCCACCGAAGGGCTGATCGACGCCGGGTTCTTCGACGCGCTCCAGCCCGGTGCGACTTTCGTCAACGTCGGGCGGGGGACCGTGGTCGACGAGGACGCACTGCTCGAAGCGCTCCGCTCGGGCCGGGTCGGGTTCGCGGCGCTCGACGTCGTCGCCGTTGAACCGCTCGCGGCGGACAGCCCCCTCTGGGACCTGCCGCAGGTGCTAATCAGCCCGCACACGGCCGCCCTCACGGTGACGGAGGAGGAGCGCATCGTGCGGCTCTTCGCCCAGAACGCCCGCCGACTCCTCGACGGCGAGCCGCTCCGCAACGTCGTCGACACCGTGGAGTTCTACTGATGGCGCTCGACTCCGGACGGCTACTCAGGGTGGCAGCAACCTCGCCCGTGCTCAGTCGGAACATCGTGCAGCTCGCGTGTCTCGACGGGGTCGGCGTGCGCTACGTCGACGAGCACCTCGGTCGCGAACCGTTCGCATCGACGGCGCGTCCCGGGCACGTCCGTCCTGCCGGCTCGACGGCGATGGGCCTCGCAGCCCTGTCGGGGCTCGACCCGGACGCCGCCTCGGCGGTCGTCGTCGCGCTCCCGGCGGCGGACGTCGAGCACGCGACGGCCGCCGTGCCGGAAGCGCGTCAGCGCGGGTACGCGATCGACCCCGGTCGGGTCCACCCGAGTGTGTTCGGCGTCGCGGTCCCGGTGACCGGGTACCCCGGCTTCGCGCTCGGTGTCCCGCTGGTCGAGGTGCTGCCGCACGCCTGGCGCGCGGAGGCGCGCCGCTACCAGGAGGTGGTGGCCGCGCTCCGCGCGGCGGTGTCGGTGGTGACGACCGCGCCGGTGTGATCGGTTCAGGACGACCGGTACGACGGACGGGAGGCGCGGTGCCAGCTGGCACCACGCCTCCCGTCCGTCGTTCCCGGGTCAGACCCGGCGCGCCTCGGCCGCCTCGCGGAAGCGCGCGGCCTCCTCGTCTTTCTCGGCCTCGATGCGGGCGATCTCCGCGGCACCGGCGAGCACTTCCTCGGCGCGTGCGAGCGGGACGACGATCACACCGTCGGCATCAGCGGCGATGATGTCGCCGGCGTTCACCACGACGCCGCCGAGGGCGATCGGCGCACCGATCGCGCCGGGTCCGTGCTTGAAGGGGCCGGCGGGGGAGATCCCACGGCTCCACACGGGGAACGCGAAGCTGCGGATGATGTCGCGGTCGCGCGCCGCGCCGTCGACCACCGCGCCGACGGCGCCGAACGCCTGGAAGCGCTGCGCGAGGTTGTCGCCCATGACCGCGCGGTCGACGTAGCTGCCGGCGTTCACGGCGATGAAGTCCCCGGGCTGGATGAGGTCGAGGACCTCGATGAGGGCGAGGTTGTCCCCGGCGACGGTCTGCAGGGGGAGTGCGCTGCCGACGGCGGCGGCGCCGTCCCACATCGGGGTGATGCCGGCGTCGACGATGCCGATGCGGTCCATCGCGTCACCGAGGTTGGCGACGGGGTACTCCCGGAACCGCTCGACGAGCTCGGCGGGTGCTCGCGTGATCTCCGGGCTGGTCCGGATGGTGCTGGTCATGTTCTCTCGTTTCTCGGCGATCGTTCGCCAGGTGTTCGGTCAGGGGTAGAGGCCGCGGTTCCGGTGCGCGTCGAGGACCCGCGCGACGGCGATGCGCATCGCGGCCTCGCGGAGCGTGCCGCCCGCGGTGGTCTGTTCGGTGGAGACGGCGTCCCACGCGCCGAGCATGCGTTCGCGGAGTCGGGACTCCACGGTGTCGAGGGACCAGCGGTATGTCTGCTTCGCCTGCACCCACTCGAAGTAGGAGACGATGACACCGCCCGCGTTCGCGAGGATGTCCGGGACGACGAGTACGTCGCGAGCGGCGAGGTGGGCGTCAGCGGCGGTGGTGACCGGTCCGTTCGCACCCTCGACGATGATCCGAGCGCGGACACCGCCGACGTTCCCCTCGTGGATGACGCCCTCGACAGCGGCGGGAACGAGCAGGGTCACCTCGAGCCGGAGGAGTTCGTCGGCGTCGAGCGCGTCCGCTGCGGCGAACCCGACGACGCTCCCGGTCGCGTCCACGTGCGCGGCGAGTGCCTCGACGTCGAGCCCGTCCGGAGCGAGGACTGCCCCGTACTGGTCACTCACGGCCACCACACGCACGCCGGCCTCGGCGAGGAACCGGGCAGCGTGCCGGCCGACCTTGCCGAAGCCCTGCACCGCGGCGCTCGCGTTCCGCGGAGCGATGCCCCGCCGTTCGAGGGCGGCCAGGGCGACGAGCGCGACGCCGCGGCTGGTCGAGGTCGCTCGGCCGAGGGATCCCCCGAGGGCCACGGGCTTGCCGGTGACGACGCTCTGGACGGTGAAGCCGCTGCTGACGGAGAACGTGTCCATCATCCAGGCCATCGTGCGCTCGTCCGTGCCGACGTCGGGCGCGGGGATGTCCCGGTCCGGCCCGATGACGGGCAGGATCTCGCTGGTGTACCGCCGCGTCACGCGTTCGATCTCGGCATCGGAGTAGCGGCGCGGGTCGATCGCGACGCCGCCCTTGGCGCCGCCGTAGGGTAGGTCGACCAGGGCGCACTTCCAGGTCATCCACATCGCCAGCGCGCGGACCTCGTCGAGGTCGACCGAGGGGGCGAACCGGACGCCGCCCTTGGCGGGTCCCCTCGTGAAGTTGTGCTGGACGCGGTAGCCGCGGAAGACCTCGACCGTCCCGTCGTCGCGTCGGAGGGGAACGCCGACGGAGATCTCGCGCCGGGCCTGGGACAGCAGCTGGACGGATCCCTCGTCGATGTCGAGCGCGGCGGCGGCGTCACGAAGCTGCTCGAGAGCGTCCACGAGGGGTGTGCTCGTGGCGCTGTGCGTGTCGGTGTGCGGGGCGGTGATCGTCATGGATTCCTCCGCTGAAGAGATGAGAACGCTTTCGCAGTTACGAGCCCAGTGTGCCCCCCGCGTCGGGTGGTCGCAAGGGGGATGCGCGTCGCTCGGCAGGGCGAAACACGGCAGAAACACGGCTTTTACCTGGCCGTTCGCTCCGGGGATTGACCCGATCGGAACTGCGACCCTATTCTCAACTACGAGTCAATTCGCACTCACTGCAATCCGGCCACCGCCGTTCGGACGCTCAGGAGGACACCATGCACCGTCCCGCGTCCGTTCTGCGACCGATCTCGTCTGGTCACGAACCGGACGCCGTTGGCGTACCCGCGGACGGCAGCGTTGCCGTACGTGCATTGGCGTGTGCAGGCGCCACCTCCCACACTGATAGCAAGCCCCACGGGGCTCTCCCGAGAGAAGATGACATGAGCGCAGCAGAACGGCTCGACACGACGCAGGTCGGAGTGCTCACCGCGGACGGCAAGGTGGTCCGCCGGGCCACCGTCGCCGGTGCGGTCGGTTCCTTCGTCGAGTGGTACGACTACGGCATCTACGGCTTGCTCACCACTTACATCGCGATCAGCCTGATCGGCGGCGCTGAGTCGGGTGCGCTGCTCCTGACGAACATCGGCTTCCTGGTCAGTTTCGTGGCCCGGCCCTTCGGCAGTGTGATCTGCGGGTACCTCGGCGACAGGATCGGCAGGAAGGCGCTGCTGTCCACACTCCTCCTGCTCATCTCCGCGTCGACGCTGTGCATCGGGCTCATCCCGTCGCACGACGTCATCGGGATCGCGGCGCCGATCCTCCTCCTCGCACTCCGCGTCCTGCAGGGCTTCTCCGCGGGTGGCGAGGTCGCCGGCGCGATGTCCTTCGTCGGTGAGTACGCGCGGGACGCCGTCCGCAACTACTCCATGAGCTTCATCGCGGTGGGCTCGTTCTTCGCGCTGCTGTTCGGGAGCACCTTCTCCGCGGTCCTCATCACCACGCTGGGTGACGCGACCATGGAGGCCTGGGCCTGGCGGATCCCCTTCCTGTTCGCGGCACCACTCGGGTACGTCGGGTTCTACATCCGCCGTCGCATGGAGGAGACCCCGCACTTCGAGGCGCTCCGGGAGCGCAAGGCCGTCGCCCGCAACCCGCTCCGTGCGGCCTTCACCTCGCGCCGCCACATCGCGGCCATCGTCCTGACGATCTTCCTGCCGGCACTGAACGGCCCGGGCTACTACCTGCTGTTCGCCTACATGCCGACCTACCTGAAGACGCAGCTGGGCGAGGCGCACAACTTCACGATGGTGAAGGCGCTGCTCGTCACGGCCTGCGCACTGGTCGCGATCATCATCGCCATCCCGCTCATGGCCCGACTCTCCGACCGCATCGGCCGGAAGCCCGTCCTCATCATCTCCGCCGTCGCGATGGCGGTCGTCTCATACCCGATGTTCGTGATGCTCGCCACGGGCGAGTTCGGGCTGGCCGCCGTCGGGGCCGTCGTGCTTGCCGTCGCGTTCTCCGGGCACGCCGCGGTCATCCACACGGTGCTCACCGAGATGTTCCCGACGACCGTCCGGTACAGCGCCTACAGCATCGGCTTCAGCATCAGCACCATCATCTTCGGTGGCAGCGCACCACTCGTCATGACCGCGGTCATCAACGCGACCGGCAGCAGCCTCGTCCCGGCGTTCGCGTCGATCATCACAGCGCTGATCACCCTGATCAGCTGCTTCTTCCTCCGGGAGACGAAGGGCCAGCCGCTCCGCATCGAGTGACACCCGTCCGACACCGCTCCATCAGTACCACCAGCACCACCATGAAGGAGGGCCCCATGGCCACCGCATCCGTCGCCGTCGTCGCAGACCTCGGTGAGAGCTTCGGCAACTACACCATCGGCGACGACGAGGCCCTGCTTGGGCTCGTCACCGCGTCGAACATCGCCTGCGGCTTCCACGCCGGTGACCCCCGCGTGATCGACGCCACGGTCGCCGAGTGCGTGCGACGCGGCATCGAGCTCGGCGCGCACCCGGGCTACCCCGACCTGGTCGGCTTCGGTCGCCGCCTGATCGAGGCGTCCGAGGAGGAGATCCGCACCGACGTGCTCTACCAGATCGGTGCGCTCGACGCCTTCGCCCGGGTGCACGGCAGGAAGATCAGTCACGTCGCGCCGCACGGACGGATGGGCAGCATCGCGCAGACGGACGCGAAGCACGCCCGTGCGATCACCGACGCCGTCGCGGCCTACGACCCGAGCTACATCGTCATCTGCCAGAACGGTCTCCTCGCCGAGGAGTCCCGGAAGCGTGACCTGCAGGTGGGGTACGTGTTCCTGGCGGACCGCGGGTACGGTACGGACGGCATGCCGGTCCCGCGGTCGCACCCGGGCGGGCTCCTGCACGACCCCGAGGAGATCGGCCGACGCGTCGTTCAGGTCGTGATCGAGGGGACCGTCGTGACGGTCGACGGCGAGACGGTGCCGCTCGGACACGACGCGGACGTGGTGCTGCTGCACGGCGACCACCCGCAGGTGCTCGAGAACGGCACCGCGCTGCGCCGGGCACTGGAGGCCGCCGGCATCCGCGCCACGGGCCTGCAGGAGGTCCTCGCCGAGAAGCACGCGGCGGTCGCCGCGAAGTGACCGGTATCACTGCGTTCCCGTTCGGGGACGCCGCGGTCATGGTCGCCGGCGTCCCCGGTTCGGACGGTCGTGCTCAGGTTCGGAGCATCGGCAGGCTGCTCGAGGACCGCACCCCGCACGGGGTGACGGAGCTGGTGGCCGGCCTGGACTCGCTCCTCGTGCGGTACGACCCGCTGCGGACCACTGCAGAGAGCATCACGGACCTGCTCGGTCTCCTCGACGAGGGTGTCGTCGAGGAGACCGAGCAGCTGGGTACGCCGGGGCGGGTCTTCACGATCCCGGTAGTCTTCGACGCCGGCGCCGGCCCGGACCTCGAGCCCGTGGCGGCCGAGCTCGGGCAGACCGTGGACCGGCTCGTCGGCGACATCGGCGAGACGACGTTCGAGGTCGTCCTGCTGGCGGCCGGCATGGCCCCGATGATGGAGGGCGGGCACTTCGCCCGCCCCGTGCGCCGTGCGACGCAGCCGCGCACGAACGTCCCACCCGGGTCGATCATGATCGCCGGGCAGAACGCGATCATCCAGCCGTTCCCCGGTCCCACCGGGTGGCGCGTCGTCGGACGGACACCCCACGTCGTCGTCGACATCGCACGCGCCGACGCCGCTGCGATCCTCCCCGGCGACCGGGTGCGGTTCGTACCGGTCAGCCGCGACGAGGCCTTGCGACTCGAGGGGAGCTTCCTCGAACCCGATGCTGCAACCGATGCCGAGGGGGCCGCGCGATGACGCACGAAGTATGCCTGGACGTCGTGGACGCCGGTTGGTCGACCACGTTCCAGGACCAGGGCCGACGCGGATCCGAACGACTCGGCGTCCCCACCGGGGGCAGCGCGGACCAGCACGCGTCAGCCGTCGCGAACGTCCTCGTGGGGAACGACCGGGACGCGACGCTCCTCGAGGTCCTGGGAGAGTTCTCCCTCGTGCCCTCGCACGACCTCCTCGTGGCCGCGACGGGTGCGGTGGGCCGTGTGCTCGTCGGCGAGCACGCAGCGGAGACGTGGTCCCCGGTCGTGGTGCCCGCCGGCACCGAGCTCCGCCTGCTGCCCGGACCGGAGGGTGCGCGCAGCTACCTCGCGATCGCGGGGGCCCTGCGCGCGGACCGGTTCCTCGGCAGTGCTGCGCCCGACCTCCGGATGGGGTTCGCGCAGCGGGTCGTCCACGGCGACCAGCTCACGGTGGACACCGACTTCGCCGGCTTCCGACAGCCGCACTTCGACCACGCCCTGTTCCGCCTGCCGGTCCCGGTCCGCAGGCCGGCTGCCGGGACGTGGACGGTCGACCTGGTGCCCGGCCCGGACAGCGGGATCCCCGGGATCGGGGAACTGGTCGCGGCGTCCGAGTACACCGTGACGCCGCAGTCGGACCACGTCGGTGTGCGACTGGACGGCCCGGTCCTGCACCCGGCGGACGGCGCGGAGATCGTCTCCCACGGCGTGCCGATCGGTGCGGTCGAGGTGCCCCACGGTGACGAGCTGATCATCCTGGGCCGCTACCGGACGGTGACGGCGGGCTACCCGATCATCGCGTTCGCCACCACCGCGAGCCAGTCGCTGCTCGGTCAGGTGACCCCCGGTCGGACGCTCCGGTTCCGCTGGACGGACCGCGAGCGGGCCCGGCAGGTGCTGTGGCAGGAGGAGACCGCCGTCCGCACGCTCGAGGACGCGGTCGCGGACGTCTTCCGTGCCGTCGGGTTGCCGCGACACCGCCGCGACGCTTGACGCACCTCTCTCAAATGAGAGATGATTCTCACATAAGGAACGCGAGGGACGACATGGAATCTCTGGTCGGCAAGGTGGCACTCGTCACCGGGGCAGGCACCGGAATGGGGCGCGAGACGGCGTTGCTGCTCGCCCGGGACGGTGCGCACGTCGCGCTCGTCGGGCGTCGGCCCGGGCCGCTCGACGAGGTCGCCGGCCTGATCCGTGACGGCGGTGGGACCGCGGTCACCATCGCCCAGGACGTCGCCGCAGCGGGGGGCGCCGGCCGCGTCGTGGACGCGGTGCACGACGCGCTCGGTCCGGTCGACCTGCTCGTCCACGCGGCCGGCAGTTCGAGTTCGGTGCAGAACGCACGGTGGGTGACCGAGGCCGAGTGGCGGGGCGTGATCGACGTCAACCTCACGGCGGTGCACCTGCTCACCCAGGCCGTGCTGGGCGACCTGCTGCGGAAGGGTGACGGTACCGTCATCACGATCTCCTCGCTCGCGGCCGTCAACCCGAACCTCCTCGGTGGTGCTGCCTACGGCGCCGCGAAGGCCGGCGTCCGCAACTACATGACGTTCCTGCACAACACGTTCCGCGCCGAGGGACTCCGCGCGGTGACGGTCCTCCCGGGCGAGGCGGACACCCCGATCCTCGACGGCCGTGCGCGTCCGCCCGCGCCCGAGGAGCGCGTGCACATGCTCCGCCCGGAGGACGTCGCGGAGACGGTCCGACTGGTCGCGGCGCTCCCGCAGCGGGCCGTCGTCCAGGAACTCGTCATCGCCCCCACCCGCCAACGTGACACCAGTGTCGACCTCGAGATCAGCCGGAACACCGGCGCTCCCGCGGTGGACACCGACCAGGAAGACCACGGAAACGCATGACCACGACGACAGCCACCACGTTCGACGCCTCCCACGCAGTGCAGCGTGTGGTGGCAGCATCCCGTCGGGTGCAGCAGCCGCAGTCCAGCGGGGACCTCGTGTCGCTCGCGATGGGCGAGCCGGACTTCGACACGCCCGCGCAGGTGGTCGACGCCGCGGCGGCCGCGCTGCGCGCTGGTCGGACCCACTACTCGCCGCTCTACGGTGAGCCCACCCTGCGCGCGGCGCTGGCGGAGCGCATCGGGCGACTGGCCAACCGGTCCGTCGACGTCGGCGATGTCCTCGTGACCCACGGCGGCACCGGCGGACTCACCGCAGCCATCCTCGCGATCGTCGACCCCGGTGACCGGGTCGTGATCCCGGACCCCACCTACTCGCTCTACGCCGACCTGATCAGCCTCGCCGGCGGCATCGTCGTTCCGGTCCCGCTCGGGCCCGATTTGCACTGGGACCTCGACGCACTCGATGCCGCGCTCGTCGACGCGAAGCTCTTCGTGTTCTGCAACCCGGGCAACCCGACGGGCATCGTGCACTCGCGTGCCGAGCTCGAGCGACTCGGCGCCGCGCTCGAGGGCACCGACACCATCGTCCTGAGCGACGAGGCTTACGCCGACCTCACCTTCACCGGCGAGCCGTTCACCTCCGCGCTGGAGGTCGCATCGCTCGTCGACCGGACCGTGTACTGCCAGACGTTCTCCAAGAGCTACGCCATGACCGGCTGGCGCGTCGGGTACCTGTGGGGCCCCAGCGCGATCATCGCCGCCGCCGCGCGCATCCACAACACCGCGAACGGTTCCATGAACACCGCGGTGCAGGACGCCGCCCTCGTGGCGCTCGAGACGTGCGACGAGGACATCGCCCGCATGCACGAGGCCTACGCGCGTCGCCGCTCCCTGATGGCCGACGGCCTGACCGCCATCCCGGGGCTCGACGTCAGCTCGCCGGAGGGTGCGTTCTACCTTTTCCCGCGGTACGACCTGGATCTGCCGAGCGTCGAGCTCGTCGGCCGGTTGCGCGAGCTGGGTGTCGCGGTCCGACCGGGAGCCGAGTTCGGTGCCGCCGGTGAGCACCACCTGCGTCTCTCCTACGCCGCGTCGGACGACGCGATCATCGCCGGCGTCGCTCGGCTCGCTTCTGGGTTCGAAGCACTACGCTGACATCGACGACGTCGAGGAGAGCCGTGCGGAGTGACACCGAGCGCAACCGCGCCCGAATCATCAAGGCTGCGTCGCGGCTCGCCGCGAAGCACGGCAACGCGATCCGCATGCAGGACGTCGCCGAGAAGGCCGAGGTCTCGACCGCGACGGCCTACCGACACTTCGGCAGCGTCGACGAGGCCCTGGCGGAGTTCCGGTACGGCGTCGGTGAGACGCTCCGCGAGTTCAGCCTCGGCCGCGCCGAGCACGGTGTCGCACTCCTCGAGGTCGTCAGCAAGCGCTGGATCGAGCTCGTCATGAAGCACGGTCGCGCCATGGTGCACACCCGATCGGACGAGGGGTACCTGAAGCGTCTCCGTGCGGGCGCGCAGTACCTGACGGTGCAGGCCGACGCCCTGGAACGCCCGATCCGGGAAGCCGTCGAGGAGACCGGCATCGCGGACCCGGGGGACATCGGGCTCTACTTCTGGAACTCGTTGTTCGACCCGCGTGAACTGTTCGACCTGCACGAGACCGTCGGGCTGGACCCGGACGAGATCGCGACGCGGCTCGTCCGCGCCCTCCTCGGCACCCTGCGGGGCTGGGCACCGGCAGCCTGAATCAGCGTGGAAGAGCCCCGCGACCAAGACGGCGCGGGGCTCTTCGGCGTGGCGAGGAGCTGGTCAAAACCGGAGCAGGACCTTCCCTGAGGAAGCGGAGTCGGCGGCCGTCTCGAACGCGGCGAGGGCGTCCTCGACCGCGAACTCGTGTGTCGCCACCGGAGCGATCGCGAGGGACCCGTCGGCGAGGGCGTCCAGGACCTCGGTGATCTCGTCCACGAACCGGAACGAGCCCCGCAGGTCGAGCTCCTTGGTGATCGCCAACGAGACCAGCGCGGGCTGGGGACCGGTCGGCAACAGGCCCACCATCACGACGGTCCTGCCGCGCGCCGCGCCGCGCACGGCGGAGGCCAGGCCGTGGTGGTTGCCGGACGACTCGATGACGACGTCCGCCTCGACGGCGTCGATCGCGTCGGTGTCGCCCGCCTGGAGCGTGCGGTCGGCACCGACCTCGGACGCGATCCGCAGCGGCAGTTCCTGCAGGTCGACGGCGGTGACCTCGGCGGCGCCGGCGCGACGGAGGGCCGCGACCGCGAGAGCGCCGATGGGACCTGCTCCGATGACGAGCGCGCGCTTGCCCGCCACGTCGCCCGCCCGGTGCACCCCGTGTAGTGCCACCGCTGCCGGCTCGGCGAGTGCGGCCTCCCGGAGGGACAGCCCCGCGGGCAGGGGTCGCAGCATCCGGGTGGGCAGTGCCGTGAACCGGGCGAAGCCACCCTGGGTGTGGGGCAGGTGCGCCGCGCTGCCCAGGTAGGTGGTCCCGGGGGCGAGGTTCGGTCGGTCAGCCGGGTACCGTCCGGCAGCGGTGCCGGTGGTCGCCGGGTGGACGGCGACCGCCGTACCGACCGCGGGACCCGAGCCGTCCGCGGCTGCAGCGGTCACGGTGCCCACCACCTCGTGCCCGAGGACCATCGGTTCGCGGAGGATCGACTCGCCCACCGCACCGTGGCGCCAGTAGTGCAGGTCGGAACCGCACACGCCGCCGTAGGCGACGGAGACGACCGCCTCGTCGGGACGCGGGGCGGGCGCCGGGAGCTCCTCGACGCGGAGGTCGCCGGCGCCGTGGACGACGACGGCGGTGTTGGGCTGGTGGTCGGTCTCGGACATCGGTGTCTCCTGGTCGAGCTGGTCGGGTCGGGGTGGGAGGGGTGGGCTCGGTGCCGGGGTCAGACGACGACGGTCATGCCGCCGTCGACGAACACCACCTGCCCGTTGACGAAGTCGCTCGCCGCCGACGCCAGCCAGACGGCGGGACCGACCAGGTCGTCGGTCGTTCCCCAGCGGTGGGCGGGTGTCCGACCGAGGATCCACTCGTTGAACGCCTGGTCGTCGACGAGTGCCTGCGTCATCTCGGTGTGGATGTACCCGGGCGCGAGCGCGTTCACCTGGATGTTCGCGCCAGCCCACTCGGCGGTCATCGCGCGGGTGAGGTTGCGGATGCCGCCCTTCGCCGCCGTGTACGCGGCGATGGTCGGTCGCGCCAGGTCGGTCTGCACCGAGGCGATGTTGATCACCTTGCCGCGCTGCCGGGGGACCATCCGTCGTGCGGCCTCGCGTCCGACCAGGAACGCGGCGGTGAGGTCGGTGCGCACGACGCGCTCCCAGTCCTCCAGCGCGAGGTCGAGCATCGGCACACGGTGCTGGACGCCGGCGTTGTTGACGAGGACGTCGATCGGACCGACCTCGTCTTCGATGCGGGCGATGCCTGCGACGACCGACTGCTCGTCGGTGATGTCGAAGGCGACGGCACCCACGCGGTCCGCGCCGTGGCGCTCGACGAACGCGGCGTGCGTCGCGGCCAGTCGCTCCTCATCGCGGCCGTGCAGGACGACGTGGGCACCGGCGCGGGCGAGACCGTCGGCGATGCTCTGCCCGATCCCGCGGCTGGAGCCCGTGACGAGGGCGACGCGCCCGCTGAGGTCGAACGGGGTCGTGCGTCCGGCGACGGTGTCCCCGACCAGTCGGTGGACGGTCTGGGCGACCTCCTCCGCGGGGGCGTCGATCCCGACGGTCACACCGCGCTCGTCGTGCGTCAGGGGTTCGAGGAGCTCGAACTGCGAGTCCAGCAGCGACGGCGGCATGTACTCGTGCGCCCGCGCGGCGAGGCGCTGCGCGATGAGCGCTCGCGAGCCGGAGAGGTGTGCGAAGAAGACCGAGGTGCCACCCAGTGCGTCGCGGTAGGCGCGGGTCAGCGCGGAGCACGCGAGCACGACCCCGCCGTCGGCCTCCGCGAGCACCCGCGCGAGCCGTGCGATCCAGGGGGCGCGATCGGTGTCGTCGAGTGGTGTGCCCGACGCCATCTTCGCCTTCGCCTCGGGGGAGTGGAGGTCGTCGGCGTCGACGAACGGCACGCCGAGCTGGTCGGCGAGGAGCGCGCCGACGGTCGACTTCCCGGCGCCGGACACCCCCATCAGGACGATCGGGGG
Organism: Curtobacterium sp. BRB10; assembly: GCF_031844325.1. Taxonomy (NCBI): domain Bacteria; kingdom Bacillati; phylum Actinomycetota; class Actinomycetes; order Micrococcales; family Microbacteriaceae; genus Curtobacterium; species Curtobacterium sp. BRB10. Next base: position 47,670 of record NZ_JAUZVA010000007.1, read on the forward strand.
GACGTTTCCGCTCATCGCGGCCTCCTTCGGCACACACTCGACAAAATGAGAATCAAGTCTTAGTTTAGGCAACGTACCGACCACGCCGTGCAAGTGCAAGCGGCTCAGACGAACAGGAATGCCGATGCAGCAGGAAACCCAGCGGACCGGTCAGGCGAACATCGGGGTCGTGGGCCTCGCGGTCATGGGCTCGAACCTCGCGCGGAACCTGGCGTCGCGTGAGGGGAACACGGTCGCGGTCTACAACCGCACCTACGCCCGCACCGAAGAACTGCTGAACGAGCACGGGGACGCCGGGTTCATCGCGTCCGAGTCGATCGACGACTTCGTCGCGTCGCTGTCGAAGCCGCGCACCGCGATCATCATGGTGCAGGCCGGGAAGGGCACCGACGCGGTGATCGGCCAGCTCGCGGAGCGGTTCGAGCCGGGCGACATCATCGTCGACGGCGGCAACGCGAACTTCCACGACACCATCCGCCGCGAGCACGACCTCCGCGAGCAGGGCCTCAACTTCGTCGGGACCGGCATCTCGGGTGGTGAAGAGGGCGCGCTGAAGGGCCCGTCGATCATGCCCGGCGGGTCGAAGGAAGCGTGGGAGACGCTCGGGCCGATCCTGAAGTCGATCGCCGCGGTCGCCGAGGGTGAACCGTGCGTGACGCACGTCGGCACGGACGGTGCCGGCCACTTCGTGAAGATGGTGCACAACGGCATCGAGTACGCCGACATGCAGCTCATCGCCGAGTCCTACGACCTGCTGCGCCGTGTCGGCGGGTACTCGGTCGAGCAGCTCGTGCAGATCTTCGACGAGTGGAACAAGGGCGACCTCGAGTCGTACCTGATCGAGATCACCGGCGAGGTCCTCAAGCAGACCGACGCCGACACCGGGAAGCCCCTCGTCGACGTCATCCGCGACGAGGCCGGCTCCAAGGGCACCGGCGTGTGGACCGTGCAGAACGCCGTCGGACTCGGCATCCCCGTCTCCGGCATCGGCGAGGCCGTGTTCGCCCGCGCCGTGTCGTCCAAGCCCACCCAGCGCGCCGCCGTCCAGGCCTCGGTGAAGAGTCGTCCGCAGATCGCGGAGGTGCCGGACACGTTCGCCGACGACGTCCGCGCCGCGCTGTACGCGTCGAAGGTCGTCGCATACGCGCAGGGATTCGACCTCATCATCGCCGGGGCGAAGGAGTACGGCTGGGAGATCAACCTCGGCAACATCGCGAAGATCTGGCGCGGCGGCTGCATCATCCGCGCCCAGTTCCTGAACCGCATCGTCGAGGCCTACGACAAGAACCCCTCGCTCGAATCCCTGCTCGTCGACCCGTACTTCGCGAACGCCGTCGCCGAGGGTGAGGCAGCATGGCGGCGCATCGTCGGGATCGCCGCCGCGTCGGGGATCCCCGCGCCCGGATTCAGCTCCGCGCTGGCGTACTTCGACTCCCTCGCCTCCGACCGACTCCCCGCCGCGCTCATCCAGGGCCAGCGGGACTTCTTCGGCGCGCACACCTACCAGCGCATCGACAAGGACGGCACCTTCCACACCCTCTGGTCCGACGACGACCGCCGCGAGGTCGAACAGGAACCCTCCACCCACTGAGGAAGGCGGACCATGACCAACCGACCGGCCTCGCTCGACGTCGCCGCCCTGGTCGCGGAGCCCGAGGAGGCGATGGGCACACGGGTGTCGATGCCGTTGCAGCCTGCATCGACGTCGCGGGAGGCGCTGCGGGAGGGGCTGCGGCGCGCCATCGAACTCGGGCTCCTGAGACCTGGAACGCGATTGCGGCGTGGGAACGACATTGCCCGCGAAGTGGGCCTCAGCCGGAGCACCGTGAGTGCGGCCATGCACGACCTCGTGCACGACGGCCTCATCGACCGCTGCTCCGGCGGCGGCGCCGTCGTCCGCACGCGGGAGGATGACCACGTCCTGGTGCGGGTCGTGCCGTTGACCGAGGAAGTGGAGGGCGTGCTCGTCGAGGAGGTCGGGATCCTGGACTTCCCGGGTGCGGACGCACGCATCCGACGGTTCACCCAGTACCTGTGGGGGCGCAAGGTCGCCGAGGTGCGCATCGACTGCGAACCCCGCTGGTGGTCACCCGCTCCGACGCTCCGGTGGCGCGACCGACTCGCACCCCGACGAGGCGTGGTGTCCGCGACGGTCCAGGTCCACGAGGTGCTCGAATCCTCCGGCGACCGCCTCGTCCACGTGCAGACCGAGTACGTCGGTGCCCTCGGGACCTGCATCGTCGAGACGACCGTGGTGAAGGGGCTGTACGAGGTCCAGATGGCGTAGGTCCGGTGGCGACGATGCGCAGAGCGCTGGTCGATCGGATCAGGGGTGGGGCCAGGAGCGGCCACCCGTGCGCTCGATGTCGGCGTTGAAGCGCTTGAGGTACCCGGCGAACGCGTCCAGGTCGTCGGGGTCCCACTCCGACAGCACGGTGCCGAGCGCATCGACGAACCGGCGTCGTGCCTCCTCGAGCTCGGACGAGCCGTGATCGGTGAGCCGGAAGCGTCGGGCCATGCCCCCGTCCGGGTCGGGGATCCGCTCGAGCACGCCCGCCTTCACCGCGGCCGTCGTCTGCCGTTGCAGCGTGGACGCGTCCAGGCCGAAGGCCTCGCTCAGTTCACCGATGGTCATCGGGCCCTGCGCATTGATCCTGCTCAGCAGGAGGTAGGCACTGCGCTCGAGCGAGCCCTCTTTCCGGTGTTGCGCCTGGGAGTGACGGGCGAGCAGCATCTGGGCGTATTCGATCTCCGCGATCTTGTCGTCGACGGGCTGCGTCACCGTGCCTCCTGGCTCGTTCTCGGTCTCCCGCCATCATGCCACACCGCTTGTGCATCATGCACAAAGTGTGTATGGTGCACATACCTCGAGAAGGAGCCCGATGACATCCACCACGACGACCCCGAAGACCGGCGGTCTGGTATTCACGCTGGCGTTCGCCGGCATCTCGGCCTCGATCATGCAGACCATGGTCACGCCGCTCATCCCGCAGCTTCCCCGCATCTTCGACACGTCGTCGTCGAACACCGCATGGGTGGTCACGGTGACCCTGCTCGCTGCCGCGGTCGCCGTCCCGATCGCCGGACGCCTCGGCGACATCGTCGGCAAGCGCCAGATGATCATCGCCTGCGCCGTCCCGCTCATCATCGGTTCGATCATCTGCGCGCTCGCACCCAGCGTGCTCGTGATGATCATCGGTCGAGGCATGCAGGGCCTCGGCATGGGCGTGGTGCCGCTGGGGGTCGCGCTGCTGCGTGACGTCGTCCCGCCGGAGAAGCTCTCGTCGTCGATCGCCCTCGTCTCGGCGACCATGGGCATCGGCGGCGCCATCGGTCTGCCCATCGCCTCGGCCGTCGCGGAGTACGCCGACTGGCGCGTGCTGTTCTGGGGTGCTGCGGGCCTCGCGGCCGTCGCCGCGACGTTCGTGTTCTTCAAGGTGCCGTCCGTGCCGTCGCAGGCCAAGGGTCAGCGCGTCGACCTCGTGGGAGCCATCGGGCTCGCCGCCGGCCTCGTGTCGCTGCTCCTCGCCGTGTCCAAGGGTGCGACCTGGGGATGGACCTCCGTCACGACGATCACCCTCTTCGTCGCTGCCGTCGTCCTGTTCGCGGTGTGGGGCTGGTGGGAGCTCCGGACCCGCGACCCGCTGGTCGACCTCCGGACGACCGCTCGTCCCCGCGTCCTCATGACGAACATCGCCTCGGTCTTCATCGGCTTCGGCATGTACGCGAGCATGCTCGTCATCCCGCAGGTCCTGCAGTTCCCGACCCAGACCGGCTACGGTCTCGGCCAGTCCCTGCTGCAGGCGGGCCTCTGGATGGCCCCGTCCGGCGTCATGATGATGATCGTCTCGCCGCTCGGCGCCAAGCTCACCGTCGCACGTGGCGCGAAGACGACCCTCGTCACCGGCGCCCTCGTCATCGCGGTCGGCTACGCCGCCTCGCTCGGTCTCATGGGGACCACGTGGGGTCTGATGATCGTGGGCATGATCGTCAACAGCGGTGTCGGGCTCGCCTACGGTGCAATGCCGACGCTCATCATGAGCGCGGTCCCGCGCAGCGAGACCGCGGCGGCGAACGGGTTCAACACCCTCATGCGCTCGCTCGGCACGACGATCGGTGCCGCCGTCATCGGCGTCATCCTCTCGCAGGTCACGACCGACTTCGGAGGCACGGCGATCGCCTCCGAGAACGGCTTCCGCATCGCGCTCATCGCCGGCGGCGGCATCACGCTCGTCGCGGCCGTCCTGGCAGCGGTGATCCCGGCCGTCCGCACCAAGGCGGCGGAGCCCTCCCAGGCACCCGTCGTGGACGTCTCCACCGGGTCCGTGGGGATCCCCGAGCCCGCCGGCCGCTGATCCGTCGGGGCGTGCCGACCCGGCACGCCCCGACACCCACCGCCGTCACACGGACGTCCACCCCCACCACACGGACATCCACCCCCACCACACGGACGGAGCACCCATGGCCACACCGACCCGATCCGACGTGGTGATCGTCGGCGCGTCCGTCGCAGGCCTCGCCGTCGTCGACGGTCTGCGACGCGGGGGGTTCGCCGGCACGATCACCGTCATCGACGCCGACGACGACCCCAACCACGACCGTCCGCCCCTGTCGAAGGCCTACCTCCAGGGGACGATCGACCGAGCCGGACTGCGCCTCCGGACGCCGGAAGCGCTGGACGCCGCCGAGGCCACGTGGATCCGCGGCGATGCAGCGGTCGCGTACGACCCCGTCACGCGGTGCGTCACCACGGCCGCCGGCCGGTCGGTCTCCGGGGGAGACGTCGTCATCGCCACCGGCGTCTCACCGCGCCGGCTCCCGTCCTCCGACGGGACGGCCGGGCTGGTGCTCCGGTCCGTCAGCGACGCCGATCGGCTCGCCGCCGAGCTGCGGACACCGCTGGCCGACGCCGGACAGCGGCACGTCGCGGTGATCGGCAACGGCGTGCTCGGGAGCGAGATCGCCGCGACGGTCTCCGGCACGGGGGCCGCCGTCACGCTGGCCGGTCGCGCTCCCGCCCCGATGGCGCACCTGCTCGGCCCGACCGGCTCGGGCATCCTCGCCGCCGTCCACAGCGAGCACGGAGTCCGCCTGACCACGACCGGACGCGCGCTGTCCATCCGGTCCGTCGGCGCTGCACAGGTCGTGGACTTCGACGACGGCGCACACGTGCGGGCGGACACGGTCGTGCTCGCCATCGGGTCCGAGCCGTCGACCGGCTGGCTCGACGGCAGTGGCCTGCCGGTCGACGACGGTCTGGTCTCGGACGAGTTCGGCCGCGTCGTCGACGGCACGTGGGCCGCCGGCGACGTCGCACGACCGTTCCAACCAGCGCTCGGCCGCCACCGCCGCCTGGAGAACCGCACGAACGCGCTCAAACACGGGACGGCCGTCGCGCGGAACATCCTCGGCGCGGACCTGCCCTACACGCCGACGCCCTACTTCTGGACGGACCAGTTCGGCGCCCGCGTGCAGGTCTGGGGAGCGATGGGGGAGGACACCCCGGAGATCGTCGAGGGGTCGGTCGAGGACCGACGCTTCGTCGCGGTGGCCCGCGCAGCAGGCGGGGAACCCGTCGGGGTCCTCGGCTGGCGGATGCCGAAGCAGGGCCGGTTGCACGCCGTGTCGATCGCGGCCGCGCAGCCCGCCGGACCGGTGCACGTCTGACCGGTGCCCGACCACTGAAGAGAACGGAGCAACGATGACCGAACAGACCCTCCTGGGCGCGCCCGACGAGGCGGCCCTGTTCCCGGCAGCACGTGCGAGCGGCTGTCCCTTCGACCCGCCGCCCGCGAACCGCGAGGCACAGGAGACCGCTCCGGTCGTCCGGGTCAACCTGTGGGACGGCACCAGGCCGTGGTTGGTGACCCGGTACGACGAACAGCGCAGGCTGCTGGCCGACCCGAGGATCAGCGCGAACCTCATGCGTCCCGGGTACCCGTCGCCCAGCCCCATCCCGGCCGGTGGGACGACCGCGAGTTTCATCCTCATGGACGACCCGGACCACATGCGCCTGCGGCGGATGGTGACGGCACCGTTCGCCATCCGCAGGATCGGGGCGATGCGTCCGGCGACGCAGGCGATCTCCGACCGGCTCGTGGACGACATGCTCGCCGCGGGCAGCTCGGCCGACCTGGTCGAGTCGTTCGCCCTCCCGCTCCCGTCGCTCGTGATCTCGGACCTGCTGGGCGTACCGTACGACGACCACGAGTTCTTCCAGCGCAACAGCAAGAAGATCATCCGGCGCGACGCGACGACCGAGGAGCGGAGTGCCGCGCACCACGCGCTCTCGGCCTACCTCGACGACCTGCTCGCGCGCAAGCGTCGCGAACCGCAGGAGGACCTGTTCTCCGACCTGGCGCGACGGGTCGACGGTGGCGACCTGACCGACCAGCAGGCGGCGAACATGGGCGTCCTGCTCCTGCTCGCCGGGCACGAGACGACCGCGAACATGATCGCACTCGGGACGCTCGCGCTCCTCACCCACCCCGACCAGGCCGAGGTGCTCCGGGCGAACCCTGACCCCGCCCCGATCGCCGCCGCCGTGGAGGAGCTCCTGCGCTACCTCACGATCACGCACACCGGCATGCGCCGGGTCGCCACCGAGGACATCGACGTGGGCGACGTGACGATCCGTGCCGGCGAGGGCGTGATCCTCGCCACCGACATCGGCAACCGCGATCCGTCGGTGTGGGGTGACCACGCCGACGACCTGGACGTGACGCGCGACGCACGCCGCCACGTCGCGTTCGGCTTCGGCATCCACCAGTGCCTCGGCCAGCCGCTCGCCCGGATGGAGTTGCAGGTGGCGTACAGCACGCTGCTGCGCCGTCTCCCCGGTCTCCGTGTGACGGCGCCGCTCGACACCATCCCGTTCAAGCACGAGGGCAACGTCTACGGCGTGCACGAACTCCCCGTCGCCTGGTGACGACGGACACGACGAAAGGAACACGACGATGAAGGTCATCCTCGATCAGGACAGGTGTGTGGCATCGGGCCAGTGCGTGGTCGCCGCCATGACGGTGTTCGACCAGCGCGACGAGGACGGGATCGCGGTGCTGCTCGACGCCGAGCCGGGGCCGGAGCACGAGGAGGAGGTACGGCAGGCCGCCGCGGTCTGCCCGGCGCTCGCCATCCGCATCGCGGAGTGAGCGCGCCAGGTCGACGTCAGCCGGCGGATCGCTGCGACAGCTCCCAGAGCTGCCGCAGGACCGCCTCGTCGATGCCGTGACCGGGCTGCACCGCGTCCACCTCGGACGCGGTGCCCCGGACCTCGGCGTGCAGCTGCTCCATCCGGTGGTCCAGCTGCTGCGCGACGTGGGCGGCATCGGTCAGGTCCGCCGCGAGGTGGTCCGGGACGACGCCGTCGTACTTGTAGGAGATCTTGTGCTCGAGGCTGGCCCAGAAGTCCATCGCCACGGTGCGGATCTGCACCTCGACGATGACGGGGACGGCACCGGTCGACAGGAACACGGGGACCTCGATGATCGCGTGCAGGCTCTTGTACCCGTTCGGCTTCGGCTCCGCGATGTAGTCCTTCACGGCGATCACGCGGACGTCGTCCTGCGAGGTGAGCGCGTCAAGGATCCGGTACGTGTCGGCGATGAAGCTGCACGTGATCCTGACCCCGGCGATGTCGGTGATCTCCTGCCGGATCGTCCCGAGCGCCGGTCCCACGCCACGGCGGTCGACCTTGTCGAGGATGCTCTCGGGCGTCTTGACCCGGGACGACACGTGCTCGATGGGGTTGTAGCGGTGCAGGTGGAGGAACTCCTCGCGCAGGATCGTGACCTTGGTGAGGACCTCGTCGACGGCGAACCGGTACTCCATCATGAACCGCGTGAAGTCCTCACGGAGACGGCGGAGGAACGCGTACCGCTCGGCGTCCGCTGGGAGGGCCCGCTCGGCCGCCGTGGTGTCGCCAGTCTCGGCCGAGGTCGGCGGTGCGCCGTCCGGAGCGTTCCAGATGGCGACGATGGCGTCGACGAGCCGGTCCGCGAGTTCGTCCCACGAGCCGGCGGTCGCGGTCGGGTCGGCGGCGAGCTGGCGCTCGCGGTCGACCGTCGCCTGTGTGATCAGGTACCGCGTCATCGCCGTGCGGGTGGCGTGGACCGACGCACCGAGGTCCGGCAGGCACCGGGTCATCCCGCGCTGCAGTGCGACGAGCGACGGTTCCGCGCCGAGCAGGGATCGTGCCTCGAGCTCCTGGTACGCAGGATCGGCGACAACCTGGGCCATGAAGCGCGCGTACCACGACGGTCCGCCGAGGTCCTCGAGGTGCTCGGTCACCGAGCGGACGGCGACGGACACCCAGGCCCGCAGGTCGTCGCGGTCGGCGATCTCGTCGATGAGACGCTCACGGATCGACGAGATGACCGCGTTGTGCTTCTCGAGGATCGCCCGGACGAGGTCGAGCTTCGTGCCGAAGTGGTAGCTGACCGCGGTGTTGTTCCCCTGGCCCGCCGCTTCGCTGACCTGGCGGTTCGACACCGCCTGGATCCCGCGTTCGGCGAAGAGCCGCTCGGCGGTCTCGAGCAGCGCGGCACGGGTCGTGGCTGCCTGGTCCTCGCGTCGGTGTCGCTTCACGCCGTGTTCGTCCACTTCGCCCTCGTCATCCGTCGGCAACTCCCTCGAGAGTACACCACTCAATCACGTGCCTGAGCAAATGCGGTGAGTCGCTTCCTTAGGTCAATCGGATGACTTACGGTGATGTCAGGCGGGTGCAATCCCGACCGACCGAGGCGAGAGGACACGCATGACCACCACCACGGACCACGAGCGCCGAGCGCTCATCGTCGGACTCGGCATCGCGGGCATGGCGACCGCGATCCGGCTCCGGAAGGCGGGATGGGAGCCCGTCATCGTCGAGCGCGCCCCCGAACGACGTCCGGGCGGGCACTTCATCGCGCTGTTCGGGACCGGCCGGATCGCGGCAGAGCGACTCGGGGTCCTCGACCTCATCCACAACCGGACCAACCCCGACCACCACAGCTGGGAAGTCGACCGCAAGGGGCGCATGCGGCCCGGCCTGGGCTTCGGCACGATCCCGTCCGCGGCACCCTGGATCCTGCTCCGCGGCGACGTCGAGAACGGCCTGTTCCAGGGCCTCCCACAGGACGCCGAGATCCGGTACTCGACCAGCCCGACCGACATCCGACAGGACGCCGACGGTGTCGACGTCACGCTCCAGGACCGCGCCGCCGGCACCGAGTCGACCGAGCGGTTCGGCCTGGTCGTCGGTGCCGACGGGATGCGATCAGCCGTCCGCCGACTGACCTTCGGGCCCGACGCGAACTTCCTCAACCCGTTGGACTACATGGTCGCGACCGCCCTGCTCGAGCCCCAGCTCACGGGTGTGCCCGCGAACGACAGTGTCGTCCTGGCCGAACCCGGTCGGTCGTTCTGGACGTTCTCGTTCGTCGACCACGCGCCCAGCATGCTGTTCTCCTACCGGACCGACGACCCTGCAGGGGAACTGGAGCGCGGTGCCGTCGCATCCGTCGAGCGGGCGTTCGCCGGCAAGCCGACCGGTCCCTTCCTGGGTGAGGCGCTCGAGCGGTTCGCCGCCACCGCCCACACGGTCTTCGACTCCGCGCAGCAGGTGCGGATGCGGCAGTTCCACAACGGGCGCGTCGTGCTCGTCGGCGACTCGGCGTGGTGCATGACGCTCTACTCCGGGTACGGCGCTTCCTGCGCGCTGGCCGGCGGCGACCTGCTCGGGACCTTCCTCGAGCAGCGACCCGACGACGTGCCCGGGGCCCTGGCCGCCTGGAACGAGCGGATGTACCCGCACGTTTCCCACCAGCACAAGCTCGTCGGGCGTTCACGAACCCTCTTCACGCCGCACGACCGGCGCGAACAGGTCGCGCGCACCGCGCTCGTCCGTGCGCTGAACACGCGCGGCGTGCAGTCGCTCGCGGTGAAGCAGATGCAGCGGCACCCGACGCTCTCCATCAAGGACGGTGACCTCGCCGCGGCATCGGCACTCACCCCGACGCGGGTGGACCTCCAGGAACCCCTCATGGCCGGTTCGGTCCGATGACCGCGGACCACCCCACCACCGACACAGAACGGATCGCGACAGCATGACCACCCCACACACCGACCCGACGCCCGCCGCGGCGTCCGGCCGAGGACTCCTCGAGGACAAGGTCGCCGTCATCACCGGCGCCGGCGCCGGCATCGGAGCCGTCACCGCGAGGAGGTTCGTCGAGGAGGGCGCACGCGTCCTCGTGTCGGACATGAGCGGCGACGAGGTCCAGGTGACTGCCGCCCTCGGCGCGGCAGCCGAGCCCTTCCACGTCGACGTGACGAGCGAGTCCGAGATCGAGGCCGCGTTCGACCACGCGGTCGAGGTCTTCGGTCGGGTGGACGTGCTGGTCAACATCGCGGGAAACCCGGGCAGCCGTCGCGGCCCCGAGGTGACCGAGGAGGAGTACCACGCGATCACGGACGTGCACCTGCGCGGGACCCTCATGACGAACAAGCACGCCGCCCGCGTCATGATCGCGGGCGGCCGCGGCGGCGCGATCGTCAACTTCTCGTCGGCGGCGTCGTTCGGCGTCGACGGCAAGGTCTCCGTCGCCTACTCCGCGGCGAAGGCCGGGGTGAACGCGGCCACACGCTCCAACGCCGTGCAGTACGGCGGGCACGGCATCCGCGTGAACGCGATCGCGCCGGGGTTCACCACGAGCCTCATGCACCACGGCATCTCCCCGGAGGCACTCGCCGTGCTCGACGCGAAGTCAGCGCTGGGCCGCTCGGCGGAGTCGGAGGAACAGGCGAACGTCGCGGTGTTCCTGGCGTCCGAGCTCGCCTCGTTCGTGACCGGGGCGATCCTGCCCGTCGACGGTGGATGGACGGTGCGACTCGCATGAGGTTCGTCCTGGTCCACGGTGGGTTCCACGGCGCGTGGTGCTGGGACCGTGTCATCCCGGAGCTCGCGCGCCTCGGGCACGAGGCGGTCGCGATCGACGTGCCCGGCCACGGCGAACGTGCCGACGAGGTGCCGACGCTCGCCAGCCGGCTCGACGCCGTCGTCTCGGTCCTGGAGCCCGGGGACGTGCTCGTCGGACACTCCGGCGGCGGACACGAGGTCACCCGCGCCGCCGACGCCCGACCGGACCTCGTCCGGCACGTCGTCTACCTGGCGGCGGCACTGCCGATCGAGGGCAGGACGCAGCCCGAGGCCAGTTCGACGCGTCCGGGCGCGCACGGCGAACAGAGCGGCGTCGACGCGACGGGCATGCGGGAACACCTCCGCATCGGAGCGGACGGAACGATGGCCTTTGGGACGTTCGAGGGCGCCCGGGACTTCTTCTTCCACGACTGCGACGACGAGACCGCGCGGTGGGCGTTCGACCGACTGACCCCGGAACGCTTCGGTGAAGAGGGGGTGCTCCCGATCTCGGTGCCGCGGTTCTGGGCGGCCGAGCTGCCCCGCAGCTTCATCCGCTGCGCCGAGGACCGGTCGCAGCCCCGGTGGCTGTCCGACCAGGTCGCCGACCGACTGGGTGTGGAGCCGCTCGTCATCGAGGGGTCGCACTCGCCGTTCCTCAGCCGTCCCGCGGAGCTCGCCGAGCTCCTCGTGCACGCCGTCGGCACCTCGCCCGTCCGGGCACTCCAGCCGACCGTCTGACGGCGGCGGCACACCGGTCCCCGGCGGGTCAGGCCGTCTCGCCGGGGACCAGGACCGCGACGGGCGCCGGTGCGCCGTCGTCCGGTACCGCTCGACCCCCGTGGCCGCCGAGCTGAGCACGGAGCTCGGCGGTGACCTCGAGCACGAACCGGTGCATGTCGATCGCGATGGTGGTCAGGCGCGGGGACCACAGTTGGCCGGCCCGCGTGGCGTCGACGCCGATCACGGCGACGTCGTGGGGGACGGCGACCCCGAGCTCCCGCGCCGCTGCCACCATCGCGATGGCCGCGTCGTCGTTGTAGCACGCGAGCGCCGCACGGTCACCGCCGAGCAGCACGCGCTGCATCCCGGCCACGGCGTCCTCGAGCGTGGGGCCGACCTCGAGCTGCAGCGGTTCGGGCAGCCCGCGCTCCCGACAGAGCTCCTGGATCGCGGCGAAGCGGTCGGCCGAGTACGGGTCCAGGTGGCCGTCGTCGGTCCGCACGTACCAGAGCGGTCGGTCGCCGTGCCGCGCCAGCCGGTTGAGCTGCAGCGCGGCGATGCCCGGGTCCATGACGGCGGGCTGGTCGCCGTCCAGTGCCGGTACCACGACGGTTCCCTGCCGTCCCAACCGCCGGACGTCGCCCGCGTCGAGGACGCCGAGGTTGAGCACCGCGAGCGGACGGAGCGCCTGCACAGCGCGGATCGTGGCGTCGGGACTCGCGCTCGCGAACCGAACCACCACGTTCCCGCCGTACGGGCTCGTCTGCTGCATGATCTCGTCGACCGCGTTCTGGAGCGTGCTGCCGATCTGTGCGTCCGGGAGCAGGACGACGATCGTGTCGCTCCGACCGCTCACGAGTGAGCGCCCGGCGGTGGACGGTCGGTAGTCCAGGCTCGCAGCCGCCTCGTGCACGCGTCGCCGTGTGGACTCCGGGAACGACGACTCGTCCCCGCGGAGGATGCGGCTCACGGTCGACCGCGAGACGCCGGCGACCTTGGCCACGTCGACGCTGGTCGCGGGGCGGAGCGAGGCTGGTGTGGTCACCAGTGCATGTTCCCACGATTCGAGGGTCGTCTGGTGCCACGTGTTACCTCGTTCTCGGTGAACCGTTTCAACGCCGTCGGGCTTATCGCTTGTGCTCGGCGCTCCGTCCGTGCATACTCCTCAGTGTCACGTGGTACCAATCGCTACCCGACACCCGTCACCACCGCTGAACAATGGAGTTTTTGGCATGGCAACAGAACACGCACGCGGCGACGCGGTGGACCCGTCGGCCGCAGCCGTCGACGCACCGCTCGGTCCGTCCGCGACACTCGAGATCGGTTCCGCGCAGATCCACGGCGCGACCCAGGTCTCCGCTCCCGTCACGAAGATGAAGAAGCGCCAGCTGATCCCGATGTTCGTGGCGTACTTCACGCTCTACCTCGCCTGGATCGCGCCGGTGGGCTTCTCGCTCGCGGTCCGGATGGGCCAGCTCGACGAGGCGAGCAAGAACACCACCCTCGCCCTGGCGCTGAGTGTGCCCGGCATCATCGTCCTGTTCATCGCACCCCTCATCGGCGTGCTGAGCGACCGGACGCGATCGCGGTTCGGCCGGCGCCGGCCCTGGATGGTCGCCGGGACCCTGATCGGTGCCGTGGGCGCGCTCATCATCGGTCTGACCGCCACCATCCCGCTGGTCATCCTCGGGTGGACGATCTCCTTCATCGGGTACACGATCGTCGGCTCGATGATCGTCACCTACCTCGGCGACAAGCTGCCCGAGGAACAGCGCGGCAAGGTGATGGGCATCAACGGCTCGCTGTCGCAGGTGGCTCCCGTCGTCGGCACCGCGGTCGCGGGCGCGGCCTCCGCCTCGGCGGCCGCCATGTTCCTGATCCCGGGCGCGTTGGCGCTGGTCGGTGGCCTCGTGTTCATCGCCGTGATGAAGGACGAGCAGCTCACGACGAAGCCCCCGGCGCTGAACGTGGGCGGACTCCTGCGCGGCTACTGGTTCAACCCGCGTCGCCACCCGAACCTCGGCTGGGTCGTCCTGAGCCGCGCCATGGTGTTCCTGGCGCTGTCGTTCTTGAGCCTCTACACGGTCTACCTGCTCATCGAGCGACTCGGGTACACGGCCGCGCAGGTCGCCGGGCTGACGGCGTCCCTGGGCCTCGGCGGTGTGGTGATGGCGATCATCGGCGCGATCGGTTCGGGCTGGCTGTCCGACAAGCTCGGTTCCCGCAAGCCGTTCCTGTTCGTCAGCGCGCTGCTCCTCGCCGTGTCGCTCGTCCTCATCGCGACCATGAACAGCGTCCCGCAGTACGCGATCGCCACCCTGCTCAGCAGCTTCGCGATCGGCGTCTACGGCGCCGTCGACCAGGCGACCGGTCTCGACGTCATGCCCCAGGAGGGTGAGAACGGTCGCTACCTCGCGATCTTCAGTCTCGGCAACCAGGTCCCGCAGTCGTTCGGACCCCTGCTGGCCGCGCTCATCCTCAGCGTCGTGGGCGGGAACTACGCCTGGGTGTACGTCGCTGCCGGTGTGTTCGCCGTGCTCGGTGCCCTGGCGATCCTGCCGCTCCGGATCCCGCGTCGGAGCCGCGCCGCGGCCCCGGCTCCGGCCACCGCCGTCTGACCCGTGGCGGGGCCGGTCGACGACCGGCCCCGCCCACCGAGCCCCGCTCCCAGAACCGCACGAGGAACACCATGACCAGCAGTTCGTTCAACCACGGTTGGACCGTCGGCCCCAAGACCAGCATCTACGCAGCACTGCAGGGCGCGTCGTCGGACGCAACCGAGGTCACGCTCCCGCACGACGCCCAGTTCGCGCTCGAGCGGTCGCCGAGCGCGGGGGAGGGACCGCACAACGGGTACTTCCCGAGCGGTGCGTTCACGTACGCAAAGCGGTTCGACGTCCCGGAGTCGTACCGCACCAAGCGCGTGTCGATCGAGTTCCAGGGCGCGTACCGTGACGCGGTCGTCTTCGTCAACGACGTGTTCGCAGCACAGCGCCCGAACGGCTACTCGACCTTCACGGTCGACCTGGACCCCTTCCTGCGGTACGGCGAGACCAACACGGTCACGGTGGACGTGCGCGCCCACGAGGACTCGCGCTGGTACACGGGCTCCGGCCTCCACCGGGACGTGGTCCTGCACGTGCGCGAGCTCGTGCACCTCGTGCCGAACGGCGTCCGTGTCACGACTCCGGACGTGGACGAGGAACGGGCCGTCGTCGAGGTCGCGACCGACGTCCGCAACGCCTCGCTGTCGACGTCGACGCTCGCGCTCCGCACCGGTCTGCGTGCGCCCGGCGGTGCGGACGTCGCCGTGGACGTCGCCCCGGTCACCCTCCGGGCCGGCGAGGTCGTGACCGTCCGTCAGCGGCTGTACGTCGACTCCCCGGTGCGGTGGGACGTCGAGGACCCCGCGCTCTACACGGTGACGAGCGCGCTCGAGGACGTGCTCGACGTCGTCGACACGGCCGAGACCCGGTTCGGCATCCGGACGCTCCAGCTCGACCCGCGACGGGGCCTTCGCCTCAACGGGCGGACCGTCAAGCTCCGCGGGGCGTGCATCCACCACGACAACGGCCTGCTCGGAGCAGCGGCGGTCGGTGCAGCCGAGGAGCGCCGGGTCCGCATCCTGAAGGAAGCGGGCTTCAACGCCGTGCGCAGCTCGCACAACCCGATCAGCCAGGCGATGCTCGACGCGTGCGACCGACTCGGGATGCTCGTGGTCGACGAGCTCACCGACGTCTGGACGGTGTCGAAGTCGTCCCACGACTACTCGCTGGCGTTCCCAGAATGGTGGGAGCGCGACGTCGAGGCGATGGTCGCCAAGGACTACAACCACCCGTCGGTGATCATGTACTCGATCGGGAACGAGAACCCCGAGAACGGCGACGGACTCGCGGGACAGTGGGGTCGAGCGCTGGCCGAGAAGGTGCGCGCGCTCGACGAGACCCGGTACGTCACCAACGGCGTGAACGGCTTCGTCGCTGCGCTGGCCGAGGTCGCCGAGATGATGCAGGCGCACGCTGCCGCCGCCGCTGCCGCCGAGGACCAGGGCGTCAACGGCGCGATGAACGCCGGCGACTTCATGAACCAGGTGTCGGCGTCGCCCCAGGTCACCGCGAAGACCGCCGAGGCCTTCTCGGTCCTCGACGTGGCCGGCATGAACTACGGGGACGCGCGCTACGCGATGGACCGCGACCTGTACCCGAACCGCATCATCCTCGGCACCGAGACGTTCCCGTCCCACATCGCCGTCAACTGGGGCCTGGTGGAGGAGTTCGACCACGTGCTCGGCGACTTCACCTGGACCGGCTGGGACTACCTCGGCGAGGCGGGCGCCGGTCGCATCACCTACCTGGAGGACGGCGAGCAGCCGACCTTCGAAGCCGGTTTCCCGTGGCTCACGGCCTGGACCGGCGACGTGGACGTCACGGGCCACCGGCGGCCGGTGTCGTACTACCGTGAGACCGTGTTCGGGCTCCGGGACGAACCGTACATCGCCGTGCAGCGGCCCGAGAACCACGGCCGTCCGTCCTTCGCGGGTCAGTGGGCGTGGTCCGACACGGTCGGCGGGTGGAGCTGGCCGGACGCCGTCGGGAAGGAGACCACGGTGGAGGTGTACAGCACCGCCGAGGAGGTCGAGCTCGAGCTCAACGGCCGGTCGCTGGGCCGTCGCCCCGCCGGGCGGGCGCACGCGTTCCTCGCCACGTTCGAGGTCGTCGTCGAGCCCGGCACGCTCGTGGCGATCGCCCGCGACGCCGGCAGCGAGCGCGGACGGACCGTCCTCCGCTCCGCCACCGGGGACACCGTCCTGACCGCGTGGGCGGAGGACACCAGGATCGGCACCGACAGCGCCGCGCTCGCGTTCGTCCCGATCGAACTCCGGGACGCGGCGGGGAGCCTCGTGCACGCCGCGGACCGGCGGGTGCACGTCCTCGTCGAGGGACCCGCCAACCTGGTGGCCGTGGGGAGCGGACGCCCGGACCAGCGCGAGCGGTTCGACAGCGGCACCTCCGAGACGTACGACGGTCGCGCGCTCGCGATCGTGCGACCCACGGGCCCCGGGACCATCACCGTCACCGTCGCGGCCGAGGGACTCGCGCCCGTCACCGTCACCGTCCGCGTCGAAGCGGAGGAGCGGTCGACCGACGCACCGGGGGCGACGGCCGGGTCGTCGCGTCCCGCCCCGATGCCGACCGCGACGACGCCGGCCTGAGTGTCGACGCGGGAGACCGCGACGAACCGGGTCAGCACTGCACACGAACCACCAGAACCAGATGGAGAAGCACCACCGATGAGTACAGCGCCGTACCGGGACCCCGACCTCACGGTCGAAGCACGGGTCGCCGACCTGCTCACCAGGATGACCGTGGAGGAGAAGGCCGGGCAGCTGTCCCAGTACTTCTACATGGGGACGGGTGAGCGGGTACCGGACGACTTCGACCTCGACTCGCTGCCGCCGGAGCACCGCGCCTTCGTGGAGCAGCCGCGGATGGTCGAACGCGCGGTCGCCTCGGGCGGCGCCGGCTCGGTGCTCTTCGTCCGCGAACCGAACCTCGCGAACCGGCTGCAGCGCTCGGCCGTCGAGGACACACGCCTCGGGATCCCGCTGCTGTTCGGCTTCGACGTCGTCCACGGTCTCCGCACGATCTTCCCGGTCCCGATCGCGCTCGCGGCGAGCTGGGACCCGGAGCTCATCGAGGCCGTGCAGGGCGTCGCCGCCCGGGAATCGCGTGCCGTCGGCATCCACTGGACGTTCGCCCCGATGGTGGACGTCACCCGGGACGCGCGGTGGGGTCGCATCATCGAGGGCGCCGGTGAGGACCCCGTCCTCGGCGCGGCCGTCGCCGCTGCGCAGGTCCGCGGCTTCCAGGGCGACCTGGACGACGAGCACGTGCTCGCCGGTCCGAAGCACCTCGTCGGGTACGGCGCGGCGCGGGGCGGTCGGGACTACGACGATGCGGACGTGTCCGACGCCGACCTGTGGAACGTGTACCTCCCACCGTTCCGGGCCGCCGTCGAGGCGGGCGCAGCGAACGTGATGAGCGCCTACATGGACCTCAACGGGGTCCCCGCCTCCGCCAACCGATGGCTGCTCACGGACGTGCTCCGCGGCGAGCTGGGCTTCGACGGCTGGGTGGTGTCCGACGCGAACGCGGTGCGCTCGCTCGAGGTGCAGCACTTCGCGAAGGACCAGACCGACGCCGCGGCGCGCGCCCTGGACGCCGGGCTCGACATGGAGATGACGACGTTCGAGCCGGCGTTCGCGAACCTGCCGGCAGCGGTCCGCGACGGACTCGTCGACGAGGCCGTCCTCGACCGGGCCGTCGCCCGCGTCCTGACCGCGAAGTTCCGGCTGGGGCTGTTCGAGCGTCCGTTCGTCGACGCGGCCGCCGCCGCCGAGGTGCTCGACGCTCCGGAGCACCGCGAACTCGCCCGTACCGCCGCCGAGCGGTCCGTCGTCCTGCTGAAGAACGAGGGGGCGCTCCTGCCCCTGTCGGACACGTCCGCGCAGCGTGTGGCCGTCATCGGTCAGCTCGCGGACAGCAAGCGGGACACCATCGGCCCGTGGGTGTTCGAGCACGACACGGCCGAGGCCGTCAGCATCGTCGACGGGCTGCGCCACCGACTCGGTGACGACGCCCGGATCGAGCACGCCCCCGGCGTCGGGATCCCCGGGCGCGTCCACCCGTCGCCCTTCGACGCGATGGACCCCAGCGTCCAGCCGACCCCGGCCGACCACGACGACGACCGGGAACTCGACCGCGCGGTGGCCGCCGCTGCCGGAGCCGACCTGGCCGTGGTGGTCGTGGGGCAGCCCCAGAACCAGATCGGCGAGAAGGCCTCGGTGTCCACCCTCGACCTGCCGGGCCGGCAGCAGGAGCAGCTCGAACGCATCGTCGCGACCGGCACGCCGGTCGTGCTCGTGGTGCTCTCCGGGCGACCGCTCGACCTGCGGTGGGCGGACGAGCACGTCCCCACGATCCTCCAGGCCTGGTACCCGGGCACCCGCGGTGGCGACGCGGTCGCCGCCGTCCTCTTCGGTGACGCCGAACCCGCCGGTCGTCTGCCCTTCACATGGCCGCGCCACGTCGGTCAGGTCCCCGCGACCTACGCGCACCTGCGGACCTTCGCTCCGGAGGACCAGGACGCACGGTACTTCGACGGCGACGGCGCACCGCTGTACCGTTTCGGCCACGGCCTGACCTACGCCACGTTCGCGTACGCGGGACTGACGGTCGGTACCGACCGGTTGCCGGTCGGCGAGACCACCACGGTCTCGGTGGACGTGACGAACACGTCCGCACGCGACGGCGAGGACGTCGTGCAGCTCTACGTGCACCAGCGGCACGGGACGTCGAGCCGACCGGTCCGCGAGCTCAAGGGGTTCCAGCGCGTCGCCGTGCCCGCCGGCGCCACCCGGACGGTCACCTTCGAGCTCGGCCCGGACCAGCTCAGCTACTGGAGCGCCGCGACGCGCGGTGTCGTCCAGGACACCACGACCATCGACATCTGGGCCGGCGGCGACTCCGCCGCGACCCTGCACACCGAACTGGAGGTCTCGGCATGACCGGCGACACCGTGTGGACCGCACCCATGATCACCGCCGACACCGCGGGCGCCCCCGTCCTGGTGCGGACCGTCGCGGCCGAGACCGGACACGGCGCCGTCGTCTCGGCGCGGCTCCGCGCGACGGCGCTCGGCATCGTCGACGCGTGGGTGAACGGCGTCCGTGCCTCGGCCGACCTGCTCACCCCGGGGTGGACGACCTACGAACGCCGGCTCCGTGCCGTCGAGTGGGACGTGACCGACGCCGTCGGGGACACGACCACCGTGGCCCTGCACGTCGGCAACGGCTGGTACCGCGGGCGCCTCGGGTGGAACGGCCTGCGCGCCGCCTACGGCGACGAGCGCGCCGCCTCCGCCGAGCTCGTGCTCGAGTACGCCGACGGACACACGCAGCGGGTCGCCACGGACGAAACCTGGTCGGCTGCGGACAGCGGCACCACGGCCGACGACCTCTACGACGGCCAGACCATCGACGCGACCGGAGCGCACCCGCGCGACGCGCACCACCCGGGTTTCCCCTCGACCCTGCCCGTGCGGACCGTCGAGTTCGACGCCGGGACGATCGTCGCCTCGTCCGCGCCGCCCATCCGCGCGCAGGAGGAGCTCGTCCCGACACTGGTCGAGGTGCTGGACGACGGCGACCTGCTGCTCGACTTCGGGCAAAACATCGCCGGGTGGCTGCGGGTGACGGTCCGGGGGCCGCGCGGACACGAGGTCGTGGTGCGGCACGCCGAGGTCCTCGAGGACGGCGACCTCGCCGTCCGGCCCCTCCGCTCGGCCGAGGCGACCGACCGGTACACGCTCTCCGGCGACGAGGACACGTTCGAGCCGACCTTCACGTTCCACGGTTTCCGCTACGCCCGGGTCTCCGGGTGGCCGGAGGCCGCCGAGACCGTCACGGACCGGGTCCGCGCCGTCGTCATCGGCTCCGCGCTGCGGCGCACCGGGACGTTCGCGTGTTCCGACGAGCGGGTCAACCAGCTCCACCGCAACGTCGTGTGGGGGATGCGGGGCAACTTCGTCGGTCTGCCCACCGACTGCCCGCAGCGGGACGAGCGCATGGCGTACGTCGGAGACCTGGCTGCGTTCGCGCCGACCGCGGCCTACCTGTTCGACGTCCGCGAGTTCCTGACCGACTGGCTGGTCGACCTCTCGCTCGAGCAGGAGATGGCCGACGGGCAGGTCCCACTCATCGCCCCGAACTCCCAGAAGTTCGAGGAGTCCGTGGTCGAGGCGCCGGAGGGCGGGTGGGGCGACTTCCGTCCGGGCCCCATGGCGCTCTGGCAGGACGGTGCCGTCTGGATCCCCTGGACCGTGTACGAGCAGTACGGCGACGCCGGCGTGCTCGCCCAGCAGCGTGACTCGATCGACCGGTACGTCCGGTACGTCGAGGACTCCCTGGACGAGGCGGGCACGATGACCGCCGGCTTCCAGCTGGGGGACTGGCTCGACCCGGCCGCTCCGCCCGAGGACCCGCGTGCCGCCCGCGCTGACCGCGAGGTCGTCGCGACGGCGTGCATGTACCGCACGATGTCGACCGCGGCGCGCATCGCCGCGGTGCTCGGCGACGACGACCTCGCAGCGCACCGGACGGCGGTGGCCGCGCGCATCCGCGACGGCTTCCGGGCCGCGTACGTCGAGGCGGACGGCCGGATCCGGTCGGACGCGCCGACGGTGTACGCACTCGCGATCGTGTTCGGTCTCGTGGACGGCGACCAGGCCGCCGCCGCGGGGCAGCGCCTCGCCGAACTCATCGCCGAGGCGGGGTTCGTCATCTCGACCGGCTTCGTGGGCACCCCGTTCGTCCTGCACGCGCTGAGCGAGACGGGGCACGGGGAGACCGCGTACCGGCTCCTCACGCAGGAGGCCTGCCCGAGCTGGCTCTACCAGGTCGGCATGGGCGCGACGACCATCTGGGAACGGTGGGACGCCCTGCTGCCCGACGGCACGGTGAACCCCGGCGAGATGACCAGCTTCAACCACTACGCGCTCGGTTCGGTCGCCGACTGGCTGCACCGGGTCGTCGCCGGCATCCGACCGGCCGCGCCGGGTTCCGAGCGGATCCTGTTCGCCCCGCTTCCCGGCGGCGGCATCACCTCCGCGTCGGCGCACCTCGACACCCCGCACGGCACCGCCGGCATCGACTGGCGTGTCGACGACGGGACGCTGCGCGTGGAACTGCTCGTGCCCGTCGGCACGGAGGCGGTGCTGCGGCTCCCGGACGGGACGGAACAGACGCTGCGGGACGGCCGCCACGAGGTCGTCGCCGAGACTGCAGGAACGGTCGTCGGTGCCTGACGGCGCGGCGGGACAGGACACGAGGACGATGAGCAACACCACCGAACGACGAGTCGTCGTCGGCGCCGACTTCGCGGGCTTCGCGTTGAAGGAAGCCGTCAAGGCGCACCTCGAGGGCCGCGGATGGGCGGTGACCGACCTGACCCCCGACCTGGACGACGTCCCGATGTACCACCGGGTCGGCTTCCTGATCGGCGCACAGATCGCCGAGGCCCGGTTCCCGAAGGCGCTCGCCTTCTGCGGGTCGGGCATGGGCATCCACATCGCGGCGAGCAAGTGCCCGCACGTGCACGCCGCGGTGTGCGAGAGCGTCGAGACCGCCAGGCGAGCAGTGACGGCGAACAACGCCAACGTGCTCGCGATGGGGGCCTTCCACACCGCGCCACGGCTCGGGATGGCCATGGCCGACGCCTTCCTCGAGAGCGATCTCGGTGACGGGTACGAGGACTGGGACGGGTTCACCGAGTACCACCGGATCGGGTACGACGAGTGCGAACGATTCGACTACGAGGCGTACCGGGCGAACGGGTTCGCCGTTCCCGAACCGCAGAGCGCCGACCTCGGCCCCGAGCCGCAGCGTCTTGCGTTCTGAACGACCGGCCGAGGAAGCGACGGAGCGGAGCATGCACGACGACCAGACCATCACCACCCTCAGCGAGCTCGCGCGGGAGCTCGGCCGTCCGGAACGCGATTGGGCCACCCTCGCCGAGGGCAACGTCTCTGGCCGCGGAACGGGTGGGCTCGTCCACGTGAAGGCCAGCGGCGCCTTCATGGCGAACGCGACCGACGACGACATCGTCACCGTCGCGCTGGCGGATCTGCTCCGTCTGATCGACGACCCGGACGCCGGCGACGCCGAGGTGGCAGCCCTGTTCGACGCCGCCGCGGCGTCGAACGGCGGACGGCGTCCGTCCGTGGAGGCACTCCTGCACGCCGTCTGCCTGGAGGTACCCGGCGTCGAGGTGGTCGGCCACACGCACCCGGTCGCGGTCAACTCCCTGCTCTGCTCGGTCCAGGCAGACCTGCTGGTCCGGGGCGCGCTCTTCCCCGACCAGATCGTCGTCCTCGGCGCCGACCCGATGCTCGTCCCCTACGTCGATCCGGGCCTGGCCCTGGCTCGGACGGTCCGGTCCCTGCTCCGGGAGCGGACGCGGCCGCCGCGCGTCATCTACCTGCGGAACCACGGGATGTTCGCGCTGGGGGCCACCGCAGCTGATGTCGTGCACATCACCGAGATGGCCGTGAAGGTCGCGAGGGTGCTCGTGGGCGCGAGGTCGACCGGCACGGTCGAGTTCATGGACCCTGCTGAGGTGGCACGCATCGACACCCGTCCGGACGAGCTCCTCCGACGTGCATCGTTGGCCGCGACAGCAGTGCTCACCGACGCCTCGACCGGACCATGACGGCGTCGCGGACACTCGCGGCCGTGGACCTCGGTGCGTCCAGCGGTCGTGTCGTCCTCGGCCACGTCGAGAGCGGCAAGCTGGTCACGCGGACCGTGACGCGCTTCGCGAATGATCCGGTCGCCCTGCCCGACGGACTGCACTGGGACGTCACGTCGCTCTACCGGAACGTCGTCGCAGCGCTGGCAGCGGCGGAGCGCGCTGCGCCCGGCGACCTGATCAGCGCTGGGATCGACACCTGGGGGGTCGACTACGGGATCGTCCGCGACGCGCGCCTGCGCGGCATCCCGCACCACTACCGCGATGACCGGACAGCCCGGGTGATCGCCCCTGTCCACGCCGCGGTGTCGGCCGAGGACCTGTACCGGCGGAACGGCCTCCAACACCTTCCCTTCACGACCCTGTACCAACTCGCCGCCGAGGCGGAGGACCTCGGTGGGGCGGACCGGATGCTGTTCGTCCCCGACCTGCTGTGCTTCTGGCTGACCGGACGTCAGGCGACCGAGGAGACCATCGCGTCGACGAGCGGGCTGCTCGACGTGACGACGCGCACGTGGGACGAGGACCTGCTCCGTCGACTCCAGCTCCCCGTCTCACTGGTGTCGGACCTGGTCCAGGCGGGCACCACGATCGGAAGTGTTGCAGGAGCGCCGTCGTCTGTGATCGGACGGCCACTCGACATCGTCGCCGTCGGAGCCCACGACACCGCGTCCGCGATCGTCGCCGTGCCGAACGTGGGCCGTGACTTCGCGTACGTGTCGTGCGGCACCTGGGGGCTCGTCGGTCTCGAGCTCGATGCACCCGTGATCTCTGCCGATGCACGCGAGGTCGGGTTCTCGAACGAGGCCGGCGTCGACGGACGCACGACGTTCCACCGGAACGTCATGGGACTGTGGTTGCTCTCGGAGAGCCTGCGGTACTGGGAACCCGACGCCGGCGATGCGGAACGATCGAGCCTGTTGCACCAATTGCTGCAGCGAGCAGCGGAGGTGCCCTCCGGTCAGCCGGTCTTCGACGTCGACGACACGGTGTTCCTCCGCCCCGGCGACGTCCCCGGGCGCATCGTCGCGTGGTTGGAGGACCGCGGACTCCGTCCACCGTCCGGCCGGGTCGAGACAGTCCGGTGCATCGTCGAGAGCATCGCGGCGGGCTTCGCTGAGGCGCTCGGAGCCGCACTGGACCTCGTACCGACGCACCGGGTCGACGTCGTGCACGTCATCGGCGGGGGCGCCCTCAACGAACTGCTGTGTCAGTCGCTCGCCGACCGGACCGGGCTCGTGGTGATCGCCGGCCCCGTCGAGGCGACGGCCATCGGCAACATCGCTGTGCAGGCCCGCGCTGCCGGCCTGCTCGAGGGCGGCCTCACCGCCCTGCGTTCGGTCGTCGCCCGGTCCTGCAGCACCCGCCTCCACCGGCCGCGCGGCGCGAGCGCCGGCGCGGTAGGGAGGGGGCGCGCATCCGCTCCCGGTGGTTCCTCCACCGGGTACCCCCAGGAAGGAAGATCATGACCACCTCCACCTCCCGGTTCTCCGGCAAGGTCGTCATCGTGACGGGAGCAGGCTCCGGCATCGGCAGGGCGACTGCCGAACGCATCGTCAGTGAGGACGGCGCGGTCGTCGCCACGGACGTCGTGCAGGCGGGGCTGGACAGCCTCGCCGCCGAGCACCCCGGATCGGACATCCGCACCGTCGTCGGTGACGTGACGAGCGACGAGACGATCCGGGCGGTCCTCGCCGCAGCCGGCGGCCGCGTCGACGGTCTCGCGAACGTGGCCGGCATCATGGACGGGTTCCTGCCGCCGTCGGAGGTCGACGACCGGACATGGGACCGGGTGTTCCTGGTCAACGTCACCGGTCCGATGCGACTCATCCGCGCCGTCCTGCCGCTGATGGTCGATGCCGGCGCAGGTGCCATCGTCAACGTCGCGTCGGAGGCGGCGATCCGCGCGTCGGCGTCAGGAACCGCGTACTCGGCGTCCAAGCACGCGGTGCTCGGGCTGACCAAGAGCGTGGCGTTCTTCCACGGCCCGCAGGGAGTCCGAGCGAACGCGGTGCTGCCCGGGGCCGTGGCGACGGGCATCGACGGCGCGTTGAAGAGCGAGTACGCGGCGTCGCGGGTCGGCCCGATCATGCAGGCGGTGCTCCCCGCACCGGCGACCGCCGCCGAACTCGCGTCGTCGATCACGTGGCTGCTCAGCGACGACGCCGCGAACGTCAACGGTGCACTGCTCGCGTCCGACGGCGGTTGGTCGACGGTCTGACGCACGCTCCGCAGGACGGGAGGTCCGGTGCCAGCTGGCACCGGGCTCCCGTCCTGCCATCGCCCGTTCCTCGCGGACCGGTCAGGACCCGGTCGGCAGGACGGACAACGAGCTGACGAACGCACGGACGGCGCGCTCCGGGTCGAAACCGGGACGGAGTTCCTGCTGCAGCTCGAACCCGTCGAGGAGCGCCACCAGACCCGCGGCGACGGCGCCGGCGTCGAGGTCCGGGCGGATGCGTCCCGAGCGCTGCTCCTCCCTGACAGCACGTTCCGTCTCCACGTGTTGCCGTTCGTAGCGACGTCGGAAGTACTCGTGTGCCGGGTGCTCCTCGGCGACGGCCTCGGCGGAGAGGATGACGAAGACGCTGCTGAGCTTCCTGTTCTCGCGGTTGTGCGCAGCGATTACCGCCATGCGTTCGAGCAGGGGCGGCGCTCCGTGCCGTGCAAGCGCTTCGTCGACCTGTCGGTCACGGAGCTCCACCACCTCGGTCAGCAGGTCCTCCTTGCTGGCGAAGTGGTGGAGCAGTCCCGACTGCGTCAGGCCCGCACGGGCAGCGATCTCCCGCATCGAACCGCTGGAGTAACCCCGCTCCGCGAACACGTCGAGCGCGGTCTGGACGATCTCGCGCCGCCGCTCGACGCTCTTCCGGTAGGGGCCACGGGTGCCGGTCGACGTGCTCACGGGGAAACCGTAGCGGCGGGGGCGGTGCGCGACGCTACCGCCGCTCCGGGATCGGCACCCGCAGACGCAGACCGGAACCGACCCGGAAGAGCGGGTCGACGGTGTCGTTCGGCACGTCCGCCTTCGACCGGCGGACCGCGTCCATGGTCCGGGGGACTTCGACCGGCAGCCGACCTTCGGGAGGCGTGACACCGGTGAGTGCCCGCAGCAGTGCGTCGTCGGACACGCCGAAGGTGACGCTGAGCGCGGTGCTCGCCTCGGCGATCGGTGTCAGCACGGCCGGTCGGTCGAGCGCCACGTCGACGACCAGCGGGACGCGGGCGGCCAGTGCCCGCAGCCGTGCGACGAGTCCGGGGCGGAACTCGAGTGAGCCCTGGTGGAAGTAGGCCTCGAGGAACAGGTCGTCCCGTGGGTCGAAGGGCGCCGCCAGCCGGACGATGGCGAGGTCGGCCCGGTCGGGGTCGTCGACGACGGTGTATCCGTCCGGCACGGCCTCGGGGGCGACGCCCTCGAGCCAGAGCGCCGATCCCGCGCGGAGGGGCAGCACCGGAGTGCCACCGAGGTCACGGTTCTCGAGGACGGTGACGGACCGGGCCTGCGCGGACGCACCCGCCGCTCGCGAGACGGTGCTGCCGACGATCGCTTCGGCGGCGTCCTCGTCGACGTACGGGTCGTCGAACAGGCCGAGCTGGAACTTCACCAGGAGCAGGCGTGCGGCGGACTCGTCGATCCTCTGCTCGCTGACCTGGCCGCTCCGGACGAGGTCGAGCAGCAGGTCGGTGCACTCCTCGCCCCCGAACTGGTCGGCGCCGGCATCGAGGATCTTCCGCATCCGGCCGGCGGCGTCGAGATGCTCGACCCCCCAGGCCCGCGCGGGGAGCACCTGGGAGCCGACGACGTTGTCGTTGACGAGTTCCCAGTCGGTGACGATCACACCGTCGTAGCCGAGTTCATCGCGAAGCAGTCCCTGCAGGATGCGACGGTTGTACCCGAAGCCGACCTCCTCGACCGGTTCGCCGTCGAGGACGAGCCCGTGGGGCATGCCGTAGTAGGGCATGATCGCCGCGGTCTGCTGCTCGATCGCCGCCCGGAACGGCCGGAGGTGCTCCGCGAACATCCCGCCCGGGTAGACCTGCTCGCGCCCGTACGGGAAGTGCGCGTCCTCGCCGTCGAGCTGGGGGCCGCCGCCGGGGAAGTGCTTGGTGGTGCACGCGACGCTGTCCGGTCCGAGGGTCTCGCCCTGGAATCCGCGGAGGTACGCGCGCGTGTAGGCGACGACCCGGTCGGTGTCGGACCCGAAGGTCTGGAGCTGCCGTCCCCAGCGCGGTTCGGTCGCGAGGTCGATCTGCGGGTGGAGGGCCGCTCGGATGCCGACCGCTCGGTACTCGTCCCGCGCGATGCGTGCGAACCGCTCGATCGTCTCGACGTCGTCCAGCGCGGCGAGGCCCATCGACTCGGGCCACTGCGAGAACGGCCCCGCCGAGAACGAGAGACCGCTGTTCTCCGTGAACGCGTGGCGCGGGTCCGTGGACACCGTGACCGGGATGCCGTGCGGCGTGTCCGCGGCGAGGAGCTGGAGGGCGTTCGACCACCGGGCGGCGTTGCGTGCGGACGCGAGCGCGTGCACGTTGAAGTGGTTCATGTGCTTGCCGAGGACGACGGTGCTCGTCGGTGACTTGCTGATCGCTCCCGGTGTCTCGAGCAGGGTCCCGTCGGGGCCGCTCTCGATGACGGTCTGGAACATCAGCCCGACCTTCTCTTCGAGCGACAACCGCGGGACGAGGTCAGCGACCCGCTCCGCCGGGGAACGACGGGGGTCTTCGTACGGCGCCATCACCCCGTCCCCGTCGAGATCGCGGAAGGGGATCCCCTCCGCCGTGGTCCTGCGTGCGTCGTCCTCCACGTGCCCGTCCTCCTCGCGTCGTCGCCTCGGGAACAAAAACCATTCAGGCGAACGGTTTTGGTGTTACTGTAACCGAGTTCCCGGCCCCAGCCACCAGCAACGTCGCGAGGAGATGCAATGTCGCAGGCCGTCCCCACATCCACCACCCCGGCCGATCCCGACGGCCCCGACGCTGGTCCCCGTCAGCGGGAGAAGCTCGGTGCCCTCGGCGTCCTCCTCTTCCAGGCCAACTTCGGCTGGATGCTCGCAACGGGCGTGTCCGGCACGCTCCTGCCCGCGCTCATGGAGCAGGTCGACGCCGACGCGAAGGTCGCGCTATACGGCACCCTGACGTCGATCGGCGCCGTCGCGGGTCTCGTCGCGAACATCGTGTTCGGCTCGCTCTCCGACCGCACGCGCTCGCGATTCGGCCGCCGCAACCCATGGATCCTCGGCGGCGGACTCGTCGCGACGCTCGCGCTCAGCGCGATGTCCCTGGTGTCCGCGTTCCCGCTGCTCGTCCTGCTGTACGTCGTCTTCCAGGTCGGCCTCAACGCACTGCTCGCGCCGTTGGCCGCCGTGCTCCCGGACCGGGTCGCGCCGGCACGACGCGGCGTCGCCTCGGCGTTCATCGGGTTCGGCACACTGCTCGCGCAGAGCCTCGGCTCCGTCGTCGGGGCGGCGTTCCTGTCGAACATCCGCGTCGGCCTCGGGCTCGTCCCGTTCGTGCTCGCGCTCACCACGATCCTCTTCGTGGTCTTCGCCCGGGACTCGTCCACGCGTCACGAGCCGAAGCGGACCCTGACGTTCCGCGAGATCCTCGTCACGTTCCGTGTCCCGATGGACCGCGACTACCTCCTCGCGCTCTTCGGACGCCTGGTGCTGCTGCTCGCCTTCTACTGCGTCGTGCTCTACCAGTACTTCGTGCTGCAGGACTACGTCGGACTCGACGCAGCGGGCGTCGCCGGTACGGTCGCCCTCTCCGGCATCGTGCTCGCGGTCGCGTCCGGCATCGGCACCCTCGTCTCCGGACCGCTCTCCGACTGGATCAAGCGTCGCAAGCTTCTCGTCGTCATCGCGTCGCTCATCATCGCGGCGGCCTTCGTCCCGCTCATCCTCTGGCCCTCCACGGGCACCTTCCTCGGCTTCATCGGGGCTGCGGGTCTCGCCTACGGCGTGTACATCGCCGTCGACCAAGCCCTCATGAGCGACGTCCTGCCGAGCGACGCCGAGCACGGCAAGGACATGGGCATCCTCAACATCGCGAACACCGCGCCGCAGTTCATCGCGCCGGGTCTCGCGGGCATCGCGCTCGGAACCGGCATCGGGTACGGCGGGCTCTTCACGGTGGGAGCTGTGCTGGCCGTCCTGTCGGCGGTCCTCATCGGCTCGATCCGACGCGTCCACTGAACGGAGGGGAACCATCGTGAGCACGACGCGGTTGCAGACCCGGACGGCGCCCGACGGCACGGAGTTCCGTGACCTCAACGGGAACGGCGTCATGGACCCGTACGAGGATCCGCGCCTCCCGGTAGCCGACCGTGTGGCGGACCTCCTCGGTCGGATGACCATCGAGGAGAAGGTCGGCCAGTTCTTCCAGCCGAGCATCGAGGCCGGTGCGGACGGCTCGCTGGTCGAAGAGGGTGCCCTCGTCATGCCCGAGAGCACCACGCACACCGTCACCCGGCAGCACATCAGCCACTTCAACGTGCTGCAGCTCCCGACGGCGACGGCGGCCGCGCGGTGGCACAACCGCCTGCAGCAGCTGGCTGAGGGGACCCGACTCGGCGTCCCGGTCACCATCTCGACCGACCCCCGGCACTCCGAGCTCCGGAACGAGAACATCGCCACGGCGCTCACGGCAGGGGCCTTCTCGGCCTGGCCCGAGGCGATCGGACTCGCGGCACTCCGCGACGTCGACGCGGTCCGCGAGTTCGCACGGATCGCTCGCCGGGAGTACACCGCGGTCGGCATCCGTGCTGCTCTCCATCCCCAGGTCGACCTCGCCACCGAACCCCGCTGGGCTCGCCAGTCGACGACGTTCGGCCCCGACGCGGCACTGTCGAGCGCCTACGTCCGCGCCTACCTCGAGGGGTTCGAGGACCGGTCGGCCGACGGCGCCCTGCAGGGCACGAGCGTGGCCTGCATGACGAAGCACTTCCCCGGAGGCGGTCCCCAGCGGGACGGCGAGGACCCGCACTTCCCCTACGGGAAGGAGCAGGTCTACCCCGGCGGGATGTTCGACCACCACCTCGAGCCGTTCCGGGCGGCGATCGACGCCGGGACGTCGGCGATCATGCCCTACTACGGGGTGCCCGTCGGCGTCGTGCGGCACGGTCGCGCGATCGAGGAGGTCGCGTTCGGGTTCAACAAGCAGGTCATCACGGGTATCCTGCGCGAGGAGCTCGGGTACGACGGCGTCGTGTGCACCGACTGGCAGCTCGTCAGCGACGTCACCATCGGTGGCGCGTGGCTCCCTGCCCGGGCGTGGGGCGTGGAGCACCTCGACCGGGCCGCGCGCGTGGCGAAGATCCTCGACGCGGGGTGTGACCAGCTCGGTGGCGAGACCTGTACCGACGTCCTGCTCGGACTCGTCGAGTCCGGCCAGGTCGCCGAGTCCCGCCTCGACGAATCGCTCCGCCGGACACTCGCGGTGAAGTTCGAACTCGGACTCTTCGACGACCCCTACGTGGACGAATCGGCGGTCCTCGACCTGGTCGGGTCGCCGGACGCGGTCGAGGCCGGTTTCGCCGCGCAGCAGCGCTCGATGGTGGTGCTGTCGGACGACGACAGCGTCACGGTCGACGCTTCCACCGCGGTCTGGGTGGAGGGACTCGACGCCGAGGTGGCCGGCACCGTCGCCCGTGTGGTCGACCGGCCCGAGGACGCCGACGTGCGGGTCGTGCGGATTGATCCTCCGTTCGACCATCGGGACGAGTTCGTGCTCGAGCCCTTCTTCCACGCGGGCACCCTCGAGTTCCCCACGGAGACCATCGCCCGGCTGCGTGCGCTCCGGTCGAGCGGTCCGCTCGTCGTGGTCGTCCAGTTGGAGCGCCCTGCGGTGCTCACGCCGGTGCTCGAGGTCGCGGACGTCCTCATCGGGGACTTCGGTGCGACCGACGCGGCGATCCTCGCGGTGGTGGCGGACCGCGCACGTGCCCAGGGTGTGCTGCCGTTCGACCTGCCGCGCTCGATGGCGGACGTGGTGGCGGGCGCGCCCGACGTCCCGCACGACCTCGCGGACCCGCTGTTCCGGGCGAAGCTGTACGGCTGAATCGACTGTCAGTCGCGGGCACGCTCCCGGTACACGGTCGGCGCGACGTCGTGCACCGAGCGGAACACGCGGCTGAAGTAGAAGGGGTCGTCGTAGCCGACTGCCCGGGCGATCGCCTCGACGCTGTTCGCGGTCGTCAGCAGGAGTTCGCTGGCGCGCCCCATGCGCACCTGGGTCTGGAACCGGAGCGGACTCACACCGACCCGCTTCCGGAACTGCGCAGCGAAGTGGGACGGGCTCATCCGTGCCATCGCTGCGAGCTGCGCCACCGTCATCGGCTCGGCGGGGTGCGCGACGATGTAATCTCGTGCGGCATCCACCACGGGGAGCGCTGTGGCGCCGGCGACCTGCTCGGCACACAGCTGCGCCATGAGGTGCCATGCTGCGCCGGACGCAGCGAGGAGGCTGGCGTCGGTGTCGCCGTGTTCCATCGCGCCGACGATCTCCTCGATGAGGGACACCGGCCGGTAGACGTCCCTGAGGTGACGAACGGGTTGGGCCGCGGTCATGCCGCTCTGCCGCAGGAACTCCTCGAGGTCGCGCCCGAGCACGTGCACCCACCAGAGCGTCCACGGGTCGGCCTGGTCCGCCTCGTAAGCGTGTGGGACGTTCGGCGGCAGGACGACGACCTGGCCGCGCTTGACCTCGTGGACTGCACCGTCGACCCGGACACGACCCGCCCCGAGGACGCACACCAGCACGACGCACTGCGGAGTTCCGGCTGGCCGCTCCTTGCCGTGCGCCTGCGCGGTGGGGAAGTAGCCGGCGTCCGTGACGACGAGGTGTGCGATGCCCGGCTGGGTGAGGGCCTGACGGACCCGACGAGCGGGGAGGACACGGAGCCGCTGGCCAGGGAAGCCGTCTTCGATGAGCACGCCCCATCATTGCGCCGAGAAAGTCGTTTCGTCCAGGTTTTCCATCGGATCACCCGTTCCGGGCGCATCTGTGTCGTCCGTACGATCGGTGCATGCTCAACGAAGAGTCGAGGCTCGACCTCCCTCCGATCCCAGCGGACCAGCAGAACCTGGCCGTCGCCGCCTGGTCCGAACCGCTCGTCATTGACACGTACGAGCCACAGGAGCCGGACCGGTTCCCGCAGTTCCTGGACCGCCGCGTCTACCAAGGATCGTCCGGGCGTGTGTTCCCGTTGCCGTTCCACGAGCGGATCGCGTCCGAGAAGCGCCCGCACCGTTGGGAAGCCGTGCACCTGGAGAACCGGTGGGTCCGCGTCGTGGTGCTGCCGGAGCTCGGCGGTCGCATCCACATCGGGTACGACAAGACCGCCGACCACGACTTCTTCTACCGGAACAACGTCATCAAGCCGGCCCTGGTCGGGTTGACGGGGCCGTGGATCTCGGGAGGGGTCGAGTTCAACTGGCCGCAGCACCACCGTCCCGCGACCTTCCTGCCGACGGACGTCTCCATCGAGCGCGAGGCCGACGGATCGGTCACGGTCTGGTGCTCGGACCACGACCCGTTCGCCCGGATGAAGGGCATGCACGGGATCCGGCTCCGACCGGACTCCTCCGCAATCGAGGCGCGGGTCCGCCTCTACAACCGGAGCGAGCGCACCGAGACGTTCCTCTGGTGGGCGAACGTCGCAGCCGCGGTGAACGACGACTACCAGAGCTTCTTCCCGACGGACGTGCACCACGTGGCCGACCACGCCAAGCGGGCGGTCGCGACGTTCCCGGCGGTGGACGGCACGTACTACGGCGTCGACTACCCGGCGCGGGTCGACGAGGAGCACCCCGACGCGGACCGCCTCGACTGGTACCGCAACATCCCGGTGCCGACGTCGTACATGGTGACCGACACCGACGACGCGTTCTTCGGGGGGTACAACCACGGCCGCGAGGCGGGCTTCGTGCACTGGGCCGACCGCACGATCTCGCCGGGCAAGAAACAGTGGACGTGGGGCGACGCGCCCTTCGGCCACGCCTGGGACGCCAACCTCACGGACGCCGACGGCCCGTACGTCGAACTGATGGCCGGCGTCTACACCGACAACCAGCCGGACTTCTCCTTCCTCGAACCCGGCGAGACGAGGACCTTCTCGCAGTTCTGGTACCCGATCAGCGCCATCGGCCCGGCCATGCAGGCGACCCGTGAGGCGGCGATCCGCGTCGACCTGCCGGAGCCCGGCACGCTGCGGATCGGCGTCGCGGTGAGCGTCATCGCAGAGGACGCCGTCATCCGTGTCGAGGCCCCGGACGGCGCGCCGTTGGCCGTTCTGGAGGCGCGACTCACCCCCGACATGCCGGTGGTCGTTGACTGGGTGGCCCCGTCCGGCACGGACGCGGCGACCCTGCGGGTCGCCGTTGTGAGCGGGGACCACGAGCTCGTCCGGTTCGCCAGGCGACCCGCCGACGGCGCGGTCGAGGCTCCCACGCCCGCCGTCGCGCCACCCGCGCCCGAGGACGTCGGGACGATCGAGGAACTCGACCTCATCGGCGACTACCTCGAGCAGTACCGGCACGCGACCAGATCACCCGAGCCGTACTGGCAGGAAGCGCTGCGCC
Source organism: Curtobacterium sp. BRB10 (assembly GCF_031844325.1). Lineage (NCBI taxonomy): Bacteria > Bacillati > Actinomycetota > Actinomycetes > Micrococcales > Microbacteriaceae > Curtobacterium > Curtobacterium sp. BRB10. Next base: position 81,179 of record NZ_JAUZVA010000007.1, read on the forward strand.
GGGATCCGAACGACGTTCGCGCTCACGTCGCGCTCGGGACCCGTCGGTACGCGTCCGGCGAGTACGACCAGGCGGTCGAACACCTCCAGTATGCCGTCGACCGGCTCGTGTCGTGGGCGCCGAACCCCTCCGACGGGCGAGCGCACTACCGTCTCGGCATCGCGCTGCTCCGCGCAGGTCGCATCGACGAGGGACGCCGCGCGCTCGGGAAGGCCACGTGGAACGCCGCCGATGCCGCCCCGGCCCACCTGGCGCTGGCCCGCAGCACCGCTGTCGAGGACCCGGCCGGTGCGTTCGAGCACGTGCGTGCAGTCCTGCGGAAGGACCATGAGCACCTGCAGGCGCGGGACGTCGCCGTCGTGCTGCTCCGTCGACTCGGCCGTGCTGCCGAAGCGGAGGTCCTGCTCGCGGAGACGCTCGCGGTGGACCCGTTGGACCAGTGGGCGCGTCACCTTGCGGGGCGGCCGGTGAGCGACGACGCCACGGTGCTGCTGGACGTCGCCCTCGAGTACGCCTCCCTCGGCGCGACCTCCGAAGCGCAGAGCGTCCTGGCCCTGGCAGAGCAGCGGGCGGACCTGCAGGCGCTCGGCCAGGTGAACGTCCGACCGCTGGTCGCCGTGCACATGGCAGACCTCGCGCTCCGTGCCGGGCGCCGCGAGGACGCCCACCGCGCCGTCGCGTACGCGGCCGCCGTTGATCCGACCAATGCCCTGCCGTCCCGGCTCGACGACGTCGACGCCCTGCGCCGCGTCCTCGCGTTCGACCCGTCGGCGTCGGTCCTCTGGTCGATGCTCGGCTCGTGGCTCTACGACCGTGGGCTCAGTCGGTCCGCCGTGGGGGCTTGGGAACGCGGCGTGACGGCCGGGCCCGACGAGCGGAACGCAGCCGTGCTGCACCGGAACCTCGGGGTCGCCGCGGTCAACGTCGATGGTGACCTCGACCGTGCGGCCGACCACTACGCCGCGGCACGGACTGCGCTGCCCGACGATGCCCGACTCCTCTACGAGACCGACGAGCTCGCCGCTCGTTCCGGTACGCCGGCCGCGGACCGCCTCCGGGCGCTCGACGAGCGACCCGACCTGGTGTCGGAGCGCGACGACCTCACCCTGAACCGCGTCGGCCTGCTCCTCGACCTCGGTCGGATCGATGACGCTCGCGCCGTGATGGCCGGTCGGCGGTTCCAGCCGTGGGAAGGCGGTGAGGGTGTTGCCCTGGCTGCCTGGGACCGCACCTCGTTGGCGATCGCACGCAGGGCACTCGAAGCCGACGACCCCGTAGCTGCGGCTGACGCGATCGAGTCGGCCCTGCACGCACCCGACTCGTTGGGGGAGGCTCGGCACCCGCTCGCCACGACCGCGGACCTGCACCTCGCTCTCGGTGACGCGCGCGCCGCGCTGGGGCGTGCCTCCATTGCGCAGGTCGCGTGGCGGACGGCCGCCGCGGCGACCGGCGACTTCACCGAGATGGCGACCGCTCCGTTCACGGAGCGCAGTGTCTGGTCCATCGCGGCGCTCGACCGTCTCGGACGGAAGGACGAAGCCCGTCTTCGTCTCGATGAACTCGAGCGCTACATCGAGGAGCTCGCCGTCGCACCGACAGATGTCGACTACTTCGCGACGTCCTTACCGACGATGCTCCTGTTCCACGCGGACCAGGCCGCCGAACGGGATGCGACCGTCGCGCGGCTCCGGTCCCTCCATGCGGAACTCTCCGCCACCCTCACCACTGACGTCGCGGACGCCGTCCGCGACTGACGACGCGGGCGATCCGCTCGACCCGGCAACGTCGCCGGCACCCGAAAGGAAAGCATCATCATGACCCGAACCCACCTCCGACGGGGCGCGATCGTGGCTGCCGGCATCGCCGCAGTCGCGTTGGCGCTCAGCGCGTGCTCCGTCCCGACCGCCGGCACCGGCAACGGATCGAGCCTCCGCATCGGCGCCATGTACCTCGACTCCCAGGGCTTCTACGGCGGTGTCAAGAAGGGCGTCGAGGGTGCAGCCGACGCCAGCGGCACCAAGGTCAAGTTCCTCGAGTCCACCTCCGCCGGCGACGTGTCGAAGGAGAGTTCCTTCATGAACACGCTCGTGTCCTCGAACGTCAACGCGATCATCATGTCGGCCGTGTCGACGGACGGCAGCCTCCCCACCGTCAAGCAGGCATCGAAGGCCGGGATCCCCGTCGTCTGCTACAACACCTGCGTCTCCGACAGCGCCGTGAAGCAGTACGTGTCCGCCTACGTCCTTGGCGACCCGGCGAAGTTCGGCTCCATGCTCGGTGACGAGGCCGCCGAGTACTTCAAGAAGGAGGGCATCGATTCGCCCAAGATGGGCGTCATCAACTGCGAGCAGTACGAAGTCTGCAAGGAGCGCTTCGCCGGCTTCAAGGACGCCCTCACGAAGGCGCTACCCAAGGCGCAGTTCGTCGCGAACCAGGAGGGTGCTGAGGTCGACCAGGCGGTCCCGACCGCCGAACAGATGCTCAGCGCCCACCCCGACCTGAACGGCCTCTACGGCGAGGCCGGCGGCGCGACCATCGGCGCGTACAAGGCAGTCGAGAACCGCGGACTCGTCGGCAAGGTCGCCGTGTTCGGTTCCGACATGACGAGCGACATCGCGAACGAGCTGAAGAAGGGCACCACCCTGAAGGCCGTCGTCGACATCTCCGGCATCGAAGCCGGGAAGCTCGCGTACAAGGCGGCTGCGAAGGCGATCGACGACAAGGGCAAGGACGCCAAGGGTGAGGTCATCCCCGCCCCGATCGACCTCTACCAGCCGAACGACGCAGCCAAGTGGCTCGAGACCCACAAGGACGGGCTGCCCTGATCGACGGCGCCCCTTGACGGTGGGGCTGTCGCTGACCGCTCCACCGTCCCCACCTTCCCCACGAGAGGTTCGTCAATGACGACAACACCACCTCCTGCCACTCGCACGGCCATCGCCGAGGTGCGCGGAGCACGCAAGCAGTACCCCGGAGTCCTCGCGCTCGACGACGTCGACTTCACCATCACGCCAGGGGAGGTCCGGGCGCTCCTCGGCCAGAACGGTGCGGGGAAGTCGACCCTCATCCGGCTGCTCTCGGGCGTCGAACGGCCGGACACGGGCAGCATCGTCATCGACGGCTCCCCGCTCACCGGCGGCGTCACCGAAGCCGGTCGACGAGGCGTGGCCACCTGCTACCAGGAGCTCTCCCTGATCCGTGACATCACCGTGGCGGAGAACCTCAGTCTCGGCAAGTGGCCCACCGGGCCGTTCGGAATCGACCGGCGTCGCATGGTCCGCTCCGCCCGCGTAACCCTCGAGCGCCTCGGTGCCGACATCGATCCCGACGCGGTGGTCAGCTCGCTCACCCTCGCACAGCAGCAGATCGTCGAGATCGCCCGCGCCGTGCAGGAAGAGCCGAAGCTGCTCATCCTCGACGAACCGACGTCCGCCCTCGCGACCGCCGAGGTCGACATCGTCCTGGCGACGGTCAAGCGACTCTCGGCCGAAGGCGTCGCGGTCCTCTACGTCAGCCACCGGATGGACGAGATCCGCCAGATCGCCGACACCGCCACGGTCATGCGCAACGGCCGAGTCATCGAGACGGTCGACATCGCCGGTGCAGACACGAACCGGATCATCCACCTCATGCTCGGCGAAGCACTCGAGTCGGCCCCGAGCGTGCGGAAAGCTAGCACGAGCGGCGAGGTGCTGTTGCGCGTGGAGGACCTCGTCCTCGCCCCGAAGCTCGACGGTGTCACCTTCGAAGCCCGAGCCGGCGAGGTCCTCGGGATCGCCGGACTCCTCGGCACCGGCCGCACGGAACTGCTCCGGGCCATCGCCGGGTACGAGCGCAGCCGATCCGGCATGATCAGCATCCGCGGCACCATCGCGACGAGGCCGACGTCACGGCGCATGCGGCAGCTGGGCGTCGGAATGACCCCGGAGGACCGGAAGGCTACCGGCATCATCCCGGGCCTCGGGATCGACGAGAACATCGTGATGTCCGACTGGAAGCGCGTCTCGGCCGGGGGCTTCCTCGCGACCGGACGGATCCGAGCCGCCACGAAGGCGCTCGGCCAACGGCTCGCGATCAAGGCCGACGACCTCTCCCGACCGATCAACACACTCTCCGGCGGCAACCAGCAGAAGGCCGTCATCGCCCGATGGCTGCACGCCGATAGCGACGTGCTGCTGCTCGACGAACCCACCCGCGGTGTCGACGTCCAGGCGAAGGCGCAGATCTACGACATCATGCGCCAGGTCGCGGACAGCGGGAAGGCGGTGGTGTTCGTCTCAAGCGAGGCAGAGGAACTGCCGCTCGCCTGCGATCGGGTACTGGTGCTCCGCGGCGGCCGGATCCGCGAGGAGTTCGTCGCGCCGGACATCACCGTCCCGGACGTCCTCGCTGCCTCCATGGGCGACCACCTCTCCGCGACCAACCCCCACTCCCAACGCACCATCCCGACGGACGTCGACGTCCACCGAGTGAAGGACCCATCATGACCACCACCGTCGAGACCATCCGAAGCACGACGACCGACGGACCGGGAGACGGCCGTCCGAACGCGTTCACTCGAGTCCGCCGATCGATCGGAGGGAACACCACGCTCGTCAACATCGTCGGACTGCTCGTCGCGATCGTCCTGCTCTACGCCTACCTCACGTTCAACGCCGTCGGCTTCTTCACCACGGCAAACCAGAGCGGCCTCCTCCGCGACGCCGCGCTGATCGGCGTCGCCGCGACGGGGATGACCCTCGTCATCATCGCCGGGGAGATCGACGTCTCCACTGGTCCCGCAGTCGCACTTTCGAGCGTAGTAGTGGCGTCGGGCATCTCCCAGTGGGGCCTGCCGACCATCGTCGCGATCATCGTCACCCTCGCCATGGGTACCGCGTGGGGTGCCGTCGCCGGCGTTCTCCGCGCGCGCTTTGCGGTGCCGTCGTTCATCGCCACCCTCGGCCTCTGGAGCGTGCTCCGCGGGCTGGCGCAGTTCGTGACGAACGCCCTGCCCGTGCAGATCCCGGACTCCGACCCGATCATGGACTTCCTGAACGGTGACGTCCTCGGGCTTCCGACCCCCGCCATCGTGATGATCCTCGCGTTCCTGGTGTTCGGCTTCATCGCGCGGAAGACGTCATTCGGTCGCTCAGTCTTCGCCGTCGGTGGCAACGCGCCCGCAGCACGGCTGGCCGGTATCGGTGTGCGCCGGGTCCGTGTGACGCTCTTCGCGATCATGGGCTTCCTCGGCGCACTGTCCGGCGTGCTCCTGACCGCACGACTCGGTTCCGGGAACTCGACCGCCGCGAACGGCCTGGAGTTCGACGTCATCGCCGCGGTCGTCGTCGGCGGCACCGCGATGACCGGCGGCCGAGGCAGCCTGATCGGCACTTTCCTCGGTGTCATCTTCATCACGCTCATCGGCAACGGTCTCGTGCTGCTCGGCGTGAACTCCTTCCTGCAGAACGTGGTCCGCGGCGTCATCATCGTGCTCGCGGTCCTGCTCAACGTGACCCTGTCCCGCCGTCGCGGGGCGCGAGAGGACGACTGAAATGACCAACACCGACACCACCACCATGCACGGCGTGTACCTGCCGGGCGACGAAACCGCCGAGCTGCGCAGCGTCCCCGTCCCCGAACCCGGCCACGGCCAGGTACTCGTCCAAGTCGGCGCCTCCGGCGTCTGCGGCAGCGACATCGGCTTCATCTACCGCGGCTACAAGACCCACAAGGGCCTGGACGGAGCACCCGCGTACAAGGGCGTCGTCGCCGGGCACGAGCCCTCCGGACGCATCGTCGCCGCCGGTCCCGGTGTCACCCGTTTCGGCGTCGGCGATGACGTCATCGTCTACCACATCCAGGGGTGCGGGCGCTGTCGCAACTGCCGCAGCGGCTACTTCATCAGCTGCACCGACCAGCCGCACAAGGCGTCCTACGGGTGGCAACGCGACGGCGGTCATGCAGAGTACGTCCTTGCCGACGAGTCGACGCTGGTCCCGCTGCTCGGCGACCTGACCTTCGTCGACGGCGCGCTCATCGCATGCGGGTTCGGCACGGCGTACGAGGGGCTGATCCGGACCCGCGTGCACGGCGGCGAGGACCTGCTCGTCGTCGGACTCGGACCCGTCGGACTCGCCGCCGCGATGCTCGGCCGGCTGTTCGGCGCCCGACGGGTGATCGGCGTCGAACGGAGCCAGGAGCGGATCGACTTCGTGGAGTCGACCGGTCTCGTCGACGACGTCGTGGTCGCGGACGAGCACGCTGTGGACCGCATCCTCGAGCTGACCCGTGGAGTCGGCTGCCAGGTGGCGGTCGACTGCTCGGGATCGGCTCCTGGCCGCTCCACCGCGGTCGAGGCAGCTGCCGAGTGGGGCCGGGTCGGCTTGATCGGTGAGGGCGGTCGCCTCGAGACGGAGGTCTCAGACACGCTGCTGCACAAGCAGCTCACGCTGACGGCGTCCTGGGTGACATCGCTGCAGGGGATGGAGGACGTGACCCGGATGCTCGCCGAGGGCGGCCTCCACCCGGAGATCGTCGTGTCGCACCGCCTCGGTCTGCTGGACGCCGACGAGGGGTACCGGATTGCCGCAGCGGGAGCGACGGGCAAGGTCGTGCTCGTGCCGCACACGGCTCCCGCCCGATGAGTGATCCGCTCCCGCTCGTCACCATCGAGAGGGGGCCGCTCCGTGCAGTGTTCGCCCCTACCCGGGGTGGCCGCCTGATCTCGCTGCGCGCAGGCGACGAAGAATTGCTCTGGCGGAATCCCGCGCTCGTCGACGAGCATCTCCGTCCAGTCCTGCCCGTTGAGCAATGGCCACGCGGTGAGGGCGGCATGGGGACGTGGGCCAACGTCGGAGGCTCGAAGACCTGGCCTGCCCCGCAGGGATGGTCCGGCCCGGACGAATGGGCCGGGCCGCCGGATCCGGTCCTCGACGCGGGTGCCTGGGATGTCGTGGACTCGACTGCCGCTTTCATCCGGATGCGCAGCGCCCACGATCCGCGGACAGGCCTGGTGATTGAGCGCGCCTTCGCCCTGGTCGGTAACGGATTGGAAGAACGGATCACGATGACGAACAAGGGAGATCGGACGACGCACTGGTCACCGTGGGAGGTCTGCCAGGTCCGCACGGATGACGGCGGGACGGTGGTACTCGATGGCGCGACCGCCGCCGACGAGGTTGACCTCGGCACCTGGGAGGGGACGGTCAGCAGCACATCAACGGCGACCGGCACTGCACTGTCAGTCGGGACGGGTGTCGCCAAGCGCGGGTACCGGAACGGCCGCACCGTCGCCTACCACCGCAAGTCGGGCACGGTGATCGCGCTCTCTGCGATCGAGGAGTCCGGCGCCAAGGGGCCGTTCCCCGATGGGGGCGCGATGTTCGAGGTCTGGCTGCAACGGCCAGTTGCATCGTCATTGGTCGATCTCGAGGGACTCCGTCCAGACGCACACCTCGTCGAGCTCGAGGTGCTCGGGCGCCGCGTCGCACTCGCCCCCGGAGACCAGCGGACGACCACCATCCGTTGGTCCGTCATCCTGGCTGACCAGACACCGCTGGCCCCTGGTCTGATGAGGCCTTCCGGCCAACCGGAGGACGAGTCACGGGAGCGCTGAGGAAGCGCTTCGAGGAAGGCAGGGAACGGCGCGGCTCGAGTGGCGGCGAGGACGCGCCGGGACCCAGCGCCGAAGCTGCGGCGCGGTGTGGGATCGATGAACGAGCGGAAGCAGTACGGAGCTTCGATCAGAACACGCGAACACCCCGACACGGAGGTCAGGAGCCACCAGGCGTCCCGCAGGAGACAGGCACGACGCATCGGGTGAAGTAGCAGCGAACAGAAGGGGAGACAGCTCAAAGCCGGCTGAGCTAGGAGACACCCCGGTTTTCCGACAGATGCGCTAGAAGCATCCGACGATGACCCTCGGGCTGGTTGATGGCCTTGCCCACGCGAAGATCACCGCCAGTGGCACCGCAACCCACGTAGCCGTCACTCCCCCATCATCCTCACGGAGGAACTGTCGGCTCAGTTTCAGCAAGAAGGTACGAGAGTTGTCGCCGTGCAGACCGAACGTTCCACCCCAACGTCTGAACTGCTGCGCCCCAAGGGCTCAGAGCAACCCGTTGGGCCTGCGCGCGGGCGCGCGTGGGTGTGGTTCGTTGTAGCCGGAGCGGTCGCCGCCGAGGCAGTCAATGTGGTTGCCATCGCTCTTGCGGCGTAGGCTGCGGCGCACCTCCGTTGCAAAACCGCAACGGCGCTGTATCTTTGCAAGGAGGCGCACTGACCCGACGCCTGCTAGCGTTTTTGAGTGGACCCAATGAGCGAATCATCCGCACAAGCCCTACACGGAGCGCTTGCCGCCGAGCTGCGGGCAGCGCAAGGTGTCGCGCATGTCAACGTGCGCGCATGGGCAGAACGCTCGTCGATTACCCATGACACGATCTACCGGATCCTGAACGGGAAGCGGCCGGTGACGGTCGTTGAGCTGGTCACGTTGTGCCGGGCAATCGACGACAATCCACTCGAGCTCTTAGGCCGTGCCGCCAAGCGCGCCTGCCTCGACCTGACCGACGACGTCGACGAGGTCGTCCGGTCGGACCGAGCACGGCTCGCGCTCGAAGCTGCAGGGCTCTGGGGCAACCTCGATGAGTCGTACACGAAGGCACGTTCTGCGCTGAGCAAGACGGGACACCTGCTGTCGCTGCGCGAGTGGCGAGCGTTCGTCGACGGCGCCGGCTCGCACTCATTGGTCGTCGCACTCGCTGACTTCCTCGAGGTGCCGGCGGACTACCTCCTGGGGCACACGGCCGAGGACGAGGCACAGCGAATCGACGCCCAGCTGGGGTTCGCGAAGTCGATGCGGTCGTTCGGCGTCACACAGATCGCGGCGCGCTCGCTCGACGAGTTGGATCCGGAGGAGATGGCGACGGTGGAGTCTGCGATCCGCGCGCTGATCGAAAAAGAAGAGGGTCCCCGATCCTAGACAAGTGAGTGCTCTCTGAAGGGGAGCGCTGGACGGGAGACACGATGCTAGGACGCCGCAGGGGGCAGGCCCCCCACCACGAGCCGGTCGCGGCGATCGCTGCGGCCCTGGTGTGGAACACACCGCTGCCCGAAGAAGCGTCCTTCGAGCACCTGCTCGCCGCTGTCTCCGAGATCTACGGTCGGCGGCTTGTCTTCGCCGAGACCGACGTCCCACTCCGGGCAACCACCGGCGTCTTGTTCGAGGCGAAGACGTTCACCGGGATCATCGTCGCGGCCCAGGACAGCGACTACTACAGCTTCCTCAGCCGCCTGCACGAGCTCTGCCACCTAATCGTCCGCAGCGCACCGGCAACGTGGTTCCCGCCGGGCACCACCCGTCCGCGGCAGCCGGATCCCGAGTCCCGGATGTTCCTCCGCCTGTGCCCACGGAACAGCTCAGAGTCGGGCGACGCTGAGTCGGTCCGAGAAGAGTTGATCGTGGAGGAGATGGCGCGCATGTTCACCCGCCGGTTCACCACCTACGCAGACACGACGGAAGAGGAGCACTTCGGGTGATCCAAAGCGTATGTCTCCTGGTCCTCATCGCGGTCGTCGTGATCCGGCACCGATCATGGCGAAAGCCCGCATGGTGGGCCACCGTCTTCGCAGCAGTGTCGCTCGCAACCTACGGAGTCATCGGCGCTCCACCCCTGGTCCTTGACGGCCTCCTCGGATCCCGGAACCTCCTCACGCTCGTCCGTGACGCCTCGGCCGTCGCGGCACTGGCGCTGTTCCACAACGCCGTCGCTGCCGAACGCGGGTTTCAACGCCGGCAGCTGCCCTGGTGGGCGATCGTCGCGGCGATCGCCGCGTTCTCGGTCCCGTTCCTGCTCATCACAGCACCCGCAGGGGACGCCTCACGCTTCGTACTCGACCGTCTCGACCAGGCAGCCGTATGGCTGTTCGCGACGCTGTACACCGCGATCATGGGCGCCCTCAGCGCCCACACGATCCGAATGCTGGCCGAGCGGCGAACGATCCCGACCGTGTTCTGGGTCATCGGGCTGTCCCTGATGCTCGTCAGCGACGTCATCGAGGTGATCTACCTCGGCATCGCGCACTTCGCGCCCGTCTCAGCCGCATTCCGAGAGCACTACTACTACGTGGCGAAGGAGCCATTCTTCTCGGGCATCATCATCGCCGTCGGCGGGTTCTTCTGGATCCTCGGCGCACGCAGCTTCTGGCGGGCAGCTGCTCGATGGACCGTCCGAATCGACGCCCGCAGCCACGGCCCCAGCTACCGAGAGGGCCGGCTAGCCCTCGTGCGTCCGGGCGGGTGGTCGAACAAGCAGCTCGCGTTCGACTCGGCCGCGAACGTCCGGGACCGCGTCAGGGTCGGGATCCAGGAGCTCTCGGCGACCGAACGCATCGTGTTCGGGCTCATCGAACGAACGCTGTCCAAGAAGCTCGGAGAGGTCACCCCCTGATGCTCGCCCTCATCATCATCGTCATCGCGGTCGTCGTTCTCGCCGCCGCGTACGCGGCGGCCGTGGTGTTCCTCGCCCGGGCGGTGGTCTTCCCGCAACGTGCTCGCCCGACCAAGATCGTGAGCGTCGACGACGACGGCCAGAGCGTCGTTCTCTCGAGCAACCCGCTCACCAGGTTCGACGGGATCCTCGGGCTGCTGTACGACAACGAGACGAAGCTGACCGTGCTGACCCCTGGCACGAAGGTTGCCGGCGACGGCAGCACGGTGACGCGGCAGCTCGCCGAGCGGGCGCCGCTCGAGGGGGGCACCGAAGGCCGCGCCTCGGGGAACGTGTTCACCGCGGCGAATGTCACCGGGACCGAACCGGTAGACGTCGCGATCGACACGGACCACGCGACGCAGCCAGCGTGGCTGTACGCCGGCGTCGGCACGAACTCGTCGACGTGGGTGCTCCACGTGCACGGCATGCTCGCCGGCCGCGACTCGGCCCTCCGGAGCGTCCGCGCCCTCGTCGGCACGGGCTACACCTCGCTCGTGATCTCGTACCGCGGCGACCGTGAGGCGGCAGGGGAGGGGCGTGCACCCTCGACACTTGGGCAGACGGAGTGGCGCGATCTTGACGCAGCGATCGCGTACGCCCGATCGCAGCGCGCAGCCCGCATCGTCGTCGTAGGCTGGTCGCTGGGCGCGACCGTGGCGCTCGAGGAGACTGTGCACGGGCCGCAGGGCGCCGCGATCGACGCCCTGGTCCTCGTGTCACCCGTCGTGAGTTGGGCGCGAACCATCCGGTACGGCATGACCCGGCAACGTGTGCCCCGCTGGCTCGCCGCTTCCGCCATAGGGCTGCTGTCCTCACGGCTCGGTGCACGCCTTCTCGGCCTACCGGTCACATTGCACCTCACTGACACGTTGCCGGAACCGTCCGTCCCAACCTTGGTCATCCACTCCGAGGGCGATCTGACCACTCCATTCTCGGCAACCGTGGCGTTCGCCTCCGCATCGGAGCGCGTAGCCGTGGTGCAGTTCCCCCCGGCGCCGCACGCGATGGAGTGGAACGCGAATCCCGACCGGTTCAGCGCGACAGTCGCGGACTGGATCGCTGCACATCTGCGACAGATTGGCGCACTGCGCGAGAAGTAACCCGAACTGGGGTCAACTCGTTGCGCTGATCTTGCAAATCTGCAACACTCGGGGCTATGAGTGGCGCGGATCGGTTTTCGTCGTGTGAGGCAGATGCCTCAAGCACGGTCCCGCCCCTAAGCTCGCGAACCGGGCTTTCTGACGGCTCTGGTTCCGCGTCCGTCGTCGGTAACGGCGACGACGGTCAGGTGCAGCCGCGTCGACCCCTCGCGCGCCTGCACCTGGCCCACCACCCGCGCGCGATCATCGTGCGGAGCGCTCTCGTGGCTGCAGCGGCCGCGGTCGTCGTTGGTACCTGCACCACAGTCGCCGTGATGTCTCGCCCGACCGAGCAGTTTTCTGCACCGACAGCCGCGCCGAGCACTGCGGTTTCGATCCCGGTTCGTCCCGGCCCATTCCGCGCTCTGACCGCCGGCCAGGTGGCCTCCCTGCCGGAGGCCCGGTACGACGCGGTGATCCCGGGCCTGCTCCGCTACGCCAGCACGAACACGACGTCGTTGACCCGTTCGGCGACGCTCACGAAGGACGTCGCCCTCTACGGTGCCGCGCAGAAAAGTGCAGTGGCGCACCTTTCTGCGACGAACTTTCTCGGCGACCCGACGACCGTCGTCCCGGTCCGGACGGACGGCGCGTGGACGCTGATCCTGACACCGGCACGCCAGCAGCTCCCCTCGAGCACGAACGGTGACGCTGCAGCGCAGACCGCCGCGTGGGTGCGCACGGACGCTCTCACCGCTGGAGAGGCCTTGCCGTCTCGCGTGGTGGTGTCCGTGCGCGAGCAGACGCTCAGCATCGTCACCGGCAAGGACGTCGCCACCTACCACGTGGGTGTCGGGACGAAGACAACTCCGACGCCGACCGGTGTCACCGGGTACCTGCAGGCCCGCTACCTCGACCCGAAGCAGGGGCAGAGCGTCCACCCGATCGAGTTGACGTCGCTGCACTCCGCGGCGAAGGACGAGCCGTTCGGTGGCTCGGACGGCGGCCTGATCGGGGTGCACTTCAACACCACCAGCTCCGGTGCGGTCTCGCACGGATGCATCCGGCTCACCGCCGAGGCGATCACGGCAGTCAACCGACTGCCGCTGGGTACTCCGATCACGATCACGAAGTGAGAGCACGATGACGGACACCACACACGACTCCGCTGACGTCGACGAGCGTCCCGCAGTCACCTGCCCGTTCTGCACGGAGGCAGTGCCGCAGGCAACGTTCTGCATGCGCTGCGGCCGTCAGATCGGCCAGCTCGACCTGACGAAGATCTTCACCTCCTCCGAGCGAGCCGCCGGCTATGCCGAGGTCGACCAGCGCACACCGCTGGCCCGGACCGGGGACGTCGACAGCTCTGTGCTCGACGAGCCCGAGGTGGAGCACGAAGAGCCCGTGGGTGAGACGGATGCCCGCCCAACGCTCCGCGTGCTGTTCGGCGGCCTGTTCGGCCGCAGCGCCCGCCCGACCGACGCCGCCGCCGATGCGCCAGCCGCTGAGGGGGAGGCCGCCTCGAGCGCCGAGGACGAGAACCCGAGCCTGCGGACCTTGCTTGCGGGCTGGTTCCACCGCACACCGGTGGACCCCTCGACCGAGAACGATGAGCAGGGCGACGACGCTGATACCGACAAGCCGGAACCCTTCCTCAGCGGCCGCGGGTGGGTCTGGGCTGCAGCCGCCGCCGTCGTCGTGGTGGGAGCGGCCGTGTCGCTCATCGCCACCAGCGGACACCAGGATCAGCAGAGCTCGACGGCGCAAGTCGCCTCGGCCCCCGCGACGACGCTGCCCGGCTGGGCGAAGAAGCCCACATGGGCGAAGAGCGGCGCGGTCGGCGCGGTCGGCGTGACCAGCGACGGGAACTACGTCGGCTACGCCCACGGGCGCACCGTCACCGTCCTGCACGCCGGCTCCGGCCGCACCGCCGCCACGCTGACCCTGCCGGGGAAGGCCGTCGGTGGCGTGTCCGCCGTGACCGTCGACGGCAAGCCCGCACTCGCGGCCGCGTCCAAGACGGCCGTCACCGTCTGGGGTGCCGGGAAGCTGCAGCTCGAGGCGGGGATCCCGACCGGCGGCGAGTTCCAGGTCCGCGCCGGCGTGCCGTTCGTGACCACCGACACCACCGCGGCGATGCTCACCGGCCACGGCGCCGTCCCAGTCACCTTCCCGCGGCCGGGGGCGCTCATCATGGCCGGCACCGCGAACGGACAGGTGCTGTGGGCCTCCGCTCGAGGGGAAGTCCTCACCGCGGCCACGAACGGCACCGTCACCCGCACCGCGAAGCTCGCTGCCCCGAAGAACGCGACGGAGATCTCCTCGTGGATCGTCGCCACCGACAGCACGGTGTGGGTGCGGTGGAAGACGAACGGCAAGGGCAGCGTCCTCGCCGCACACAGCGTCCGGGACGGGCGGATCGTCAGCACTGCCGGCACGAGCTCGGACGAAGCGATCGCGACCAGCCAGGACCGCTCGGCGCTCCTGACTGAGGGCACCGCATTCACCGCGTCCGGCCGGACCGTGCTGCTGCCGGAGGGGTTCGTCGCCGACGGTTTCGTGGGGAACCACCTCTACGGGGCCAACAGCGCGGGGAAGACCGCCTACCTCGACGGCGACACCGTCCGCACCGGCCCCGCGCCCACCGTCGCCCCGATCGCCACGACCGGCGCCGGGGACCTCATCACGGTCGCCAACGGCCGGATCAGCGCGTACCCGTCCACCGACCAGCACACCACCAACCAGTGAGGATTTCCATGCACACCCGCTCCCGCATCGCGCTGACCAGCGCCGCGATCGCCACCCTCGTCCTCGGCCCAGCAGCCATCAGCCACGCCGACACCCTCGACCCCGGCGTCGTCGCCGCCGTCGACGAGCCGACCGACCCCACCCTCCCGATTGATCCGACGTTGCCTGTCGACCCGATCCCGGCGGACCCGATCCCGGTCCCGACCGACCCCACGGACCCGACCGACCCGGGCACCGACCCGACGCTGCCCGTGGACCCGATCCCGGAGCCCTCCGAGCCCGCCCCTGCCGACCCGGAGCCGGTGGACCCGGAGCCCGCGCCCGCAGACCCGGAGCCGGCACCGTCGGAGCCCGCCCCGGTGGACCCGACGCAGCCGAGCGACCCTGCACCGGTGGCACCGACCCAGCCGTCCGACCCCGGTACGGCCGCGCCGGCGCCGTCCGCGTCGGCGCAGCCCGCCGCTCCGGCCCCGGCGCCGTCGGCATCCGGATCGTCGTCGTCCTCGGCCACTGGCACCGGCAGCACCGATGCCTCCAAGACCCGGGGCAGCAGCAGTGCAGCCCCGACTCCCCAGCACACCACCACTGACCCCGGAACGGCCCTCCCGGTCGTCGCCGGCTAACCCAGAAAGGCCTTGTCTCATGAGTGCTCTTCTCGCCCCGGTGATCAACATCACCACCAGTGCCGTCGTCGCAACTCACACCCCGTCGCACGTGGTGGCGGGTAACGCCGACATCAACCCGTTCGATGGGGTCAAGCCGGACCCGTCGTGGCTCGGTGACAACTTCACCACCCAGTGGAAGCTCGCGCTCGGCGGGATCTGGTTCGTCGTGATCCTGTTCTGCGCCTTCTTCCTCCTCCGCGCCGTCATGTCCCTGCGGCACTTCAAGAACGCGAAGATGCCGCAGAAGGCCGAGCAGGCCAAGGGCGCCGTGATCGGCACGTCCGTGATGACCGGCGCAGCGGTGATGGTGCCGGCGATCTTCGGCTTCATCCTCAGCGCCGTCAACGGCTGATCTGTCCACACGAGCGAGGGGAATCGCCCATGAGTAAGCAGCCCGCAGCCAGCACCCGCCGCCGCCGGAAGTGGTGGCTGATCCCAGTCGCCATCGTCGCCGCGGCGGTGCTGGTCGGTGTCGGCGTCACCGTGACGAACCTCGCCTCGCCGAACACCACCCGCACCCCGGCCGGGGCGAGCACGAAGGCCCCCACAGGCACCGGTAGTGCTGCCCCGGTCCAGGGTGTCGACTACGCAACCGGCTGTGTCGCTGGCGTCGGCATCACGTCGAAGGATCTGCTCGAGCTCCGCGAGGAGAAGCAGTTCACCCCGGCCGGGGCAGCGGAGTTCCTCGGCGCGTTCATGCAGCTCTACAGCGCCGCGGATCCCGACCGACGCCCGAACCTGCGGGAGACCGTCAACGACGTCACGGACGGCACCGCCCACTCGATGCTCGCGGCATCGGACCTGTCGAAGTCGGGTTACGACGACGGGCAGACGCATGGCGTCGACCTGTCCGGATCGGCATACCTCGTCCGGGACAGCACCGACACCACCGTCACCATCGCGTTCGCCGGCCTCACCACGACGAACGGCAAACCCGACCCCGCCGAAGACAGCGCCTCCCAGTACCAGTACACGGGTGGCACCTTCACCCTCACCACCAGCGCGCAGGGCTGGGTCATCTCCGACGCCGACCCCTCTCCCGGCTGGGACGAGGGCCTGACGTCCGGCACCAAGTACAAGGAGGGCTGCTGATGGCATGCCAAGCAGGAGCAATCGTCTGCGGCGGCGGGGAAGCCGTCGCGAACGGTCTGTCGTGGATCTCCGGCGTCTTCGCCAAGGGCAAGGGCGCGGTCGAGGGTGTGAAGAAGGGCATCGAGTTCGCCCAAGACCCCCTCGGGTTCATCACGCAGCAAGTTCAGGACGCCGTGCACGCCGTCGCCGGGGTACTCATCCCGTGGCTGCTCAGCGCCCTGCACCCGAACTACGACGCGCAGTGGTGGTTGAAGTCGTACGCGGTGTCGTTCTCGATGTCGATGTTCGTTCTCGCGCTGCAGCTGCTGTTCATCACCCTGCGCCGCAAGAACGGGTCCCTCGGCTCCAAGCAGCTGATCGAGTCGATCTTCATCGCCGCCCCCGCGTTCCTCATCGGTGCCGCCTTCGGCCCGGTGATCGGTATCGCGCTGACAAAGGTGTTCACCGCTGCCGGCGACTCGATCGCGGAGTGGGCGGTGAACTCCACCACGCAGGAGTTCTTCACCAAGATCGCCGAGCTCGCAGCCGACGGCGACGCGGGCGCACTGCTCGGATCGGCCGTCGTGTCGATCGTGGTCCTCGGGGCCCTGTTCCTCAGCCTGCTCGGGGTGGCGTTCATCTTCATCCTGCAGCTGGCCACCCAGTACCTCGTCGGCGCGGTCTTGCCGCTGGGGTTCGTGTGGATCGTGAATCCGGACACCCGGAAGATCGGGAAGGCCGTCCCGGTGATCTGGCTCGTCATCGGCATCACGCAGGTCGCGCTGATCCTTCTCGTCGGTCTGGCGTTCCGGGCCATCAACGGGATCTCGATCACCGCTGATCCGGGCACCCTCGGCAAGCTCGTCAACCCGATCCAGACGTTCGTGAACCTCGCCGTGCCGGCGGTCATCTCCTTCATCGTCGTGTTCGCGCCGCTGTCGATGCTGAAGTTCATTCCCCGCCCCGGCGGCGGTGGCGGAACCGCCCGTGGCAGCGGGTTCACCCCGCCGCAGGTGGCGCCGCAGATCCCGAACATGCCCTCCCATGCGCCGCAGTCCGCGCACCAGACCGCAGCCGCGCAGCCCGCCGGACAGAGCGGCGGTGGCGGGTATCAGTGGAACATGCCGACCGCGCCGGCGGAGCCCGCCGGCGGGTACGGGTACGGCGGCTCCCAGATCGGTGCTGCCGGCAAGGCCGCCGCCGGCGGCGCCAGTGGTGGTGCTGCCGGTGGCGGCGGACTCAACGTGACCGCGAACGCGGCCGGAACCGCCGGGAAGCACGCCGTCGGCGGTGCGGCAGGGGCCGTCGGGAAGGCCGGCGTGGGCGCTGCTGGCACTGGCGGTGCCACGGGCGGCGCGGCGGCCGCGGCCGGGACCGCGTCGACCGGTGTCGGTGCGCCGCTGGCGGTCGGAATGCTGCTGGCGAACTCGGCACTCAAGGTCGCACAGCAGGCCTCCCAGGCGGCGTCGACGGCTGCTGAGCAGGCCGTGGACCACGGCACCCACCAGGAGGCGTAAGCAAATGCGTACCTCGATCATCGGCGGCGACAGCGCCCACCGTGGCCTGTTCGGCGGCCGGATCTCCAAGGCCCGACTCTGGGCCGTCGGCTCGAGCATCGCGCTCACCCTGGTGCTGGTGTTCATCATCGGCCTGTGGGCACTCGCGATCGGCGTGGTCCTCATTGGCCTTGCCTGGTTCGCGACGATCGACACGGCGAACAACACCATCCTGCAGCGCCGTCTGAAGGCCGCCCGGTGGAAGGAGCGCCTCCGGCGCGGGACCACGAAGTTCGTCCCGTACGACCAGGACGGGTGGGACATGCTCACCGACCGGTGGGCGGAGGCTGCCACCCGCGAGGAGAAGCGGGAGTCCATGCAGGAGCTCCACGCGATGCGGGACACCCCGGACGGGGTCACCGGGATGCTGTGGCTGCAGGACGGCGTCGGCGAGCCCGGCATCCAGTGGCACCAGACCCCGGAAGGGGAGGAGTACCTCGCCGTCACGTTCGGTACCACCGGACAGGTCACCGGCATCGAAACCGACCAGGTCTTCGACGTTGCCTCCGCCGGATTCTCCACCGTGCTGGCATCCCTCGGAGACCCGCTCGGGTTCGCCAAGCGCATCCAGTCGATCAGCCGGGACATGCCCACCGACTCCGCCCAGCACGAAGCATGGATGGCCGAGCACGGTGACCCGTCGGTGCCGGCGAAGCTGCTGCACTCCTACAAGGACGTCATCGACGGTGTCGCCGCCGGCCAGCTGATGCAGCGGCCCATGTTCACCGTGTCGTGGCCGGTCACCGACCGGTTCGTCAACCGCGCCGCACGGTTCGGCGACGCCGCCCTCGGGTGGCGGCTGTTCATGGCGAACGAGATCGACGGGATGCGGCGCCTGCTCGTCGGAGCCGGATTCGAGAACGTGCATGCGCTCTCGGCCCGGCAGACCGCTGCCGTGATCCGGCACATGCAGCACCCTGGGTTCCCGATCGACCAGGTCGCCGACGTCACCCCCACCAGCGGATGGCTGCCCTCCGAGGACGCGTGGTCGTACACCACCTACGTCGGCGCGCCGAAGGGTGAGCAGGTGTCGGTGTCACTGTCCAGGACGGCCCGGGTCACGGCGAAGAACCTCGAGGTGATCGAGCGGAACGCACTGTGGATGGCGCCGCTGCTTGGCGGGATGCAGCAGCAGGTCGTCCGCACCATCGCGTGGCACATCGAAGGGTCCCCGCAGGACGAAGCCCGCCACCTCGCCGAACAGGACCGGGTCTCCGACACCGCCGACCAAATCAAGCGCCGCAAGGACGGCCAGCTCGAAGACGTCGCGCTCGACGTGGAAGCAGACGCCGCCGCGCGCCGACACATGGACCTCAAGCCCGGCACCGGGCACGCCGGCGCGAACTGGGTCGGCTACATCACCATCACCGACGGCACCGAACGGGGCCTAGCCGACGTGTCCGAGCTCCTCGAGGACGCCGCCAGCCGCGCCGGCATCCGGAAGCTCGAATGGCTCGAAGTGGACTCCGCGACTGCGAACGCGTTCACCTGGCCCGTCGGCCGCGGCATCGCGCCGGCGAACGTGTCGATCGGCTCGAAGGTCGAACAGTTCGCGCAGGGCAAGGAAGCGAAGGAAGCCCTGTGACCGCACGCGACGACGTCTACACGACCGTGACGACGCTTCTGCCCGCTGGTGAGGGCGACCAGCCGCGCCGCTCCCGGCAGATCCGCACCCGTATGCAGGCCCTCAACCTCTGGGCCAAAGAGGGGTGGCGGCTGCGCGACAGCATCGACGTCCCCGCCGGAGACGTGATCGAAGTGCACGACACCCTCGAACGAACAGGAACGAACCGATGACCACTCGATTCTTCATCCGCCAGAGTGCGCCCGACGGAGTCACAGAGGCGGCGCCGACCATCCGGCGAATCCCATTCGTCGACACCTCCATGCTTCGCCCGACTCGGAGGGTCCGCACCGGCAAATCCGCCGTCATGGCCTACCTCGCGGCGTCAACGGCCCAGCCGAACCACTTCGTGCTCGGCTCCGGCACCCACAGCCAGCTCACTGAAGGGATCACGACCGATGACTGACACCGCAACGCTCATGCCCGATGATGCGACGCTGCCGGTCGGGGACTGGGAGTTCCCGCGGTTGGAGCCCCGCGGCTACGTTGAGCCGCGTCGGTGGCCGTTGAAGCGCACCGGCTACTACGGCGGCCCTGTCAAGGGTGCCCCGTCGACGTCGCGGCAGGCTGAGATCCTCAATGGCGCGATCTTGGAGTCCCCGATGCAGTTCGAGGGGCTGCTGTCCGGGGTGGAGACGCTGTCGAAGACCCCGTCCGTGAACGACCCATTCCAGGCGTACGCGATGGGGAAGGTCGACTCGGCGAACGTGGTCACGATCGGCGACGTCGGTGTGGGGAAGTCGACGCTGATGAAGTGCGACTACGTCCTCCGCGCGCTGACGCTCCTCGGCCGCCGGGTGGTCGTGGTCGACAAGAAGCAGATCTCGCCGACGCAGCCGTACGGGGAGTACTCCACCACCGCCGAAGCTGCTGACGGCACCCGCATCCTCCTCGCGCTGGGCAACCCCGAGGGTGTGACAATCAACATCCTCGACCCCGCCCTGTGGCAGACCCGCGACGTTCCCGGAATCGCCGGTGCGCTGCAGGTGGTGCAGCAGACCGCGACGCTGCTGAACGAAGGCACGCCGCTGGACACGTGGGAGTTGAAGGCGCTGCGGATCGCACTGCAGAGCGGTGTCCGGCAGGCCAAGGACCGCGGCCGCGTCGCGAACATCTACGACGTCCTCGACCACGCCGGCGTCATCAGCGACGAGCTCCACAAGCAGCTGAGCCCCTCGGCGCTCGAGCGGATGCACGAAGCAGGCCTCACCGTCCGGTTCATCCTGGAGCGGCTCCCGGAAGAGCTGCCCGGCCTGTTCGACGGAGACACCTCCTCGAGCGTCAAGCTCGGCAAGAAGCTGACCGTGTTCGACATCTCCCAGCTGCCCGAGGACGGGCCCGCGGTGTCGATCGCGATGATGCTCGCCAACGCGTGGACCCTCGGCACCATCCGCCGGTCCGAGGAAGGGTGGAAGACCACGTTCTGCGTCGACGAGGGCTGGTTCCTCGTGGGCGGGCCGATGGGGAAAGTCATCCAGTCGAACGCGAAGCTGTCGCGGAACTACGGCCTGTCGAACGTGGTGAACATCCACCACATCTCCGACATTCCCGCCGACGACCCAGCGGTGGCGTTCATCAAGGAAGCCGGCACGATGCACCTGTTCCGGCAGTCGAAGGCCGACGACGCGGTCGCGGCCGCGCAGATCGCCGGCCTCAAGCCCGGAGCGGCGGAGCAGCTGATGACGCTGCCGAAGGGGCAGCATTTCAAGAAGGTTGGTCTCGACGCCGAGGTGCGGATCGCCCACTTCCGGTCCGAGCTCGAGAAGGAGATCACGGACACCTCCGCCGCGCTCACCGGGACGGTGACGAAGTGACCCGCCCCGGCGTCGCGATCGCCGCCGCCGTGGTGATCGCCGCCGCCCTCACCGGGTGCGCCAGCACCGGCACCGACGCGACGTCGTCGCAGCCGCAGGTGTCCGTCCCGGCCGCAGCGCCGTCCGCGACAGCCACCGAGGATGCCGGGCAGCCGAAGATCACCGGACCCGGCCAGGTGACCGAGTCCGCGCAGCCCACCGCCCCGGCCGATGCGGAGGATGCCATCACGCCCGCGCAGGAAGGCGCCGCGACGGGAGCGGCGTCCGGGTTCGTGTCCGCGTACGTCGACAAGCGTGTCACCGGTGACGCGTGGGCGAAGGGATGGATGCCGTACCTCACCACGCAGGCGCAGGCCGCGTACGAGGGCACCAGCCAGCAGGCGGTCCCCGGCACCACTCTCTCCGGGACGGTGCAGCTTGAGGACGGTGGCACTAATGGCGCCGCGATCGTCGACGTCCCCACCGACGCCGGCACGTACACGGTGCAGCTCAACCAGGTGAACGGCTCCTGGAAGGTGCTCCGCGCGATCCTCCCCGGCGAGGACGGCTGACATGGTCAAGTTCGTTGTCGGCGCCGTCGCGGTCATCGTGTTGTTCATCGGGATGCTCCTCGGAGCCTCCGGTGGCGGCTCGTCCGCGGCCGCGGCGTGCGGCACCAGCGCCGGCGACACCGGAGCGGTGACGAAGGACCTGCCGAAGAAGGTCGGCACGTGGGACGCCGACCAGGTGAAGATGGCCGCGCGGCTCGTCGCGGCCGCGCACGAGGTGAAGGTCAACGAGCAGGCGACCACGATCGTTGTGATGACGGCGATGGGTGAGTCGTCGCTGACGAACCTGAACCACGGTGACGCTGTCGACAACACCACCATCGGTGTCCTGCAGCAGGACTCCAGCTACGGGGAGCGTGCCGACCGGCTGAACCCGGAGAAGGCCGCGAAGGCGTTCCTGGCGAAGCTGGTCAAGGTGCCCGACTGGGAGACGCTCGAACCGACGCTCGCGGCGCACAAGGTGCAGGTCAACGCCGACCCGTACCACTACGCGAAGTTCTGGACCGGCGCGCAAGAGATGGTCGCCGCCGTCACCGGCGCCGCGACCACGTCCGGCTGCGACGTCTCCGGCGACCAGGTGGAGCTCGCGAAGACGCTCAAGGCTGCGTGGGTGAAGGGCACCTTCACCGATACGTACCACCCGCAGATGGTGGAGCAGGAAATCCTCCCCATCGTCGACGGGACCACGAAGGACGGCTGCCAGGTCGACACCCGCATCCTGCAGCTACTCGTCGCGGCGCTCAACAAGTACGGCTCCGTGCAGATCAGCGACATGAACCGTCCCTGCGTCGGCATCGGTACGCACTGCACGTCCGGGTCGCTGCACTGCAAGAACCCGGCCGTGGCCGTGGACTTCAACGCCGTCGGCGGAAACGTGCTCCTCGGCTCCGGGAAGCAGGACATCGAGTTCCTGCAATGGCTCGACACCGTGATGCCCCACGGCTCCCAGGCGGGGCAGGTGCAGTGCCGGCCGAACACGCAGCTGTCGAACCTGCGGCAGTTCACCGACCCCTGCTCGCACCAGCACATCGACCTCGGCTCCACCACAGAGCCCCTGAACCTCGGCAAGGACGCCTCATGAGCACCCTCACCATGCCGCTACCCGCAGGCACCGTCACATTCGAGATCCTCGACCAACTGCAGGAGCACGCACCCATCAGCTGGGGCGGACTCACCGCACCCACCGGCGAGCTGCACTCGCCCCTCCGAGGTGACGCGTGGCCGGACTACTCCGTGTTCCCCGACCGCACCAGCACCGACCAGGTGGTCGTCCTGCGCCGCTGGGCCGACGGTGGCCGCGGCAGCGACGTCGTCCGCTTGGATCGCCGCACCATCGGCGACGCCCTCAACCACCTGCAGGTGGCAGGGCCAGTGTGCCGGTTCGCGATCGGTCACGACATCGACCCGTTCGATGGGGACGGTTCCCGCGACCTGCCCGTGCTGTCCGTGTGGACCGGGCCGGTCGTCGACGCCGTCGACGTGCCGGCGTCCAAGCCTGGACCGGACCTCCGCGGGCGCGTGCGGTTCCGCGACCGTCTCTCCGACCGCACCAACGTGCTCGATGAGCATCCCGGCCTAGTCGCGTGGGAGAAGCTCGTCCTCGAGCAGACGGCCTCCCTCGAGGAATGGGTACTGCGGTCCGGGCCACGCGTCGCGGACGACCTCCAGGTCCACGAGCACGCCTCGGAACTTGGCACCCTCGATGACGTACTGACGTGGGCGGAGCAGTGGCTGCACACCGCATACGACTCGCCCTATCCGATGGCCGTGAGCTCGTTCGTGGTTTCCTCCCGCGGCGCCGGACAGCCAATGACGGTGCGGGTCTGGTGAGCGTCGTGGGGAAGATCGTCGACGCCGTCGCAGGAGGGGTTGACGAGGTCCACCGGACCGTCGCCGCGTACAAGGCCGCCCGAGAAGCACGCGACCTCGCGATCGCCGAGGCCGCCCTGACGGTCGGCCACCACCGAGTCGCTCAGGAAGCCGGCCTCTCCCCATCGCGGGTGCGGCAGATCCTCCACGACGTCACCACACCGCAGGACCACCACGATGACCGGAAAGGGGACCCACAGTGAGACGCCGCACGAAGCAGCAGCTCGTCACAGCGGCCGCCCTGCTCGCGGCCGCGGCCGTCGGGACAATCGCCGCCCCCTACGTGCACCCCACGACCGCAACCGGCGAAGTTCGATCGACGTCGACGGGGCAGCCGTCGCCCTCGAGCACAGTGTCCGCGGCCGAAGGGCTGCGGGATCTCCGCGGCCTGGAGATCTCCGACGAGTACGTGCCAGCGGACTACGACCGGGACGCGTTCGGTCAGGCGTGGGCCGACACCGACCGGAACGGCTGCGACACCCGCAACGACGTCCTCCGCCGCGACCTCACGGCCGTTGTGACCAAGCCGGGCACCAACGGGTGCGTCGTGCTTTCCGGGACGCTCCACGACCCGTACACGGGCCGCACGATCGCGTTCGAGCGGGGGAACACGTCGAGCCTGGCGGTGCAGATCGACCACCGTGTCCCGCTCGCCTACGCGTGGCGGCACGGCGCTGCGTCGTGGACGGACGCGCAGCGGGAGCTGTTCGCCAACGACCAGGCGGCGAATCTCGTCGCCGTCGACGGGTCGGCGAACGAAGAGAAGTCCGACTCCGGGCCCGCGGAGTGGATGCCTGCGAGCACCGGCGACGCCTGCAGCTACGCGGAGTCGTTCGTGACCGTGGCCACGAAGTGGCAGCTGTCGATCGCCACCGCCGACGAGCGCGCTCTCGACCGCACCCTGACCGCCTGCAGCTGAAGGACACGACGATGACCGACAAGCCCGTTGACACGGACCGTTCCGACGCACCGCGGTTCGGCATGTCCCGTACCCGCGTGGTGTTCCTCATCCTCGCCGTGGCGGCCGCGGTGTTCTTCCTCGTGCTGGCGGCAATCGCATGAAGCGGCCGACAGCGCCAATGCCCGAGCCGCAGGCGACGGTGCGGCGTGGCCGCCTGGCGATCGCGCGGCTGTGTCTGCTCCTCGGCGCACTGTGCGGGGTCATCGCCACCGTGGTGGGGCTGCCCGTCGTGCAGCTGCTTCCGGGCGGCCCTGCGACGGAACCGGAGCTGCACCTGACCGCGCAGGCGGTCTGGGCGCTACTCGGCATCGCCCTCCTCATCACCGGCAACGTGATCGTCGCCGGCGAATTCAACCGCATCGACTGGGAATGGCAGCTGGAGGACCTCCTATGACCCCGATCCCCACCGAATGGGACATCAACCACACCTGCGGGCACACCGTCCGCAAGAACCTCTCCGACAAGCCCGCCGGCCAACGCGCCGGCACCGCACGGTGGTTCGCGAAGAACCGGCAGTGCCCGGAGTGCGAAGCGGCGCAGCGCGCCGCCGAGGACGCCGAGCTCCGCGCCGAAGCGGAACGCGACGGCATGCCCGAGCTCGTCGGCAACGACGGCGCCGTGCAGTGGGCGGTGCTAATCCGGCAGGAGTTCCTCCGCACATCCTTCCGCGAGCTCGTCGAGACGAACCTCGTCGACCCGGCAGTGTTCCAGACCGACGTCCTCGAGGCGGCCCGCCGCGTCACGGCTGCTCGGTGGTGGATCGACAACCGAGAGATCCCCGCCGTCGACCTCCCGGAGCTCCTCGCGGAGCCCGGGCCAGGGGCGATCGCGAAAGCACCCGCGCCGGCCGCCGCCGCGAGCGCGACACCTGACCCTGCACCCGCCGCCGGCTGGGTGTCGTTCTTCGACAAGGAAGCGAACCGCTGATGGACACGATCAAGGAACTCTGGGCCACCGTGTCGGTGTACCTCTGGATGGCCGTGGTGGTCGTCGCCGGCTGGACCGGTCTGCACATCGCCGCCGGCCAGGACCCGCAGGTCGCGCACCTGTCGTGGAACCCGCTCGTCGTCGCCCTCGACGCGCTCAAGGGTCGGTTCCGGATGCCGGAGAACGGCATCGTGTTCGCCATCGGAGCGATCATCGTCGCCGTGGTGATCCTCATGGTGCTGTGGTTCGCCGTCCCGGCGATCTGGCACAAGGTGTTCGGCCCGGCGAAGCCGAAGGCGGAGGAGGGCTTCGCCGGCGTGCAGGAGCTCCAGGATCGCGCTGAGATCGGCTACAAGGTCGAGACCACCGAGCCGTACGCCTATGTCGAAGGGCACCCGATCCGCGCAACGACGGAGGACGTGGCCACGGTCGTCGCGCCGCCCCGGTCGGGGAAGACGATGCGGCTGGTCATCCGGCTCATCCTGAAAGCGTTTGGACCGGTCGTGTCGACGTCGACGAAGCCCGACGTGGTCCGCCTGACCGCCTGGCTCCGGTCGAAGGTCGGCACGGTGCACGTGTTCGACCCGGAAGGGGTCACAAACTGGCCCACGCGGGTCAAGTGGGACATGCTCTCCGGCTGCAAGTCGGCGAAGGAAGCGACACGGCGGGCGAAGACGATCATCGCGGCACGCCCGCTCGCGGACGCCGGGAACGCGAAGTTCTTCGCCGGCACCGCACAGAACGTGTTGCAGTGCCTGCTGCATGCGGCGGCCCTCGGCGGTTACACCATGCGTGACGTCGTGCTGTGGTCGAAGGACTTCTCCGATGACACCCCGTACGACATCCTCCGCGAGCACCCGAACGCGAACCCGGGATGGCTGTCGGACCTGCGCCGCTTCTGCCGGTCGGACTCCCACGAGACCGTCGACAGCACTGACATGACGCTCCGCCTGGCGCTGGAGACGTTGGCGCTCGAGGAGATCCTCGACAGCGTCTGCCCCGAGGAGGGCGACCCGGTGTTCGACGTCGATGCGTTCATCGAGTCCACGGACACCCTGTACCTGCTCAGTGAGTCCGGCGAGGCGTCACTCGCAGCGCCGGTCATCACGGCGCTGGTGTCCACGATCGAGCGGCGCGCGAAGGCACACGCGACGAAGTACCGCAACGGCCGACTGCCGAAGCCACTGACGCTCATCCTCGACGAGGTCGCGAACATCGCCCCCATCCCCGGGCTCCCGGCGCTGGTCACCGACGGCGGCGACCGCGGCATCATCACGTGGTCGTTCCACCAGGACCCGAAGGACGCCGAGACCCGGTGGGGGAAGGCCGGCGGGAACAAGATCCTCAAGAGCTCAAACATCCTGGCCGTGCTCGGCGGAATCAAGGATGAGGAGTACCTGGAGAGCCTGTCGAAGCTGTGCGCGGAGAAGGAAGCCGAACGGGTCGGCACCACCGAGTCGGCCAACGGCATGTCCACGTCGACGTCGACGTATAAGGAGCGGGTGCTGACCGCCGGCGCGATCCGTCAGCTCGAGCCCGGCAAGGGGTTGCTGTTCTACCGCGAGCTCCCCCCGGCGATCGTCGACCTGCCCGGCTGGTGGGAAGAAGACGACAAGGCCGCCATCGAAGAGGGCCAGACCTGGGCCTTCGAGCAGGAAGGGATCGCAGCATGACCGACGTTGACAGCGCCGCGCCGGACCCGGACGAGAACGCCGGGGAGAGCGGAGCGCCGCTGACGCCGGAGGACCGGATCACGGCGCTCGAGCAGCTCGTCGTGCCCATGTTCAAGGACTGGGCCAGCCGTGACGCCGCCGAAAACGACGAACCCGCCATCGGGACCGCGGGCGCCGTCGCCGAGACCGCCGAAGAAGACGCCGGCGGCCCCTGGTCCTGGGCCCGCGTGAACGATGAGCGCCGGCAGGCGCTCGCGGGCGAACTTGCCGCGTTCGTCACCTATCTCGCGGACCGGTACCTCCGACACCTCAGCGCGGAGGCGTACCCGTTCGCACCGCGCTGGTTCGAGAACCCCGTCGCGGTGGAGATCCTCACCGGTGTGATGGTCGCCCACCAGGCGGTCTACACCGACTACAAGACCGAGCCGAGCCGGGACCTCGCCGACTGGCACGAACACATCCTCTGGCCCGCCCTTGATCGCATCAAGGCGCTCGGGCTGTTCCCGAACGGCGAGGTCAAGCCACGGAGCCGGAAGGTCGACGTCGACGACGAAGCGCGGGCGTTTCTCGCCGGCGAGCTTGCCGAGCAGGGCACGTCGGAGCCGGCGTCCACAGCGGTGGATGTGCACGACGCCCCGACCGGGCCAATCACGCTGCCGTAGCAGTCAGCAGCCCCTTGATTAAAGTCCGCGCGAGTAGGGGAGTGGCAACAGCGTGTGCGACCTCGCACCTGATCTTTGAATTGATTTTCTCGTAAGGGATGGCTACTCATTCCTGCAGCTGTTCTCTGGGAAACTAAAAACAGACCGCATTTGGGCAAACTATTTACACAGAAAATGCTCGAATAGTGTCGCTGCTGGGTATTTTCTATACTCGGCGGCGCCCGAGGCAATCGGCTAAGCCGTCAGAGAAACATCTGACAAGACAGGACCGGCAGATGGAACCGCATTGCCAGAGACCTACTTCACGTGCAACATTTCCCGAGCAACTTGGCGCAGTTCCGGCCCGAGGAGGCGAACAATAGGGGACCGCCGACCGAGACTTTCGACAAAGGATACAGCTATCGCATTCTGCAACCATTCCTCGCCGCAGGCATAATCGACATCCAAATTATCAAGCGTCATTCGAATACGTGCATCCGTGGGATCGAGCCGGTATGTGGCGGAGATCTGAATGACAACGTCACCTAGGAACAAGTGCTCCATGAGATTCCGGTTGTCATCCCAATTGACCGCGTCGTCGAGCAGGTGCTTGTATTCGGGGTGCTTGGCCACGAACTGTTCGCCCCAGTCGTTCGGTGTCAAGGCTTAGCCTCCCATCGCGTTCTGCAGATCATCCAAGAGCGCCTGTGCTACTTGGCGATCAGTGGTCGGCGTGTCGTGAACTGACATAATCAATATTATCGGCGCGCGCAGGCTGGACCGCGCTTCGCGCAGAGGCTTACTAGCTGAGGCCGCGGCGCTGCTGCTCCTGCTGTCGTTGCGCGTCCGCAGCCGCCTGCTGACGGCGAACCTGTTCGGCACGTGCCTGAGCCTCGGCGTCCGCCGCAGGGCGTTGGGCCGACTCGTCTGGCCGGGCGGCACGGCCGGCCTGCAGCTCGGCGGCGACGTGCGAGGCGTCGTCTGGCGCGGCCGGATCACGGCGGCTGATTTGGCGGACCTCAGCGGCATACTGCTGTACCAGGTCAGCGGCGCTCGGCGACCGAGTGCCAACCGGTTCGGTGGCTTCCTCGCGGTTCGCTGCAGCACGCGCCGCGACCTCGTCGGGGAGGTATTGGTGCCGGGGCAGTAGCTGTGTTTCCGGGTAGGTGCTCTCGAGGAGCTCCCGGCCTTGGTCAGCGGTCCGAAGGCCCGCGGCGTTGAAGAGGGTCGCGGCGTCGTCGAGGTCGCGGTCATCACGCGCGGCGTGCATCTTCATCGCTAGCAGGTACTCCGGTGGTGGCACCTGCACGAGAAGATTCTCCGATTCGAACACGACGCGAGTGTCGTGGACGTCACCGGGGAGGAAGCCTTTCACCGCGTCGTTCAGCCAGTCCGGTTCGAGGCCATGCGGGCCGCTCATCTCAGCGGCGACCTGGCGGACCGCGCCGGTGGGTGCGAACAGCGCGTCGACGTCGCGGGTGACACGGCTGCCGTCGTAGGCAAGCGCCATTGCGGCACCGCCGACCACGAACAGCTGTGCGTGCTCGCCGACGTTGGCGAGGCGATCGGAGAGTTCCTGGAACAGACCGCCAAGCCGGTCGGCGTCGAGCTCGTCGCCGTGCGGGTCGCTCATGCGCGTGACAGGGCGTATCGGGTGATGAAGATGCCGCGCTTGCGGAACGCCGGGGGGCTGTCGGCGACAGCCTCGTCGCGGAAGAGCGCCGGCGTTGTCGCGAACCACTGGCCCGGCACGGTCCGGGCAGTGTCGGCCGCCCACGCCGGGGGCGTCCAGGCATCGGCTGCGGCGAGGTGCTCGGCGAGGGCTGCGAATGCGGCATCGAGTTCCCGCGACCCGGTCGGCGCGGGCTCGTCGGCGAAGACGTCCGCGGCGGCCGTGGTGCCGGCGCGACGGAGCGAGGAGCGATAGTCGTCGAGGGTCTGGAGGATCCCGAATCGCCACGCGGCCGCGGCGGACTCACCCGCGCGCAGCAGGTCGGTGATGCGAGCGGCATTGCCGGCCGCGGTGTGACGCACGCCTATGTTGGCGACAACACCGCGTGGTTGCGCATCCGAGCGTCGACGAAGCTCATCAACAGACAACACCTCGCCTCGGTACGCCACGACTGTCCTCCTCCGTCCGCTCCCATTGTCGTACGCAGTGTCCGCTGGCACCACCTCGCAGCGGTGGTGTCCCCTTTCAGGGGCTATGCACCACCAGGCATGTGAGGCAGGCTCAGGGCATGGGTTTTGGGGTAGAGGTGCGCAGTGAGCTACGTAATTCGGACCGAGAGGCGCTGAGTAAGCGGGTTCTCCAGCGAGGGTTCGGCCGGTATCTGCAAGCCATCAATTTGGTGAACCTGCGCGCATACACCGATGCGCAGATTCGTTTCGACTTCCCGGTGACCGCGCTGGTCGGTGCCAACGGTGCCGGCAAGACCACTGTGCTCGGCGCCGCCGCATTGCCGTACATCGAGGTGCAGCCCCGTTTGTACTTCGCGAAGAGTGGCGCGTACGACTCCAGCATGCAGAACTGGCGCGTCGAGTACGAGCTCGTCGATGACCGTCGGAACCTCGTGAAGCGGACGGCAAGCTACCGTCAGGAGCGGTGGAACCGAGAGGCGGTCGAGCGGCCAGTCCGGATCTTCGGCGTCACTCGAACTGTGCCCGCCACCGAACGGAAGGACCTGTCACGCGCCGTCGGACGTCAGTTCAGAGGATTTGGTGAAGCGCCTCTCTCTCCCGAGGCGGTGAAGCATGTAAAGAGCATCCTCGACAAGGACGCAGAGAGCTACGTCCTAGTTGACACCGTGCGTTCCGGGTCCAACAAGAACCAGATCTACGCCGCTCGAGAAGCGCAGGGCATCAACTACTCCGAGTTTCACTTCGGAGCAGGAGAGGCCAGCGTCATCCGGATCGTACGCGACATCGAAGAGGCACCCGACGGATCCCTCATCCTCATCGAGGAGATCGAAAACGGCCTACACCCGGTGGCAACCCGTCGCCTTGTCGAGTACCTCATCGAGGTTGCACGCCGGAAGTCATGCCAGATCATTTTCACGACGCACTCGAACGATGCCCTCGCACCGCTGCCAGACGAAGCAGTGTGGGCGTGCGCTAAGGGAAAGATCACCCAAGGCAAGCTCGACGTTGCCGCTCTGCGGGCACTCACCGGCCGCGTCGAGGCTAGCTTTGCGTTCTTCGTTGAAGACACCTTCGCGGAAAAGATGGCGACGGTGGCACTCCGAACCTACGCCAAAACAACCAACGTTGAACTTCCCGGCATCGAGATCTACGGCGTCGCCGGGGAAGCAAACGTCGAGTCCTTCACTCGCAGTCACAATAAAAACCCATCAACTCCGTTCGGCGCCGCAGGCATCTTTGACGGCGACATGCGCGAGAAGGTGGACACCGAAAACGGTCTCGTTGCATTCCCGGGGGACGCCGACCCGGAAGCGCACATTATCCAACGCGTCGAAGATCGCATCGAGGCCATCGCTCCACGCCTCGCGTTGAACCTCGGGCTGCCATCCTCGGATCAAGGGCGTGTGATCGAAGTCACGCGATCAGTCATGCGGACCAACAAGGACCCGCACCTGCTATTCGCACAGATCGGCGACCAACTCGACTTCCTCGGCGAAGGAGTCGTCATCAACGCCTACCTGACGCAATGGGCGCAGAACTACCCGGAGGAAGTAGCAGCAATCTTCGAACCGCTGCTCGATCGGCTCCCGAGACGACAGGCCGAGCCCGAGCCCTCGGACGCTCCGTCAAGCTGAGAGAAACGCCCTCGCGGACTAAAGCCGAGGCCCTCGGCGCTGCTCCTGCTGCCGCTGACGGTCAGCAGCCTCCTGCTGACGTCGGATCTGCTCGGCGCGCTGCTGCGCCTCGGCCGCCGCTGCGTCGCGCTGCGCCGCACTCTGACCGGCCTGCTGGGCGGCAGCTTCACGTGCACGAAGCTCCGCCGCGAGCCGCGCAACCTCAGCAGCCGCAGTAGTCGGCTGCTGGGCGGTCGGAGCGGCTTCCTTGGGCTGCTCCTCCACCGTGGGACGCGCGTCGGATACCGCCGGCACCGCCGAGGGGGCGTTCCGTTCGGCGCCGTCGCGATCGCGCATCCATCCGGTGCGGCGGAGGTCCTCGTGGGCCTGCTCGGCGTCGGCGAATGCGTGGCGGGTGTCGCGGTCGACCAGGCCCGGGTCGGTGAGGCGGTAGGCGTCGTCCGGAACGCCCTGCGCGGAGCGGTACGCCGCCACGGTGGCGACCTGCTCACGCCAGGTCTCGCGTGCGTCGCCCTCTGCGGGCTGCGTGCCGTACTGCGCCACCCATGCCGGCTTCTGCTCGAGGAGGCGGTCCACGTCGACGACGACGGCCGTGTGGGGCATCGTGGCCGTCGACGTCGTGGTGGTCCGCGCGGTGGGGTCGATACCCATCCGCTCGAGCGCGGCCGCGGACGCTTGCTCACGGGCGAGGCGGTCCTGCTGCGTGCGGATCTCCAGGCCAGCAGCGCGGGCGTCCTGCCAGGCCTGGACGGCGTGGGCGCCGCGGGGCTCCTCGCTGAGGACGGCTTCGCTCGCGGGCACCTCGAACGCTTCCCGGTAGGCGACGATGCGGCCCATGTTCTCCCGCCACTGCTCCGCCTGCGCGGGGTCCGCGGGCACGCGGCCGAACGGTTCCGCCCACGCCGGCGGCTCGGCAACGACCTGGTCGACCAGGGAGGTGATGCGGTCGCGCATGAGCTCCTGCTGGCCGTGCAGCCAGGTGCGCACGCCGGGGTCTCCGAGCTGGTCGTTGAACGGTGTGACCCACTTCGGCAGACCCTCGACCGGTGCGAGGTCGGTACCGATGGTCGTCGCCGGTCCGAGCCGGAACCAGTACACGCGCGCCGGCGACTCGATGGGGCTGAGCGTGTCGAGGTCGCGGGGCCGGACGAGGCCCTGCAAGCGGTCCTGCAGGGCGGTGCCGGCGAGGTCGTGGTCGACCAGGCGGGCGGCGAACGTCGACCATGCTTCGTCGGCGACGATCCGGGACGCAAGCTCCGCGGGGAGGGCGTCGCGGACGGCCTGCTCAGCGCGCTCGATCGCCTTCGGGTCGAGGACGGTGACGCGGCCGTGGTCGTACTGCGGCAGCAGCGTGGCGAGGGAGTGCGCGGCGTTCTGCTCCTCCCGCATGAGTTCGGTGGCGCTCTTCGTCGCGCCCTCGCGGGCGAGGACCTGCTCGAGGGCGCCGCGGACCGAGTTCTCTCGTTCGTCGTCCGTGTGTCCGGAGGAGTCCAACGGCTTGTCGATGACGACGTACAGCCGGTTCTCCTCCTTGGCCCGGGTGCTGTCGACGTAGAGCTCTTCGCGCGTGGTGCGGGCGGGGTCGATGACGGCGCCGCCGGTGGTGACGGTGTCGCCCTGGGTGCCGTGGCTGGTGCGGGCGTAGCCGAGCTGCACGTGCTCGTCGACGTAGTCGAGGGGCAGCGTGACGGTGCCGCCGTGTAGGTGCGACTTCGCCATGAGGCCATCGGGCCCGACGGCGGTCACGGTCCACATGGCGTTGTTGGTGACCCAGTCTTTGCCCTGGTTCATCCGGAGCGTGCGGTCGGTGTTGCGCGTCAGGATGACGTCACCGACACCGACCGTGTTGCCGTCGGCGAGCAGCCTGCCGGCTTCCTCGACGCCGCCCTGTGCGACACGGTCGGCGCGGGCGCGGGCATTCAGCGCGGACACTTCTTCGTTGGTGCCGGCGATCATCAGCGACGACTTCCCGGCGGTGGTGTCGGCGTGCCAGTCGGTGTAGATCCGGTCCATGACTTCGTCGCGGGTGCCGGCGAACACGCGGCCCTGCTCGATGTGGAAGTTCAGACCGGTGACGTCGCCGCCGCGCAGCTTGAGACTCGCGTCGGCTTCCTCCCGGGCGAGCGGGCCGGTGAAGCGGTGGACCTCGTCCAGTCGCGCGACAGAGGCTTCGCGCTCGAGGAGGCGGAGGATGCCGCCGGCACCGATGGAACCGTGTTGGGCCGGGTCGCCGAGGGGCCGGATCGCAGCGCCGTGCTCGTCGGCGAGGGCAAGGAGCCGACCCATAAGCGGCGTTCCGGCCATGGATGCTTCGTCGACGAGGAGCAGGGTGCTCGCGTCGATACGGTGCTGCTCAGCCACGGGCTGACCGGTGCGCTTCGCGTTCGCGTGCGCCTGCAGGAGCATGTGAGCTGTGTCGGCGTTGGTACCGAGCTCTCGGCCGAGGACCTCGGCTGCCTTACCGGTCGTGCCAAGGGCGAGGACACGTCCGCCGCCCTCTTCGATGGCGTAGA
Source organism: Curtobacterium sp. BRB10 (assembly GCF_031844325.1). Lineage (NCBI taxonomy): Bacteria > Bacillati > Actinomycetota > Actinomycetes > Micrococcales > Microbacteriaceae > Curtobacterium > Curtobacterium sp. BRB10. The sequence continues at coordinate 115,116 of NZ_JAUZVA010000007.1, forward strand.
TGGTGGCGCGCATGGCGGTGGTCTTACCGGTACCGGCGGGCCCGATGCCGGTCTCGATGCGGTGGCCGCCGGTAGCGAATCGTCGCGCGAGATCGATCTGCCCGGTGTTGAGCTCGTGGTGCCCTTCGGCGATCGCGCGCGCGTTGAAGCGGCGCATTGCGTCGTCGAACGCAGCGGGGTCCATGGCGAAGCCGCCCTTGGTCCGGGCGGCATCGAGGATGGCTTCTTCGGTGCGGAGGGTCTTCTCGGAGGTGTACTGCTCCGCCCGGTGCATGCGGAAGACGCTCTCCCCGTTGCTGCGCTGCAGCTGCGCCGGGGCGGGGTTCAACTCCGGCGGCGTGAGGGAAATCGAACGCTGCATCGCGGCCGCGGTGATGTCGCGAGTGAGGGTCTGCACGTCCTGACCGGTGGCCTGTGCAACGCGACGTGCGACCCGCTCGGCCTCGGCCTGCAGGTGCGAGTCCTTCCACGTCGAACGCTCCTGCTCCACACGGGTGACGACACCCGCGGCGAGCTGCTGCAAGGAAGCGTTCGCCAACGCGTCTTGCGCGGGCATCGCACGCGACTGCGCGACGATTCCCCCCGCCCAGCCGTCGACCTGGACGCGTTCCGACGCAGCGCGGCGCCACTCGGTGACCTGGTCCTGCTCCGACGACGGCGGGGCCTTGTGGTCACGGGTGGCGAGGTTCGCCTGCTCGTAGAGCTTGTGCTGGATGTTCTTCGGCGGGGTGTGACCGTGGGAGGCCACGTACTCGTCGACGAGCTCCGCGTACGCCTGCTCGATGCCGACGCGACGGGAGGAGAAACCCTCCCGCAGGCCACGGTCGACGCCCATGATCTCGCGAACTTCACGCTTGCCGGCACCCCGGGACTCGTCGACGAACTGCACGCCGAGACGGTTCCGTAGCTCCTCCTCGACGAGGGAGTTGTACCGCTCGGACGCAGCCACGCCAAGGCGGTGCAACATCCGTCCATCGAGTGAGCGCCACTTCCCGTCGACGCCCTCGACCTTGGTCGAGACGGCGACGTGGGTGTGCAGGTCGGGGTCGCCGGTGCGGGAGTCACGGTGCTCGAACGCGGCGACGATGAGCCCCTTCGTTTCGACCTGAGCGACACCGCCGGCACCGGTCCGGGTGAACGCTGCTTCCTCCTGCAGGAACGTCATAGCGCCCTGCCATGCGGCCTCGTGAGCAGCGTGCACCTCGCGGGCGATGTGCGCCTCACGGGGATCGTTCCGGTCCGCCAGCGCCCACAAAAGTGACACTGACTTGACCGGGCTGAACACCAGGTCGTAGCCCGCGACCGGCTGCCGTGGCGGGGTGCCGCGCTCGGTGAGGAACCGGGCCACCTCGCTCTCGGTTGCGTCGCGGCCGAGGGATCCGCGGAGGTGGTCGGCGGCGAGGTTGTGCTTCACCAGGTCCCGCTCCGGACCGGTCTCGGGGTTCCGCCCGACCTCGTCGCGGAACGCCTGGTAGCCGCGGGAGACCTGCTGCTTCCAGTCCGGAACGCGGAGCGCGACGAACCAGGACACCTCGTCGGACGTGGCCGGGCGGCGCAGCGACTTCTGCAGCATCGTGGCCGCAACGTCCGTCTTGATCCCGGCGAGCTCGGCGTCCAGCGGCGCGCGCTGGTGGTCGCGTTCGAACGCCACAGACGCAGCGTGGATCTGCACCTGCCACTCGGTGTCCGGATCGTTCGTGGTCATGAAACGACGACCCAACCGGGCGGCGTCGATCGCTTCAGAGGCGGATGCGCCGGCGGCGATCTGCTCCTGGATGAAGGTGGTGGCGTCAGGGCGAAGCCCCTCACCGAAGAGGGCCTGCATCTGCTCCGCGGACACCTGACCGGAGACGCCGAGGGATGCCAGTCCGTTGCCCCACCATTGGCCGGGCTTGGCGCCCTCGGCGGTGTAGTAGTCGGTGAGCTCTTCGCTGCGGCGGACCTGCTGATCGCCCGCAGCAACCTGGTTCGTCAGATATGAGTATCCGTCACCTGCGTGCAGGACGTGCACCGTCATCACGAGCAATCACCTCCTCCCACACCCCCACCGTAGCGGGTCCGGACCCTCCACACACTGTTAGTGCAAGAGGTGTGTAAGTTCGGTAGTGTTCAGAGCAGGCGGACGGTCAGACTGCGGAAGCACCATGAGGAGCAACCGTTGCGGACGCTGAAACTCGTTGAGGGGACCGACGAGAGGGAACCAACCATGGCTCGAACCAGCACGAAGAAGGACAACCGAGAACGAGCACGTCAGCGCCGGGCAGAACTCGACGCAGAACGCGCCCAACGTGACGCCGCGATCGAAGACGCCGCATCGACGTTCTTCGACGCCAGCGACGCACGCGACGAGCTCCTCGCCAAGCTCGACGCGATCGACCTCGACCGCGCACTCGCAATCCAGGCGCTCGTGGAGCTGAAGGAGACCAACCCGCGGATCGCGCAGCTGCTCGACGTCCCGGCAGCGGAAGTACGCCGCCTGCGCGAACTCAGCGCCGCGCCAGCCGCCACTGAGTCCGCGCCCACTGTCGACGCAGAGGAAACCGACGGACACCGCGACGCTGAGGGGCAGGCGGCGTGAACGTCGCCACTGCGATCGTCGCGTCCGCGCTCGGTGTCGCGTGGATCGTCTGGTACCTCGGGTGGCGGCTCCGCAGCCGCAGCGGACTGCGCCCGACCGACCGCGCCCGCCGCGGATCGAACGCCGTCATGGGGTGGGTGGCGTTCGAAGGAGTCGTGCTGACGGGGACACTCGTCTGGCAGCCGGCTCTCGGTGTGGTCATGGTGCTGCTGGCGCTCTGGCTGCTGCTGCGACTCGCGATCGCGATCGTCGATCGCGCGCAGGAACGCGCAGCGCAACGACGTGACCTGCTCAACGGGTACCCACCCGTGCCGCGACCGATCAGCTGGGACAACGTGCCCATGGTCGCGATGCTGTGGTGGTTCGCGATCGGCTACCTCGTGCTCTTCCTCACCGTGGTGTTCCTCCTCGCCTTCGCGGGACCCACGGTGCTGCAGTCCGACCTGTCGACGAACATCCTCATCGGAACCATCGCCGTCTGCGCGGTGCCGGCGATCCTGGTCGCAGTGCTCCGCAAGCTCCGCCGCGACCAAGCGATCCGCGACTACGACGCCCTCGCTGCCGGCATCGAGTTCCGCGTCCGCGCAGCCCGCGGCGAGGACCTCGACGGGCCGCGGGACGAACAGTAGATCCCACACCGCCGCGAGAGCATCGACAGCGCCAGAGACGCCGGCGCTGCAGGGGCGGCGGTCACTGGCCGTTAGAAGTCGGACGAGGAACAGGAAGAGTGGCGATGGGTGCACGAGCCGCGATGGTCATCACCTGCGACGACGCTGGCTGCGACCAGGTCATCGTCCCCATGGCCGGCGTCGACGACAACAGCAGCCGCACCGAAGCACGCACCTACGCACGCGAACACGGATGGACGACCGCCGACCGCTCCCCCAGCTGGACCGACCTATGCCCGACCCACACCGCCGCCCACCGAGCAGCCGCGTCGGCTGTCGCCGGTGGCCGGGGTGGGTCTTCTGGCCGTTAGGGGTCGGGGCTACCAGAGCGTCGGTGTGTCCGATGCGATACCGGTCCGGCACGCACGGATCGCGGCCGCGTCCCAGCCGTGATCGCGGAACGCGGCGCGGAGCTCACGGGACAGCGCTACTCGCTCGGAGCGCTTGAGGCCGGCCATCCGGATTGCCGTCGCACCGTTCCGGTGCCGGCCGCGCTGCACCCGCTCGAGCATGTTCCCCCGGTGCGTCCCCGGCGCCAGATGCGACACCGCCTGGTCGACGTCGACGTGCACGCACAACGGGACGTCACACGCGTGCAGCAGCAACGTCGACGGGTGCAAGGCGGTGCCGGTGAGGTGCTCGTAGAGCCACCGCTGCGGCCGCATCGCGCGCTGGCCACCGCCCGGCTGCGGCACCCAGAACCGGCCGTAGCCGTCGTCACCGACGGCGCCGGTCCAGATCCAACAGTCAGCGCGCGCTGGCCCTTTGACGACGTGGGAGAAGAACCGATCCTCGGCCGGTGTCGGCTGCGGGCCCGGCATCAGCCGCGGTGCAGCCGGCGGAGGCCGTCGGCGATCTCGATCCGCCGCTCGGGGGTGAGCTCGCCGCGGGCGTCCGCGTCGTCGAACACGTCGCACAGCTGCCGCACCAGGTCCCGTCGACGACGACGCTCGTCACGGGTGCGGAACCGGTACACGGTCCACACCGCGGCGAGGATCAGTGCGTAGCCGACAGCAGCGAGCAGTACCCCAACTGCGATCGCGGCGGCAGTCACTTCGGGTCCCGGGGCAGGGACGGGTCGTACCCGGACTCTTTGCGGAGCCGTTGCATCAGCGCGATGCGTTCCGCCCGCGGCGGGTGCTCGCGCTTGTCACGCATCCACTCCGGGCCGAACGCCCACACCACGAACACAGCGGCGACCGCCAGGACGACGACGACACTCAAACTGATGGCGAGCCAGTCGAACCAGGTCATGACGCCAGTCCTCTCAAAGGCTCGGGAACAGCCGAGCACACCGCCCACACGTCGACGTCATACGCGCGGAGCTCATCACCGGTGATCAGTTCGACCCGGCCGTCCGCATCGAGGCCGTGGAGGACGCCGGTGACGAGTTCGTGCTGCCACTCCCCCTCGAGGGGGAACCACCGGATCAGGCCGATGGTCTCACCGGTTGGGATCTCAAAGCCCTGCACGCGGACCCGCTTCCGTCCGGCGCTCATGAGTCAGCTCGCAGACCCGTCAGTATCACCACGCAGGCAACCCCGACCGCCAGCAACACCCAGGGCACGACCCTGCCGGCCGGTGACAACTCATCGGCCTCGGCGCGAGGGGAGAGCATGACGCCGACCCCGAACCCGCCTCCACCGATACCCACGACAGCGACGGTCAGTAGCAGCCACTCGGTGACAGTCACTTGGACCGCCTCCGGTCGATGCGCAACACCTGCACGGTTGTGGCCATGGGCAGCCGAGTGTTCATGGTTCTAGTCTCCGTGCTCAGGCGTGGGCGCCGGCGTACTGGGGGAACATGCGGTCCATTGCCGCTTCGTGACGGGCGGCGCGGTCGTGCTCGCCGCGGATCCGGGAGAGCTCCGCGTAGGACTGCTCGGTCGCGGTGTGTTCCGCGGGGGCGGGTCGACGGCACATCTCGGCGTAGTACCGGTCCGCGTCATGGTTCGCTTGCTCGAGCTGGGCCCGCAGCGAGGCGACTTCGGCCATGAGCTCCGGGGCGGCCATCTGGAACCCGACCATGTAGCCGGCCTCGTAGACCTGACGCTGCTGGTCGTCGAGTTCCCACTCGCGGACGTTCTCGGTCGGGTCGGCGGTGGCGGCGTCGATCGCGCGGAAGGCTGCGACGGTGTCGCCGGCGTAGAGCTCGTCAACGGCGTCGCGGGTGGACTGCTGGACGACGTCGGGGCGGACGGTGGTTGGGCGTTCGAGCGTCATCGTCATCACGCGGCCTTTCCCGTCTCGATGAGCGCGGCGACGGCGTCGATCTTGTCGGGGCGGAACCCGCTCCAGGAGCCGGTCTCGGTGTCGGTGACGACGATGGGGGCGTTCATGCCGAGGGTGGTCTTCCACTCTTCGATCTGCGCCTGGTCGACGTCTTCGAGGTGCAGCTCGGTGTACTCGATGCCGGCGGAGGCGAGAGCACGCTCCGTGGCCTTGCACATGCCGCAGAACCCGGACTTGGTGTACACCGTGATGCTCATCGAAATCACCTTTTCGTAAAGTCTGTTTGCCGGGGACCTGTTCCCCGTTGCATGCTTCTATTCTACGTCGTCGGCACCAATAGTGGTAGCCTTTTCCGCACATTCTTCTACTATTTTTCTGCCGGGCGGCACACCTGTTGGCAGCCTATGCATGTGCATTGTTTGACACCAGGGCATGGCGTTTACGAACGTACGGCTGGGGCATCGATAACAGCGGGAGGGCTGGTAATCCCCAGGAGCATTAAACCGGTAAGGCAATCACGGGAAGCCGTTAGGAATAGTGGGCTACGCATTCCTAAACTGTGTCGTCCCGGCGCTTTTCACCATGTCGCAGACCGCCACTGCCTCCCGGGACTCAGTCCGTGACGGGGTGCGGGGTGCTGGTCGCGATAGCGGTTACGGTGATGTCGTCGTGGTCGCACTCCCAGAACACGGATCGGACCTCGTCGGCGATCGATTCGGGTAGCTGCTCGTTCGTCCACGCCGTTGACGGGAACGACACGGTGACGGTGACCGTCGTCATGGGTGTCGTCGACGACGGGCCGTGGCCGGCGCCGCCACACTCGTACTGCCACGCGATCGCGACCTGTGCGACGGGTCCGCCGTGGTACCGGTCGAACACGGCCCGGTGCTCGTCGTCGGTGTGGCCCGGGCCACGCGTGCAGGTCCACTGGGTGCCGGCGACGTCGTAGGTCGTCGCACCGCATACCGGCACGCGGGGATCGACGTCCGCGCCGGGAGCCATGTCCGCGGCTGGCGCCTGCGGGTCGGTCTGCACGTCGGTGAGGTATGTGGGGCGTTCGTAGGTGATGTACATGCTGCTGGGGCCTCTCTAAGCTGTGAGTGCGGTCTGGGTCGAGACGTCCGGACCGCGCCTCAGGGAGGCGGGGGCGTTCCGAATCCGGGACGTCCCCGCCGTTTGACTACCGGCGTGCAGGTGCCGTGGTGAGGTCGACGTGCTGCAGCAGGAACCGGACCGCGGACCAGGCCGAGAGTTGCGGCCGGTCCCAGGCGTGGTGGCCGTCGTTGAACTCGCAGCCCTCTCCGTCGGTGATGTCGCGGCCCTCGACGAGGACCCCGGCGTCGTCGCAGAGGATCAAGTGCGGCATGTTGCTGCGTTCGCGGATGATTCGCTGTGCGGCGAGGTTCCCGGCGGCGGTGAAGTCGCGTGCGGTGTTGATGCCGTCGCAGCAGTACCGGACTTCGGTCGGCATCTCCCCCGCCTCACCGGCCACCAGGGTGGTGCCGTGGTCGGTGTAGGTGTCGGTCATCCCGTCGAACGATCGGCCCTCGTACTTGCCGCAGATCTCGTCCACCTGCGCACTGGTGGGGCCGTCTTCGTGGTGGACGTTGATCCACGCGGCCGCGGTCCCGGTGGAGCAGCGGACGGAGAAGCGCACGCCCGGGAACCGGGTGCGCAGCTCCTTGCGGAGCAGCGCCGCGACGGCCTTCGTGGGGATGAGGGTGGTAGGCATGGTGGGTCGGTTCCTTTCGAGGAGTCGGACGCTTGTGGAAGAGTGATTGAGCGGCCGGGACCAAATACGGATTGGTCCCGGCCGCTTCTCGTCGGGTTAGTCCTCGTCGCGGACGAACGTGTCGACGAACGTCGTGAACTGCGGGCCGGGGATCGTCGCCGTGTGGGCCAGGCGGTACCCCTGCTTGGTGCGCGATCGGAGGTCCGTGTCGCGTTCGCCGATCTTGTTCAACTGGCGGGGAATGTGGTCCTCGTCCACGACCGGGACAATGGTGGTGACGGTGTCGATGTACTGCATGTGTTCTTCCTCTCCCTCTCGTTTTTTTGCCGTGAAGGCGACTTGTCGCCGCTAGGACGAGCGCCCGGAATGCAACCGGTCGTGGAATATATGGAGGGGACCCGCTTGCGGGGAGCGGCCGTTTATGCCGCGAAAGCCGGTTGCATTCCGGGTGATCGTCCGTATGCTGCCGAAGGCTTCACGGCAAAGAAACGGGCCGCAGGCCCAGGCAGTGCCGGCGCAGCCGGTTCCGCCCGGAGCGAAGCGACTCCCGGCCTCCGGCCGGAAGCTTTGAACGTGGCGAGATCCCGGCATGTCCGGCGGTGCACTGCGGGGTGCTGCTGGCAGCATCGGGGTATGGGATCTCGACGCCGCGGCGGCAAGAAGAACCGGGCCAGGGAGCGGGATACCTCGGTCGACGCTCCGCTCGAGCAGACGACGATGCCCGCTCCTCTCCCGGTTGCCACCGCCGATCCCGACGCTGGACTGGGCACACCGGCATCGATCGTGGTGTCAAACGCGTTCTGGGTGCAGTTCGCCGTCCTCGAGCCGTGCGACGTCGCCGGCTGCACCGCTCAGGCGGCGCCGGAGGCGTGGGAGCTACTCGACCTCGACACCGAGGAAGAGCCGCCGGCGCGGTTCTGCGACGACCACCAAATCGCCTGGGCCACTCGTCCCCGTCAGACGACGTAGACCAGCAGGGGTCTCGTTTCCCTCTGAGCGCTCTCGATCGCGGCGCCGCTCTGCGGTGTCGTCGCGGTGCGAGCTCCGTCGAGCAGCGCCGGGGAGCGATGAGGGGCACGCCCCTCATGCGGTGGCGCAGCCGACGCGCAGCCCACGGACACCCAGACACCCCGATGGGACATTCTCGCGGTCGGCTGGGACATGATCCGGGGCCGGGTGGGCGTGAGGGCCACTGGCTGCGACCCTCACGCCCGTTCACCTACTCGGCCGCGGTGTCCTCGTCCTGGTCCGCGCTGTCGGCGGGGGCGTCGTCGTCGGCTGATACTGCGCCGGTGACGATCTGCTCGACGTGGGAGAGGGCGTAGCCCCACGCGGCCAACTGGGTCAGGTACGGCACCGTTTCGGGGGCGGGCATGCTCCACCCGTACCGGCCCACCGCCGACTCGACTTCCGCCAGGGCGAACGCGACCGCGACGTGTCCGGCCTTCCCGGGGCGCTTCCGCGCCCACTCGGCTGCGTCGGCGGCCTCCGGGACGTCCAGCAGGTCCGCGGCCGTGACGCGCTGGCCGTAGTAGTCGCGGGTTCCACCGATCAGGACCGCCGCGGTCCACCGAGCGGCATCCTTCGGGAGCGTCTTGGACGCGACGAAGCCTGCGAGCCAGACCCGGCGCACCTCGCGTGCGGCGGTCCACTCGTCTGCGAGGCGGTTATCCCGCTCCCGGCGGGCTGCCGCGGCTTCGGCTTCGGCGGCGCGCTCGGCTTCCTGCTCCGGGGTCAACTCGGCCGCGGGCCGGTCGTAGAAGTGCCGCGCCGTGTGCTGCTCCGGGGTGGTGCACACCGCGGTCACGGACGCGCTGTCACCGATCGGCTGCACCAGCACCGCGTGCCCGCCGCACGCGGTGTGGGCCTCCGGGTCGATGGCGGGGAGCATGGCCCGCGGGTCATCCTCGGGGACCGGCTCGTCCGACAGGCCGTCGAGACGCTTCCACCCGAGCGCCGTGTCGTCGTCCACGACGGCGACACCCTGCTCCCGGTACTGCTCCGCCACCTTCGCGGCTTCCGCTTCCGCGATGCGGCGGTTGCGGTGCTGCTGGGCGACGAACGACAGTTCGTCGTCGTAGCCCTCGCTGATGCACTCGTTCAGTTCCGCCGTGGCGGTCTCGTCGCCCTCGAACTCGGCCAGCAGCAGGGCCGCGTCGAACGACACCTGCCGGTCCACGACCGCCGCGGTCGCGGCCTCCGACTTCGCCACCGTCAGGGTCGCCTGCACCTGCTCCTTGTCGGTGCCGGTTTCGCGGGCGATCCCCGCGACGGAGAGTCCGGCGAGTTCCAACTGCCGGTAGGCGTTGAGCCGGTCCCCGTCGGTCAGGGCGGTGCGGCGTTCGTTGGCGACCAACTGCTCCGCGATCCGCTGGGCGGGGGTGTCGCCACGCTCAGTGACGAACACGGGCACGGTCGTGCCCGCCTCGCGGGCGGCGAGGACGCGCATCTGCCCGTCACGGACCACCACGGCCCCGTCCGCGTTGCGGTAGCCGATCGTCGGCAGGAGGACCCCGTGACGCTTCACGCTGGCGAGGAATGCGGGGTCGAGGTCCGCCGCGGTACGGACGTTGTCCTCGATCACGGCCTCAGCGGCCGGGATGGTGACCAGGTCCACACCGACCGCGTCAGCGGCGTCAGTGGTGCTGGTCTGGGTGTTCTCGATGATGCTCATTCGGTTTGCTACGCTTTCCGGTAGTGACCGGGTGCGGGTCCTGGCAAGTAACGATTGTCGGGAATTCCGCACCCGGTCTGTTTCATTCGGTGGGTGCTACTGCGGTGTTACTGCCGGTGCAGCGCTGCGGTGAGCGCTTCGGCCCGGGTGAGGGCGGCTCGTGCGCGGCCGAACGCGGCCATGACGGCCGTGTACTGATCCGGCGACAGGGACCGAGTGTCCCCGGCTGCGTCGTAGGTCAGGAACAGGACCGTCCCGTACAGCGGCGACGCCGCCCGGGACCGGCCGAGCGCAACCGCGGCGACCGTGGCGAGGTCGTTGCGGTCCCCCGCGTACATGCCCTCGTCATCGATCCACGCATCGATCCGGCCATCGAGGCGGACCACATCAACTACCCGGCACCCGATCTGCTCCCTGGTGCCCTGCAGAGTGGACTGCGCCGCGTTCACGACGACGCCTTCGACCGCACCATCTGCGGTCGCTCGAATACCCATCAACTTCATGTCCTTCTTCCTCTCCCTTTCGTTGTTTGCCCGGGAAGGCACGTAGTGCCGATAGGACGAGGAGCCGGGGTGCAAGCCCAAAGCGGCGACGCTCCGAGAAGTTTCGACCGGCGCCGTCCATTGACGAAGGAGATGAGCACGACGGCGCCGGTCGAAAGTTCTCGCGTGCGGCGGTGGCGACGGCTTGCGGCCCGGAACCTCGTCCGTACAATCGCCGAAGGCTTCCCGGGCAAACAACGAACCCCTTGGGGTTCGACAAGCACTGGCCGGCGAAAGCCGGTTCCCCTCAGTCAGAAGAGGCCGCCGAAGGCGGGGCAACTTAGACCAGAACCGCCCGCCGGCACGGCGGCCCGCTCAGCTCTCCCCGTGCTCGAGGAGCTCGCCGGCGCGCAGAGGCCGGCAAACGTGAAGCGGCCCCGGCCTGTTGGGGGGAACAGGGCCGGCGCCGGTGCTACTCGGACCCAATGGGGGGCAGATCCGAGCGGCTGCGCTCGAACGTGTTGGGGGGAACAGTCCGAGCGCGCATCCACGGTAACGCTAGAGCGCCTAGCGAGTCACCCCGGCACGCTAAGAGGCTGCTGGGACCTGGTTGCGGTGCTTCACCGCGGCCCGCCAAACCCACGCCGCGGTCGCGGCCTGGCCACTCCCCCACTCGATTAGGACAGCGTCAGCAGTCGCCGCGATCGCACGCGCTTCCACCCGTCGATCGACACCGCGGTAGGTGCGGATCCACGCCCACACCGGTGCCGCCGGCGCAACGTCGCCCACGGGGCCGCCACGGGCCTCCTGTGGGATGGAGACGGCTTCCTCGGGCACCCATCGTCCGCGGCGGCGTGCACCCATCAGCGGCGCGCCTGTGGCCGCAGAGACCGCTTCTGGAGCCGGTCCATTGGTACCCAGACGTGGTGGACGAAGCCCATGTGGACGAGCTGCACGTAGACCACGTCCCCATCGGCCTGCTCGACGAACCCGGGACACGTCTGCGGGCCCGACCGGGTGAACTCGACCTGCACCCACACTGCCGGGTAGCCGGACACCCGGTCCGGCGCCAGCGGCGCCTCGATGCCGAGTGGCTGGTCTTCGGGCGGATCGGGATGGCTCGGCGGCGCCCACCGGTGTTCGGGCATGTACCGATGATGACCGCGGCCGCCGACACGGAAGGTGTCAGTACCGCCGGCGGCGGCCGTCCTGCACCTGCTCGATGAGATCCATCGTCCGCTCCAGCGTGGCCACGGACAGCCGGTAGTCGCCAGCGGACTGGTCGAGGAGGTTCAGCTTCCGGATCGCCCGCCGGCGTGCGGCGGCGAGCTCGTCGGCGGAGAGCCACTGCAACGCCTCGAGCTCATCAGTCATCCCTGCGGAGCGTACCCCCGGAACAGACCACCTCTCTCCCCCACCCTGAGCCACCTCGAGCAGCTGAGGCCGACGTCGACGAACCAACCATGACCCCTCCGATGGCCTGCGCAGCGCAGCGAAGACAGGGCGCCCCGAAGGGCAGCGACGTTCCCGCCTCGATTCTTCTAGGATGCGCCGCATGACCCTGGACGCCGCGACCCTCGCTCGCACACAGCGCGCTCTTCATGACTACTCGAAGAGCGAGCGAATCCAAGATCGCGATGCAGCAAGTGATGCGCTTTCTGAACTCGTCGTTATCGCAGAGATAGAGGGTGACGTCAGTTTGTCGCGCCTACAGGAAGCATGGGAGTGGCTTTCCCTCGGTTTTGAGAGCGCTGGCGAAGCAGCTCGGATCGTAGATGGGGTCGCGTCGGACCAGTCTCGTTAGCCGATCGGCTACTGGAACGTGGACGGGCCTGCTTGTCGCGACTAACGTCACCTCATGGACAACGTTCTCCGCGCGGGTGAAGTGCGAACCGGATTTCTCACCGACGGACAGCATCCGGACCTGGTCGCAGCGTCGCTTACCTGGACAGAACGTGGACCCGAGCTCTCTGTACCCGGCGCTCCAGGGCGGACGCAGTTCGAAATCGTCGAAGACTGGTTCAGGCGCCGGCGCGGCGGCATCGACCTCCTCTTCACAGATGATCGCGGACCCGTGACACTGTCCGACGTTCGATACGCCGGCCACCACGGCAACGAGATCCGCGTCACGAAGGCAACAGCCCGGAACGCGATCTGCCAGCACCCACGCCAGCTGCCTAAAAGCACCGCCGAAGAGCGGCTCATACGCGCGATTGAGACCCCGTTCGAATCGTCCGTGCTCTCGGTGGAAGAGCTTTACTCCACGGTCGACGGGCTCGCACGGTTCAGTGGGTTCGGTCGCATCGAGGTTGAGGAAACAGACCCCGACCATCCCGAACGGATCTCGCTGACTCGGGACCTCAACGAGAAGTTGACCTGGACAGTCGACGTCGACGAGCTGCCTTCCACCCTGCAGTACGAAGTGCTTCGCACAACGCCGTGGCGGGAGAACGACGACGGCGTGACCGTGCAGAACGAGGTCGTCGTGCAGACCCGTTGGTTGGGCGGCAACGTGCAGCCGGAGATACTGCTCTGGCAGCAGTACCCGCTCCGCAGCCTCTTGGTACTCGCATACAGCCGGCCGATCCAGTGGCGCACGCACCATGTCCGCGGACAATCGTTCCCGACGACGCACCGAGGGACTGAGGAAACGAGCTGGGTGCCAGCGTTCATTGCTGACACCGCACAGGGAACCTTCCAGGACTCAGCAAAGCTGGACATGCCGTTGTTCGGGATGCAGGACCTCGGACCAGACGGCATGCAAGTCTGGTTCGAACGATGGCTCGAAGACGACTCCTTCCGCAACCCCATGCAGTCCGCCATCGAGGCGCTCTCCGGTTTCACTCGCTTCCTCGAACCCCGTGTGATGCTCCTGATCAACACCCTCGAGGCGTTGGGCGGGTGGGTGACTGGTGATCCCCACAAACGGATGTCGCTGGCCAAGGCGGTCGAGAACTGCGCACGCGCCAGTGGTGGCGAGTGGTCAAACATCGGCGACGCAGCGACCGATCCCGAGATCTTGATCGCCAGGTTCCTTGCGACCCTGCAGAACGACCTCAAGCACGGACAACGGGGCCAACGTCGATCCCGACGAGATCTACGCTTCGCGGAAAGACTCTCGGCAGCTTTGATCCGCATGACGGCGCTGCACGAAATCCCAATTGACGAAGACGCTGCGCGTTACGCCCGAGCGAGCCTCGTCGAGGACGTAGAAAACGAGCTCGGGCAGGACGAACTCGCCACCATCGAACGCCCAAACGGCACCGACAAGAACGGCGACCCCAAGACCATCACTGAGGGTGTTCTGCGACGCGCGGCACCATCGGGCACATGATTCGGACCCCCTCGTACTCGGTGGTGCACCTCGTCGGCTAAGTGGATGCTGTCCGACGCATCGGCGGCTCCGCCCAAGACGAGTCCGGTAGCCGATCCTTCACCGGATCGGGTTACGACCCCTCCCCCGCGGCGTCGCGTTTCCACTTCTGCACCGTCGTCGTCGACACTCGAGCGTCCAACCCGACGGACCTGATCGACGGCCGCACCAGGTGCCGCCTGGTTTGATACCCACACGACCTGATTGAGAGAGACACCAATGCAGATCAGCGCATATCACCAGGCCGTCGTAAACGATCGGTTGAACGCGGGTGCAGTCGCGGGAGACCCGCTGGCGAAGAAGTTGCGAGGGCACGGCCGTGCCATCGCGGACGAACTCGCAGCGAAGCACCAGTTCCATCAGGAGGCGGACGGTAGCTGGGCCATCTCGGACATGAACTGGGGCTCTTGGATGACCGGTCACGCCACGGCATTCCTCGCAGCCCGACAGGGGCAGCCGGCCGCCCCAAAGCGGACAGACGTACGGGGGCTGCTCGATCGACTTCGCAGCAATCGGCGCGGGAGCTGACGGACCCGCTCCCGCCAACGATAAGCATCCGCATGCAGCAACGCTAGAGAAGTACGAGCGTGTCCGATAGCCGATCCTCCGCCGAGTGCTTGGCAGGTGCGGACCTTTCGTGGCGACGGCGACGCCGTGATCCCTACCACCACGGCATCGCTGTCGCCTGCCCACGCCAAGACGCGAGCAGGACCACGGAATGCATGCTCATATCGGGCCCGGCAGCAGAGTAGCCCCTACAGGCGCGTGAGCTCGAAGCTGCCGTCTCTCCGCTACTGATACTCCGTGCTGTGGAGTCGGTACAGCTCGTCAACGTCGACCGCGGACAGTGCCGCGGCGCGGACTGTTGGGACGGTGAAGTCGAGGACTCGCAGTTTGCCTTCGAGAGTGGAGATCGTCTCAGCCCTGTGGAGACTGGCGCCGTACTCGTTGACGTACTCGGCCATGCCGCGGAGCTTGGGGAGTGCGTCGGGAAGCCAGTGTCCGTGCGGGTCGACAAGGTTCACCTTCACCGCACCCTGCTGCTCGGTGAAGAACAGGAAGTCCGGGCGCAGGGTGCGCCAGTTGCCGTACTTGTCCGTGTAGGCGATGCCGAGCGCCTCGCGGCCACGGGTGGGGTTGCGGTACCAGGCGATCGTGTCGGGTCGGGCGAGTTCGCGGTCGAGGACGTCGGTTTCGAACGGGCTGAGGGAACCGATCGGGAAGAAGTGCTCATGGTCGGCGAGAAGGTGTCGGCTGCGCCGCTCAAGCGGCACGTCGCCATCTGGTGTGCGCCGCTTTGTCTCCTCCCACCGATTCACCGGCCGCGCAATCGGGATCTGCTGCGGGGAGGAGCTCATGGACGTGATGTCCGCGTACACGGTCTGCCGCGCCTCAGGAAGGGTCTTGATCTGCACGCGGTACTGGCTCAACCAGGTGGACACGAGCGTGTCCGCCTCCGCCTCGAGGGCAGGTCTGACGGGGGCGAGGGATCCGAGCGCTGCGACGCGGATCGATGCGTCACGGAGGTCCTCGTCGGCGGCGTCTTCCTCGGGTGCGAGTCGGTTGACGTAAGTACGGGCGAGATCAGGCGAGATGACACGGGCGCCCTGCGCGTAGGCATCCTCGATGGCGCGATCGTCGGCAACCTCGGTGAAGGTCGAGTCGATCTGCATGCCGTACTGGGCAACAGCACGCACACTCCCACCGCGGACGGTGAGGATCTCGGTCGTCGCTTTGGTGAGATCCGGCGCATATCGAGCGGCGAGCCCATCGAGGACGCTGTGGAGCTCCTGGTGCGCCTCGTCGCCGGCTCCCTTTCGCAGCTTGTCCGCGGCGAGGGCGTGCGCGAGGGCGGTGAGCCGTTTCATGGGGTTGGCGTTCTTCCGCGGCAGCGTCTGCGACGGCAGCGCGTCCAGCGCGTCCCAGACTGCTTCCGCGAGGGTGCTGTTGGGCAGCATGAGCGCGGGGTCGACGAGGACCCGCTTGCCATCGCCGTCACCGTCGCCGTCTGTGCCGCCGGTGATCTGTTCAAGCACCTGGGTGGCGGTCTTCCGGTCGAAGCGGGGCAGGATGCACTCCACGCTGTTGAGGACGTCGTTGCCCTCGATACGGCGCGCCAGCGGTGTGCGGATCATGCGTCCAAGCAGCTGCGTGATGTGAGTAGCATCCTGCGCGGGCCGGAAAGAGACCAGCACTTCAGCGCGCGGGCAGTCCCACCCGGTCGAGATGGCGTCTTTGGCGAGGAGGACCCGGATGTGTTGGGCGTCCTGCACACGCTCCGGCGGAATGTACGACACCGTGTACGGGCCGTACCGCTCGTTCGTGTGGTCGCCGAAGACGTTGGCGATCGCGTCACCGCGAAGCTCCGGCCACTCGTCGAAGATGACGTCCAACGCCTGCTTCATCGTGTCGGGGTCGGGCTTGTTCGGTACCTGCAGCACCATCAATGGCACCACTGGTTCCTCGGTTCGCTGCTGCGCGGAGTACTCCGCCCACGCCGCCGAGATCGTCTTGATCTTCCGGGTCCCGCGGCGCAGCAACACGGTGCTGAAATCGCCGGTCTCGGAGGGGAAGTCGACGACGATGTCGTCCTTCAGCAAACCTGACTGCTGGATGCGGACCGGGTCGACGGCGATGGTGGCGAGCTGAATGCGGTTATCAGCAACCTCGGCAGTGAGCATCGCTTCCTCGAACCGCTTCACGGTCGCGGAGATGCCCCAGACGACGGGCATGGGCGGGACACTGCCGTGCCCGTTGATGAGGCGGCGCACAATGCTCGGCGTGTCCGCGGAAGACCGACGGTTCATACCGCGGTGTGCCTCGTCGAGGACCATGTAGAGCGTGACGTCGGGATTTTCGATGGTCTCGCTGATGGTGTCCCAGATCGTGAACGGGATCGCATCGGGGCTGCCGATTCCATCGAGTTGATTGCTGTCGTCGCGGGTGCGGGTCAGGAGCGCGTTCTTCGCCAGCTTCGAGGTGTTGAGGAAGTACACGTGGCCCGGTTGCAGCTGCCGGTACCGGAAGGGGTGCTCGACGGTGACGAGCCGGCTGCGGAGCTTGTCAGAGGCCTCCTCAAGGCGGAACCGGGTCTGCGCGTTCAGGGAGGGGTCATCGCTGAACCAAAGGACCGTCGCGGACGGGTCGGCGGCGAAGTCAGCGTCGTCGTTGCCGAAGAACAGCGACTCGATGACGGCGGCGGCCATGACCGTCTTGCCGGCGCCAGTGGTCGCGGCGAGGGCGAGGCTGGAGACGCGGGAGTTGGTGCTGTGGAAGACCTCGCGGGCGGTGCTGAGGTTGTTGAGGACGTCGGCGACGGCGTCGGACTGGTAGTCCTTCAGGGTGTATCTCATGAGGCGATTCCGTTGTTGATCTTGAAGTCCTGCAGGTAGGACGAGTACAGCCTGATCGGGGCGACGTCCCCGAGTCCGTCGCACACCATCTGATAGCGGCGGTCGTCGTCGGTGATGATGTACGCCAGCCGTGCGGACGGGGTGGCGGTCATCGCGTCGAGGAACTCGGTGGTCATGTCGAGATCGCGGAGCACCCCGTATGACTCGGCGACGTCCCACCCGTTGGGGAGGGCGCTGATGCGCCGGCCGGTCGCGCCGGCGCGGAGCCAAAGCAGCGGGGCGAGTGCCCCGAACGCACGGTGCTGGCTCACACGCCACACCGACTCGTAAGTGAGGGTGAAGAACTCGGCGTTCTCCGCGAAACCGTCCGCGATCGGGAACTGTTCCCCGAAACGGTAGGACCCGCTGATCGGGTCCCCGGCGGGCGTGCGGCCGGTGATGGCCGCTTCGATGCGAGGCTTGGTGATGTAATCGCAGATTCCCAGGGCCTCCCACTCCGCGTCTCCGGGCCGGTGCCCCTGTCGGCGGAGCGCGCGTTCCTCGTCCGCGGCGACCTCGTTGTTCGTCACTAGGATGCTCTGCCGTCGGCCGTTGTCGCGCCGGTTCAGGCGCATGACCGCGTGGGCGGTGGTGCCAGATCCGGCGAAGAAGTCGATGACGATCGCTTCCGGGTTGTCTCCGATGAACAGCCGGAGCGCGTCCTCGACGGCGTAGAGGCTCTTCGGGAACGGGAACTTCCGGTCCGGCAAAAACGCTGACAGGAGGGTGGAGCCGTACTCGGAGGCGTTGTGCGACGGATTGCGCCACTGCGTGAACGGCACCTGCGCCCGAGAGACAGCACTGACCCGGGTCGCGAGCACGGAACCGTCCGGCGCCGTCCCGGTGATCTCGAACTTCTCCGATTGCACGTCCGCCCACGCCCCATCAGGAAGGTAGTTGATGACGTACCCGTAGGCGGTGGGCCGCCCGGTACGGACACGGCCCTGCTCAAGGCGGGCAGCGAGCTCGTCCGGGCCGATCTGCCAACGTCCCTCGGAGCCGTTGCGGCGCAACGGCAGCACCGGAACCAGGGGGCCGCGCGTCGGGGCGTCGTGCTCCCCCGCGGGCAGCGCACTGCCGATCTCAGCGATTCGACGCGTCTCGGGGTCCACATAGATCGGGTAGAACAACCCAGGACGGTCTGCGCGGGCGGAGCTGGACCCGCGGCGCATCATCGACGTCCAGTCCGGATCGCCACCTGACACAGGCGCTTCGTCCTCGACGTCAGCAGCGAGGTCGGATGCGAACTCCAACCGTGCTGGTGCGGCGGAGCCCCGCATGACGAAGAACAGGTACTCATCGGACCGTCGGAACGCGTCGACGCGGGAGACACCCTTGGGGTTGATGACCGTTGAGACCATCTGGATGCGCTCACCCGGGAAGACTTGCTCGAGCAGCAGCCCGAGCCGGAGGTACTCCTTCTCGTCGATCGACACGATCAACACCGACTGGTCCGGGTTGAGCAGCTCCTTCGCGATTTTCAGCCGGCGCTCCATGAACGCCAGCCACTTGCTGTGTCGGTAGAGGTCGTCGCCCTCGACGTAGTCGTTGTTGTACTTCCAGTCCCGGGCGCCGGTGTTGTAGGGCGGGTCGATGTAGATCGCATCGACGCCGCCGCGGTGCGTGTAGGTCAGCGCCTCGAGGACGTGGAAGTTCTCACCGTTGATGACCGTATGGAAGGGCTTATCGCCGCCTGCCTCGACGGACCCGGTTGAGCGAAGACCGGGGTAGATGCTGTCACGGAACTCTGCGACGAGCACGAGCTCGTCGACGGCCATCTCGATCGTCTCCGGCTCCCGGCTGCGAGCGAGCGCGAGGGTCGCCCGCCGCTCTCCGGAAGCATCCCGCTGGATGTCCTGGACGACCCACAGGCGCCGATCGGTGGGAGCGTCGTCGCCGCGTTCCGGGAGGATGCGGACTTTGCTGCCGACCCGCACTGAGACACCGGGCAGCTCGACAGCTTCTGGCTGGTGCTTCTCGAAGTTCAGCCCGAACGGGAGCCGCTCCTGTAACGGCGTCACCTCACGTTCAAGGTCAGCCCCCAGCTGCGGATCGAACTGCTTGACCGTGTGGATGAGATCCGAAAGCCGCGACACCGTGTCCCCTGAGCCCCTGTGATGATGCCGCCTCGAGCGATGCGAGCAAGCACGACACTATCGAAGCCCGAAGGGCACCTCATGACGAAATCCGCCGCCGGCGGACCGGCACGCTAGCGTTCCTGCGCCGGGTCAGCACGGGGGTCGAACGCTCGCATCACCTCAGCTGCGGTCGCCGTGTTGAGCAAAGACGGATTGGCTTCCAACATCAACTTGACCCGCTCGACGAACTGCGTCGCCGTCAGCACCTCGGAGTCGGTGGGCTGCTCCAGAGCCGCCTGCCGGTCGTCGACTCTGGCGATGGACAACACGCGCATCTGTTCCTGAGCGAAGGCGCCGGCGACGAGCATCGACCGGAACCGACGTTCCCATTCGGCGCTGGTCATCCGAATCTCGTCGGCTCTCGCGGTGACCACACCCGCGGACGAGGCGACGAACATCGCCTCTTCGACGAAACCGGCCGGCGGCTCTTGACCAGGCATCTTTCGCATCGCAAGAGCAGAGACTCGAGCCCACGCTGACTTTCCCCACGGGAGAGCTGCAGTCGTCCACCATCGTCTGACATGCGGCGCCGCAATCACCGCACCTCGCACGATGCCCGCCAGGATCAGTCCGGCAAGCTGGGCCGCGAGCTCGATCTCTTCCGGCGTGAGCTCACGCGGGCGATTGCTTTCATAGCTTCCCTGCGACGCGCTATCGGGCTCGTCGACCCAGCGCCACGCCGCGTGCCCGACAAGCCTGTTCGTGCCGTCCTCGAACAGATGCCCTGTCGAGGCCCCGTCGACCTCATGCGAGGTTCCGAGGTGCTGGCCTTCGGGGACTATCGGCTCGTACGGCATGGGCCGAGAGTAACGGGACATCACCGTTCATCGGGGGCTGACCGCCGACCGTCATAGCTGAAGCGGCCGTGGGATGCTCGGGCCGTGACCGAACATTCCGGCGCTCGTCGCACGGCCTACGCCAAGATCGACCTGCTCGCGGCATGGTCAGCCTGGTTGCCCTTTCTAGATGGAGCAAGGACGATCGACCGTCTTCCCGGTGTCTACTCCATGCGCACCGGCGACCGCATCGTGTACGTGGGCATGGCAGGCGAGCGCTCTGGAAGCAGCGGTAGTCGGCCCAGCGGCATGCGCGGCCGACTTGCGAGGTACACAAGCGGGAAGGCCGCCGCCTCTGGATTTGGAGAGGCCGCGCTCGATCGGGCCCTCGCTGACGTCGCGTTTCTACGGCACCAGTTGGACGCCCTCAACCGTGGGGAGCATCGACGCACAACCGAGTGGGCGAAAGACGCGATTGCGTGGCACAACGTCGAGCTGCGGTGGACGGTCTGCACGGACGCTGTCGCAGCCAGAAGTCTCGAGGGTCAGATTGTCCAGTTGCTCCGCCCACACGGGATCTGGAACCGTTAGATCCATGAGCCCATGACCACTCGCGGTCTCCCTCCGGCACCCGCACCGCCGTCGCCCATTGCTCCCGTTGTTGGTCCGACACGGCCGTTCGTCGGTCTTCGCACGCAGCGTGGTCCGCAACTGGCCCGGGCATCTCGCGGCGCGCCCTTCCAACAAGCACTCCGATGTAGTAGAGTTGATCCCGCAGGCCCGCCCCACATTCGTGGATAAGCGGGTCTAGCCTCTTTTTACAGGGCCTGGGAGCGCCGCTAGGTCGATCGGACCCATGGGGCACTTGGCATCTAAGTACGTGTCGTACCAGTCCCACGCGTATTCGTTCGCGGGATGCTTGTAGAGGTGGGTGAAGCTGGTCCAGGCGATCAGGTCGGCCATCTGCGTCCACTGGGATCGCTTCGACTCATGGAACATCGGGTCTTCTACGATCCTCCGCGCGTGAATGTCGAGCGCCCGGTGCCCCCTGTAATACACAGGATCCGTTCCGTCGCCATCCATGCCGACGATTCCGTAATCGCCGCTGCGCCGAAGCTGGTCGTCCCAGAGAGCAACCAGCTTGGTGTAGGCGAGTTCTCGATCCTTGTTGAGCGCTTCACCCCTGTTGCTCGTCTTGAAGTACGCACAGCCCAGTTCGATGTGCGGGCAGTCCCGCAGGGTTTCCAGACAAGCCACCGCAAGCTCGCGACCGAGGGTCTGCTTCGCCCGAGGGTCACCGTCGTAACGCGCTGGCATCGATGATGAGACCTCGCGCCGCCCATTGACGAAGTGGGTTGCGTGGAGCTCCTTCGCGACCTGCACGCCGAACTGGCCGACGAGGTCCCTCCGGAACTTGAGCCAGTAGTCGAGAACGGCATCCCAGTGCTTCGTCTCAAGCTCGAGCCACCCGTAAGCGATCCACCCAAGGTCGAGGTTGCCGGAATCGTCTGCGTAGAACATGCGGGAAATTGGGCCGGTCACTGCCCCACCGTATCGGTGTACCACCCAGCTCCTCGGTCCTTTGAACACCCCTCCGCCGGCGTAGGGCCAACGACCGACTTGTCTCAATAGCCGATCGGTTGCCGGGCAGGGATTTGCGTGTCTCGAACGTGGGGTTGTGCCAGCTCCGCCGGTGCCCGTTAACTCGTCGGTGACGGCCATGTCACCGACCTGCAGGGAGACCCACTACTGATGCGTTCGCTCGTTTACACCAGCACGCAGACTCGTCCGATCACGGACTCCGAGCTCGCGCAGATCCTCGCCGTGGGCCGGGAGAAGAACACCGCCCTCGGGGTCACGGGAATCCTCGCCCACAAGGGTGACAACTGTCTCGGGATCCTCGAGGGCGACGACGATGTCGTTCATGCCCGGTTCGAGCAGGTCCGTATCGATCCCCGCCACACCAACGTCCGTGTCCTCCTCGACGAAGAAGTCCAGGAGCGCACCTTCCCGGACTGGTCGATGGCA
>NZ_JAUZVA010000008.1:0-136853 GCF_031844325.1 Curtobacterium sp. BRB10
AACCGTGCCGTTCGCGGGGTCCGGCGCCCGGACCCACGCCGCGATCGCGGGTTCCGAGCTGCACGTCGTCGCCGGCGGCCCGCACGGCGTCAACGTCAGCCACCCGGACGAGTGGAACCGCGTCGTCCTGCAGTTCCTGGCGAAGTAGCCACGCGACGACGGTGCCGCCGACCCCGGAGTCGGCGGCACCGCCGCGCCGCTACGACGTCGCCTGCCCCTCCGGCACGAACGCCTGCACGGACAGCAGCGAGGCATCGGCCGACGCGCACGCCTGGTAGTCCGTGTCCTTCACGAACAGGGACTCCTTCGAACCGGGCGGGTACACGCGGAAGCCGTCCGGGGTCTGCGGCGAGCAGTCGCCCGCGGAGTAGTTCTCGGCCCGGACGATCTTGAGCGGGGCGACGGCGGTCTTGCCGGGAGCGAGTGTGACGGTCGGGTGCGGGGAACTCTTCTCCGCCACGGCCGCCGCTCCGATCTGCTTGCCGGTGCCACCCCCGACGAACGAGACCCCCGGCCACCCCTGCACCGTGCAGGTCGTCGACCCGGTGTTCTCGAGCACCAGGTGCACGATGACGCTGCCGGCGGCACCACCGCTGCCGGCCTCGATGCGTCCGGCGAGCGACGACGCCGCGCACCGGTCACCAGCAGACGAACCGGTGGCACCGGAACCGGTGGACGAGCCGGACCCGGAGGACGGTGCCGCCGAGGCGGACTCCTCGGACGACTGCGGCGTGGACGCCGACGCGGACGGCGACGGCGCGGGCGCCGTGACGGTCTCGGTGGCGGCGGGCTGCCCGTCCGAGGCGCACCCCGCCAGGGTCCCGACGGCGACGAGCCCGGTCACGACGAGCAGGAACTTCGATCGGCTGCTGCGTTGCATGGTGCACAGGCAACCACCGAACGCCGCATCCGGTTCGGTCGGCGTCCAGGGACCACGGGCACACTCCGAGGCAAGCAACCCGAGCAGCGGAGGTCGGACATGACGGGCAAGCACGAACAGGCACGAGGCGACGAGGGTCGCGCGGACGGGGTCGAACCCCGCGCCGGAGCCTTCACGGACAGCGAGATCCCGGGCGAGGAGCACGTCGAGTCGACGGAGCCCGTCGGCGAGTTCGTCTCGAGCGACATCCCCGGCGAGACGCGACCGACCGGAACCGGACCCGACGGCGAGTACGTCGACTCGGACATCCCCGGCGAGGCCGAGCCGGCCCAGAACGGCGAGGTCGGGGAGTACACCGACACCGACAAGGCCTGACGGTCAGTCGATCAGCTCCGCCGCCACCAGGCGGCGGAGCGTCTCCACGCCCGCGGGCGGACAACGACCCGCGTCGGCGGAGGTGACCCACTCGACCTCGTCCACCTCGGCCGAGGCGACGGGCGTGGCGGAGTCCAGCGGGCCTCCCGGCCGGACCAGGAACAGCGTCATCGCGACCATGGTCCCAGGAGCCTGCCCGTGGGCGGGCTCGAGCACGACGCCGAACTCGTCGACGTCGGCGGCGGTGAGCCGCAGGCCGGTCTCCTCGTACGCCTCGCGCACGGCGGCCTCGACGTCGGTCTCGTGCGGCTCCGCCTTGCCACCGGGCAGGTAGAGCACGTCGCGCGCCCTGGCGCGCACCATCAGGACGCGTCGGTCACCCACCAGCAGCAGCGCACTCA
Source organism: Curtobacterium sp. BRB10 (assembly GCF_031844325.1). Lineage (NCBI taxonomy): Bacteria > Bacillati > Actinomycetota > Actinomycetes > Micrococcales > Microbacteriaceae > Curtobacterium > Curtobacterium sp. BRB10. The sequence goes on from NZ_JAUZVA010000008.1 coordinate 1,657, forward strand.
CGCGCAGCGTGGGTGGTTGGGCCGTGTCTGCCGGGGGGCCCACGCGCCCCGGTTCCGCCGCGCCGCGGAGCTTGCGGAGCGGCGTGGCGGCCGTGGGCGTGGGGCGGCTCAGCTCGCGTCCGCCTGGTCGTCGCGATCCGACGCGGTCGGATCCAGTGCCGTGCGGTCGGCCAGCGGGACGACGGGCGACGGCAGCTCCGGCTCGGCCTCCGGCCGGACGCCGTACAGGGAGTCGATCGCCCCGACGAACTCCTCACCGCGACCGGCGCGACCGAGCTCGCGAGCGCGGACCGAGGGACGGTGCAGCAGGACGCCGACCAGGTGCCGGAGCGCCCGCTCGGTGTGCTCGACGGACTCGCCGTCGGCGTCCGCGCGGCGCTTGGCCCGCTCGATCTCGTCGTCGAGGATGTCGAACACGTGCTTGCGGAACGCCACGAGCGCCGGGGTCGTCGACTGCTCCATCGCCTGGGCTCGGAACCGGGACACGGCGTCGTCGACCATCGCGCGGGCCTCGGACTCGGCGTTCAGCTCGGAGATCGGGGCGTGGATGCTGATCGTCTCGAGGTCGAGCAGTTCGACGCCGTCGACGCCGGCGGCTGCGGGGTCGACGTTGCGGGGGAGCCCGAGGTCGATGACGATGCGGCGCACCCCGTCGTCGAGGTCGGCCGGTGCGACGACCGGGACCTCGCTCGAGGTGCAGGTGATCAGGACGTCGCTCTCGCCGATGGCCTGGCGCAGGTCACGGGCGGCGACGAGGTCGTGCTTGGCGGCGAACCAGGGAGCGCGGCCCGAGGGTGAGAACACCTGGATGTTCGTGGCGCCACGGTCACGCAGGGCGGCGATGGTGGTGGCCGCGTAGCTGCCGGTACCGACGAGCAGCACGCGGGTGCGGGCCCAGTCGGTGACCCGCGACGAGGCGAGCTCGAGGCCCAGGCGCACGAGCGACCGGCCGGCGGCGCCGATGCGGGTGCGGGTCTTGACGCCGCGCGAGGTGTGCGCAGCCTCTTGGAAGAGGCGCTCGAGGTCCGAGGTGGTGGTGCCGTTCGACCGGGCGTCCTCGAGCGAGCGCCGGACCTGGCCGGAGATCTCGGTCTCGCCGACGACGACGGACTCGAGTCCGCTCGACACGGCGAACAGGTGCTGCACGACGTCCTTGCCGCCCAGCACGTTGACGGAGTCCAGGACCTCGGTGGCGTCCAGGTCGCTCGCGGCAGCCACGGCCTGCACGGTGGCGGAGACGGCGGAGTCGCTCTCGTCGCCCGCGATGTCGAGGTACGCCTCGAAGCGGTTGCAGGTCGCGAGGACCACTGCACCGTCCAGGACGCCGGCATCCGTGACGAGTCGGCTGGCTGCCGCGGGTGCACCGATGCTCAGTCGCTCCAGGAGATCGAAGCTGGCGTTGCGATGCGACGCCGTGAGACAGATGAGCACGTAGTCAATGGTAACGCGCTCGATGGGAGAATCATCCGGTGACCGAAGCGACGACCACATCCCTCCCCGACTCCCACCCCCTGGCATCAGGGCGGACGAGTGGTTCCCGCCTGGTGCGGGCCCTGCGGGGTGACCGTCCGGAGACGCTCCCGGTCTGGTTCATGCGGCAGGCCGGACGGTCCCTGCCGGAGTACCGGGAGCTCCGGGTCGGCACAGCCATGCTCGACGCCTGTCTCGACCCGGAGATGGCGTCGGAGATCACCCTGCAGCCGGTCCGCCGGCACGGGGTCGACGCGGGCATCTTCTTCAGCGACATCGTCGTGCCGATCAAGCTCGCCGGTGTGGACGTCGAGATCGTCCCCGGTCGTGGCCCGGTGCTCTCGTCGCCGATCCGCACCCCCGCCGACGTCGACGCCCTCGAGCAGCTCGACCCCGCGGCCCTCGCCCCGATCGAGCAGGCCGTCCGGCGCACGGTCGAGCAGCTCGGCGACACCCCGCTGATCGGTTTCGCGGGGGCGCCGTTCACCCTCGCCGCCTACCTGGTCGAGGGCGGCCCGTCCAAGGACCACATCCGCGCCCGCACGCTCATGCACGCCGACCCCGAGACGTGGGCGCGGCTGCTCGCCTGGGCCGCCGAGGTGTCCGGGATGTTCCTCCGGGCACAGGTGCTCGCCGGGGCCTCGGCCGCGCAGCTCTTCGACTCGTGGGTCGGGTCGCTCTCCCGCGCCGACTACGTCCGCTCCGTCGCACCGCACTCCGCGCAGGCGATGTCGCACGTCGCCGAGCTCGGGGTGCCGCGCATCCACTTCGGTGTCGGCAGTGGCGAGGTCCTGGCCGACATGACGACCTTCGGCACGGACACCGTCGGCGTCGACGCGGTCGGGGTCGACTGGCGCCTGCCGCTCGACCAGGCGGTCCAGCGCGTCGGCACCGGTGTCAGCGTGCAGGGCAACATCGACCCGGCGATGCTCTCGGCGCCGTGGGGCGTCCTCGAAGCGCACGTCCGCGACGTCGTCCGTCGGGGCGGTGCCGCACGGGCCCACGTCGTGAACCTCGGCCATGGGGTCCCGCCCGAGACCGACCCGGACGTCCTGACCCGCGTGGTCGAGCTGGTCCACTCGCTCGGCGACGGCCGCGCGGACGACGGTGCAGCGCAGGACGGAGCCGGCGCGTGACCGACGTCGTCGTGGTCGGCGGCGGGATCGCCGGGCTCGTCACCGCCCGTGACCTCGCCAAGGGCGGCGCCCACGTGGTGCTCGTCGAGTCCTCGGGCGAGCTCGGGGGCATGATCCGGCGGCACACCGTCGGCGGGATCGACCTGGACATGGCGGCGGACTCGTTCGCCACCCGCACGGACGCCGTCGGCCGCCTGGCGATCGAGCTCGGGCTCGGCAACGACGTCGTCGCCCCCGACCCGCGCGGCGCCTGGCTCATGACCCGCGACGGCCGGACCTCCCCGATCCCCGCGACCGGGCTCCTCGGCATCCCGAGCACCCCGATGGCCGCCGACGTGCTGGCCGTGGTCGGGCAGAAGGGCGGCCTGCGCGCCCAGATGGACTCGCTGCTGCCGGCACCGGTGGGTGCCAAGGCCTCCTCGCTCGGCGAACTCGTCCGCCGGCGCATGGGGGAGCGGGTGCTCGACGACCTCGTGGTGCCGATCGCCGGTGGCGTGCACTCCACCCACCCCGACCAGCTCGACCCCGACCGGGTGGCTCCGGGCCTGCGTGCCGCGCTGCTCCGCGAGGGGTCGCTCGCCCGGGCGGTCCTGTCACTCCGCGCACGCGCGGCCGCCGGCACCCCGGTGCAGGGGATCCGCGGTGGGACGGTGCGTCTGGTGGACGAGCTCGTCGCCGACATGGAGACCTACGGGGTGGACGTCCGGCTGCGCACCCGGGCGACCCGCATCGAGGCGCACGCGGTCGAGATCGTCTGCGCCGACGGCACGACCGAACGGCTGCCGGCCCAGCACACCCTGTCCTCCGTCGCCGATCCGGAGCGCACCGCCGCCCCCGACCGGACGGGCATCCAGCTCGTCACGCTCGTCGTCGACCAGCCGGACCTCGACGCCGCCCCGCGTGGCACCGGGATGCTCGTGCACCCGGACGCGCAGGCGGTGTCGGCGAAGGCCCTCACACACGCGACGGTGAAGTGGCCGTGGCTGGCCGACGTTGCGGACGGACGCCACGTCCTGCGGCTGAGCTACGCGACCGCCGCGACGGACCCTGCGGGCGTCGCCACGAGCCTCCCGGTCGACCCGGCCGACCCCGTCGGCAACCGCGCCCTGCAGGACGCGTCCACGCTGCTCGGCGTGCCGATCACGGCGGACCGCGTCAGCGGCGCCGCCCGTGTCGGCTGGTACGGACCGGACCTCGCCGCGGCCGGTCTGGCCGAGGGTGTCGTCGGCATCGGCGAGGCCTCGACCGGACGCGGCCTGGCGGGCATCATCGCCGCCGCTCGGAAGGCGGCCGACGAGATCCTCGCTTCCTGAGCGGACCCCGCAGCCCCTGAGGGCTACTGTTGGTGAGACCGCCGGACGTATTCCGTTCGGTGCATGACCACCGCACAACCAATGCACGGAGGAATCGCACATGCGCGGAAAGCTCCTGTTCGTCGCCGGCGCCGCACTCGGGTACGTCCTGGGATCGCGAGCCGGACGGGCGCGGTACGAGCAGATCAAGACCGTCAGCGGCAAGGTCTGGAACAGCAACGGCGTCCAGAAGGGCGTGCACGTCGCCGAGGACTTCATCGCCGACAAGACCCCGGACGTCGCCGAGTTCATCGGTGAGACGACCAAGAAGGCCGTTCGCAAGGTCGGCCAGAAGAAGGACACCACCACCTCATGACCGACACCCGCGATCGCAAGTCGCGTTCGCTGTTCGGCCTGGTCGGTGACGTCCCGAATCTCGTCAAGGGCCTGGTCAAGGGCGAGATCGACCTGCTCAAGGCCGAGATGCTCGCGAAGGCGAAGATCTTCGGCCTCGCAGCCGGTCTGCTGGTCGGCGCGCTCGTCGTCGTGCTCTACGCGATCGGCGTCCTGCTGACAGCAGCCGTGATGGGCCTCGCGACCGTGATGCCGGCGTGGCTGGCCGCGCTGGTGGTGGCCGTGGTGATGCTGATCATCGCCGCGATCCTCGGTCTCGTCGGCTGGAAGCGGCTGAAGAAGGGCCTGCCGATCACGCCGAAGCGCACCATCGCCAGCGTCAAGGACGACATCAACGCGGTCAAGGGCCTCGGCAAGAAGCCGACCCCGCCGACGCAGTACGGCAGCCGCAAGCCGGACGTCGACGGCCGCTCCTGAGCGCCGACAGCCCTGACAGCCGCACCACCGACGGAGGAACCGTGACCGACCCGCACGACGATCTCGCTGCTCGCGTCGCCGCGACCCGCGCCCAGTTGTTCGACACCCTCGACGCGATCGAGGACAAGCTCAACGTCCCGAAGCAGATCGGGATCGCGGCGTCGAAGTTCAAGCGCGGCCTCGACGAGAAGCCGGTGCCCTACCTGGCCGGTCTCGCAGCCGGCGTGGCGGTGGTCGGGGGTATCGTCGTGATGGTGCTCCGACGGCGGTAGACCGCCCGAGCGCGGTCCACCGGGTGCGGGGCGGCCAACACCCTGGCAACCGATAGGACAATGGATCCATGAGCTCCGACGCGCCCGCGCACGCGAACGACCACCCCCACACCGAACCCGCTGAGACCGTTCACCCGGACTCCGGGATCGACCCGAACCTGCTGACGGCCTACGCCCTCTGGGCAGTGTTCCGCCGGCCCCTCGGTCCGGTCCACCGCGTCGGCGACGACGCCGTGGCCGAACTCGACACCGTGATCGCCGGCGCCGCCGAGCGCGGGGTCACGATCCGCGGCTTCTACGACGTCTCGGCCTTCCGTGCCGATGCCGACGTCATGGTCTGGCTGCACGGCGACGACGCGCGGGCCATCCAGGCCGTGCTGCGCGAGATCCGTCGCACCGGCCTGTTCCAGGACGCCGAGCCGGTCTGGCACGTGATGGCGATGCACCGCGAGGCCGAGTTCAACAAGCGGCACACCCCCGCGTTCCTGCGCGGCAAGGACCCCGAGGCGTGGATCACGGTGTACCCGTTCGTCCGCTCCTACGAGTGGTACCTGCTGCCCGAGGAAGAGCGCTCGAAGATGCTCCGCGACCACGGCATCGCCGGCGCGAAGTACCGCCGCGTGCTCACGAACACCATCGCGACCTTCGCCCTGAGCGACTACGAGTGGATCCTGCCGCTCGAGAGCCCGGACCTCGTCGACCTCGTCGACCTGATGCGCGATCTCCGCTACACCGAAGCGCGCATGCACGTGCGCGAAGAGGTCCCCTTCTTCACGGGTCGTCGCGTGACGACCGCCGAACTCCCGGAGGTGCTGTCATGACCGACACCAGCATGATCACGAACGGCCAGGTCCTCGCCGCCACCCCCGCGGCGGCGTCCGGTCCCGAGCACGTCGAGACCCCGACCGCGTACGACGCGATCCTGCTCGCCGGCTTCGGTGGCCCCGAGGGCCAGGACGACGTCATCCCCTTCCTGCGCAACGTCACCCGCGGCCGCGGGATCCCGGACGAGCGTCTGGAAGAGGTGGCGCACCACTACCGCCACTTCGGCGGCGTGAGCCCGATCAACGCGCAGAACCGTGCGCTCAAGGCCGCACTCGAGGCCGAGTTGGCGTCGCGCGGCATCGACATGCCGGTCCTCTGGGGCAACCGCAACTGGGAGCCCTACCTGGAAGAAGCCTTCACCGAGGCGGCGGACAAGGGCTACACGAAGCTCGTCGCCATCGCCACGAGCGCGTACTCGTCGTTCTCGAGCTGCCGGCAGTACCGCGAGGACTACGCCCGCGTGCTCACCGAGACCGGTCTGATCGACACGATCCAGATCGACAAGGTCCGCCAGTTCTTCGACCACCCGGGCTTCGTCCGCCCGTTCATCGACGGCGTCCGCGACGGCATGGCCCGCGCGATCGCCGAGAACGAGGGCCTCGACGTCGCGACCGAGCTGCAGGTGCTCTTCTCGACGCACTCGATCCCGTCGTCCGACGCCGCCCGCTCCGGCCCCGACTACCGCGGGTTCGACGAGCACGGCGCGTACGAGGCGCAGCACCTGGCCGTCGGCGAGGTCGTCCTCGACCAGGCCTGGGCCGAGCTCCTCGAGCAGCCCGAGCACGCCCACCTGCAGGGCACGTCGAAGCCCGCCTGGAAGCTCGTCTACCAGTCGCGCTCCGGCCCCCCGACGCAGCCGTGGCTCGAGCCCGACATCAACGACTACATGAACGAGGACCTCAAGGGCGGCCCGACGCGTGCCGTGCTGATCGTCCCGCTCGGCTTCGTCAGCGACCACATGGAGGTCATGTGGGACCTCGACGAGGAAGCCACCGAGACCGCCGGTGAGCTCGGCTTCTGGTCGCTCCGCACGCAGACCCCCGGCATCGACCCGGCCTACGTGTCCGGTCTCGTCGACCTGGTGCTCGAGCGCGTCAACGGCACGCCCAAGGCCGAGCGCCCGCACATGACCGACATCGGCCCCTGGTACGACGTGTGCCGTCCGGGCTGCTGCGAGAACGTGCGAGCGGGGTTCAAGCCCGCCGCCGCGGGCGTCGCTCCGTGACCGACACGACCGCGGACGACCCCAGCACCACCGGGCCCGACGGGCCGACCCCGATCCGGCTCGGCACCCGTGCCAGCCGGCTCGCGGTCGCGCAGTCGCAGGACGTCGCCGACCGCCTGGCGAAGGCGGCCGGTCGCCCCGTCGAACTCGTCACCGTCACGAGCGAGGGCGACACGAACCGTGCCTCGCTGGCGTCGCTCGGCGGCACCGGCGTCTTCGCCAGCGCGCTGCGTGAAGCCCTGGTCGCGGGCGAGGTCGACGTCCTCGTGCACTCGCTCAAGGACCTGCCGACCGCGCCGTACCCGGGCCTGACGATCGGTGCCGTGCCGAAGCGCGCCGACGCCCGTGACGTCCTCGTCGCCCGGAACGGCGCCACCGTCGACACCCTGCCCGAGGGCGCGAAGGTCGGCACCGGTTCGCCGCGCCGTGCCGCGCAGCTCCGTGCGCAGCGCCCGGACCTCGACGTCGTCGACATCCGCGGCAACATCGACACCCGCCTCGGTCGGGTGGACGACGACCTCGACGCCGTGGTGCTCGCCGCCGCGGGCCTCGGCCGCATCGACCGCCTGTCGGCCGCCACGGAACTGCTCGACCTCGGCTTCTGGCCGAGTGCTCCCGGGCAGGGCGCGCTCGCGGTGGAGATCCGCTCGGACGAGACCGACCGGGGGCTGCTCGCCGCACTCCGCAAGATCGAGCACGCCCCCACCCGCTTGACGGTGACGGCCGAGCGCGAGGTCCTCGCCAAGCTCGAGGCCGGCTGCTCCGCCCCGATCGGTGCGACGGCCGTCGTGGACGCCGAGCTGCTGCTCGTGTCCGCGACCGTCTACCGTCCCGACGGCACCGAGTACCGCACCGCGTCGCACGCGGCCGTGCTCGACGGGTCGGCGCAGGACCGCCTCGACGAGGCGCTCGCGGTGGGCGGTCGCGTGGCGACCGAGCTGCTCGAGAACGGCGCTGCAGACCTCGCCGACCTGGCGACCACCGTCGCCGAGGACACCACGGACGGGCCGTACACCGCGGGTCCCGGACTCGCGACGCCGGCCGAGTAGGCGGTCACCACGGAACCCTCCACCACCGCGACGGACGAGGCGCGACCCCCGGTCGTCCTCGTCCCGCGTGGCGGTGCGTGGGGGGACCGGGTCGCCACGGCGGCGCGGGCCCGTGGGCTCGCCCCCGTCGTCGTCCCGCTCATCACGGACGCTCCGCCGTCCGACCCCGCCGCGCTCGACGCTGCGGTCCGTCGACTGGTCGCCCAGGACACGGCCGGGAGGAATGGATCACCGACGCACGTCGGTGACCGAACCCCTGTGGCTGGTTACGCCTGGGTGGTGGTGACCAGTGCGACGGCCGTGACGGTCTTGTCGGAACGCCTGGCGGGCCTCCCGGCCGGGGTCCGCGTCGCCGCGGTCGGCGAGCCGACCGCCCGTGCCGCGCGCGCTGCGGGCTGGATCGTCGACCTCGTGCCGGACGAGACGTCCGCCGCCGGCCTGGTGCAGGAGCTGCCGGACACCGACGGCACCGTGCTGTTCCCCCGCTCCGAGATCGCGGCACCCACGCTCGTCGACGGCCTGCGTGCCCGCGGCATCGACGTGGACGACGTGGTCGCGTACCGTACCGTGGGGACCGGCGACGAGCCGATCACCCTCGAGACGGCGCCGGCTGCGGTGCTCGTGACGAGCGGCAGCGTCGCCCGTGAGATCGCCCGCCGGATGACCCCGCTCGACCCCCGCACCATGGTGGCCTGCATCGGCCCCGGGACCGCGACCGACGCCCGTGCGGCCGGACTCCCCGTGCACGCGGTCGGACGAACCCGGTCCGCAGAAGCCCTGCTCGACGCCGTCGTCGAGGCACTGAACCCAACCACCCCCCACCAGGAAGGTCACCCGTGACTGGACGCTTCCCCCAGGTCCGACCCCGTCGGCTCCGCGCCACCCCCGCGATGCGACGACTCGTGGCCGAGACCCGGCTCCACCCCGCCGAGCTCGTGCTGCCGATGTTCATCCGCGAAGGTGCGACCGACGCCGTGGACATCTCGAGCATGCCGGGCGTGCAGCAGCACTCCCTCGACTCGTTCCGCCGCGCGCTGGTCGACGCCGCGTCGGTCGGTGTGGGTGGCGTGAACCTGTTCGGCGTCCCGACCACGAAGGACGCCACCGGCTCCGGCGCGACCGACCCGGACGGCATCCTCAACGTGGCGATCCGCGTCGCTCGGCAGGAGGTGGGGGATGCCCTCGTGGTGCAGTCCGACCTGTGCCTCGACGAGTTCACCGACCACGGACACTGCGGCGTGCTGGCGGCCGACGGCTCCGTCGACAACGACGCCACGCTGCTGCGCTACCGCGACATGGCGGTCGCCCAGGCCGAGGCCGGCGCCGAGCTCGTGTGCATGAGCGGGATGATGGACGGCCAGATCGCCGCCGCACGTGACGCCCTCGACGGTGCCGGGCACAGCGGCACCGCGCTGCTCGCCTACGCCGCCAAGTACGCCTCGGCGTTCTACGGTCCCTTCCGCGAGGCCGTGTCGTCCTCGCTCGTCGGTGACCGCCGGACGTACCAGATCGACGCCGCGAACGGTCGGCAGGGGCTCCGCGAGGTCGCGCTCGACGTCGACGAGGGCGCCGACATCGTGATGGTGAAGCCCGCGATGAGCTACCTCGACGTGCTCGCCGAGACCGCGGCGACCTCGCCGGTCCCGGTCTGGGCGTACCAGATCTCCGGCGAGTACGCGATGATCACCGCAGCAGCGCAGAACGGGTGGATCGACCGCGACGCCGCCGCGATGGAGTCGCTCGTCGGCATCAAGCGCGCCGGAGCCGACGCGATCCTGACCTACTTCGCCGTCGACATCGCACGGAAGCTCAACGAGGAAGCGGGCCTCCGCACCTCGGGCAGCACCGCGGACGTCGCCGGCATCGCCTCGACCGGGAAGGCCCCCGAATGACCACGAACGACCAGCTCTTCGGCCGTGCCAAGAACGCGATCCCCGGTGGCGTGAACTCCCCGGTCCGCGCCTACGGGTCGGTCGGCGGTACCCCGCGCTTCCTGGTGTCCGCGAAGGGCGCCTACGTCACCGACGCCGAGGGCCGCGAGTACGTCGACCTCGTCGCGTCGTGGGGCCCCGCGATCCTCGGGCACGCCCACCCGGGCACGGTCGAGGCCGTGCAGCAGGCCGCCGCACGTGGACTGTCGTTCGGGGCGTCGACCCCGGGCGAGACCGAGCTGGCCGAACTCGTGAAGCAGCGGGTGTCGGTGGACGGCGACGGCCCCATCGAGAAGCTCCGCATGGTGTCGACGGGCACCGAGGCCACGATGACCGCGATCCGGCTGGCCCGCGGCTACACCGGTCGCGACCTGCTCGTGAAGTTCGCCGGGCACTACCACGGGCACTCGGACTCCCTGCTGGCCGAGGCCGGCTCGGGTGTCGCGACGCTGGCCATGCCGGGCAGCGCGGGCATCACCGCCGAGACCGCCGCGCAGACCCTCGTGCTGCCGTACAACGACCTCGACGCCGTCCGACGCGCGTTCGACGAGCACTCCGAGCGCATCGCCGCCGTCATCGTCGAGTCCACCGCCGCGAACATGGGTGTCCTGGCACCCGAGCGCGGCTTCAACCGTGCCCTGGCGCAGATCACGCAGTCGCACGGCGCGCTCCTCATCGTCGACGAGGTCCTCACCGGGTTCCGTGTCGGTGCTGCCGGCTGGTGGGGCCTCGAGGCGTCCAAGGTCGTGCCGGACGGCGCCGGGTGGAAGCCCGACCTCACCACGTTCGGCAAGGTCATCGGCGGCGGCATGCCCCTCGCCGCGCTCGGCGGTCGGCGCGAGGTCATGGACTTCCTCGCCCCGCTCGGGCCGGTGTACCAGGCCGGCACCCTGTCCGGGAACCCGCTGGCCGTCGCCGCCGGCACCGCGACGCTCCGCGCCGCCACCGCTGAGGTGTACGAGCACCTCGACCGCACGGCCTCGACGATCGCCACCGCGACGAGCGATGCCCTGTCGGCCGAGGGCGTCGCCCACACCGTGCAGCACGCCGGCAACCTGTTCTCGTTCGCGTTCTCGGAGACCGCGCCGCGGAACTACGATGACGTGCGGGCGCAGGACGTGTTCCGCTACGCGCCGTTCTTCCACGCGATGCTCGACGCGGGGGTGACCCTGCCGCCGAGCGTCTTCGAGGCGTGGTTCGTCACCGCCGCGCACGACGACCGCGCGGTCGGGCGGATCCTCGACGCCCTGCCCGCGGCCGCGAAGGCTGCTGCCGCCGCGACCGCGTGACCGGCGCGGAGGCTGCTGCCGCCGCGACCGCGTGACGGGCAGCGGGCCTCAGGAGCAGTCGGACTTCGTGAAGGTCGTGTCGACGGTCTTCGACGAGCCCTCGAACGCGTAGGTGTACCGCATGTCGACGTCCTCGTCGAGGAGCTTCTTCGTCTCGCTGTTCGAGCAGAGGTTCGGCCCGACGGCGTCGCGGATGGCCCCCTCGGTGATCGAGGCCGGATCGACGTTCGCCGACACGGTGTAGTCGTAGTGGATCGCCGCGCCCTCGGCCTCGATCCCGGTCCACGTCGTGACGGAGTCGACCTGCTTGGGCAGGTCGCTCTGCTCGCGGATCTGCTCGACGGCCTTCGAGACCTTCTCCTCCGTGGAGTCGCTGAAGGCCGCATTGAGTCCCTGGCGGACGAGGAACGCCACCACCACGGCGACGACGACGCCGAGCACCGAGATCAGGACGCGCTTGCCTCGGGAGGACGACGACTTGGGCGGGGGTGCGTACGGTGCGGCTCCGGCGGGGGCGGCCTGGGCGTAGGGCTGGCCTGCGAGCGGTTGCTGCGCGTAGGGCTGGCCTGCTGGCTGCTGCTGCGCGTAGGGCTGGCCTGCGGGCTGCTGCTGGGGCTGGCCGACGGGCTGCTGCGGGTACTGCTGGCCGTTGGGCTGGCCGGCGTCGGGCTGGCCGGCGTTGGGCTGCGGCTCGGACCCCGGGTAGAGCGGCGGCGTGTTCGTCATGGTTCCCCCTGGTGACGGTCCGCGGCGTGACACCATCGTGCGGTGCCGGGTCCCTCCCCGACACGGGCCGCGGACACTGAACAGCCATTCAAGCACGCGTCAGGCGGATCGGCGCGCGGCCCAGCGCCCCTCTGCCCGCAGGATCGCGAGCGGGAAGTCGAACGCGTGTGACACCGCCGACGACGTGATGACCTCGTCCGAGGTGCCCTGAGCCACGACGGCGCCGTCGCGGAGCAGCATCGCGTGCGACGTCGAGGCCGGCAGGTCCTCCAGGTGGTGGGTCACCATCACGCTGCCCAGCTCGGGGTGCCGGTGCCGCAGCGCGTCGACGGTCTCGAGCAGGTGCTCCCGCGCGGCGACGTCGAGGCCGGTCGCCGGCTCGTCGAGCAGCAGCAGCTGGGGTTCGGACATCAAGGCTCGGGCGATGAGGGCGCGTCCCCGCTCACCCTGCGACAGCACCGGCCAGCGGGCGTCGCGTCGTGCGGTGAGCCCGACGTCGGCGATGTGCTGCTCTGCCAGGGCGACCTGCTCGGCCGAGGGGTCCCACCGCATCATGAGGTCCGTCGTGCCGGTCAGCCCGGTGAGCACCGTCTCGAGCACGGTGAGCGGTGCGAGCATCCGGTGCCGGGGGTCGACGTGGCCGATGTGCTCGCGGAGTTCACGGACGTCGACGCGTCCGAGCCGCCGGCCCAGGACCTCGACCGTGCCCGCGGTGGGGTGCCCGGTGGCACCGAGGACGGCCAGCAACGTGGACTTGCCGGCACCGTTCGGTCCGAGCAGGGCCCAGTGCTCCCCGCGTCGGACGGTCAGGTCGACGTCGTGCAGCAGGTCGCGGCCGGAGCGCGTGACGCGGACCCCGGTGGCGTTGATCAGGACGTCATCGTGCGCGTCGGTCATGACCCCATCGTGCCCCACCGCGCCGTGACGTCGTCCACGTGGGCCCGCGCGATGTCGACGAAGAGCTCGGCGGCCGCCCGGGCGGCCACCGGTTCGCCGCTGCCCGCAGCCGCGTCGAGGGCGGACCAGAGCGTTCCGGCGTCCCACTGCCGGAACGCAGGGGCCTCGGGCAGCGCGTAGACGAGCCGGCCGATCGCGAGACGCAGTGCTCCTCGTTCCCACCGGTTGCCCGAGTGCTCGGCGAAGAACCGGCTCACGGCGAAGGCACTGTCCGTGTACCGGTGGTCGCGGACCTCGCCGTCGGTGCGGGCGCGCTCGACGAGGTCGTGGAACTCCTCGAGCGCGTCACCCTCGAGCGCCGGGAGCAGGCGCCGAGCAGCTGCCGTGAACAGTCCCGCGAGCAGCTCCATCGCGTCCCGCCACGCGGTGAGGGACGGTTCGGCGATCCGCACCATCCCGTGGTCGTCCTCGATCAGGGCGAGGTCGGCCAGGCTCCTCAGGGCTTCGGCCACCCTGGCCGGAGGCGAGCCGGTCCGCGCGACCAGGCTCTGGAACGCGTGCGTCGAACCGACGGGGAGCGCGCCGGTGCGGATGTCCCGCAGGAGCGACCGCTCCGTCGCCGACCGACGGCGTTCGGAGGCGGGCACGGCGAGGCCGGAGGGGTGTGGGATCCCGGCGTTCCGGCGTTGCACGTCGAAGAGCGCGGAGAGCTCGTGGACGGCCGTGTCCACGTCGTCGGCTGCACGGCCTGCGGCGACACGCTCGACCGCGGCGAGCCACGGGCCGAGTTGCGGGACCGTCCAGGGTTGGTTCGGGAACCTCGCCCATCGGAGTCGCTCGAACGCCTGCACGCCCAACGACCGGACCAGGCGGTTCGGGCAGTGCTCGAACCAGAACTGGGCCGTGGTCGCGAACGCCGCGCGGTACTCCGGCTGCCGGAGCGCCGCGAGTGACCGTGTGCTGGCGGCAGCGGTGCCCAGGCGTTGCACGAGGTCGTCCGACAGCACCGGCACCGTCGCCCGCATCGCCGGGCCCATCAGGGCGACCCAGAAGTCGTACCCGTCCGAGATGTCCTCGTCGGAGAGCCCGTCGTACTCCCACGACCCGTCGCTCCGGAGCGTGAACAGCCCGAGGTCCTGCAGGCGGGCGGCTGCCGCGCGCAGCCGTGCTGGGGGTGCCCCCTGCGTGACAGCGAGGTGGTCGACGTCGACCACGACAGCGTCCCCTGGACCGGAACGGACGTGGGCGAGCAGGGCGGTGTACGCGTCGTCGTTCACCGACGCCCACGGATCACCCCACTCGCCGGTGACCACGGGTCAGCCGCGGTCGGCGCGGACCGCTTCGATGTGCTGCTCGAAGTTGCGCGTGAGGGCTCGTCCGGCCTCGGCGGCACCTTCGCCGTCGCGCTCGGTGAGCGCTTCGCGCAGGATCGAGAAGAACGCCTCGGACCCCCACTGCTCGAACGCCGGCGTGGGGTTGAGCGTGAAGCGGACCCGCTCCATGGCCCCGACGGCCGCGTTCTGCACCAGGGGGTTGCCGGAGTGCTGGACGCCGAACTCGATGATCTCGGTGAGCGCGCCACTGAAGCCGTAGTCCCGCACCTTGCGCATGCGGTCGGCCTTGTCGAGCAGCGCGGTGAGGGCTTCGACGTCCTCGTCGCTGTACTCGGGGACGCCCCAGCGCAGGCTGAGCTCGAAGAACCCGGCGGTCGCGCGGGTCGCGATGACCCAGTCCTCGAAGGTCGGGGTGGCGACGCGGGTGTACCGGTTCGCCTCCATCTCGACCAGGCCGATGTCGACGAGCTTCGCGATCGCCTCGCGGATCGGGGTGCGACTCACACCCAGCCACTGCACCAGCTCGTCGTCGTTCAGGCGCTCGCCGTGCTGCAGCGTGCCGTCGCGCAGGGCCGCGAGCATCTTGTCGTAGACGACGTCACGCAGGAGCTTCCGGGGAGAGCTCTCCACGGTGGACTTGGGGACCGGCATGTCATCTCCTCGAGGACGAAATCGACACTCGAAATCCTAGCGTGTCAATACGCAAACGCTTGCTAAATCAACCGCTCGAGAAGCTTGCCCGATCAGCCCGCGACGGCGACGACCGTCCGGCCGTGCACCCGTCCCGCGACGACCTCGGCCCCCACCGCGATGGCCTGCTCGGGCGTGACCGTGCGGGTGACGTCGGCCAGGAGCGCTGCGTCGAGATCGGTCGCGAGCCGGTCCCACGCCCGACGTCGGAGCTCCAGCGGCGCGTCGACGGAGTTGATCCCGAGCAGCGACACCGACCGCAGGATGAACGGCAGCACGGTCGTCGGCAGCGCGGAGTCCTGCGCCAGCCCGCACGCCGTGACGGCACCACCCCACCGGGTCGATGCCAGCACGTTCGCCAGCGTGGCCCCACCGACGCTGTCCACCGCTCCGGCCCAGGTGGCACGCTGCATCGGCTTGCCCGGCTCGGACAGGGTGGCGCGGTCGACCACCTCGGTCGCACCGAGTCTGCGGAGCGAGTCCGTGTTGGCCGCGCGACCGGTCGACGCCGTCACCCGGTACCCGCGGGCCGCGAGGAGCGCGATCGCCACCGTGCCGACCCCGCCGGACGCCCCGGTCACGAGCACCGGTCCGTCGTCCGGTGCGACGAAGCGCTCGAGGGCGAGGACACTGAGCATCGCGGTGAACCCCGCCGTACCGATGGCCGCGGCGAACGAGTCGTCGATCGCCTCGGGCAGCACGACGAGCGACCCGGACGGCACCACGGCCTGCGTCGCCCAGCCCCCGTGCCGGGTCTCACCCAGGCCGGCGCCGTTCAGCACCACCCGGTCACCGATCGCGACCTCGTGCACACCCGGTCCGAGCCCCGACACCGTGCCGACCACGTCGATCCCCGGCACGAGCGGATCGAGCCGGGCGACGCCGGGGTTCCGCGCGAGGGCCAGGCCGTCCTTGTAGTTGACGCTCGAGTACGTGACGTCGACGAGGGCCTCGCCCTCGGCCGGATCCGGCAGGTCGACGTCGGTGACGGTTGGCGGGGCTGCACTGGACACGAGGACGGCGCGGGTCATGCGCCGGACGCTACCCCGGGCCTCCCGGCGGCCTGCCCGTTCTTTCCCAGAACGCGCGCGATGCCTGGTGGTTTCGGGCTTACTGGGTCGGAAGAACCGACCAGGTACGCCCGATTCGACCCGGTACGCCCGAAACCGCCCAGTCCAGCCCAGCCGCCCCAGCCTCCCCAGCCCAGCCGCCCCAGCCAGCCCACTCAGCCGAACATGATGGCGGCCTCGTCGAACCGCGCCTGCGGCACCGTCTTGAGCTCGCCGAGCGCCTCCTCGAACGAGACGTGCTCGATCTCGGTGCCCCGGAGCGCCACCATCCGGCCCCAGCGCTCCTCGACGACGGAGTCGATCGCCGCCAGCCCGAGCCGGGTCGACAGCACCCGGTCGTAGGCGGTCGGCGTACCACCGCGCTGGATGTGCCCGAGGGTCGTGGCCCGCGTCTCGATGCCCGTCATCTCCTCGATGAGCGGCGCGAGGCGCTCGCCGATGCCGCCGAGCCGCGGCCGCCCGAAGGCGTCGAGTCCGCGCTCGGTGTGCGCGGTGTCCTCGTGGTCGGGGACGAAGCCCTCGGCCACCACCACGAGCGGTGCGCGACCGCGGTCGTACGCGGCCCGCACCCACTTCGCGATCTGTTCCATGCTCGTCTTCTGCTCGGGGATGAGGATCGCGTGCGCGCCCGCGGCCATGCCGGAGTGCAGCGCGATCCAGCCCACGTGCCGACCCATCACCTCGGCGACCATGCAGCGCGAGTGCGACTCACCGGTGGTGCGCAGGCGGTCCATCGCCTCGGTCGCGATGGCGACGGCGGTGTCGAAGCCGAACGTGTAGTCGGTCGCGCCCAGGTCGTTGTCGACCGTCTTCGGCACACCCACGATCTTCAGGCCGGCGTCGGTCAGGCGCTTCGCGGCGGCCAGGGTGCCCTCGCCACCGATCGCGACGATGGCGTCGATGCCGTGCCGCTGCAGGGTCGCGGAGATGTTCTCGACCCCGCCGTTGGGCCCTTCGAACGGATTCGTGCGGCTCGTCCCGAGGATCGTGCCGCCCTGCTTCGCGATGCCCTGGATGTCCTTGCGGCCGAGCGGGACGATGTCGCCGTCGACCACCCCGCGCCACCCGTCACGGAAGCCGACGAAGTCGTGTCCGTAGATGGCGATGCCCTTCAGGACGATCGCGCGGATGACCGCGTTCAGGCCGGGGCAGTCGCCTCCGGAGGTGAGGATGCCGATGCGCATGGGAACTCCGTCGTCGGGTGGTGGGGATCAGTGCCCATCATGACTGACGGTGGTTCCGCATTACCATCCCCGTGTGTGCCTGCTCGCTTCCGCTTCGCCGCCTGCGGCCGCTGGTGCGTCCGGCGATGCGTCTCGCGTCGACACGGTGTACCGGCCTGGAGGCGCGGTGGACGTCGCGTCGACCCTGCGGCCCCTGCAGCGCGGCTCCGGCGACCCGGCCTTCCAGGTGGTCGGCGGCGTCGTGTGGCTCGCGCTGCGCACGCCCTCCGGTCCCGCTTCCGTGGCGATCCGGCGGGCCGGCGACACGATCGCGGTGTCGGCGTGGGGCGACGGTGCTGCGTGGGCCGTTTCCCACGCTCCGGAGATGCTCGGTCGCGGCGACGACTGGGACGGGTTCGACGTCACGCGCCACGAGTTCCTCGCCGCCGCCCGCCACAAGCAGCCCGGGCTCCGGCTGCTCCGCACGAACACCGTGGTCGCGATGCTCGTGCCGGCGATCATGGAGCAGAAGGTGACCTCGCGCCAGGCGTGGGGGGCGTGGCGGTACCTGCTCCGTCGGCACGGCACCCCGGCGCCCGGTCCGGCACCCGCGGGCATGATGGTGCCGCCGGACGCTCCGACGTGGGCGCGGATCCCGAGCTGGGAGTGGCACCGTGCCGGCATCGAACCGGGGCGCTCGGCCACCGTGATGCGTGCCGTGAAGCTCGCGCCGGCACTCGAGCGGACCCTGGCCCACGGCCGCGGTGGCGAGGTCGTGTCCACGAAGCTGCAGACGATCCCCGGGGTCGGCCGGTGGACCGCCGCCGAGACCGCGCAGCGCTCCCACGGTGATCCGGATTCGCCGAGCGTCGGGGACTTCCACGTGCCGGCGCTCGTCGGGTGGGCACTCACGGGCGCCCCCGTGGACGACGACGGGATGCTCGAGCTGCTCGAACCCTGGCGCGGGCACCGGGAGCGTGTCGTGCGGTTGATCGGCGGCTCCGGGTTCCGGAAGCCGTCGTTCGGGCCGCGGATCACCATCCAGGACCACCGGGGCCACTGAGCGGCGGTCCGTGGAACACCGGTGTTCGCACCTTGAACACCCGCACGCGGGTGTTCGGCGCGTGGACACCGGTGTCTTGCGGGGTGTCAGGGGTGGCGGGTGCCCTCACCGGCCAGCACGGCGCGGTAGCCCTCGCGGAACGTCGGGTACTGGGGCGTCCATCCCGTCGACCGGAGCAACGCGTTCGACAGGCGCTTGTCGCCGCCGGCCTGCCGCGCGTCACCGTCGCCCGTCGACGGCTCGGCGACGTGGAGTTCGTCGGCCAGGAACCGCAGCACGTCGTCCAACCGGCTCGGCTCGTCGTCCGTCCCCAGGTAGAGCGGTGCCGGGTCGGGCAGGGCCGCCAGGTGCACGAGCGCGGCGGCGGCGTCGTCGCGGTGGATGCGGTTCGTGTGCGGTGAAGTGCCCGGCGCCAGCCGTGCGGACCCGGACCGGACCTGGTCGATGAGCCGCTCGCGGCCCGGACCGTAGACGCCCGACAGCCGGACCAGCACGGCGCCGGGGGCGCGCTCGCGCAGCAGGACCTCGGCCTCGACCAGGACCTCGGCGGTCGGGGTCGCCCCACGCGCGAGTGTCTCCTCGGTGACCTCGCTGCCGTCCGAGACGTCGTACACGGCGGTCGAGGACACGACGAGCACCCGGGGGTCGGCCTCCGAGGTGTCGATGCCGTCGAGCACGTTGCGCAGGCCGTCGACGTAGGTGGCGCGGTACTCGTCGACGTCGCGGCTGCCGGCGGCCAAGGCCACGACGACGACGCTCGTGTCGGCGGGGATCTCGGGGACCTCGTGGCGCAGGTCGACGCTCCGGCCGGTGATCGGTGCGGGGATCAGCTCGGCGCGGCGGCGGAGTCCGATCACGTGGTGGCCCTGGTCGGCGAAGCGCAGGCCGGCTTCGGTCCCGAGGTCGCCGCATCCGGCGATGACGACTGTCGTGGAGTTCTGCACGGCTCGACCTTGGCACGGTCTCATGGTGGAAGGCGGAGAGCTTTGTGATAATCGTTCTCAACTGGGCGACCACCGTCCAGTCTTCCCGACAGGAGCTCCATGTCCGCTCGATCCCTGCGTCTCCTCCCCGCACTCGTCCTGGCCGGGCTCGTCCCGCTCGTCGGCGCCGCGATCGCCGTCCCCGCCTCGGCTGCACCCACCGTGACCCGGACCGCCCACCACAGCTGGCTCGTCACGGCCGATCCGACGGCGAAGCGCGTGTACGTCAACGACGCCGTGACGGGCCGGCGGACCGCCACCCTGAGCGGGATCGAGTTCGGCACCCACGCGGGCTCCGTGCAGCTCGGCCACGGGCAGATCGCGTTCATGGACGAGTCGAAGCCGCAGCTCGACGTCCTCGCCATCGGCCCCCGCGGCACGGCTCGCATCGCGCAGCACTACGCGATCCCGAACGGCGACGGCAGATGGGAGCGCGCCGGCTGGCTGTCCACCGACACCGCGCGGCGTCACCTGGCGGTCGGTTCCGACTTCGACGGCTCCGAGCGCCAGCGGGTCACGGTGATCGACCTGCGGCGGAAGACGGAGCGCACTGCTCGGATCGACACCTCGGCCGTGCAGCTCGCCACGACGGGCAAGCGTGGCACGGAAGAGGTGGAGACGTTCCTGGTCGGCAGCCCCCTGCGCCTGGTGGTCACCGCGGGCGGACGACTCGACGCCTACTCCGTCTCGGCGATCATGCAGGGCGCAACGCATCCGCGCCCGGTCGCGACCACGCCACTCGGCGCCTACCCGCACGGCCCGATCGTCAACGCCACCGGGACGGTGATCGGCTCCGACCTCGCCGCCGGCGTGCAGACCGTCCGGGTGACGCGGGCCGGCTTCACGAGCTCCCGGTCCGTCGCCTACCCGAAGCCGAGCGTGCAGAGCTACCGACCCCGCATGGCACCGGACGGCACGACCGCGGTGGGCACGCAGGCCGGGATCACGGCCGCGGGCACCCCGTGGAACGCCGTCCCCGTCTACCTGACCACCTCGTCGACGTCGTCCAGCAGGATCAGCAGTGTCGACCTCGGCACCGGGTCCTTCACCCGGGTCGCCGTCACCGCCCGGTTCGCCGCCGTCGCGCTGACGTCGGGTACCGGGGACTCGCTCGTCCTCGTGCGGAAGCAGGCCGACGGTGTCTACTCCGGCCGCACGGCCTCGGTCCCGCTCACGCCGCTGCGCAAGGGGCCCGTCGCCGGACAGTCGGCCGCCGGCGCGTCGGTGCGGTTCACCGCGGCGACCGACGACGGCCGCAGCGTGTTCGTGACGCGGGGCGACGAGGGGAAGATCACCCAGATCGACACGACCAGTGCGAAGCCATCCGTGCTCCGCACCATCACGCTGCCCACGGCGCTCGCCGGGGGTGGGTACCTGACCACGGTCGACTCGACGGTGGCCCCGTACGACCTCAGCGGTCGCTGACCGTTCGACCGGTCGGCCGAACCGCTGACTGCCCGGCCGACCAGCCGCCGACCGCCCCTCGGGGTGGTCGGCGGCTAGGGTCCTGGTGTGATCGTCTGGTTGAACGGAACGCACGGGGCGGGCAAGACCACGACGAGCCGACTGCTCCAGCCGCTGCTGCCCGGCTCGCGGATCCTCGATGCCGAGAAGGTCGGCGAGGTGCTGATGGACGTCACGCCGGGGCTGCCGGAGAGCGACAACTTCCAGCACTGGGACCCGTGGCGGCCGCTCGTGGTCGAGACCGCTCGCCGGGTGCACGACTACGTGGGCGGGCCGCTCATCATGCCGATGACGGTCCTGGTCGAGGCGTACTGGCGTGAGATCGCCGCGGGGCTCGATGCTCACGGGATCCCGGTCCGGCACTTCCTGCTGCACGTCGACGAGTCGACGCTCCGCGACCGGATCCAGAACGACCCGATCGTGGGGCCGTCCACGTTCCGGTTCGCGTACGTCGACGCCTACGCCGAGGCGGCGCGCGGCTGGCTGCACGCCGAGGCCGAGGTCATCGACGCGACCGACGTCCCTGCCACCGAGGTGGCCCGGGCCGTCGCGGACGCGGTGACGTCAGCGCGCTGACAGCACGACCGCGCGGAGACCAGGGGTCTCCGGCTGCGCCTGGTCGACCAGCACCGCGCGCATCCCGGCTGCTCGGGCTCCGGCCACGTCGCGCTCGGGGTCGTCACCGACGAACAGGCAGTCCGTCGGGTCGAGCCCGAGCTGTGCTGCCAGGGTGTGGAACGCGCGGACGTCCGGCTTCTGGAAGCCGATGCGTTCCGAGATGCAGACGACGTCGAACGCGTCGGCCAGGCCGGTCCGAGCGAGCTTGTCGAGCTGCTGACTCTCCGTGCCGTTCGTCAAGAGACCGAGGCGGTGGCCGTGCTCGCGCAACTCGTGCAGCAGCGGCAGGCTCTCGGGGAAGAGCCGCCAGGCCTCCCGGTACGAACGCAGGTAGTCGTCGAACACCGCGTCCAGGGCGGCGTCGTCCCCGGGCACCTCGACTCCCAGGTGCGGCAGGACCGTGCGGAGCCGTCCGCGTCGCTGTTCCCGGAAGCTGATCGCCCCGGACCGCCAGCGCTCGAACTGCTCGTCCTCGGCCGTGAACCAGGCCCGGATCGCCGCCTCCGTCGGCTCCACGCCGAAGCCCTGCAGGAACCGGGTCACACCCACCCGAGCAGACCCCTGGTGGTCGAACAGCGTCCCGTCCAGGTCGAAGCAGATCGCTCGCGGAGTCGCCACGCGCCCAGGCTACGGCGCGTCCGAACGGTGCGACGGCCGGCGAGCGGGACGAGCCTGTCCGCCGCACGCAGCCCCCGGGTTCGCCACCGCCCGGATCATGCCGGAGACTGGTGCGGGTCGCTCACGAAGCTGCCCGCCCCACCACCAGCAAGGAAGGCTCCGCATGCCCGAGCTCCCCGTCGTGTTCGAAGTCGGCTCGATGATCGCCCTGGTCGCGATCCTGCTCGCCGACCTGCTCATCGTCGCGCGTCGCCCGCACGTGCCGACGCTGCGCGAATCCGGCGTCTGGGTGGGCATCTACGTCGGGCTCGCACTGGTCTTCGCGGTGCTCATGCTGGTCTTCGCCGGTGGCGACTCCGCGGGGCAGTTCCTGGCGGGCTGGCTGACCGAGTACAGCCTGAGCATCGACAACCTGTTCGTGTTCGTCATCATCATGGCGCGCTTCTCGGTGCCGAAGAAGATCCAGCAGGAGGTGCTGCTGCTCGGCATCATCATCGCGCTCGTGCTCCGCGGCATCTTCATCCTGGTCGGCGCGCAGCTCATCGAGAACTTCTCGTGGATCTTCTACATCTTCGGCGCCTGGCTGATCTGGACGGCGATCCAGCAGCTCCGCGGCGAGGACGAGGACGACCAGAAGGACACCTTCATCGTCCGGCTGCTCCGCCGCCGGGTCCGTCTCACCGACACGTACGACGGCATGAAGTTCCGCACCAACCACGACGGTGTCCGGCACTTCACGCCGCTGCTCATCGTGCTCATCGCGATCGGCACCACCGACCTGCTGTTCGCGCTCGACTCGATCCCGGCGATCTTCGGCATCACCGAGAGCCCCTTCATCGTGTTCACCGCGAACGTCTTCGCGCTGATGGGTCTGCGCCAGCTCTACTTCCTGCTGGGCGGACTGCTCGAGCGTCTCGTCTACCTGAAGTACGGCATCGCCGTGATCCTGGCCTTCATCGGTGTGAAGCTCGTCCTGCACGCGCTGCACGACAACGAGCTGCCGTTCCTGAACGGCGGCCACCACATCGAGTGGGCGCCGGAGATCAACACGTGGGTGTCCCTGCTGGTGATCGTCGCCGCGATGGCCGTGTCGACGCTGGCGAGCCTCGTCCGCATGCGCGGGGAGACCCCCGCGACCGACGACGGCGCCGTGACGAACACCGCGACCGACGGCGAAGCGGCGACCGACGACGACCGGGCCGACCAGGACCGATCCGACCAGGACCGCGCCCGCACCGCCGACTGAAACCCGTCTGAACGATCCGCCCGGCTACCTCGTCGTTCAGGGTATGGCACTCCGCAAACGAACCAAGGTCATCATCGGGATCTCCGCCGGCGTCGTCGTCGTGGCGGCAGCAGCCGTCATCGCCGGCCCGGTCATCTACGCGAACACCGTCAACGGCCAGGCCGCCGCAGCACCCTCGCTGTCGGCGTCCTCGTCCGGCACCCTCGACGCGAAGGACGCCGACGGCACCTGGACGAGCAAGAGCAGCTCGTACGCCGGGTACCGGGTGCACGAGGTCCTGCAGGGGAATGATGTGAACGTGGTCGGTCGCACGAAGGACGTCAAGGGCACCGCCGTCGTCGACGGTGGGTCCCTCACCAAGGCGTCCGTCACCGTGCAGGTCGGCAAGATCAGCACCCCCGAAGCCGCCCGCGACGAGTACTTCCGCTCCACCGCACTGCAGACCGACAAGTACCCGACCGCGACGTTCGAGCTCACGAAGCCCGTCGACGTCACGAAGGCGCTCGACGGCTCCACGCAGGACGTCACCCTGACCGGCACGATGGACCTGCACGGCGTCGAGAAGCCGGTCACCGCCGATGCGCAGGTCGCGGTCGGCGAGGGCGGCACCGTCCAGGTCGCCGGCACCGTGCCGATCACCTTCGCCGACTACGGCGTGAAGGCGCCGTCGCTCGGCTTCGTCACCGTGGACGGGAAGGGCTCCGTCGAGTTCTCCCTCGACCTCGGGAAGTGACCGTGACGAGTCGTTCCGCGGACGAGCTGCTCGCGACGCTGTACCGCGAGCACGGTGACGCGCTCACGCGGTACGTCCGGCACCTCACGCGGGACGGCTCGACGGTCGAGGACGTCGTGCAGGAGACGATGGTCCGCGCCTGGCAGCGTCCGGCCGTGCTCGAACGGGCACCTGACAGCGCGCGGGCGTGGCTCTTCACGGTGGCGCGCAACCTGGTGGTCGACGACGCACGGTCGGCCCGCAACCGCCGTGAGCACGGCACCGAGCACCAGGTCGAACGGATCGAGTCGGACAGCACGGACGCCGTGCTGGACCGGATCGTGGTCGCCGACGCACTCGCGTCGCTGACCCCGGACCACCGCCGCGTGGTGGTGGACGCGTACTGGCTCGGGCACACGGTGCCGGAGATCGCACGACGACACGACATCCCGGAGGGCACCGCCAAGTCGCGGCTGCACTACGGGCTGCGAGCCCTGCGGCTCGCACTGCAGGAACGAGGAGTGACCCGATGAGCGACGACAGGTACGCGGAGTGGGATGCGGCGTACGTCCTGGGGTCGCTCCCGGCCACTGAGCGGCTGGAGTACGAACGGCACCTCGAGACGTGCGACCGCTGCGCGGCCGCCGTCGCGGAGTTGGTCGGTCTGCCGGGGCTGCTCGGCAAGCTGCCGGCCGACCAGGCGATCGAGATCGCAGAACCGGACGGGAGGCCCGACACCCGTTCCGAGAGCGACCTCGCCTCCGTCGCGCACCGCGTCCGACACCGTCGCCGCCGTCGCCGGGTCTGGGTCGCCGCCACCGCGGGGCTCGCGGTGGTCGCCGCCGTCCTGGGCGGGCTCGCGGTCGGCGCCGCCGGCGAGCGCACCACGGTGCAGGCCGGTGCCACTCCGACGGCAGCTGCCACCGCCGACCGCTACGACATGACCGGCGTGCAGGGACTCGACGTCCAGCTCGCCATCAGCGGCGAGCAGTGGGGCACCCGCTTCGACTGGGGGTGCTCGTACGGCGGCAAGGAGTGGTCGCCGGACGGGTCGATCCTCTACGACCTGGTGGTCGTCCGGACCGACGGCACGACGCAGACCGTGGGCTCGTGGACGGCTGCCGGCGCGGACGCCCGAGGACTGTCGGCGTCGACGGACATCCCGCGGGACGACATCGAGAGCGTGCAGGTCCGGCTGCGCGGTGAGCGCGGCGCGCTCGCCGTCGTCACGCTCTAACCGGCCTCGGCCTCGTCCGACGCATCGTCGGGGCCGATGGCGTCCTGGACGCGCGCGCTGACGGACCGCAGCGTCTCGGCGTCGGTCCCCACGGGCCTCCAGAACAGGTCCTCGAGCGCACCGGTGTGCGCGCGGATGCCGGCGAGCACCGCGCGACGGCCGTCCGCGGTCATCACCACCCAGCTGCCACGGGCGTCGCTCGGGCAGTCCGCCCGCTCGACCAGGCCGCGGGAGACCATCCGCGTGACCTGGTGGCTGACGCGCGACTTCTCCCAGCCGATCCCCGCGGCGATGTCCCGGACACGCAGACGGTGGTCGGGGTCACGGTGCAGGCCGATCAGGATCTCGAACTCGGGGACGGAGATGCCGGCGCCCGCCTGGACGGCCCGGTCGAGCGCCCGGTCGAGTCGTCGCCAGACGTCGTGGTACGCGTCCCAGGTGGCCCAGTCGTGGCCACCGTTGCCCTCCGTCGACATGCCGACCAGCGTATCCACCGGGCGGACGGTCGGACCGCGCAGCGACCCCTTTCATCCGCTCGGATGACTCCTGGCCGACGTACGGCGTGCTCCGAGGTCGCGTCGGACGTGCGGCATACGATCGGAGGATGCCGAGTGCTCGCCTCCAGGACACCACCGATGACGCCGTCGCGCTCGTGCGCCGGTGGCTGGCGGCGTCCGCCGGGGTGAAGCCCGACCCGGGTGCTGCGCGTCTGGCCGAGGTCCTGCGCGACGAGCAGGGCCTCGACTTCACCCGTGGGTTCGTGGACAAGGTCATCCGCCCCGAAGACCCCCGGGTGGCGGCACGCAACCTCGAGCAGCTGAGCCGTGACGTCCCCGACTTCCTCGCCTGGTACCTGCGCGGGGCGGTGACGCTCGGCGGTGGGTTCGCCACCATGGCGCCCTGGGCCGTGATCCCGACCGCGCGCCGGATCCTGCGCCGGATGACCGGGCACCTGGTCATCGACGCGAGCACGAGCAAGCTCGGCCCCGCCCTCGCCAAGGTCCGCGGTCCGGGGACGCGACTGAACGTCAACCTGCTCGGCGAAGCCGTCCTCGGCAGCGCCGAGAGCGACCGACGCCTGCAGGGCACCATGGACCTGCTCGCCCGCGACGACGTCGACCACGTGTCGATCAAGGTGAGCGCCGTCGTGCCGCAGACCTCGCCGTGGGCCTTCGACCAGACGGTCGAGCGCGTCGTCGACCGGCTCGTCCCGCTCTACCGCCTGGCCACCGCACCGACGGCCGCCGGACGCCCCGCCAAGTTCATCAACCTCGACATCGAGGAGTACCGCGACCTCGACGTCACCATCGCCGTGTTCCGGGGGCTGCTCGACCGTGACGAGTTCGCCGACCTGCCGGCCGGCATCGTGCTGCAGGCCTACCTGCCCGACGCGGCGGGAGCACTCGACGCGCTGACCGAGTGGGCGCAGGAACGCCGGGCGCGCGGCGGTGCCCCGATCACGGTGCGGCTCGTCAAGGGCGCGAACCTCGCCATGGAGCACGTCGACGCGATCCTGCACGGGTGGCCCCTCGCCACGTGGGGCAGCAAGCGCGAGACCGACACGGCCTACCTCCGGATGCTCGACGCCGCACTGACGCCGGAGCGCACCGACGCCGTGCGGATCGGGGTCGCCGGACACAACCTGTTCGACCTCGCCACCGCGTGGGTGCTCGCGCAGCGCCGCGGGGTCACCGACGCGGTCGACGTCGAGATGCTGCTCGGCATGGCGTCCACCCACGCCCAGGCCGTCCGGGCCGACGTCGGGCAGATCCTGCTCTACACGCCCGTCGTGCAGCCGGACGAGTTCGACTCGGCCATCGCGTACCTGGCCCGTCGCCTGCAGGAGAGCGCGAGCCCCGAGAACTTCATCGCCGCCGCGTCCGACATCGACCACGACGCCAGCGTCTTCGAGCGGGAGCACAGCCGGTTCCTGGCGTCCGTCACCGCACTCGACGAGCCCGTCTCCGCCACCCACCGCACGCAGGACCGCCGTCGTGCGCTCGGCGAACCCGTCCTGCGCGACGCGTTCCGCAACGCCCCCGACACCGACCCGTCCATCGCCGCGAACCGGGCCTGGGCACTCGACGTCCTGCGCCGGGTGCCGCGCTCGCAGCTCGGCGCGCAGACGATCCGCGGTGCGAAGGTCGCCGACCGCTCCAAGCTCGAGCGGATCATGGCACGGACCGCCCAGGCCGGCGTGAACTGGGGGCGGCAGGACCCGTCCGACCGTGCCGAGCTCCTCGACCTCATCGGGCACGAACTCGAGACCCGCCGCGCCGACCTGATCGAGGTGATGGCCGCCGAGACGGGCACGACCTTCGCCGAGGCCGACGCCGAGGTGACCGAGGCCGTCGACGCCGCCCACTACTACGCCGAGAGCGCCCGGCGCCTCGGTGACGTCGAGGGCGCGCAGTACGTGCCGCCGCGGCTGACCGTCGTCGTGCCGCCGTGGAGCTCCCCGGTCGCGGTCCCCGCCGGTGGCGTGCTGGCGGCGCTCGCTGCGGGCAGCGGTGTCGTGCTCAAGCCCGCGCCCGAGGCGAAGCGCTCCGGTGCCGTGCTCGCCGACGTGCTCTGGGACGCCGGGGTGCCGCACTCGCTGCTGCAGCTCGTCGACCTGGCCGAGGACGAACTCGGCCGCGACCTCATCGGCCACCCCACGGTCGACCGCATCATCCTGACCGGCTCGTCCGACACCGCCCGTTCGTTCCGATGGTGGCGTGCCGGACTGCCGCTCACCGCCGGGACGAGCGGCAAGAACGCCATCGTCGTCACACCGAGCGCCGACCTCGACCTGGCGGTGCAGGACATCGTGCAGTCCGCCTTCGGGCACGCCGGACAGCAGTGCTCGGCGGCGTCCCTCCTGATCCTGGTCGGATCGGTGGGTGAGAGCGAGCGCTTCCAGCGGCAGCTCGTCGACGCGACCCGCACGCTCCGCGTCGCGTGGCCCGACGACCCCACGTCGCAGGTCGGCCCGCTCATCGCAGAACCGCAGGGCGGGCTCCGCCGCGGTCTGACCGAGCTCGGGCCGGGGGAGTCCTGGCTCGTGCAGCCCGAGGCGGTCGACGACTCC
This sequence comes from Curtobacterium sp. BRB10, assembly GCF_031844325.1. Taxonomy (NCBI): domain Bacteria; kingdom Bacillati; phylum Actinomycetota; class Actinomycetes; order Micrococcales; family Microbacteriaceae; genus Curtobacterium; species Curtobacterium sp. BRB10. The sequence goes on from NZ_JAUZVA010000008.1 coordinate 29,868, forward strand.
GGCCGGCTCTGGTCGCCGGGCATCCGCGACGGTGTCCGACCCGGCAGCGACTTCCACCAGACCGTGTACTCCGGCCCGGTGCTCGGCATCATGCGAGCCGAGACCCTCGAGCAGGCCATCGCCATCCAGAACGGCACCGACTTCGGGCTGACGGCGGGCATCCACTCGCTCGACGTCGACGAGGTGTCCGAGTGGCTCGCCCGCGTCCGCGCCGGCAACCTGTCCGTCAACCGCGGGATCACCGGTGCCGTCGTGGGACGTCAGCCGTTCGGCGGCTGGAAGGGTTCCTCGGTCGGCACCGGCACCAAGGCCGGCGGCCCCATGTACGTCGCGACCCTCGGCCGCTGGCTGCCCACGCCCCGGACCGTGCACAAGAGCATCCAGCTGCACGGCCTGCCCCCACGCGTCACCGCGGTGATCGAGGCCGCACGCAGCGGGCTGTCGTTCGAGGAGTTCGACCGCGTCCGCGCCGGGGCCCTGAGCGACGTGCGTGCACGAGAGACCCTCTTCCGGTCGCGGGACCTGTCCGGGCTCGTGGTGCAGCGGAACGTGCTGCGCCACCGATCCCAGTCCGTCATCGTGCGCCAGGCCGAGGACGCCTCGACCGTGGACCTCGTCCGCACGCTCGTCGCCGCGACCTCGGCACGTGCGCACATCCTGCTCAGCACGGCTCGGCCACTGCCCGGCCCGCTCACGCAGCTGCTGGCGGGGAACCGGTCGCCGCTCGACGTCGTCGACCACCTGGTGGAGTCCGACCAGGAGTTCCACGCCCGTGCGTCCTCGGGGGCCGTGTTCCAGGCGGACTGGTCCACCGATCAGGACGACCAGCCCATCGACGCGCTCGAGGCCGTGTTGTCACAGGGGCAGGACCGGCCGGCGCACACGGCGTTCGGTGGTCCCGGAGCCCGGATCCGGTTGCTCGGCGGGGACCCCCTGGCCCTCGAAGAAGCCCTGGGTGCGAGCATCGACGTCGCGATCCATGACGCCCCCGTGGTCGAGGCCGGCGTGATCGAGATGCTGCCGTACCTGCGCGAGCAGTCGGTGTCGATCACAGCGCACCGGTTCGGCGACGTCGACAGCGACTTCTCCGAGTTGCGCGTCTAGGCGTTCGCGCGTTCCGCTTCGTGCGTTCCGCTTCGTGAGCAGCAGAGGTCGGGTTCCCAGACGGGACCCGACCTCTTCTGCTCACGAAGCGATCCGAGGATCAGTCCTCGGCGTCACCCGCGTCTTCGGCCTCGACGCCGGTCTCGTCCATGCGGTCCCGCAGGTGGTCGGCCATCGCGCCGGCACCTTCACCGGCGTGGTCGTGGTCGACCTGCTCGATCAGGCCCTGCAGCTTCTCGTGGTTCGTGGCATCGGTGGCGCCGTCCATGACGGGCTCGGTCTGCTCGTTGTCGCTCATGCTCCGGACGCTACGCCGCGGTTGCTGCGGAACGGTAGTGGAGCTCGACCGCCCCGCCGTCGAACTGCGTGGTGCCGACGAGCGCGAACACCGGGGTCGGGGCCGCCACCGGCAACAGCGGTGCGCCGGCGCCGAGCGCGACCGGCATCACGGTGACCCGCAGCTCGTCGAGGAGCCCCGCCTGCTGGTACTGCGCCGCGAGCAGTCCGCCGCCGACGACCCAGACGTCACGGTCACCGGCCGCGCGCTCGAGGTCGGGCTGGTGGTCGCCGACCTCGCCGGAGACGAACCGCACGTCGACGCCGTCCGGCACCGGCAGCGTCCTCGAGGTGAACACCCACGTCGGCACGTCCGGGTAGGCCCAGGTGTCGTCGTGGGTCAGCAACCACTCGTACGTGGTCGACCCCATCGCGATCGCACCGACGCCCGCGAAGAACCGGTCGTGGTGCTCCTGGAACGGCTCGAAGCCGAACTGCAGCAGCCAGCCGAGGTCGTCGTCGGGTGCGGCCACGAACCCGTCGAGCGACGAGGCGACCGAGTAGATCGTGCTCATGTCGGGGGACGCTACCGAGCACCCCCGACAGGATCAGCGTCGGCGCTGCCCGCGACCGACCGCGGCGGCCTCGGCGACCGCCAGGACCGTCGCGATCCACAGCTGGCCGACGGCGAACCGACGGCGGTGGGGGTCGGCGACCGCGAGCGGCACCATGGTCACACCGTGCAGCGCGTCGACGACGGCGCTCAGGGTGTGCGCGTTCCCGGTGCCGGAGCGCGTGACGAGCAGCGCCTGCGCCAGCTGCCGGACACCGAGCACGCCGTGCAGGACCGCCTGCTCCCGGCCGCGCAGGGCGCGACTCAGGTGCCACAGCCCGAGTCCGGCCCGACCGATCTCGACCAGCGAGGGCGCTGCCAGCCCGGATCCCCGGCGGCTCATCGTCGTCGCCCGGCCACGAGCGCGACGGCCCCGGCGGCACCGAGCACCGCACCGATGATCCCGTTGCCGACCCGGCGGTGCTCCACCCACCAGGTCTGCGGCGACCAGGCGTGCGCGGACTCGTCGAAGACCCCGTGCGCACCGTGGTCGCCCGGCACCGGCTCGTAGAGGTTGTCCCGCATCTCGAGGCCGTCCTTGTCCGGCGCCTGCTGCCCGTCGACCAGGGTCTTGGCGGCGTACCAGTCGGCGAAGCGTCCGCTGATCCGGTTGCCGAGGATCGTGTAGACCGTCGACTCGCCCACCCAGGTGCGGCTGCGCGGTCGTTCGGCCACGGCGGCGATGGCGCGGGCGCCGACCTCGGGCTGGTAGATCGGGGCGACCGGCTGCGGGTGGTGCGGCAGCTTCGACTTCACCCACTGGAACTGGGGCGTGTTGAGCGCCGGCATGTCCACGCGGGAGACCCGGACCTTGCTGCCCTGCTCGCGGAGCTCGGAGACGACGGACTCGGTGAACCCGACGATCGCGTGCTTCGCACCGCAGTACGCGGCCTGCAGGGGGATGCCGCGGAACCCGAGCGCCGACCCGACCTGGATGACGTGGCCACGGCCACGCGGGACCATCCGCGACAGTGCGGCCCGGGTCCCGTTCACGAACCCCAGGTACGTGACGTGCAGCGCCCGTTCGAAGTCCTCCGGCGCGGTGTCGAGGAACTTGCCGAACACCCCGACCATCACGCCGTTCACCCACAGGTCGATCGGTCCGAGCTCCCGCTCGACCCGGTCGGCCGCGGCCTCGACGGCGTCGCGGTCGGAGACGTCGGCGACCAGGGCCAGCCCGCGGCGCCCGGCGGCCTCGACCTCGGCGGCCGCGGCGTCGACGCCCTCCTGACCGCGGGCCAGGACGGCCACGTCCCACCCCCGTGCGGCGAGCTCCCGGACGGTCGCCCGTCCCAGTCCTGCGGATCCACCGGTCACCACTGCCACTCGAGTCATGGCTCCCTTGTACCTGCGGTCGACCGTGCACCACTCAGCCGCTGTCCCCCGACGACCCGTGCCGCAGGGCGGTGGCCGAGCATGATGGTGGTGTGGACACGCGAGACGACCCCGTGGAACCCGAGCCGGACGCGGAGCCGCAGCCGCGCTGGATCCGCCGGACGCCGGTCGTCCCCGAGCAGTGGTGGGGGCCGCCGACGGCTCTGGCCGCCGGGGCGATGGCGATCCTGGCGATCGGTATCTGGCTGCAGCGTTCCGCCCTGCCCGTCGTTACCCCGGCCTGTGCCGTCGGGCTGGTCGGTGCGTTCGTGCTCGCGGTCGCCGGACGGCGCGCGTACTGGTACCCGAGTCGCGCGGCGTCTTGGCGCTTGCACCGCACTCGGGTCCTCGTGTGGAACGCGGTCGGCGTCGCGTTGGCGGTGTTCGCCTTCGCGGTGGGCGCACGGACGATCCTGACCGCGTACGTGGTCGGCGCGACGGGCTTGTACACGATGCGGCGCGACGACCCGACGCGGTTCGAGCGGCGCGGTCGTGCGGTGGCGTCGGCGGCCGTCGCGGTGGTGGCGGCGGTGTACGCCGTCGTGGCGTTGACGGTCCCGGTCGTCGACGAAGCGCACGCATCGCTGTGGATCGGGTGGAGCATCCTGGTCGTCCCAGTTGCCGTCGTCGTCGCGGTGCTGAACTGGCGAGCCGCGTCGAGGACGCCTGGACCCGACGTCGACGGGGCAGGGGACGCCGGCGGTCTGCGACCGGCACCGGAGCCGCCGGGCAACGACCCGCTCAGCGCCCCCGACCGAACCGCGTCGTGACCCCCGGGGAGTAGAGCACCGAGTCCGGCTCGAGCTCCGTCAGCCCGAAGGGCAGCCCGGCCGCCCCGACCAGGTCGTCCCGCAGCGACACCACCGAGGCCCGGTGCAACGGCCACGACTCGTGCTCGTTCGGCCAGAACCGCGTCCGCCCGGCCCGGTGCACGTGCATGCCCCACCGCGCCGTCAGGAAGGTCTCGAGCGGCCCCGGCTCGTCGAGCGCCTCGCCCACACGGACGTCGAGCATCGACCGCAGGTGGGTACCGTGGCGACGCATCGCGTACCCGACGCGGCCGTCACCGCTACGCGACTGGGCGACCGCCCACCGGTACGGCAGTCCGGTCGCGACGCGTGCGCCGATGGTCGGCAGGAGCTTGCCGGCGTCGAGCGACAGGAACACCACCCCGCGCTGCCCCTGTTCGTCGACCGTGTAGACGCGGACGTTCAGCTCGACGAAGTCGCCGATGCTCCCGGTCGAGAACGGCGGGAACCGCGTGTCCTCGAACCGGAACGCGATGAGGCCCACCCAGGTGGTCACCCCGTCGTCGGTGCCGTCGAGCGCCATCGTGTCGGGCCGCGTTCCGGCCGGCAGCAGCGGGGCCACCGCGGACACGTCGACGCGCCAGTGCACGAAGACGACGTCGAGCCAGTCCTGCGAGATCCAGGGGCGGCCCGGCAGGCCGGGGGCGACGGCCGGGAGGCCCGGGGTGCTCTGAGTTGGTCGGGTGTCGGTCACGATGTGGTCGCCTCCGGTTCGATGTGGGCTGCGACGGGTGCGTCGTCCCACCCCTGCTGCGGGGTGTCGCAGGTGCCGCGGAACACGTACTGCGAGGGTCGCTTGCGTTCGCTCGACGTCCAGTCGATGGCCGGCCGTCGTCGTTCCGGCGGCAGGTACCCGATCCGGTAGACGGCCATCAGCTCGAGCGACTCGGGCACACGGAGCAGTCCCTCGATCTCCTCCCACGCGCCAGGGGTCTCCATCGGGAAGGACACGAACTGGATCCCCAGGCCGAGCTCGGTCGTCGCGAGCCAGATGTTCTCCATCGCCGCGCCCATGCTGAACACCGAGTAGAAGCCGGACAGCTCCTCCTTCCGGTACTCGTGACGGTCGAGCATCACGCCGAGCAGCAGCGGCGACCCGGCGACGAGCTTCCGGTTCTCCTCACCCAGGGTCTGCGGCACCCGGAGCGTGTTCATGAGCAGTTGCCCGCGCTTCGTGAACACCTGCTTCGTGAACGGCCGCAGCGGCCCGGGGAGCTTGTCGAAGAGCATGCCGTCGCGTCGGGAGTCCATCTCGGCCTTCGAGAACCGGAAGTACGGCTTGTACCGCTCGAAGAACGTGCCCTCGGCCATGGTGCGGGTCATCGAGCTGCCGCTGATCTCGGCGACGCGGTCGATCGTCTCGCGCTCCTCGATCAGCACGAAGCGCCACGGCTGGCTGTTGAGCTGCGACGGCGCCCGGCCGGCGAGCTCCATGAGCAGCCGCTGGTGCTCGTCCGACACCGGATCGGGCAGGAACGGCCCGTTCGTCGTGCGTCGTCGTCGGATGGCCTCGAACAGCTCCACTGCTCACCTCTCTGATCGCCTGCGGGCGAGCACGGCCCCCAGGTAGGACGGTGCGGCGGCGACCGCGACCTTCCAGTGTGCTCCGGAGCGCGGGTCGGTGCGTGGAGCGACCGCCAGGGGCACGAGTGCCGGCAGCAGGAACAGCGCGGTCCGGTCGCGCGTCCACGCGGGGGTCGTCGCGGCGACGCCGGTCAGGGTCGCGGTCACGACGAACAGGCCGTGGTGCACGACGCGGAGCTTCTTCGTGCGGATCAGCCGCACGGCGACCGCGGTGCCCCACAGGCAGTTCGCGACGTAGGCGACGCTCGCAGCGGTGACCAGCTGCCGGGCCGGGCGCGATCTCGTGGGTGCCGAGCCGCGCCTCCAGACCGTCTTCCGTCCCATGCGTGGGACGTTACGCGGTCTCTCGACTGACGAGCTTGGAGAGCACGATCGCGGAGCGGGTGTGGTCGACCTGGGGTGCGAGGCGCACCTTGTCGAGCGCCTCCTCGAGCGCGGACAGGTCCTTCGAGCGCATGTGCACGACGGCGTCGGCGCTGCCGGTGACCGTGCCGGCGTCGATGACCTCGGGGACGGTGTCGAGCAGGGCACGCAGCTCGTCCGGCGAGACGGTGCCGCGGCAGTAGAGCTCGACCCAGGCCTCGGTGCCGCGGTCCTCGACGGCGGGGTCGACCTTGATCGTGAAGCCCTGGATGACGCCGTCACCGACCAGCCGGTCGACACGGCGCTTGACGGCCGAGGCCGAGAGTCCGACCACCGACCCGATGTCGCCGTAGCCGGCGCGGGCGTTGTCCCGGAGCTGATCCAGGATGCGGTGGTCGAGCGTATCCATTTGTCCCCATCGTACGCGGACTTGTTGCGAGGTCGGTGGGTCTCGCGCACGAAACGTGCGTCACCCGAACGGGTGTCACGGTCCCGCAGGCGGGGGACTGCACTCGTCGGACGGTTCATGCCAGACTTCTGAGTGGCGTCGACCTGGTCCGCTACGGCGAGTGAGCCTGCATCTCGCCGGAGCATCTCTTCAGTGGTGGTTCCTGGCAGGCTCGGACCCCGGTCCTCGGAGGACTGATGTCGAACACCGCACCCGCCACTCCCGCCGCTCCGGCCCGTGTCGCCACGAAGCGCACGATCCTGATGTGCAAGCCGGACTTCTACACCGTGAGCTACCGGATCAACCCGTGGATGCACCCGGAGGAGCCGACCGACACGTCGAAGGCCGTCGAGCAGTGGGAGTCGCTCGTCACCGTCTACGAGCAGCTCGGCTTCGACATCTCGTACATCGACCCCATCGACGGCCTGCCGGACATGGTCTACGCGGCCAACGGCGGGTTCGTCCTCGACGGCATCGCGTACGGCGCGAAGTTCCAGTACCCCGAGCGCCAGCCCGAGGGCCCGGCGTACATGGACTGGTTCCGCCAGGCCGGCCTGACCGTCGCCGAGCCGGAGCAGACCAACGAGGGCGAGGGTGACTTCCTGCTCATCGGGGACACCATCTTCGCCGGCACCGGCTTCCGGTCGGACAGCACCTCCCACGACGAGCTCGCGACGATCTACGGCCGCGAGGTCGTCACGCTCAAGCTCATCAACCCGAGCTTCTACCACCTCGACACCGCCATCGCCGTGCTCGACCCGGAGCCCGCGGCTGACGGCACCAGCAACATCGCGTACCTCGAGAGCGCCTTCGACGAGCCGTCGCTGGCGATCCTGCGCGAGCGCTTCCCCGACGCGATCATCGCGACCGAGGAGGACGCCGCGATCCTCGGTCTGAACTCGTACTCGGACGGGTACAACGTCGTGATCGCGTCGCGCGCGACCACGTTCGCGTCGCAGCTGCGTGAGAAGGGCTACAACCCGATCGGCGTCGACCTGTCCGAGCTGCTGCTCGGCGGTGGCGGTGTGAAGTGCTGCACGCTCGACCTGCACCCGGTCGGCACCGGCACCTCGGTCGCGCGTTCGCTCGGGGTCAGCTGATGTCGGCGGCAGCGTCGCTCGGGGTCAACACCGCGGCGGCGCTCGCCGTCGAGGACCGCGCCCTCGCGCACAACTACAGCCCGCTGCCCGTCGTCATCGCGTCGGGCGCCGGAGCGACCGTCACCGACGTCGACGGGAAGCAGTACCTGGACGGCCTCGCCGCGTACTCGGCGGTGAACTTCGGCCACGGCAACCCGCGGCTGCTCGACGCCGCACGGGCGCAACTCGACCGGGTGACGCTCACGAGCCGCGCGTTCGTGAACGACCAGCTCGGGCCGTTCGCCGCAGCACTGGCAGCGCTGACGGAGACCGAGATGGTCCTGCCGATGAACACCGGCGCCGAGGCCGTCGAGTCCGCGATCAAGGTGTCCCGCGCCTGGGGCTACCGCGTCAAGGGCGTGCCGTCCGAGCGGGCGACGATCATCGTCGCGTCCGGGAACTTCCACGGCCGCACCACGACGATCATCTCGTTCTCCGACGACCCCTCGGCCCATGACGACTTCGGGCCGTTCACGCCGGGCTTCCGCACGGTGCCGTACGGCGATGCCGCTGCCCTGCGCGAGGCGATGGACGAGACCGTCGTCGCCGTGCTGCTCGAGCCGATCCAGGGCGAGGGCGGCGTGGTGATCCCGCCGGAGTCCTACCTACCTGACGTCCGCGCGGTCTGCGACGAGTTCGGTGCGCTGTTCATCGCCGACGAGATCCAGTCCGGCCTCGGGCGGACGGGCCACACCCTGGCCGTGCAACGCGTCGGCGTCCAGCCCGACCTCATCACGCTCGGCAAGGCACTCGGCGGTGGGATCGTGCCGGTGTCCGCGGTGGTGGGCTCGCGCGAGGTCCTCGGTGTCCTGCGCCCCGGCGAGCACGGATCGACCTTCGGCGGGAACCCGCTCGCCGCAGCCGTCGGCGCCGAGGTCGTGGCGATGCTCGGTGAGGGCACGTTCCAGCAGCGGGCCCTCGAGGGCGAACCGCTGCTGCGCGGCCTGCTCGACGACCTCCTCGGGCACGGCGTCGTGTCGCACCGCGTGGCCGGACTCTGGGCCGGCATCGACATCGACCCCGCGCTCGGCACCGGCAAGGCGATCGCGAAGGACCTCGCCGACCGCGGGCTCCTGGTGAAGGACACCCACGGGTCGACGATCCGCTTCGCGCCGCCGCTCGTCGTCACCGACGACGAGGTGGGGCAGGCGGTCGGGACGCTCGGTGAGGTACTCGCTGCGCGGGCCTAATGGTAGGCCGCGATGTTCAAGGTCTACAACGGCCCGCTGTGGCTACCTGATGCCGTCAACTCGCTGTGTTAACCGGGGTCGGCGGTGTACATGACGACCATCAAATGATCAGCGCCCGCCGCGAAGTCAATGTTCCTTGGACTAGGTTAGTTGACTTCCGACCCGCCGATATCGACCCACAGGAACCGTCGCAGGATGCTGAGGTCGGTGAACCAGCTTTCCGTACAGTCGGGCTCCACCCAATTTCGACTAAACGAGAGCAAAGAGCACCTAGCGTGATGTGCTTAGCACCAGTCCCGCGGTAGGCCGACGCGAAAGAGTCGGCGTTCTCCTCGAGTGCCCTCGCTAGGATTGGCAACGCCGAGCCGTCCGGGGTTCGGAGAGCGTATAGGCAATCACTGAGGACGTATTCGCCACCATCGACTTCTACTGGCGCCGACCATCGTCCGACCCGGGAAAGCAGAAGGAACGGTGCAACGTCAGCGAGTGACTTCGGCGCGTACCGGGATTCGTTGCTCAGCGGGGCGCGCAGACTAGTGGTATGTAGGAAGGGAACTGCGTTCGATTCGAACTTCAAGTTGGGGACGCGGAAAACAGGAACACGACCACGTATGATCTCCACACATCGACAATCAGTCATTGATGGTTCGTGCAGAGCCCATTCTGCGATAGCGTCTCGTTCTCTCGGGAACGGGTTGGACACTCTTCGCTCCATATGTACCAGAACCACTGAGACGCGGGCGCCTGGGAAATACGAACTGTCGTCCACTTTGCAAACACGGACATCAAACGACCGGCGGAGAGCACTCCAGAGCGCGCCGTAACGATCAGATGTCAGGGCCCCTTCTGGAAGGATGGCCAAGAAGCCGTGAGTCGGATGCAACTCACGAATTGTGGTCAACAAAAATTCGAGCGAGGGTGCGACCTTGAAAGTAAACCCGTCGAGTTCAAAGACCCGACCCGCTTGACCGCGTGTTGAAAACGGAGGGTTCATCACCACTGCCCCGACACTGAGCCTAGCGCGGCGCCATGCCCGAGTCGCTCGCCTTGAGGGCTCCGAGAGCGTGTCGCCAACGCTCAACGACCAGGAGGGTTCGGCGCGGCGGAGCTCTTCGATCGCGCGGCGATTTATATCGATGCCGACTAGCTCTACTCGGTCTCCGAAGCGGTCCGACGCCGCACGGAGAAGCGACCCAGCTCCCGCCGCTGGGTCGAGAAGTGTCCCAGAGAAGGTATCAGGAAGGAACTCAATCAGGCGACGCGCGAGCTTTGCGGGCGTGTAAAAGGCGTCAATTCCTGCCATGCGGTCAGAGGTCACGGTATCGCAGATAATTCGAGATCTCATAGGCGTAGAAACTCCCCGCACCTGTTGTTCTGCCTTTGGATCTCTTCGGGTTATCATAGATCAATTCGGTGGTTGTGGGATTCTTGAGAGCGTAAAGGATCGCGCCGAGGGAATGCGGCTTCGTGCCAATTGGCGCCACGCGCAGATTTCCGCCGAGCTGCGCATGGATACGCTCCAGCGCCTCGAACGCTTCAAAAGGACAGCTCGCGCGCGCAAGTTCAACTCTCCTCTCCATGTGATCGAGGGAAAGCATTGAATGATTCGCCAGGTAGGTATACATCGGGTATTCGATGCGAAAGCCCGGCGAGCCGATCACGGGAGTCGTTTGCGGGATATCGACATCTTCTTGGTCGAGGATGTGCTCGAGGCGCGCACCTTCAAATCCTAGCAGGGGTACGAAATGCCCGCGGGCACCTCTTCGGCTCAGCCGGGCGAAACCGGGCAGGGGAGCGATACCTTTCGTGGTACTAAGGTCATAAACGTTGCCCGGCAACTCGTCACTACGATTATAGTCCTGCGGCTCGGCATAAAGCACCAGCAGATTCGTGTCGGTCCGGACGAAGGCTGCGACCATCGGAGCCCAGACTCTATGCTCCAGTCCCGTGATGTCGATAGCAATGCTCCCGCTAAGCGACTGAACCAAGTGGTCAAGGTCGTCTGATTCGTAAAGGGACGCATTCTCGGTAATCCCTTCGACAGCCAGTGTATCGTCGTCGAGAACGTTGACTAGGTGCAAACCGAAGGTTGTTGCGTCCGCGAGGGCGGCCAAAGCTGCTGAGACTCGATCCTCCGTGATACTTGACCCATGGAGCACATGATCTACGTCGAGGAGCGCCACATCTTCGATGCCCAATTTTCTAGTGAAGGACGGAGTTATGGAACTCACTCCTGTACCTCAAAGAGCGAGAGTTGATCTGGTATGCCCTGTAACTGAGTTCCCCGGGTAGCGAGAATTCTCTGTATTGTGCTTGCAGCATACTCGCGAGATGTCATAGATAGCAGATCATCCGCGCCAATCGTCATGCGACGCTTTCGCCGAGGGCTGTATTGGAAGTAGGCGGCGAACAACGGGTGCAGTTGGTAGTCCCTCTCCTTGATACTCGGGGTGGCGGTCCCGTTCTTGTCTGCCTCAAAGGCAAGCACGAGACCCTGACCGATTGCATCGTTGAGTAGAGACTCGACCTCGGTCGCCGGCGCGTGGCTGGCGTTGAATTGAACGCGGAATTGAGCGACTTCGGGTGTGGCCAATGTCCTCTCTTTGGCGAGCGTCCCGAAGATGCTCCCGAGCCCCAGAGAAAGGCGAGTGAGCGCCGCTCCATTCCTCGACCAGCCCTGAAGATCTTGAATGGTGGTCTCGCCAACCTTCGCTGCTGCCCGAGTTTGTTCCTTAATCCCAATGGGCCTAATCAACGGTGCCGCTCCGGGCACATTTGCACGCAAAGCTTCGTATACTAGTCGTATCAGGTAACGGATGTTTCCGTCCGCGAGCTGGCAGAAGGTCTTCCATCCAGCGTAGAACTTGCGGTCGCCCACCTTTCCTTGTCGGATAGCGAACAGCACGGCATATCCGTAATTCGTAACGCGATCCTTCCATGCTGCGGGATCGTTGAATGCGAAGTTTACGAGAGTGGTAATGCTCTCGTCGTGAGATTCAGCCCATCGCACGACCAAGGCGGCTTCAACTGCAGTCATGGCTTCAGCGCAAGTAACCAATCCTTCGGCGGCCCGGTTCTGTTCAAGGTGCTTCAACATCTCCGCCTTGAGGCGACCAGCTCCCAGCGTTCTCGCCTCCTCTTCAAGCGTCAGATGCGGTAGGAGAGCAGTCAGCGCAGGCAGTTCCTGGTTTAGGGAACTGAAACGATGCCTGACGACCGTCTCGGCAAAGGTCTCGAATGAATCGTCCTTGAGGTGGTCTACTATGTCGACGACGCCGTAGTCAGCTGGATACTGAAGTGGCTGGCCGGGGATCGCAGTGCTTCGCTCCATAGCCACAGAGCTTCGAACGCCGATCTTGAACGTGAACGGCGCAGCACCAACCTGTTTGATCAATGTATTTAGCGAGGCTTGCTGATCGGAGCTAAGATTCTCATACTCGTCAAGGCAGAACATGAATGGCGAGGTGCGTGCGATGGCATCCCCTCGAATCGCGTCGAACAGATATTCAAGCGGCTTCCCGGCCACCGAGTAGTTCCGCTCCTTCAGGCTCGCAACACTGCTATTGAGAGCGCCTTCAAGGGCGGCTATCTCATAGTCGATGTTGTCGAGTAAACCACCCACCGTGTCCGCTTCACGAACATGAGCGGATAGTGAATATCTCCGGATGAGACGCTTATCGATTGATAGTGTCCGGTCTTGTGACTCTATTGCGGATAAATATTCGACGTAAATGGTTGAAAGTTTGAGGTTCAGGTAGTGGTCGAATGCTCGTTGCCATGTCTCAGCGTCGAGTCCTCGCCCCTTGAAGGCCGCGACAACGCTGGGTTCAAGCTTCCAATAGCCTCCGATGACGTCCCACTGCTCCGGATCATTCGAACGCGTGAGCCGTGCCTGGCCTGGATGTGCCATTAAGCGCAGGGTAGTGGTCTTCCCGGTGCCGCGGCCGCCCACCAAGAAGCTCGGCGTGATCCCCGTCAATTCATCGAAGTAGAGGGGCTTTGTGTATGCACGATGTATAGTCTCGTCATCTTCATACTCCGCGCGAACATGACCTAGGGCTCGGTCGAGCAGTTCCAGCTTAGATCCGGTGACGCTCATTCGACTATAGCCGTCCATTCTGGCTTTGTTTCTGGTCCGTTCCACTGGAGGACCGGCACCGTGTTGTTTGGAGTCTTTCGTATCAAGGAAATTGCGAGAGCAGAACCGCCATAGCCGCCGATACCTGACTTTGCGTGCCCAGTACGAGTGGCATATTTGACGAGCCAATCCGCGATTTCCGAGCGCATCTCAGTTGGAACAATCCGGGAAAATGGGTCGAGTAAGCTGTATTGCGACTCGAGAAGGTGCGCAGGGCGCACGAGAACGGGCGTGTCCTGCTCGATCTTCTGCTTGGCTTTCTCAGTGGCTACAACAGGGCAAAAGAAGCATGTCGCGATCTGTGCGGCGGCATGTAGCTCTGCTAGTGAGTGTTTGCCCGCGGGGGCGTGGTACTTCCGTTGCCAGTGGCGAGTGAACTGAGTGCCTGTGGCGGCGAGGTCGTCCAAAAATATGATCGACCGCCCCGGATTCTTGATTATTTGTGTTACAAGCTGTTCCCCGGTATGAATGTTGTTGCTATCGATACCGATCTCCTCAGCAATAGTGGCAAAGGTATAGCCGGATGCGGTTGGGTCTCCTGATTGGCCGAGCGGGAATGAAACAATGCTCTCTGTAATGAACGATTGCCATGCCAGAAGTCGATCGGGGCTGTCGTAGAACTGCGGTTCGGTGGATAGTGCAGTGACAGCGGCGCGAGTGGCCTGGGTCATCTCCTCTGCGTTCACGTGGACGTAGCCCTCGGCGACTGTCAGCGCTATTTCCCTGTCCCGGCCCTCGTCGAAGTTCAGCAGCCACTTGGATAGGCGGACCCGCGCGGGCGGTGGCCATACGCCGATGTCGGACAGGTACCGCCGTGACTCAATCAGGCGTGCTTCGTCCATTATTCCTCCGGCGGTCAGATCGACTTGTGATTTGTCAACTGTACGAGGTCCGACGGGCAGGCAACGGACGCCACGTGGAACGGCTCCGTCGGCGCGGCGCGTAGGCGAGGTATGCGGACGGGGCGCCGCGCCACGGGTGGTTGGAGCCGTCGATACAGCTCCAAAGCGAGTGGTCTGGGCATGACGGACGACTTGGCACGAGCGGTGGGATATGCCCGCAGGGCGGTCGAAAGGCTCTGGTCGTGTGGCGCCGGCCTCCTAACAGGAGCTCGAGGTCGCCGAATGTACCGCGCCGCCACTGCGGTTAGGCGCCGGGCTCGCGGCGAGGCGGTGTCGTCGGCTGCTGGAAGGCGCCGCGGTGCTGGCCGCGAGGTAGCCGCGACCACGCGCTGGAGGCACGGACCGGGGACGACTAGCGCCGCGCCTCCGGTCCGTGGATCAGACCGCCCAGCGCTCCGCCAGCTCGTCCATCAGCCCGTCGAGCCGCTCGTCGACGACCTGCTCCTCGGGGTGCGCCTCGTACCAGGCGATGACCTCGCGCACCCCCTGCCGGTACGGCGTGCGGGGCCGGTACCAGGGCACGAGCGACCGCACCTTGCTGTTGTCGAACACCGAGCTGTTCGCCTTGTCGCCGAGCAATGCCGCGCCCCACTCCGGGTCCACCGCGTTGATGGCGTCCGCCGGCACGTGCACGATCCGCAGGTCGTCGACCCCGGCCGCCGCCGCGATCTCCTGCGCGATGGCGTTCCACGTCGGCGCCTCGTCGCTCGTGATCGTGAACGGCTCGCCGATGGCCTCGGCCCGGTCGAGCAGCCCCGTGAACCCGACCGCGAAGTCGCGGCTGTGCGTGAGCGTCCACAGCGAGCTGCCGTCGCCCGTGATGATGATCGGCTTGCCGGCGCGCATCCGCGCGACCGCGGTCCACCCGCCGGTCAGCGGCAGCTTCGTCTCGTCGTAGGTGTGCGACGGCCGCACGATCGTCACCGGGAAGTCCTGCTCCCGGTACGCCTGCACCAGCAGCTCCTCGCACGCGATCTTGTCGCGCGAGTACTGCCAGTACGGGTTCTTCAGCGGTGTCGACTCCGTGATCGGCAGGTGCGTCGCGGGCGTCTGGTACGCCGAGGCCGAGCTGATGAACACGTACTGCCGCGTCCGCCCGGCGAAGAAGTCGACGTCGGCCTGCACCTGGTCCGGTGTGAAGGCGATCCAGTTCACGACCACGTCGAAGCGCTGGTCGCCGAGTGCGTCCGCCAGTGCGCTGCGGTCCGACACGTCGGCCTGGAGGCGCGTCACACCCTCCGGGATCGGCCTGCCCCCGGTGGTCCCCCGGTTGAGCACGGTGACGTCGAACCCCTGCTCGACGGCTTCCCGGACGCAGGCGGCGCTGATGACGCCGCTCCCGCCGATGAACAACACGCTCGCTCCGGTCATGGATGCTCCCTCGCTTCCGGCGGCACCGCTCTGTGCCGCAACCCTTTCGATCCTGCCCCTCAGATGCTGGGTCGGGCATGGAGCACCGTGCGCAGCGACGTAACGGTAACCGGTACGGTGGTTGTGAAGACCCCGGAACGATCACTGGCCCAGGCCACATCGCCGGGGCTTCGTCTTTCCCCACCACTCCTGAAACATCAGCGTACAGTGCTGTGTCGCATTGCCGAGTACGCGGCGACGACGTCGGACTACCGTCACGGTTCGGGTCGCACCGACGCGCCCCACGACAGGAGTGACACGCACATGGAGTACCGCTACCTCGGCAACTCGGGCCTCAAGGTCTCCGAGATCACCTACGGCAACTGGCTCACCCACGCCTCCCAGGTCGAGAACGACGCGGCCATCGCCTGCGTCAAGGCGGCGTTGGAGGTCGGCATCTCGACGTTCGACACCGCCGACGTCTACGCCAACACCGGCGCGGAGACGGTCCTCGGTGAAGCGCTCAAGGGGGAGCGGCGCCAGTCCCTCGAGATCGCCACGAAGGTGTTCGGGCCGACCGGTCCGAAGGGCCACAACGACACCGGGCTGTCCCGCAAGCACATCCTCGAGTCGATCGACGGGTCGCTGCAGCGGCTGCAGACGGACTACGTCGACCTGTACCAGGCGCACCGCTACGACCACGAGACCCCGCTCGAAGAGACGATGCAGGCCTTCGCCGACATCGTGCGCCAGGGCAAGGTCCTGTACGTCGGCGTCAGCGAGTGGACCGCGGACCAGCTGCGGGCCGGTGCTGCGCTCGCGAAGGACCTCGGGTTCCAGCTCATCTCGAACCAGCCGCAGTACTCGGCACTGTGGCGGGTCATCGAGGACGAGGTCGTCCCCACCTCGAAGGAACTCGGCATCTCGCAGATCGTCTGGTCCCCGATCGCCCAGGGTGTGCTCACCGGCAAGTACAAGCCGGGGCAGCCGCTGCCCGAGGGCTCCCGCGCGACCGACGACAAGGGCGGCGCGGACATGATCAAGCGGTTCATGCGTGATGAGGTGCTGTCCTCGGTGCAGGAGCTCGAGCCGATCGCGAAGGAGCTCGACCTGTCGATGGCGCAGCTCGCCGTCGCGTGGGTCCTGCAGAACGACAACGTCGCGAGCGCCATCATCGGGGCATCGCGCCCGGAGCAGGTCCACGACAACGCGGGGGCCGCCGGCGTCACGATCCCGGCGGAACTCATGTCGCGGATCGACGATGCCCTGGGTGCCGTGGTCGAGCGCGACCCCGCGAAGACGAACGACAGCAGCCCGAAGACCCGCGAGGCCTAGCCCCTCCGCAGAACACCGGTGTTCGCCCGTTGCACACGCGCCTGCCGCGGTTCGATGCGCGAACACCGGTGTCTTGCGAACGACGTCACACCGGCCGGACAACGGAAAAGGCCCCCTGCCGAAGCAGGGGGCCTTCACCGGTGGCTGGACACGGCATCGATCCGTGGACCTTTCGATTTTCAGTCGAACGCTCTACCAACTGAGCTATCCAGCCGTGGCGACCCTGACGGGACTTGAACCCGCGACCTCCGCCGTGACAGGGCGGCACGCTAACCAGCTGCGCTACAGGGCCATGTTGTGTTGTGGGTACTGCGTGTTGTGTCTTGCTGTGGTGTTGTTCAGTACTACTTGCTCGCTCACTCAAGGAGTGACCCCAACGGGATTCGAACCCGTGCTGCCGCCGTGAAAGGGCGGTGTCCTAGGCCACTAAACGATAGGGCCGCAAGCAGTGCATCGCGCTACCGATGGACAAGCATACGGACGCCCCCCGGGTTTCACAAATCCGACCCCGCCAACCGTGCATCCCCGGCGTGTCGCGGCGTCCGCGCACGGGTCTCCGATGCTGCCGGTGCGAGCATCGTCGGCGGTCGCACCCCTCGTCCGAGGGGCTGTCGAGCCTGCGACCCGTGTTGTTACTGTTGCACCTGTTAACAGTGTTACGTGCGTGAGCCTTGCCGCGCTGTTACGAAATCGAGATACATGTCGACCTCCACTCCCTTCTCCCTCCGCTCCCGCAGCCGCCTGATCGCCGCCGCGGTCGCCGTCGCGCTCACGGCCGGCACGCTCGCGGCCATCGCCCCGACGTCGTCCGCCAGCGCCGCGAGCTACCCCAGCTGGGACGAGGTGCAGCAGGCGAAGTCCTCGACCAGCGCCCAGCAGGCCAAGGTCAGCGAGATCAAGTCGCTCATCTCGTCGCTGAAGAGCGAGGCGGCCGCCAAGCAGAAGGCCGCACAGGCCGCGGGCGAGGCGTACCAGGCCGCGCAGAACAAGTACGACGAGGCGACGCTCAAGCAGAAGAAGTTCCAGTCGCAGGCCGACGACGCCGAGCAGACCGCCGCGCGGTCCGAGGAGCAGGCCGGTCAGCTCGCCGCCCAGCTCGGTCGTACCAGCGGTGACGACGTGACGACGGACATCCTCACGCACCCGTCCGACTCCGGCGACCTGCTCTACGAGCTCGGTGCCATGTCGAAGCTCAGCGAGCAGTCCGAGGGCATCTACGCGCAGGCCTCGCAGGACCGCGGTGTGGCCCAGGGCCTCGCCGACAAGGCCGACCGCGCCAAGCAGGCCCTCGGGGACCTCGCCGACGCCGCACAGTCGAAGATGCAGCAGGCGCAGGGTGCCGCCGACGCCGCACAGACCGCGGTGGACGCCCAGAACGACAACGAGGCCCGGCTCGAGGCGCAGCTCACCGCGCTCACCTCGAAGCAGCGCGGCGTCGAGGCCGACTACCGCAAGGGCGTCGCAGCCGAGAAGGCACGCCAGGCCCGCCTTGCCGCAGCCGCCGCGAAGGCAGCAGCCAAGGCCGCGGCGACCAGCCAGGGCGGCACCGGTGGCGGCAGTGCCAACCCGGCGGGCTGGGTCCGACCCGCGGGCGGGTTCCAGACGAGCCCCTACGGCTACCGCGTCGACCCCTACACGCACGTCAGCGCCCTGCACGCCGGCGTCGACCTGGCCCCGGCCTGCTACGCCCCGATCTACGCGGCACACGACGGCACCGTCACCTTCGCCGGCAACGGCGGCGGCTACGGCAACGAGGTCATCCTCGACAACGGCGGCGGCATCTCCACCGCGTACGGCCACGTCGTCGACGGCGGGATCATGGTCACCGCCGGCCAGCACGTCACCGCGGGTCAGCAGATCGCCAAGATCGGCTCGACCGGCTGGTCGACCGGGTGCCACCTCCACTTCGAGACCCGGATCAACGGCGCCGCCGTCGACCCGGTCCCCTTCATGGCAGCGCGGGGGATCTCGGTATGAGCATCAGCGCCACCAGAAGGCGTCGACCCACGTCATGACCACCACCGCTCGCTCGTTCTCCTGCGGGATCGCGACCATCGCCGTGCTCGGCATCGGCCTGTCGGTCGTCATCGCCGGACCGGCCCAGGCCGCACCCTCTGGTCCGTCCTGGGACGACGTCAAGGCCGCCAAGTCCGACGCGGCCGACGCCCAGCAGACGGTCGACGAGCTGAGCGACCGGCTCGGCGCGCTGCAGGACGCCGCCGACCGGGCCGGTGTCGCCGAGCAGCAGGCCGGGCAGGCGTACGCCCTCGCGGCGTCGCAGCAGCAGGAGGCGAAGGACACCCTCACCGACCTGTCCGCGCAGTCGAAGCGCGCGAAGGACCGGGCGGACGACTCGGCGGGCCAGGTCGCCGGGCTCGTGGTCGAGCTGTCCCGAACGGGCGGCGGTGACCTGTCGACGACGATGCTCATGGACTCGTCGGACTCGAAGGACCTGCTCTACCGCGTGGGCACGATGTCGCACCTGTCCGAGCGCTCCGCGACGGTCCTGGCCGAGGCACGCGCTGACCAGAAGACCGTCGAGTCCCTCGCAGCGCAGCAGTCCGCGGCCGAGAAGGCCCTGCGCAAGGCGACCGAGACGACGAAGACCGCCTTCGCCACCGCGAACGACGTGTCCGCCGATGCCCAGGCTCGGGTGCAGGAGGAACAGGACCAGCAGGACGAGGTCCTGCGCCAGCTCGCGTACCTGAAGGGCACGAGCGTCGCGACGGAGACCGCGTACTGGAGTGCGCAGCAGGCGAAGGCAGCCGCGGCGGCCATCGCGAAGCAGACGCGCGATGCCGGCACCGGGAACGCCACCGGCGGCAGCAACGCGGGCAACACGGGCAGCACCGGCTCTGGTAGCGACGGCGGTACCTCTGGCGGAAGCACCACCGGGAACACCGGCGGCAGCGCCTCCGGCGGGACCTCCACCCCGGCCGTGCCGAGCACGCCGTCCAAGCCCAGCACCCCGTCGAACCCCGGCACCCCCGCAAAGCCGAGCACCCCGAGCAAGCCGAGCACGCCGAGCAAGCCGGCTCCCGCCCCAGCTCCCGCCCCTGCCCCCGCTCCGGCCCCGAGCAGCCCGTCGAAGGCCGCCGGCGCGATCTCCTACGCCCGTGGGCAGCTCGGCAAGGCGTACGTCCTCGGCGGTGCCGGCCCGAACACCTGGGACTGCTCCGGCCTCGTGATGATGGCCTACAGCTCGCAGGGCATCGCGACCGGTGGGCACAACGTCGTCTGGCAGTACAACTACTTCAAGTCGATCGGCCGCCTCGTCCCGCTGTCCCAGCGCCAGCCGGGCGACATCCTGTTCTACTCGTCGAACGGCACGGCCTCGGGGGCGTACCACGACTCGATCGTGACGAGCTACGGCACCATGGTCGAGGCCGCTCGCCCCGGCGTCGGCGTCGTCGAGCGCGCGATCTGGCTGCCGAACCAGCTCATGCCGTACGTCGCCCGCCCGAGCGGTTCCCTGTAGCCCGCTCCCGGTGTGCCCGTTCTTTCCCAGAGCGGCTGCGGTAGCAAGCGGGATCGGGCGTACCTGCACGGATCAGCGCACCCGGTACGCCCGTCTCCACCCGGTACGCCCGTTTCCACCAGGCGCGCTCCCGCACGCCCCGCGTGCCCCCGCACGCCCTGCCCCCGCACGCGCCGCGCCGCGCAACAGCACCACCACAGAACGGCGCCCGCCCTCCGGATGGAGAGCGGGCGCCGTTCGTCGTCAGGGGATCGTCAGTGCGAGCCGGGCACGTACGCGGCCTGACCGGCCTGCACGATGCGCTCGGCCTCGGCGGCGTCGCCCCAGCCCTCGGCCTTGACCCACTTGTTCGGCTCGAGGTCCTTGTAGCGCTCGAAGAAGTGCGCGATCTCGGCCTTCGTCTGCTCCGGCACGTCCGAGATGTCCTGGATGTGCGCCCAGCGCGGGTCCTTGGCGGGGACGACGAGGACCTTCTCGTCGTTGCCGGCCTCGTCGCTCATCTTGAAGACGCCGACGGGGCGGACCTTGACGCCGACGCCGGGGAACGTCGGGAACTCGAGCAGCAGCAGCGCGTCCACGGGGTCACCGTCGTCGGCCAGGGTCTTCTCGAAGAACCCGTAGTCGGTGGGGTAGACGAACGAGGTGAACAGCACGCGGTCGAGGTAGACGCGACCGGTCTCGTGGTCCACCTCGTACTTGTTGCGGCTGCCCTTGGGGATCTCGACGACGACGTCGTACGCGGCCATGTTGCGCTCCTGTGTCTGCTTCGGGGACTGTCGTGTGTTGCGAAAGCGCGGCTAACGTTACCGGGTGAACTCTCCGCGTCCCCGGCTCGACCCCGCCGTCGCCGAGACCCGCCTGGCCGTCCGCGACCTGCTCGCCGCAGCCGTCGACGACGGTGTGGTCGCCGCAGGCGACCTGGTCCTCGTCGCCCTGAGCGGTGGGCCGGACTCCCTCGCGCTGGCGTCGGCCACCGCGTTCGAAGCGGGCAAGCAGGGTCTGCGAGCCGGGGCAGTGGTCGTCGACCACGCGCTCCAGGCGGGCTCCGAGGCGGTCGCGAGCCGCGCCTCCCGGCAGGCATCCGAACTGGGACTCGAGCCGGTGACGGTCCGCAGGGTCACGGTCGGCTCCGACGGTGGCCCGGAAGGCGCCGCCCGGGAGGCCCGCCACGCGTCGATCGCCGAGGTCGCGGCCGCCACCGGGTCGCCCCTGGTGCTGCTGGGCCACACCCTGGACGACCAGGCCGAGACGGTGCTGCTCGGCCTGCTGCGCGGCAGCGGGCCGGACAGCCTGTCCGGCATGCAGCCGCTCGCTCGACGCGACGGCGGTCCGGCGTACGGCCGGCCGCTCCTGTCGGTCCGGCGCCACGCGACACGGCAGGCGTGCGCCGCAGCGGGGCTCGCGCCGTGGCACGACCCGCAGAACGACGACCCCGCGTACGCACGGGTGCGGGTGCGGAACACCCTGCTCCCGGTGCTCGAACGGGAGCTCGGTGCCGGGGTGCCCGAGGCCCTGGCCCGCACGGCCGACCAGCTGCGCGAGGACTCCGCGGCCCTCGACCACTTCGCCGAGGAGATCGCGGAGGACATCGCCGAGCACTCCGAGGCGGGCATCTCGCTGTCGGTCCGGGCGCTCGGGGCGAACCCGCCGGCGCTCCGGCAGCGACTCGTGCGCCTGGCGGTGGAGAGTGAGTTCGGGGTGACGCTGTCGCGCGTGCAGACGCTCGAGGTCTGCCGGCTCGTCACGGACTGGAGCGGACAGGGCCCGATCGACCTGCCGGGCGTCCGTGCGGCGCGGACCGGCGACCGCATCGAGTTCAGCGCCGGTTAGGCTGGCGTGGTGGAACTCTCCGACGTCCAGGCAGACCTGTCCGAAGTGCTCTTCACCCCCGAGCAGATCGACGAGAAGCTCGCCGAGCTCGCGGCGGTCGTCGACGCCGACTACGCGGGCCGCGACCCGCTGCTCGTCGGGGTGCTCAAGGGTGCCGTCATGGTGATGGCGGACTTCTCGCGCCACCTGAAGATGCAGGCGCGGATGGACTGGATGGCGGTGTCGTCCTACGGCTCCGGCACGAAGTCGTCCGGCGTGGTGCGGATCCTGAAGGACCTCGACACCGACCTGCACGGCCGCGACGTCCTGATCGTCGAGGACATCATCGACTCCGGTCTCACGCTGTCGTGGCTCAAGCAGAACCTGCAGTCCCGCGGTGCCGCGAGCGTCGAGATCGTCGCCCTGCTGCGCAAGCCCGAGGCCGCCAAGGTCGAGGTCGACGTGAAGTACGTCGGCTTCGACATCCCCGACGCGTTCGTGGTCGGGTACGGCCTGGACTACGACGAGCGCTACCGCAACCTGCGCGGCGTCGGCGTCCTCGCTCCGCACGTCTACTCCTGACGCAGGGACCGCTGCGCTCGGGTCGCACTCGGCCGACTCTGGCCCGGGGGTGAGTTCGCCCGCAGAGGACACCCATTCTCGCCACAGAATCGCGGCCGTATGCTGATCAGCACGCAACTTCGGCAGAGAAAGGTGTCGGGCACTCGCGCCCGGATCACATGAACTTGAAGCGCATCTTCCGCGGCCCGTACCTCTACGTGCTGATCGCGCTGGCGGGCATCTTCATCGGCTGGAGCGTCATCAGCCAGGGCAGCACGCAAGAGATCGACACCCAGAAGGGTCTCGAACAGCTGTCGGATGACAAGGTCTCGTCCGCGACCATCAACTCCACCGAGCAGCGGGTCGACCTCGTCCTGAAGGACGGCGACAAGCAGGAGCAGTTCTACTACTCCACGCCCCGTGGCGAAGAGGTCGTGCAGGCCGTCAACGACGCCAACCTGCCCGACGGCTACAACGACCGCGTCGCCCAGGGCAACTGGTTCCTGTCGCTGCTCGGCATCCTCCTGCCGTTCCTGATCATCGGTGCCCTCTTCTGGTTCTTGCTCTCGAGCGCCCAGGGCGGCGGCTCGAAGGTCATGCAGTTCGGCAAGTCGAAGGCCAAGATCAACAACAAGGAGAACCCGCAGGTGTCGTTCGCCGACGTCGCGGGTGCCGACGAGGCGATCGAGGAACTGCACGAGATCAAGGAGTTCCTCAAGGAGCCCGCGAAGTTCCAGGCCGTCGGGGCGAAGATCCCGAAGGGCGTGCTGCTCTACGGCCCTCCCGGAACCGGCAAGACCCTGCTCGCCCGCGCCGTCGCGGGTGAAGCCGGCGTGCCGTTCTACTCGATCTCCGGTTCGGACTTCGTCGAGATGTTCGTCGGTGTCGGTGCGAGCCGTGTCCGCGACCTCTTCGAGCAGGCCAAGGCGAACTCGCCGGCCATCGTCTTCATCGACGAGATCGACGCCGTCGGTCGGCACCGTGGTGCCGGCATCGGCGGTGGCAACGACGAGCGCGAGCAGACGCTGAACCAGCTCCTCGTCGAGATGGACGGCTTCGACGGCAAGACGAACGTCATCCTCATCGCCGCGACGAACCGTCCCGACGTGCTCGACCCCGCGCTCCTGCGTCCGGGCCGCTTCGACCGCCAGATCGGCGTCGACGCCCCGGGGCTCGCCGGTCGCAAGCAGATCCTCGAGGTGCACGCGAAGGGCAAGCCGCTCGCCGCGAGCGTCGACCTCGAGCTGCTCGCCCGCAAGACGCCGGGCTTCACCGGCGCCGACCTGGCGAACGTCCTGAACGAGGCGGCCCTGCTGACCGCCCGCTCGAACGCGCAGCTCATCGACAACCGTGCCCTCGACGAGGCCGTCGACCGCGTGATGGCCGGCCCGCAGCGCCGGACCCGGATCATGTCCGACCAGGAACGCCTGATCACCGCGTACCACGAGGGCGGCCACGCCCTGGCGGCAGCGGCGATGCGGCACACCGATCCGGTCACCAAGATCACGATCCTGCCCCGCGGCCGTGCCCTCGGCTACACGATGGTGCTGCCGCTCGAGGACAAGTACTCGGTCACCCGCAACGAGCTCCTCGACCAGCTCACCTACGCCATGGGTGGTCGCGTCGCGGAGGAGATCGTGTTCCACGACCCGACCACGGGCGCCTCGAACGACATCGAGAAGGCCACCGGCACCGCCCGCAAGATGGTGACCGAGTACGGCATGAGCCAGGCCGTCGGGTCCGTCAAGCTCGGGTCCGGCTCGAGCGAGCCGTTCGTCGGCCGTGACATGAGCGGTGGCACCGGTCGCGACTACTCGGAGACCATCGCCCAGACGGTCGACGCCGAGACCCGCGCCCTGCTCGAGGCCGCGCACGACGAGGCCTACCAGGTGCTCAACGACAACCGCGACATCCTCGACCGCCTGGCCGGCGAGCTCCTCGAGAAGGAGACGCTCGACGCCCCGGAGCTCGTGGAGATCTTCAAGGACGTCCGCAAGCTGCCGGAGCGCCCGCAGTGGCTCTCCAGCGACAAGCGCCCGGTCAGCAACCTGCCCGCGATCGACGTGCCCGGCAAGGCCGCCTCGACCGCTGCGGACCCGTCGGACTCCGAGTCGACCTCGAAGACCCGTCGTCGCCCGTTCGGCAACCCGGGTATCGCCCCCGCGTAGGCCGGCATGACCGAGCTGCCGACGCGACGAGAGCGTCGACTCGCCGAGGTGAGTCGTGCCCGCGCCGCCGCCGCCGAACCGGCGACGGTCGCGATCGACCTCCGTGCACCCCAGCCGGTGCCGGAGGTCGTGACCGGCCGTCGCCGCGACCGCGGTGGCCCGGCCGGGGAACGCACCCGGGTGCTCGGCATCCTCAACGTCACCCCCGACTCGTTCAGCGACGGCGGGCTGCACCAGGCCTACGACGCCGCCGTGCAGCACGCACGTGACCTCGTCGCGGCCGGAGCGGACGTCATCGACGTCGGCGGGGAGTCCACCCGCCCTGGTTCCGAGCGCGTGCCCGTGCCGGTCGAGCAGGAACGGGTGCTGCCGGTCGTGCAGCAGCTCGTCGCCGAGGGCATCCCGGTCAGCGTCGACACCATGAACGCCGTGACGGCCGAACGTGCCGTCGACCTCGGCGCCGCCATCGTCAACGACGTCTCCGGCGGCCTCGCCGACCCGGACATGGCCCGGGTCGTGGCGTCGACGGGGGTCGGCTTCGTCGTCATGCACTGGCGCGGCCACAGCGACCGGATGTACCGCAACGCCGAGTACACGCACGCGGTCGAGGAGGTCCGGCGCGAGGTCGAACTCCGGGTCGCCGAACTCATCGTGCTCGGCGTCCGGCAGGAGCAGGTCGTCGTCGACCCGGGCCTCGGCTTCGCCAAGCACGGCGTGCAGAACTGGGAGATCCTGGCCGGCTACGAGCGCTTCGCCTCGATCGGTCTGCCGGTGCTCGTCGCCGCCTCGCGCAAGCGGTTCCTCGACGGTGTCGGGAGCCCCGAGGGCGCCCCGCCCAGGGAGCGCGACCTCGCCACCGCCGCCATCAGCCTGCTCGCCGCCGAACGCGGCGCGTGGGGCGTGCGCGTGCACGACCCGGCACCGACCCGTGCCGTGCTCGACGTCTGGGACGCCTGGAGGGCAGCTCGATCGTGAACGACACCATCCGCCTCACCGGGGTCCGCGCTCGCGGACACCACGGCGTCTTCGACCACGAGCGCGAGGACGGCCAGGACTTCGTCGTCGACGTCGCCGTGGAGCTCGACGCCCGCGCCGCCTCGAGCAGCGACGACCTCGACGCCACCGTGCACTACGGCGTCCTCGCCGAGCAGGTCGTCGCCGAGATCGAACGCGACCCGGTCGACCTGATCGAGACGCTCGCCGAGCGCATCGCCGCGGCCGTGCTCACCCACCGTGCCGCGTCGGCGACGGAGGTCACGGTGCACAAGCCGCAGGCCCCGATCACCGTGCCGTTCACCGACGTCTCGATCACCATCCGGCGCACGCGCGGCGCCACGGTGCCGGACGAGGAAGAAGCATGACGCACCGGGTCGTCGTCGCCCTCGGAGCGAACCTCGGCGACCGGGGGAGCACGCTCCGCGCCGCCGCCACCGCGATCGCCGCCCTGCCCGGAGTCGAGCCGGTGGCCTCGAGCCGCGAGGTCGAGTCCGTCGCCGTCACCCTCGACGGCCTCGACACGTCGAAGCCCCGCTACCGGAACGCCGTCGTGGTCGTCGACACCGACCTCGAGCCGCAGGCCTTCCTCGACGCCCTGCACGGCATCGAGGACGCGCACGGCCGCACGCGCGAGGTCCGGTGGGGTGACCGCACCCTGGACCTCGACATCGTCGCGGTGGACGACCTGCGGATCGCCACGGACACCCTGGTCGTGCCGCACCCCCGGGCAGCGGAGCGCGCGTTCGTGCTCGCCCCGTGGCTCGACGCCGACCCCGAGGCCGTCCTGCCCGGTGCCGGACCGGTGGCCGACCTGCTCACCGCCGTGGGCGACGACACCGAGCGCGTCGACGAGCCGCGCCTGTTCGCGGAGCCGGCACGGGCCTCCTGGCCGGCGGGGAGCGCGACCAGCGCATGAAGCCCACCCGTGCCTCCACGCTGATCAGCATCGCCGTCGTGACGGTGGTCGCCGGTTTCGCGCTCGACGCCGTCCTGGCGTCGCGCCAGCTGCCGACGTTCCTGTTCTCGGTCCCGCTCGGCATCACGCTCGCGTTCATCGGCGTCGCCGTCGTGCTCATGGCGCGCCCGGTGCGCCGACACGCACGCGACGGCGCCGGACGCCAGCGGCCGGTCGACCCGCTCTACGCGACGCGGGTCGTCGTACTCGCGAAGGCGTCCAGCATCTGCGGCACGCTGCTGGGCGGGTTCGCCCTCGGCCTCGTGCTGTACCTGCTGACCCGTTCCGCGACGCCTTCGCTAGGCTCGACCCTGCCGAACGTGATCGCCGTCGGGGGCGGGATCGTCCTGACGGTCTGCGCACTCGTGGCGGAGCGCATGTGCATCGCACCTCCGGGTGACGACGACGACCGTGACGATCCCCGCAACGGCTCGACGACGGTGAACTGACCGAGCAACCCCAGGAGGCCCGCGATGCCGCGTGAACGACTCGACGAGCCCGGCCTCGGCCTCGGTGGGATCGCCTGGCAGCGGGTGTCCGCGAAGCTCGTGTGGACCGAACTCATCACCACGCTCGTGATCGGCGTCGTGCTCACCGCGGGCTGTGTGCTCATCGGGATCGTCACCGGCGGCTTCGGTTCCGGAGCCGGCACCGTGTGGCTCACCATCGGCATCGTGGTCGCGGTCACCACGGCGATCACCGCCGCGCTGACGCCCCGACGGGTCCGTGCCATCGGCTACGCGCTCCGCGACGACGACCTGGTCGTGCGCCGTGGGCTCATGTGGCAGCGCTTCACGGCGGTCCCGTACGGCCGGATGCAGCTGGTCGACGTCGCCCGCGGCCCGCTCGACCGGGCGCTCGGCATGAGCGAGCTGAAGTTCGTGACCGCCGCGGCCGCGACGAACGTCCGGATCCCGGGTGTCCCGGCAGCGGACGCCGACGAGCTGCGCGACCGCCTCGTCGAGCTCGCCGAGTCCCGTCGCGCCGGACTGTAGGGGTCGTCCGTGACCTTCCGACCGGGCACCCCGCCACCCGCTCCGCCCGCCCCGCCCAGCCGGGGCAACGCCGCCGCGGCGGCGCCCCTGACCGACGGCGAGTGGCACCGCCTGCACCCGCTCACCCCGCTGCTCAAGGGCGGGATCTTCCTCATCGTCATCCTCGGCTACGTGCTGAACAGCCTGCGCGACCAGCTCGTCGAGTTCTTCATCCCGGGCGAGCAGCAGGAGGACGGTGACCCGGTCCGGTACGTGTACGAGCACGGTGCCGTCGGCTGGGTCCTGCTCGGCATCGTGGTGCTGCTCCTGGTGCTGATCGGGCTGTTCTACCTGTCCTGGCGCATGCACGAGTTCCGGGTCACCGGCGAGATCGTCGAGGTGCGCTCGGGCGTGCTCTTCCGGAACCACCGCAAGGCCCGGCTCGACCGGATCCAGGGCATCAACATCCAGCGGCCGCTCGTGCCCCGGGTGTTCGGCACCGCCAAGCTCGAGATCGCACAGGCCGGCAACGACGCCAACGTGCAGCTCGCCTACCTCGGGGCCCGCGCCGCCGACGACCTGCGGCAGCGGATCCTGGTGCTCGCGTCGGGCGCGAAGGACGACGACGGCCACGGCGGTCCGTCGCGGCAGTCGCACGGAGCACTGCAGGACCGCGTCGACGAGATGTTCTCGCCCGAGCTCGACCCGGCAGCCGTGCACGCGACCCGCATCGTCAAGGTGCGTCCCGGTCGCCTCATCGCGTCGATGCTGCTGTCCGGCACGACGCTGTTCCTGGTGCTCGTCATCGCGGCGATGATCGTCAGCGTCGCCGTCACCGGTGAGTACGGTCTGCTGTTCGGGCTGTTCCCCGCCGTGCTCGGTGCCGGCGGCTACTACGTCCGCAAGTTCTCCCGTTCGCTGCAGTACACGATCGCCGAGACGCGCGACGGCATCCGGATCGGCTTCGGGCTGGTCTCGACGTCGAACGAGACGCTGCCGCCCGGGCGCATCCACGCCGTCAGCGTCGCCCAGCCGCTGCTGTGGCGTCCGTTCGGCTGGTGGGACATCCGCATCAACCGTGCGACGAGCGCCGGCAACGGGGCGTCGAGCAACCAGCAGGTGTCCTCGATCGTGCTGCCCGTGGGCACCACCGCGGACGTCCGCGAGGTCCTCGACATCATCCTGCCCGGGCTCGTCGGCACCGTCGTCGCCGGCCCCGAGGCCTCGCAGGAAGCCCTGCGCGAAGGGGCTGCCGAAGCCGTGGACGTCGTCGACGACAGCCTGACCACCTCGGGCGACCGCGGCGGCTTCGTGCACTCCCCACGACGTGGCGCGTGGCTCCGTCCGTTCGCGTTCCGGCGCAACGGCTACCGGTTCGTGCAGGGTGCGGTGCTGCTGCGGCTCGGTGCCGTGTGGCGGTCGCTCGTCATCGTGCCGCTGCCCCGGGTGCAGAGCGTCAAGGTCGAGCAGGGCCCGCTCGAGCGTGCCCTGCGGCTCGCAGCCGTCCACGTCCACACCGTGGCCGGTCCGGTGGCGGCCCGGGTCGGCGCGCTCGACGCGTGGGACGCGCAGCGCCTGTGGTCGGAGACGACGCAGCGTGCCGTCGAAGCGGCCGCGGTCGACACGACCCACCGCTGGCGCGAACGGGAGGCCCGTCCCGCGGCCGCCACGCACGCTGCGGCCGACACCGTGCCCGGGTCCGGAGCCCCTGCCGGACCGACGGCGGACCACCGGTCCGCCACCGTCCCTCCCGGCTGGGGCGACGTCCCACCGACCGGAGCCGCACGATGAGGGCCGGGCGTCTCGGGGTCGGCATCGTCGGCGCCGGACGGGTCGGACCCGTCCTCGGAGCGGCCCTCGCGAACGCGGAGCACGCCGTCGTCGGGGTGACCGCCGTGTCCGAGGAGAGCCGTGACCGCGCCGAGGCGATGCTGCCCGGCGCCCCGGTGCTCGCGACGCCGGACCTGGTGGAGCGGAGCGAGCTCGTGCTGCTCGCGGTGCCGGACGACCAGCTCGCCTCGCTCGTGCAGGGTCTGGCGGACGCCGGGATCTGGCAGCCGGGGCAGCTCGTCGTGCACACCAGCCCGGACCACGGCGTCGGCATCCTCGCCCCGGCGATGGCAGCCGGTGCGATCCCGCTCGCGATCCACCCGGCGATGGCCTTCACGGGCACGAGCGTCGACCTGTCCCGGCTGCGCGACGCCTACTGCGCGGTGACCGCGCCGGCGCCCGTGCTGCCGATCGCCCAGGCGCTCGTGGTCGAGATGGGGGCCGAACCGTTCGTCGTGGCCGAGGGCGACCGGCCCGCCTACGCCGATGCGGTGCGGGCCGCCGTGAGCTTCTCGACCGCGATCGTCGACCAGTCCGCCGGCACCCTGTCCGGCATCGGCGTCGAACACCCGGGTCGTGTCCTCGGTGCGCTCGTCCGCTCCGCCGTCGACAACGCGCTGACCGCCGCCGACGGGCAGTCGGCGCTCTAGCGGTTCGGGGGCGGGACTGCGGCGCGGGTAGCATTTCCCCCGACCCCCACGACCATCGGAGCCGCACCCGCATGACCGACGAGACCGTCACCCCCGACACCGCGATCGCCGACGCCGCCGCACTGGCCGAGCAGGAGACCAGCGAGCAGCGACAGGTCCGGCTCGACAAGCGGGCGAAGCTGCTGGAGTCGGGCATCGAGGCGTACCCCGCCGAGCTCCCCATCACCACGACGATCCCGGCCGTGCGCGAGCAGTACGCGCACCTGGAGACCGGCGAGGAGACCCAGGACGTCGTGGGCATCGCGGGTCGTGTGGTGTTCTCGCGCAACACCGGCAAGCTCTGCTTCGCGTCCCTGCAGTCGGGCGACGGCTCGCGCATCCAGGCGATGGTCTCCCTGGCCGAGGTGGGGGACGAGTCCCTCGCCCGCTGGAAGGAGTTCGTCGACCTGGGCGACCACGTGTTCGTGCACGGCCGGGTGATCTCCTCGCGCCGCGGCGAGCTGTCGATCATGGTCGACGACTGGGCGATCGCGGCGAAGGCCATCCTGCCGCTGCCGAACCTGCACAACGAGCTCAACGAGGAGACGCGGGTCCGCCAGCGCTACCTCGACCTGATCGTCCGCGACGAGGCCCGCGCCACCGTGCGTGCCCGCGCTGCCGTGATGGCCTCGCTGCGCCAGACCTTCACGGCGCACGAGTACCTCGAGGTCGAGACGCCGATGCTGCAGACCCAGCACGGCGGCGCCTCGGCCCGACCGTTCGTGACGCACTCGAACGCCTTCGACACCGAGCTGTTCCTGCGCATCGCACCCGAGCTGTTCCTGAAGCGCGCCGTCGTCGGCGGCATCGACCGGGTGTTCGAGATCAACCGCAACTTCCGGAACGAGGGCGCCGACTCGTCGCACTCGCCCGAGTTCGCGATGGTCGAGGCGTACCAGGCGTACGGCAACTACGAGCAGATGGCCGACCTGACGCAGGAGCTCGTGCAGAACGCGACCCGCGCGGTCACCGGCGGTGCGCTCGAGGTCACCCTGCCCGACGGCAGCACCTACGACCTGGGTGGCGAGTGGCCCCGCATCGACATGTACGGCTCGCTGTCCGAGGCCGCCGGGCGCGAGATCAGCCCGGAGACCCCGCTGTCCGAGCTGCAGGCGCTCGCCGAGGCCGAGGGTGTCGAGGTCGCCCACGCCACGCACGGCAAGTACGTCGAGGAGCTCTGGGAGCACTTCGTCATCGACTCGCTCGACCGCCCGACCTTCGTGATGAACTTCCCGGTCGACACCTCGCCGCTCACCCGGCAGCACCGAACCCGTCCGGGCGTCGTCGAGAAGTGGGACCTGTACGTCCGCGGCTTCGAGCTCGGCACGGCGTACTCCGAGCTCGTCGACCCGGTCGTGCAGCGGGAGCGGTTCGTCGAGCAGGCGAAGCTCGCGGCCGGTGGAGACCTCGAGGCGATGCGCGTCGACGAGGACTTCCTGCGGGCCCTGGAGCACGCGATGCCCCCGTCGGGCGGCATGGGCATGGGGATCGACCGCCTGCTCATGGCCATCACGGGCCTGGGCATCCGCGAGACGATCCTGTTCCCGCTCGTGAAGTAGCTCCCGGTCCACCGGGGTACGATGCTCGGGTGCCTGAAGGAGTCGTAAGCGGGATCGTCTTCGCCCTGACGCCGACCATCGTCGTCGGCCTGATCTTCTGGTTCGTGATGCGCGCGATCATGCGTGCCGACCGGACCGAGCGAGCCGCGTACGCCAAGGTCGAGGCCGAGGAGCGCGCCCGCTTCGAGCGTGAGCACGGTCGCCCCGCGCCGGCTCCGACGTCGGCCGAGTAGTCGCAGCAGCACCCCGCGCGCTGCGCGGTGCGCACGGTGCTGCGCTGACTTCACCCGGCGTTCACCGCGCGGTGTGACGCTGTCGCACATGCCGACCTGCCCGGAACCCGTCGAGGACCTCGACGACCTCGACGTGGAGGACGCCTTCGGGCACCCGGTGTCCGGCACGTCCGGCCTGCCCGTGGGCGTCGACGGAACCGGCCGCGGGGCCGACGGCACAGCCCTCGACGACGAGGGCGACGTCGACGACCTCGACGTCTGAGCGCCGACGGACCGTCACGCACCGTTCACCTCGCCGACGCGTACCGGGGTGAGCATCGTCCGCATGGCAACCACCGCACATCCCTTCACGGGCCGCAGCCTCGTCGGTGACATCGAGAGCGAGTACGACGAGTTCGACCGAGACGCAGACCTCGAGGTCTCCAAGCGCCGGGACGGGTGGCTCGAACCCTCCTGGTGACCCCACCCGTTCGGTATTCGGGGTACGACGACCAGATCACACTGATCCGGTCGGACGTACCCCTTTTGCATGTCCGGAGTGCGCAGTTACCCGGGGTACAGGGTTGGAAACGCTGGTGAAACACGCCTGCAACGCCGGAAACACGGCGTTATCCGCTTGATCCAGGGCCGATTGGGGGACCAAACTGTCGGAGGGCTGTACCCCGCGGGGGACGCTTTCGATGACGAAGCACGGAGAACCCTGAGAATCGCTCCGAACGATTTGTGGGGTACACCTCCGGGCCGCTTTACTCATCAGCACCCCCGGCAACGCCCCACGAAGCCATCACCGTCGAACGCAGGGAGAAACACCATGACGATCGCAACGGCTGCACCCAGCACCACCCGCCGCACCGCCACCAAGAAGGCATCGGCGTCGAAGACCGCGACCGCCGAGTCCGCCACCACCTCCCTCGACACCGAGGTCGAGGCCGACGAGCAGCTCGCCGGCGTCCGCGGTGCCTCGGTCGACCAGGTCGGCGACTACCTCCGTCACATCGGCCGTCTCTCGCTCCTCACCGCCGAGGAAGAAGCGCAGATCGCACGCCGCATCGAGGTCGGGCTCTTCGCCGAAGAGAAGCTCGCCACCGAGAAGGGTCTCGCGAAGACCCTGCAGCGTGAACTCCGCTGGCTCGTCCGAGACGGTGAGCGCGCCAAGGAGCGCATGATCACCTCGAACCTCCGCCTCGTCGTGAGCATCGCCAAGCGGTACTCGCAGCGCGGCCTGCCGTTCATGGACGTCATCCAGGAAGGCAACCTCGGCCTGGTCCGTGCGGTCGAGAAGTTCGACTTCACGCAGGGCTACAAGTTCTCGACCTACGCCACCTGGTGGATCCGCCAGGCAATCTCGCGTGGTCTCGCCGACAAGGCGCGCACGATCCGCATCCCGGTGCACACCGTCGAGCTCATCAACAAGATCTCGCGCACCGAGCGTGACCTGACCGTCGACCTCGGCCGCGCGCCGATGCCGGAGGAAGTGGCCGCCGAGCTGAGCATGAGCGTCGAGGAACTCGTCGACCTCAAGGGCCGCTCGCACGAGCCCGTCTCGATCCACACCGTGGTCGGCGACTCCGACGACAGCGAACTCGGTGACTTCATCGAGGACGAGGACGCCGCGAGCCCGAACGAGCTCACCGAGACGACGCTGCTGCACCGCGACATCCGCTCCATCGTCGCCGAGCTGCCCAGCGACGAGGCGAACGTCATCCGCATGCGCTACGGCCTGGACGACGACAAGCCGATGACCCTCGACGAGATCTCGAAGATCGTGCACACGACCCGCCAGGCCGTCAGCCGGGTGGAGTCGCGCGCCAAGCTGCGGCTGTTCGCCAAGGCGGTCTCGCAGGACATGCAGCTGTACCTGACCGACTAGGTCAGTGGACTTCGGCCGGCGCGTTCACCGTGCCGGCGCGGGGAAACCGGGTCGTTCTGTGGGAAGACGATCCGGTGGGGTGATGGGACGGCCCGCTCGAGCACTGCTCGGGCGGGCCATTCACGTTCCCGGCGCCGGGACCGGGACCGGCGCCAGGACCGGGTCGGGGCCAGGACCGTAGCCCGGTCCACCGGCCCCGCGGCGTCAGTCGTCGATCTCGCGCCGGAGCTTCTGCCGCAGGTCACTCGGGATGAGCTCGACCAACTGGTCGGGACGCACCGGCAGGTCGAGCAGGCTGAGCTTCACGCGTCCGGTCCGCCCGTGCCGCTCGGCGTCGAGGCGCACCACACTGCCGGCGTCCTTGCGGAGCCGCATGTCGATCTGCGCCCCGGTGGCCACCTCGCCGACCACGAGCCCGTCGACCTCGAGCGCGGCGCTCCTGGTGCCCTCGGCGATGTCGAACCGGTAGCGCTCCCGTGCGGCGAGCACCACCGAGCGATCGATCCCGGCCATCGGCGCGACCGGCGTCACCACGGAGCCGGACAGTGCGGGGGAGAGCACCGGACCACCGGCGGCGTAGTTGTACGCGGTGGAGCCGGCGGGGGTGGCGGCCACGATGGCGTCGGCGCGGTAGTACCCGTACCCGAGGCCCCCGACGCTGAGGTCGGCCGACACCTGCCCGGCGCCCGGCCGCCGCACGATGGTCAGGTCGTTGAACGCCAGGTAGTCGGTGCGGGCACCACCCCAGGACAACCGGGCCTCGAGCGCGTGGTGCGGCTCGAGCTGGTACTCGCCGGCGGACAACCGCTCCAGAGCGCTCTCGAGCTCGGGCGGCTCGATCTCGACCAGGAACCCGACGTTGCCGTAGTTCACCCCGAGGACGGGCACCGGGCGCTTCGCCACGAGCCGCATCGCGCCGAGCATGGTGCCGTCGCCGCCGAGGGCCACGACCAGGTCGACGCGGTCGGTGAAGTCGTCGTCGTCGACCACGTCGACCCCGCCGCCGATGCGCTGGGCGTCCGCGCGGCGGGCGAGCAGTTCGCCCTGGCCGGACGCGTTCCAGCGCTGCAGGGTCGTCACGGACTCCTGCACGTTCTTGGTCGGGTGGACGACGAGGCCGACGACGGGCTGCTCCATGAGCGGATCGTACCGAGCGGACCTCCGACGCGACCTCCCGTCCGTCTCGTCGTTCGCTCGCTGCGCACAAGACGCACCCTGGTCACGCCCACGGCGAACAGGGGCAGCCCCCGGGCGGAGCGCTGGTTACTCTCGAAGTACTTGGCCGGACTCACACGAGACCGGCACAGCGTCGGCTCCGCTCATCAGGGGCCAAGGGAGAGCACATGTTCGAGAGATTCACCGACCGGGCCCGTCGTGTTGTCGTCCTCGCTCAAGAAGAAGCGAAGATGCTCAACCACAACTACATCGGCACCGAGCACATCCTCCTCGGTCTCATCCACGAGGGCGAGGGCGTCGCCGCCAAGGCGCTGGAGTCGCTGGGCATCTCGCTCGACGCCGTGCGCGAGCAGGTCCAGGACATCATCGGGCAGGGCCAGCAGCAGCCGACCGGGCACATCCCGTTCACGCCGCGCGCCAAGAAGGTGCTCGAGCTGTCCCTGCGCGAGGCGCTGCAGCTCGGCCACAACTACATCGGCACGGAGCACATCCTGCTCGGCCTGATCCGCGAGGGCGAGGGTGTCGCAGCCCAGGTGCTCGTGAAGCTCGGCGCCGACCTGAACCGGGTGCGCCAGCAGGTCATCCAGCTCCTGTCCGGCTACCAGGGCAAGGAAGCAGTCGCAGTCGGCGGCGAGCAGCAGCAGAACGCGCAGCAGGGTTCGCAGGTTCTCGACCAGTTCGGTCGGAACCTCACCCAGGCCGCGCGCGACGGCAAGCTCGACCCCGTCATCGGGCGCGAGAAGGAGATGGAGCGGGTCATGCAGATCCTCTCCCGCCGTTCCAAGAACAACCCTGTCCTGATCGGTGAGCCCGGCGTCGGCAAGACCGCCGTCGTCGAGGGCCTCGCGCAGGCGATCGTCAAGGGCGACGTGCCCGAGACGCTGAAGGACAAGCAGCTCTACTCGCTCGACCTCGGGTCGCTCATCGCCGGATCCCGCTACCGCGGTGACTTCGAGGAGCGCCTGAAGAAGGTCACGAAGGAGATCCGCACCCGCGGCGACATCATCGTCTTCATCGACGAGATCCACACGCTCGTCGGTGCAGGTGCAGCCGAGGGCGCGATCGACGCCGCGTCGATCCTCAAGCCGCTCCTGGCCCGCGGTGAGCTCCAGACCATCGGTGCCACCACGCTCGACGAGTACCGCAAGCACTTCGAGAAGGACGCCGCACTCGAGCGTCGCTTCCAGCCGGTGCAGGTCAACGAGCCGTCGCTGCCCCACGCGATCAACATCCTCAAGGGTCTGCGCGACAAGTACGAGGCGTTCCACAAGGTGTCCATCACCGACGGTGCGATCGTCGCCGCGGCGAACCTGGCGGACCGTTACGTGCAGGACCGCTTCCTGCCGGACAAGGCCATCGACCTGATCGACGAGGCCGGCGCTCGCCTGCGTCTGTCGATCCTGTCGGCACCGCCGGAGCTCCGCGAGTTCGACGAGAAGATCTCGACGGTCCGCGGTTCGAAGGAAGCCGCCATCGAGGAGCAGGACTTCGAGAAGGCCGCGAGCCTGCGCGACGAGGAGAAGAAGCTCCTCGGCGAGCGTCTCCGCCTCGAGAAGCAGTGGCGCGCGGGCGACGTCGCCGCGTCCGGCACCGTCGACGAGGGCATCATCGCCGAGGTCCTGGCCCAGGCCACGGGCATCCCGGTCTTCAAGCTCACCGAAGAGGAGACCTCGCGGCTCGTCTTCATGGAGAAGGCACTGCACGAGCGCGTCATCGGTCAGGAAGAGGCCATCTCGGCCCTGTCCAAGACCATCCGCCGTACCCGTGCCGGCCTGAAGGACCCGAACCGTCCCTCCGGCTCGTTCATCTTCGCCGGCCCCACGGGCGTCGGGAAGACCGAGCTCGCCAAGGCCCTCGCCGAGTTCCTGTTCGACGACGAGGGTGCGCTGATCTCCCTCGACATGTCGGAGTTCGGTGAGAAGCACACCGTGTCCCGCCTGTTCGGTGCCCCTCCCGGGTTCGTCGGGTTCGAGGAGGGTGGCCAGCTCACCGAGAAGGTGCGCCGCAAGCCGTTCTCCGTGGTCCTGTTCGACGAGATCGAGAAGGCCCACCCGGACATCTTCAACTCGCTGCTGCAGGTGCTCGAGGAAGGCCGTCTCACCGACGGTCAGGGCCGCGTGGTCGACTTCAAGAACACCGTCATCATCATGACCACGAACCTCGGTTCGCAGGGCATCGCCGGTGGCCCGGTGGGCTTCCAGGTCGAGGGTGACTCGGCAGTCGGCTACGACCGCATGCGCGGCAAGGTCAACGAGGAGCTCAAGAAGCACTTCAAGCCCGAGTTCCTGAACCGTGTCGACGACACGATCGTGTTCCCGCAGCTGTCGCAGCCCGAGCTGCTGCAGATCGTGGACCTGTTCGTGAAGCGTCTGGCCGATCGCCTGCTCGACCGCGACATGACCGTCGAGCTCACGCTGCCGGCCAAGGAGCAGCTCATCAAGGTCGGGTTCGACCCGTCCCTCGGTGCTCGGCCCCTGCGTCGCGCGATGCAGCACGAGGTCGAGGACCAGCTGTCCGAGCACATCCTGCAGGGTGAGCTCAACGCGGGCGACCACGTGAAGGTCGACTTCGTCGACGGTGCGTTCCACTTCGAGACCGGGCGTCAGCCGGGCCGCGAAGAGGTCCTCGCCGGCGCAGCCGCGGTCGAGGCCGCGACCGACACGCCCCAGGGCGAGATCGAGTCCTAGGACCTGACACCCCACGGACAGGAGGCTCGGTGCCAGCTGGCACCGGGCCTCCTGTCCGTTCCCGGGTCGCGTTCAGATCCCGCATCACCGATCTGCGCGTCCTTGCGGTCACGGACCCCCGTCCGGGGGTACTGTGATGACAACGCGCGAGACGTTCCCCCCAACTCCTCGCGCGTCGCGCTCGATCGGTTCCCCCCAACGGATCGAGACGCAGCCGGCCCCGGTCTGTTCGCAGACCGGGGCCGTTGCACGTCCGGGGGGATGCCTGCAGCGCCGTGGTCGATGCCGCAGGCGGCGCTGGGTCAGGCGGCCCCGGGCAGCTGTGCGGCGAAGTCGCGGACGGCGCGCTCCCAGCGCTCCGGGTCCTCGTTCCACTCGAGCGTGTGCGGTGCCGTGCGGAACGTGACCGCGGTGGCGCCCTGCCGCGCGGCGACGGCGGCGACGTCGTCCGCCGCGACCAGGGCGTCGGCCTCGGAGTGGATCAGCAGCGTCGGCGTCGACGAGTCCTGCCACGTGGTCGTCGTCACGGGGGTCGGGGCCCCGGCGAGCCGCGACAGCACGTTCGTGGTCGCGATGCGGGCGGCCACGGTGCCGACGAACGCGGGCAGGTGGGCGCCCCGGACGGCTCCGCGGAGTGCCGAGGCGACGTCGAGCAGGGGTGAGACCGCCACGAGGCCGTCGACACCGACCCGTGCGGCGGCGACGGAGCAGGCGAGCGCGCCGGCGGACCAGCCCTGCAGCACGACACGCTGTGCACCGCGTGCCCGGGCGGCTCGGACGGCGGCGACGATGCGGTCCGCCGCCGCGGGGTCGAGCGAGCGGAGCGGCAGGTCGGTGGTGTCGACGATCTCGGACGAGGCGCCGAGCGAACGCCAGACCCCGCCACCGCGCAGGACCTGGCGCGGGCCGAGGGACTGCCCGTGCACGTGGACCACGTGGGTCGTGGCGGCCTCGGGCTCGGTGCCGGGCACGTCGTCCGGTCCGTCGTACCGCAGGGCGTCCCAGGCCCACTCACCGGTCGCCACGGGGGCGGTGACGCTGCGTCGGACGGTGTCACCGTCGCTGCCGGCCCCGGTCTCCGTGCTCGCGGTGAGGATCGCGCTGACCTGCACGCGGGTGTCGTCGCGCTGCAGGTCGTAGGTGCCCGGCAGGCGGGTGTCGCGGGTGGCGATCAGCTCGACCTCGGAGTCCGTGGCGCTGCGGACCGTGGCCGTCGCCGTGTACGGCGTCGGGAACAGCAGCCGCCGTGCGACGAAGGCACCGAGTCCGAGCGTGCCGACCGCTCCTGCCGCGGTGCCGAGTGCCGTGATGCGTGCGCCGGTCATGTGATCTCCTTGAGTCGTTCCGTGGTGAGCGTCGCAGCGGCCGGCACTGCCTGCCCGGCCTCGCGCGCGCGGTCCTCGATCTCGACGGACAGCCGGTGCTGCCGACTCCGCCACTGGCGACGCTGCCACACGATCGTGAAGTAGAGCCCGGTGTTGCCCGATGCCGTCTCGAGACGGCGGAGCTCCGGCTCGAGCGCACGGAAGCGGCGTCGAGCGGCCCGCCAGTCGCGGAACTCCCGCACGGCGTCGGGCAGCACGCCGCCGGCGGCGCCGATGGCGAGCAGGACCATCGAGCCGAGGAACACCGGCGTGTAGAGCTTCGACAGGACGCCGACCGCGCCGTCCGCACCCGCGACGTGCACGGCGTCGAGGGCGATCGCGATGCCGGCGAGCAGCACGAGCCCCGCGGCACCGACGACGAAGAGCCAGTACAGGCGCCCGAGCCCGTCCCCGTTCCGGAACCCACGGAGCACGGCGACGGCGGACCGGGCGATGACGATGGCGATGTACGTCATCTCGACCGCGGAGTACAGCGCGGTCGGCAGTTGGTCCCCGTAGGCCACCATGAACTGCGCCGTCGGGGTCGGCGCGTCGATCAGGCCGAACAGCACGACGAGGGCGACGAGCACCAGGACGCAGCCGATGATCCGACCGGGGCGGAAGAGCTTGGCGGAGCGTGCAGCGGCCTCGACCGACTGCGCGAGGGCGAACATGCCGCACACCATCAGGCAGCGACCGATCAGGTCGGCGATGTTCGGCACGTGCGTCACACCGGCGAGGAACGTCGTCACGTCGGGCTGGTTGATCGTGAGTCCGACGGCGACGCAGCTGCAGCAGACCATCAGCCAGGTGACGCTGGCCGACTGCGTGCGCACCAGGAAGAGCCGGACCACCAGCACCGCCAGGATCAGCCAGACCGGGATCGATCCCCAGACGTGCAGCGTCACCGCGTCACCGGAAGATCCCGGGCTGGCCATCGGGGTCGAGCAGCCCGATCCGCAGCGCGAGCTGGTCGGCGACGAGCTCGACGGTCTGTTCGTGCGGGGTGTCCAGCGAGCGGGTGAACGCCGTCCGGCCGGAGAGCAGCCCCGTGTAGGCCTGGTGGTCGCAGCCGGTGTCGTCCATGAACACGTGGGCGAGTTCGTGCAGCACACAGGCCACACGGGAGCGCTCGGACAGTCCAGGGCGGGTCTCGAGCAGTGCGTGGTCGGCGCGCTGGATGAGCCGCGCGGACAGGTCACCCGGCAGCTCCGTCGTGCGCACGTGGATCGGCTTGCCGAGCGCCGCCTCTGCCCGTGCGGTCAGCTCCGGCAGGGACAGCCGACGGGGGAGTCCGAGGCGCTGCACGCGGCGGCGGGCCGCGGTCTGCCGGCGCAGGGCGTCGAAGCGGTCGCGGTACCCGCTCACGGTGTGCTCCCCGACTCGTCGAGGCGGCGCAGGTGGTCGGTGAAGTCGCGGATCTCGTCCGCCGAGGCGAACTCGCCCAGACGCCGGGTGGCGAACGCGACGACCTCGCGCTTGCGGAGTTCGAGCACGAGCTCCAGCTGCGCCTGCACCCGCTCCGGCACGTCCGTGCTGCCGGCCGCGTCGGTCAGGTACTCCGCCGGGACGCCGAAGTAGGTCGCCAGAGCGGCCAGGAGTCGCTGGTCGCGGACGGCCGGACCGTTGCCACCGAGCATGTAGCCCCAGCGCGGTCGACTCATCGACGCACCCTGCGCCTCGATCTCGGCGGCGATCTCCTTGTACGGGGGACGCTGGCCCGAGTTCGCCTCGACGACGTCCATCAGGAGCTGCAGTTTGCGCGACAGTTCCCGACGGTGCGCGTCGTCGTCGTTGTACTCGATCACGTGACCCCACTCTCACATCTGTCTCAGACATGGTAAAACTGAACCAGCGCGTCGGCCGGTGTCACCACTCTGCCAGGCTCGCGCTCGCTCGTCAGGTCGGCATTTCGATGGGGGGATGCCGAACGGGGGGACGAACGGACGGGAGGCGCGGTGCCAGCTGGCACCGCGCCTCCCGTCCGTCGTGTGGTGCGGACTACGCCTGCACGTCGCCGCGCCAGCCCGGCTGGGTCGGTGCGTTCTCGACGCGCTCCTTGTAGTTCTGCAGGTCCTTCTTCACGGCGTGCCCGCCGACGCCCACGGCGGAGCCGAGCTTCTCGAGGAAGCCGGAGGGCTCCCAGTCGATCTGCACGGTGACGCGGGTCTCGGCGTCGGAGAGCTTGTGGAAGGTGACGACGCCGGCGTGGTCGGTCTCGCCGTCCTTGACGGTCCAAGCGACGCGCTCGTCGGGGTGCTGCTCCGTGATGAGGGCTCGGAACTCGCGCTCCTGGCCGGCGATCTTCACGGTCCAGTCGGTGGTCTTGTCGTCCACCTGGACGATCTTCTCGACCTCGTCGAGGAAGTGCGGGAACTCCTCGAAACGGGTCCACTGGTCGTAGGCCTGGCGGACGGGGACGTTGACGTCGACGGTTTCGATGATCTGAGGCATGCACCGGACGGTAGGCCGATCGACCTGGGTGGCACTCAGCAGCGCTGTCCCCCTGCGGTACCGTCCGGGCGTCGTCGCAGACGGCGTGCGCGTCCGGCGTCGCGCAGTAGTGTGGGGCGGATGACAGAGCACGGGAAGCACGCGTTCCACGAACGCGACGACCACAGGATCCTCGTGCGCCCGGCGCTCGCCTCGGACGTCCCGCACATCCAGCGGCTCATCGCGCCCTACGTCGACCGGCGCATCCTGCTCGGCAAGGAGAACGTCGCGCTGTACGGCTCGATCCAGCAGTTCCGGATCGCCGAGGGGCCCGACGGCACCCCGATCGGGTGCGGCGCGCTCGCGGTGTTCTGGGACGACATCGCCGAGGTCCGCACCCTCGCCCTCGACGAGCAGTGGATCCACAAGCGCGTCGGGCACCGGATGCTCGAAGCGCTGGAGCACGACGCCCGTGAACTCGGCGTCGCCCGGATCTTCTGCCTGACCTTCGAGGTCGACTTCTTCGCGAAGCACGGGTACCTGGAGATCGGCGAGAGCGTGGTCTCACCGGACGTCTACGCCGAACTCGTCCGCTCGTCGGACGAAGGGGTCGCGGAGTTCCTCGACCTCGCGCGGGTCAAGCCGAACACCCTCGGCAACACCCGCATGCTGAAGAACCTCTGACGCTTTCTCGTGCCGCCCGGCGGGGTTGGCGTGCGTCTGCCGTGCCGTTGTCTACCCTGTGCGCATGTCGTCGTTGCGTCACCCCGTCGGGCCCGAGAAGCCGGTCGTCTACTGGCGTCGTCGGGCGCTCGTGCTCGGGGCGCTGCTGGTCGTCGTCCTGGTCGTGGTGCTCATCGTCGTCGGGCGGGGGAGCGGGGCGACTTCGGCGGCGCCGAGTGCGTCGGCCTCTGCCGGTGCCGGTTCCGGTGCGTCGTCTGCCGGGTCTGCCGGTTCCGGATCTGGGTCCTCGCGGTCTGCGGCGCCCAAGCCGGCGGCCTCCGCGTCGGCTTCTGCGTCGAAGCCCGCTGCTGCCGACGGCTCGACCTGCACGAAGGACCAGATCGTCCTGACCCCGGTGCTCGACAAGTCGGCCTACGGCCCCACTGAGGACCCGAAGATCGCGATGTCGATCAAGAACTCCGGCACGAACTCCTGCCACATGGACCTCGGGTCGGCGCAGCAGGTGCTGACGATCAGCTCGGGCCAGGAGCAGTACTGGTCGTCGAAGGACTGCCAGACCGGCGGCACGAACCAGGACGTCACGATCAAGTCCGGTCAGACGCTCACGACCCCGGCGATCGCCTGGGACCGCACCCGCTCGTCCACGTCGACGTGCGACTCGTCACGGCCGGCGGTCACCGCGGGAGGCGCGAGCTACCACCTGCAGGTCGCCGTCGGGAACCTCGAGTCGAAGACCTCGGCGCAGTTCATCCTGCAGTAGCCGGGTTCGCGGTTCCGATCCGTTCCGGCTGTGCCGATGAGGGGTGCCGGAAACAGCAACAGGCCCCGTCGTCCGAAGACGACGGGGCCTGTTCAAGCTGATGTGATCAGCCGAGGACGGTGATGTTCTCCGCCTGCGGGCCCTTGCGGCCCTCGGTGATGTCGAACTCCACCTTCTGGTTCTCCTCGAGCGACTTGTAGCCGTTGCCAGCAATCGCAGAGAAGTGCGCGAAGACGTCAGCGCTGCCGTCGTCCGGGGCGATGAAGCCGAAGCCCTTTTCGTTGTTGAACCACTTGACGGTACCGGTAGATGCCATGATGGCGTTTCCTTAGCTTTCTTGCTTCCGCCAAGGTGCAGATGCACCGACGGAGACCCCGACGTACGTCGACGGGGGTGATGCGCCACGCGGGCAGGTGCCGGCGGGACGGGTTCGGGGTCAGGCCTGTCGGCCAGTGACCCTGGGGCCCGGGTTGAGGGGCAAACCACCTCGCCCGGACGTTGAGCGCCGCCGAAGCGGTTCCATCAGGTTAGCGTGCTCTGGGCCGACTGGCTACCCGTGCGTCACGGAACGACGAAAATCTGGTGGAATTGAGCTGATGGCAGACAAGGAACAGCGCTTCCGGAGTGAACAGCTCGAGGAAGCCCTCGCGAAGCAGGACGTCGCTGCGGTGGCGTTCGCGCTCCGCCACGACATCGTGATCGTCCCCCGGCTCGTCACCGGCAAGAAGGACATGCAGGTGCGGGTGTTCGGCCGTGAGGGGTCGGACAAGCGCATCCTGCTGCTGTTCTCGTCGGCGGACGCCTACACGGCGATGGTGCCGGACGAGAAGATCCGGCAGGTCATGGTCTACGACGGCCCGCGGCTCGAGGAGTTCCTGGCCGCTCACCTCGACATGCTCGAGGGCGTGTTCTTCGACATCGCCGGCCCGCACACCATGCAGGCCGCACCCGAGGACCTGCTGGCCGCTTTGCGCGCGTAGCGCCTCAGAACGCGCGGTCGAGCTCGCGTTCGCGCGGGGACTGCGTCATCGAGAACGCCACGCGCAGGGCCTCGCGCAGGTGCCCGGAGTCCGAACCGAGCACGGTCGTGAACCCGAGGCGGGTGGCCTCGTTCACGCGCTGCTTCGTGCCCGTGGCCGGACGGATCTCGCCGGCGAGACTGATCTCGCCGACGGCCGCGAGCGTGTGCGGGTACGGACGGTCTCGTGCGGCGCTCGCGAGGGCCAGTGCGATCGCCAGGTCGGCACCGGGCTCCGTGAGCTTCATGCCGCCCACCGTGGACACGTAGACGTCGGCGTCGGACAGCTTGAGGCCGGCCCGGCGTTCGAGGACCGCGAGCAGCATCGCGACACGGGAGGCATCGACACCGTTCACGACCCGGCGTGGCTGCGGTGCCGAGCTCGGGACGATGAGCGCCTGCACCTCGACCGGCAGCGCCCGACGCCCCTCGAGCGCGACGGTGACGCAGGTGCCGGACACCGGGGTCGCGTTCTTCGACATGA
This sequence comes from Curtobacterium sp. BRB10, assembly GCF_031844325.1. Lineage (NCBI taxonomy): Bacteria > Bacillati > Actinomycetota > Actinomycetes > Micrococcales > Microbacteriaceae > Curtobacterium > Curtobacterium sp. BRB10. The sequence goes on from NZ_JAUZVA010000008.1 coordinate 74,221, forward strand.
AGAGGCCGCTCGGGTCGGGGACCTCGTGTATGCCGTCGCCGCCCATGTCGAAGCACCCGACCTCGTCCGTGGGGCCGAAGCGGTTCTTGAGCGCCCGGACGAAGCGCAGGGCGGTCTGCCGGTCGCCCTCGAAGTGGCAGACGACGTCGACCAGGTGCTCGAGCAGCCGCGGGCCGGCGATCGTGCCGTCCTTCGTGACGTGGCCGACGATGAGGACGGGCAGGGCGCGGTCCTTCGCGATGCGGATCAGGGTCGAGGCGACCTCGCGTACCTGGGACGTGCCACCCGCGATGCCGTCGATCGAGCTCGACGAGATGGTCTGCACGGAGTCGGCGATGAGCAGGTCGGGCTGGACCTGGTCGATCTGGCCGATGATGACGCCGAGGTCGACCTCGCTCGCCAGGTACAGGTCGTCGTGCATCGCCCCGGTGCGTTCGGCGCGGAGTCGGACCTGGTCGACGGACTCTTCGGCGCTGACGTAGAGGACGCGCTTGCCCGAGGCTGCGGCTCGGGAGGCGACCTCGAGCAACAGAGTCGACTTGCCGACACCCGGCTCACCGCTCAGCAGGACCGCCGCACCCGGCACCACGCCGCCGCCGAGGACGCGGTCGAACTCGCCGATGCCGGTCTGCCAGCGCTGCACCGAGGTGCCGCGGGCTTCGGTGATCGGGCGCGCGGCCCGGGCGCCGGTGACGGCGACCGCTGACGTGCCCCGGGTGCTCGCCGACGCCGCGGAGCTGTCCTCGACGGTGCCCCACGTCTGGCACTCACCGCACCGGCCGACCCACTTGATGCTGGTCCAGCCGCACTCGGTGCAACGGTAGAGGGACTGCGGGCGCGCCATGTCTTTGAGGCTAGGCCGTACGGCCGACATCACCGGCGTGGTCGCCCGGCTCGTCCGGTCCGCTTGGTTCGTCTGACTCGTCTCGTTCGTCGGGCACCGCGATCGACCCCGTCATGCGGTGGCGGAGGCGCTCGACCGGCCCCGGCCCCTGGCGCGAGGCGTGGTCGAGTGCCTCGGCGCCGTCGGTGTCCTGTTCGGCGCGGGCGTTCGCCACCGCCCCGGCTTCGCGACCGAGGTTCTCGGCCTCGCGCACGGACAGGTAGTGCCGGATCGCTGCCACGGTGTCGACCCGGGCGTCGACCGCCGGCTCGAACGCGCTCGCCCAGACCTCGTACCCGCGGTCGTTCGGGTGGAACAGGTCGCCGTAGCTGTTGAAGAAGGTCCGGCGGACCCCGACGCGCTTCGTGATGGTGTGCAGCGGCGCCACCGTCAGCCCGAACTCGTCGGCCACCCGGTGCACGATCTCGTTCGCCACCGCCACCTTGCGCTCACGGTCCGGCACGAACATGCACGGCAGCTCGGCCACCACGGCGTGCGAGGGGACCGCTCCGTAGATGGCCCGGATGTTCCGCTCGAACTTGTCCGGGTGGAAGTCGGCGATGTCGTTCGCCCCGATCGACACCGTGCAGACGTCGGGCGCGTAGTGCCGGAGCTTCGGCAGCTGATCACGTTTCGCGCCCCACGTGGTCGAACCGGAGACGCTGAGGTTCACCACCCGCACCGACATGTGGGAACGATGCCGGATGCGCCGTGCGAGCAGCCCCACGTAGCCGCGCCCGGGTGCGGTCGCGCCGACGCCCTGTGCTGCCGAGTCACCGATCGCCACGTAGAGCAGCTGCCCCTCGTGCTGCTGGCGTTCGCGCCACCAGTCGGCGTGGATCGGGAGCATGTCGACGACGCGTTGCGCCGCTGCCCGCTGGCCCTTCACGCCGGCGCGGGCACCGACGGCTGCGGCACCGACGACGCCGAGGCTGCCGATGACGGAGGTGAGGAGTGCGATGAGCGTGCGGGATCTCATGCCGTGGACGGTACGCCCGCCGGTCTTGCCGGAAGCGAGGAGGACCTGTGGGTGTGGGGAGAGCCCTGCAGGTGACCGCCTGTGGAGGGCGAGCCGACCCGGGGTGTCATCACGGACCTCCCGGATCGTGTAAACTCTTTCCCGGTACCGTGTCCGAGCGGCCGAAGGATCATGTCTCGAAAACATGTGTGGGGGCAACTCCACCGTGGGTTCAAATCCCACCGGTACCGCCAATGGGTTGATTGCAAGTCTGGTCTCCAGCGTTTGCAGGTCTGACCTAAAGGATGAGCCCCCGGCTTCGGCCGGGGGCTCTTCTAGTTCAGGGCGGCTGTCGCGCGCCTCGTTTCAGCGCTCGTCGACGGATCTGCGGACGTGTGCCTCATCTCTGCCGCCGCTACCGCCCGTTTCCGGGCGCTGCCCCGACCACCGCGGCCCCACGCTCATCGACGTTGTCGGTGTCGGCTCAGCCGCCCTCGCGATCGCCATGGCAGCACTCATCGTGCCCGCGAGCTGAGTCTCGTGCCGGTCCGCCGCATCTACGGGCAACGTGACGAATACCGTGACCGCGCACCCGCTGGATCTCGCTGGGCTGAAGGACCCCAGTATGCCCCTCGTCAGGCTCGTAACACTGAACCGAGCGCGCACAGTCGATGTCCTCAGCCTGCCGGCCGCCGCGCCGGACAGCTACTGGGACACCATCGCTGCGTACGTCAACGAAATGAACGCGACAGTCGTGGCAACAGCGCTCGAACCCACGACTGCACAGGAACCCTGGGCGCAAAAGCACTACAAGCGTGTGCGAACACGTCTCGAGGAACGCGGATGGCGAAGCCGCATCGACGTAATCTCAGAACTCAACATAGGACGAATCCTTGACGCCGATTAGTTCCTCAACGGTTGCAGCCTCTGGTCGCGTATCACCCTCCTAATCCGTCACGCATGGCTCCTCAGGTCTTGGTCCCGCAGTCAACAGCAGGAGTCAGCCGACAGCAACGCCAGGTCGGAGTGGTTTCGCACTCCGGAGCTGCACCACGCTCTTCTGCGCCACCACGCGGCGATACTCGCAAGTGACACCGAAACGCGGACCCACGCCGTCGCAGCAGTGCCATCGTCCCTCGCGGACCTACTTATCCGCGAACTTGAACACCGTGGATGGCACCCCGACTGGGTGTGACGGCACACCCGCGGCCCTTACCCGGGATCTCCTCGGAAACAGTCGTTTGACGTTCGCCCTCGAACCGCCGCGGCCGCCGGGCTAGATCGCCGGAACGGCTCCGCTAATCGTCCGTTCCGCCGGCGCCGGCACGTTGACGTATTGCTTCCGCGGGAACCAGGACACTTCGAGGAGTCGCCCCTCTGGCCGCTGCGGGCTGAGGACGAATCGGGAAGCACCGCCAGGGATCTTGTTCTCGCGAAGCGTTTCGCTGACAAGCACTTTCGCAAGTGATCGGACGACCGCATCGGGAAGGCCCGCATCGCGCAGGACGGCGAGCGGGTCGTCCAGGGTTGTCATGCCGAACGGCGTTGACTGTCCGGAGTGACACAAAGCATCCTGCAACGCGGTCGCGAATGCGTCCTCAGCGGAGACGCCGTTCATGGTGGCGAACATGAATGAGCTGTTCGCACCGGACTGGGATGCGGACAACGTCATCTCGACGACTCGGCTGTTCGTGGACGTGGTGTGCGTGTTGACTGCTGTGACGCGCATCAAACCGGAATCGTGGGGGCTCGCGAACGAGATCGTGTCGCGCCGGTCCGCGTAGCCGTCGAGCAGCTCTGCGACCCGACTGCTTCGCACAGTCGCACGGACCGTGATGTCGCTGCCGTTGCGCGCGATGGACGTCGCTCGGAACGCGGTCTCCCCGACGATCACCCACGGGGTGAGTTCCTCACGGGCGATCGTCTGAAGACGCTTTTCGATCCGCTCCTGCAGTTGGGATGAGCCAGCGTACGACGCGGTGGTGTAGCGGGTGCGCACACCGGCGACGAAGTCCCACTGCTGGCCGTCTGCGTGATCGAAGGGATCCGCGACGAACAAGGCCATGCGCAGGTTCGCGACGTCGGCATGCTGGAACTCTTCGTGCGTCGCCGAGTACCGGCTCGGCAAAGGGACGCCGTACCGGCGCCCGTAGATACCGAGATAGATACTCGACCGGGCGAGGCCGTCCAAGTACGCGGCGTCCGCCGGCACATCCTGCGCCCCAAGCTCGTCCTCGAACATCACTGGCTGCGCGCCGAACGACGTGATCGCTGCCCGAGCTGCGGCGCGTTCGTCGGGCATGTCGCGGATCAGGCTGGACACGAACACCGACTGCTCCGCCGCCCACTGCGCAACATCGCCGGAAGCAGGCGGAACTTCGGCGGCAAGCAGGTCGACGGTCAGAGCGTCTCGGGAAGCCATGGCACCAGTTGAACACGCCGTGCTGACAATCGCAGCGTTCCGGACCAGACGGGTAAATACGGAGCTGTCCCTCGCCTCGCCGGCTACGCGCATAGAGGAGTGGTGGGAACATGCGCGTGATAGGTGTTCAGCGTCCACCAGGACGTAAAATTCGAACTGCGATTCGAACAGGTCGGGCGGCTCGGACGTGGACCTCGTTGACGCTCAACGATGAACAGGAACTTCGGGCGCTGTTTGGCGCGATCGACTACGAGGAGGCAGGAGCGTGAACGAGACTGCTGATAACCTCCCGTTCCTCGATGTCTGTGTCTTCTCGACGCCTCGAGCGTCGGAGATGGACTGGTCCATGGAACAGGCAATATCGACGATGCCGACACATCGTGTCTACGGCGCCGGCATCCGGGTGCACGACGCTGTCGTCGAGGCGCTCCGCTCTACCGAGCCGTCCATCGAGACTGTGCAGTACTACGAAGCAGGCGGGACGGAAGTTCTGCAAGTTGTCCTCCCCGGATCGGACTCAGTTGATGACGTACCCCGCCCGTGGACACGAAACTGGGACGCGTACGGCCTGATCTTCGGCGTCCGCGCTGACGGCTCCGTAATCGCTGATGGCGGATTGACGTCCGACATCACTGTCGGAGACCTCCACCGTGCCGCCTACCGCTTCGGAAACGGGTCGAACACACGTCTCGTCGTCATCGCTCCCATGGGGCTAGGTGACGGCTCCCACGTTCTCGACTTCGGCGCGTTCCTGCTCGACCACGGGGTCGATATCGGCACAGTCGCCTATGGCGCTTGGACCTTCGGACGTAAGCGCTGGCGCAGGCAAGCCACGCTTGGGAAAGTGCGTGCGGCCGTCCAGCGGCTCGAGAGCGGCGGCCTAAGCCAGCCCTGGACAATCCGCCAGTTCGTCGACAGTGAGGACACGTGGCAAGCAGCTGACCTCGCCAAACTGCTCCGGATTCGGCCCGAAAGCGCTCGGCAGGTGCTGCTTGCACTCGGATACGAACGTCGACGCGACGGAGCCTGGGTGACGTCCGAGGCCCGATCGGCACGGAAGCGCCGCCGCAGGTGGGAAGACAGCGAACGTTGGCAGGGATGAGCCGGCCCGAGTCGCCCGTCCTGGCGCAAGGCTGCTGAACTTAGGACGCTTGACTGAGCCGAACCACCGGTACGACCCACGTCCCGTCCTCGTCCCGCCAGCCGCCGGGTTCCGGGCGGACATCCCAGGCAGCGAGCAGCATCGTGACCTTGAGTTCGTCGTCCGGGTGGTGAATGTTCCCGCTGAACCCGATGAGGTCGCCGACCTTATCGCCGGCGCCGGTCGCGTCGGGGTCGAGGCGGAGGCGCCAGACGCGGAGGTGGCGTTCGTAGGTGATGCGGGCGAGGCGGACGGTCATGATGTGGCTCCTAGTGTCGAGGCACCGGCTTCAGTGCTGTAACTCCTACTATCGGCACCGATCAACGGGCCTGAAGGTGGACCCGACCAACGGGATGCACGCGCGGCATCAGAACGGCGGGAGGTTGTCGAGGTTGTTCTTCGTGGTGGTGTCCGCCGTCGTCTCAGGGACGCGTGCCCGCCGGCCGTGCTCCGGACGACGACGTTCGCTCGTTGCGGGCACATCACGTAGAACGTGTTGGTTCCCGACTCGATCGACGTCACCACTTGGGCGACCGTCCACTTCCAGTCTCCGGAGACTCCCACGTGCGTGATGTCTCCATCACGGTCCTTCTCGACGTTCTTGATCTGCGCGTCCGACATGCTCTTCTCCTTTGAAGCTTGAGCGGCCATCGCTCGATGCAGTGGAGATGAGAGTACGTCACACCTCTGACATGCCATCGACGTTCGTTGACGTCCGCGTTATCCCCGGCCCCGCCAGCAGGCGCAGCATGGTGCCTAGGCTTGCAACATGACGGATCCACGAGCGTATTCGGCGGGCACACGAGCTGGACTCTTCGCGCTTGGCAGTGGAACGTGTTACTTTCCCAAGTGCGGCCGGCTGGCTGTGGAGATGGTCGGGGCGGAGCCCGAGATCGCGCTGCAGATCGCGCACATTCACGGAGCGTCCCCCGGATCGGCCCGCTACGACGCTGGCATGACCGACGCGGAACGAGCAAGCTTCTCGAACCTGATTCTGCTCTGCACCCCGCACCACAACGTCGTCGACCGCAGACATCCGGAGGACTACCCCGCCGAGGTTCTCGGAGCGTGGAAGACCGACCACGAGGGGGCGGCAGGGGTGCCGCCATTGCCGATCACCGAAAGCACACTTCTCGACGCCATCCGCGACGCAGTTGAGCACACCAAGCCCCAGCGCGAAGCAACGATCGAGCTCCAAGCGGCGCTACTCACCCCCGAAGGGCCAATCGGCGGACCCTTCCAGGCAATCGCGCAGATGCGCGTCTCGCCGGTCCTGGAACATGCGACACGTCTCCTCGTGACAACTATCCGCAACACCGGCGGTCTCCCCATCGCTGTCGAGGCAGTTGACCTGCACTTCGCGCTCACCGTGACAGCAGGTCAGACCGAACCGGGTGACATGGTCATGTTGGGCAGGAACGACATCGCCGTGATGAACCCCGTTCTCCCGCACCGACTACCTCTCGGTGACGCCATGCACTGGTATCTCAGCGAGAAGACGATCGCCACCCTTCCCGACGGGATCCAATACGCGGGCGCAGACGCGGTCATCCACCATGTGTTCGCCCGGGCTCGCCTCGCTACCGGCGAGACGGTCGACTCGGAGAACGTCTCTTGGACCGATGTCGCTGCGGCCGGGTTCCCCATCCACGGAACAGCAACCCGCCGAGGCCGCGCGGACGCCGCCACCGACGAACCCCCGAAAGACGCCCGTGGATGAGTCGCCGCACGCGCGCCGTGCCCGCGTCGCCGCCTGGTCGTATGAGACGGAGGCGGTCGCGTCCCTGCTGAGCGCCGCCCATGCAGCCCTTCGCGCGCCGACCGCCGACATGGTCATGCTCTGGCCGTTCCTCGTGTCCGCCTCCGCCGCTGTTGAGAAGCTCCTGAAGCTCGCTGCGCTTTCGATGGCGGAGGTCGAGCCAGTGGCTGTTAAGGGTCACGCTACCGGCGCTATCGACGACGCCATCTGGGCGCACGCGCATCGCACCCCGGTGCCCGGCATTGCGCGACACGCTGTCGCGCAGCAGCAACAGAACGAGCACTGGCAGACTCTCCGCGACATGCTCGAGGGCTATGCGCTGGGTCGCCGATTCACCTACCTCGACGAGATCCGAGGCGCACCACAGCACCGCCCGTCGCCCATGCACATGTGGAACGACTTTGAGAACACCATCGTCAACACTTCTCCCGAATTGGGGGCGGCACGTGGACATTTCGCCAACGGGGAAGACGATGGAACAATATTCAACGCCGCACGGCGATCTGCGGTCGCCGCGGTGCTCCACACCTGGACTCATGCGGTGCTCAGCCTCGGTGAAGGTGGGCTCCTCGGGGCCGATGCGGGTGTCTGGTTCGGCCAAGTACGCCTTGGGCTCGAACGCTGAGGACTCGTTCGAGCGCTTGCAGCCCTTGGCCAACAGAGAACCCTGGTCAGGCCGCCCCTGCCCGCTGCTTGAACGGGACGACGATCGCGCCCTCGCCGACGCCCGACATGTCGGACTTTCCGATAGCGTGAGCTTATGGCGACCCATTTTCCGTCCATCGATGGTGTGATCTACACCAGCGTCCGTCACCTTCAGAATGGCGGCAATTCGCACGTGTTCGAGGTGCGGTCCTCTGCGGATGGACGCTTGTACGCGATGAAGCAAATCAAAGCGCGCGATAAAAGCCGGAACATGCGCTTTGAACGAGAAATCGACTTCGGAAAGCGTGCTGCGCATCCGAACGTCGTTACGATTCACGCCTCGACGAAGGAGGGGGGCTACTACTACTGTGTGATGGACCTTTTCCCTGCTACCCTTCGTAACGTTATCGACTCCGAGCGCGACCCCGCGGTTCTCCTCAGCTACCTTATGCAGTTGTTCAACGCCGTCGAGTATATCCACGGCGAAGGTGTCGCGCACCGCGACATCAAACCGGAGAATGTTCTCGTCGACCCGAATGCGCGACACCTCGCACTTGCCGACTTTGGCATTGCCCACTTCAAAGACTCGACCCTGACAAAGCAGAACGATCTGCTCGCGAACCGCAACTACCTGGCCCCAGAGCAGATGCAAGGGCGCGACGCGCGGGAGGTCAACACTGCCGCTGACATTTTTGCGCTCGGGCTGCTTGTCAACGAGGCCTTCACCAAGCAGTACGCGCGAGGGGGTGGCTATCACCGTATCACCCAAGTTCAGCCGTCATTGACGGACCTGGACGAACTCGTCGACAAAATGATGCGGCAAGATCCTGACCGTCGCATCGGCATCCGAGCCGCGAAAGACTGGCTCGAACTCATACGGCTCGACAACGTAACCGAAGAAGTTGTCAGCAACCTCCAAGAGGCCAGCGACGACGAAGTCGAGTTACCCGCTGAGGCAGAGAAGGTTATCGAACAAGCGGCACGGGACATTGTTGCCGCGCAGCAAGTGTTCGAACGCTCGTCCGAGAGACGGCTCGCCCGCTATAACAGTAACTACCACTGCGAAATTGGTTACTCGGCGAGCGAAGAACTGTTCAATACCTGCTTACAGTTCGAGATCTTCAACTTATGCAAAGCCAAGTTCGATTACGAGACGCCCGCTGAATTTGACGCTACAGGCACGCCTGCCGGCTACGCGACCTCCACATCCGACCAGATCACCGCACTGCAGGAGGTTCTCCGCGCCTTCCCTATGCCGCCTGGGTCACGATGGTCGTGGCTGCCGCGACGCAGCGCCCACTACTTCCGATTCTGCAAGGATTACCACGCTGCTGAGCTACTGGAGCGCATTGCAACCCTCGTGCCGAACTCCGATGAGGGAAGCCGTGGGGCGTTGGCAGAGGACATCGTCGCTGTTCCGATTTTATGGCTGACGAAGAGGGTCCGCGACTACCTCAACCTTGATGGCGGCAGCCTGAGCGAGGGCGACCTCCGTCACATCCGGTTCGATTTGAACGTCGTGATCGACTGGGGCTCAAGTGATCTTGCCGATAGCGAGCGACGCAGCATCGGTGAACTACTATTCAACGAACAAGCAATCCCCGCACCCGTTGATGACGTGCTTGACCGACTGGCAATGGCCTGGAACGCGTCATACGCCGTGCTCGACGAGGGGCGATACGCCATTTTCTTCCGATCAGACGTGGACTACGAACGGTTCGCCACGCATTCTCGTGAGATTGCGGCCCCACACTACGTCTTCGAGGGGGACGTCCTCGAGCTGCTTCGCCCGGCCGTCGCTCGCGGAGGCATCACCGAACTACGCTGGGATGAAAGCTTTGATCTCGCAGTCACAGCGGCGAAGGTGGTGGGGCTTCGCCCAATCCTCGCGCCCTGACCGGTCGTTAACACATCGTGGCCGTTATGACATACGGGAGACTGGAAGTCGCAGGTCGAACCGGTATCCGCTGGATCATTCTTGAAGCGGTTAGATTCACCCGGTCGAGGAAGACCTGTGCAACTAGCGGCCCAAGGCCCGCGAGAGCTTGAACTGGAAGACACATCGGAAGAGGTCCAGGCTGACCGTGAAGATCGCGGAGTTCGCTGGCATGAGCTCCGTGCAAGGGCCAAGCAGGTCACTGGTCACCAACAAGATCGTCGCCGAGCGGAGCCCGTGCCTCGTCCTGCTCAACAGTGGACTCACGAGGCCGCCGGGATCACTCGGGTGCTCGGATATGCCCTCCAGAGTGCGGTCTCCGAGCGCGTCGCGACGATCCGAGCCGCCGCCGAACGGTCCTTCCGTGCTTAGGTGACAGCCTTGCTGACCAGGGCTTACTCCGAAAAGGGGAATCTAGGAGCAGGGTCAGGGGAAACTCAGTCAGCGACGCCGCGCACCGGGTCCTGCATCCGCTCAACAGCAGGGGTCATCCAGACTTGCAAATGACCCGCCACAGAAACCCCCCGTTTACGCGGGGGTTTCTTGTTTCTGGGAGTGACCGTGGTGCGCCTTTGGTGCACTCTCCGGAGCGCACGACTCCGCACGATGGCTGCTTCCTCCTCGGCAGCATGATCAGCCCGAGTTCGTCCGCATCGTCACGATCGCAGTCGGGCTTCCGGGCGCACGGCAGTGCACCTCGGGGTGGAGGTCCGGTGCTGCTGGCGGAGCCGAGGTCGGACGGGCACCGGCCTGGCACAAGTGAAGTGGTCGTCCGCATGGAGAGTGGCGGCGGGAGTGGGCCAGGGCGGCCTGCGCGAAGATGCCTGCAGCCTGCGGCTCGCAGAGACCTGAGTATTGCTAGTCTCTCGCTGTGGCTAAAGTGCTGAATCCAGACCGGGTGATCCAAGACTTCCAGAGCAGGCTTACCGACGCGCAGGACCGTTATGAGGAGGTCTACCGTGCGGTTGGGGAAAGCGGATCGGAGAAGAACCTCTCTCTTCGGAAGGGGTTGACGACCGACCTCGCCTTCCGTATAGGTACGGAATGGGAACTGTTTCAGCATCGCTGGCACATCGCCGCGATCTCAAAGCAACCGGCACGGTTTATAAAGCTGCAGCAGGATGCTCTTGACGCGGCTATGAAGAAGAACCCAGAGATTCAGCACATCATCAATGCGGTATCTCCCGGCGTGGCAGCGGTCCCTAGTCGCCTTAATGTTGAGCAGATCGACTCCCTCATTGATCCCGATGGGTACAACGTCACGTTCAGTGACCCGAACGCTTGGGCTGAAAAAGCGGCAAAACATCTATCTCAGGACTACGCTCGCAAAGTGCATGATGTTGTGGGGGATCCGGAAGCTCATTGTGTGCTGATCCTTGCTAAGTCGGTTCGCAACGTCATCGCTCATGGGAGCGCTCTCAGCCGGGAGGAGTTCAACCGAGCTGTGCGCGCGGCTGAAGACGACCGGTCGCCGGGGTTGAAGGGGGCGCGAAACGAACCATTGTCGAGGGGTGGAGAACGGGACGTCTCTAATCCGGCGGTCTACTTGCACGCGTGGATCAGTGATCACGGGATGCGCCGTGTCGGATACCTCGCCGCTCGGCTTCACACGATTGCGGACCAGTTGCGAGTCGAAGCAGTTGACGATGACGCCTGAGGCATGGTGGAGCGGGTTCGTCGAGAAGGTCCTTGATCCGGCGACCACGGTCGATGTCTTCGGACAGCTCCTTGCCACTGCAGTGTCCTTAATGGGCGCCGTATGGCTCTTTCGGACGCAGTTGCGACATGACCGCAAGGCTCGGCAACACACCCTTCGGGCAGAGGACGCGCGACGTCTAGCCGACCGGATCGCTTGTGTCGGGCCCACGCTTCACGGTAGTTCCGAAATGCTTGGGCAGTATCTGCTCAATCATCGACGGCCGCCGTTCGCTGAACTCACCGAGGAGATTCGGCGCCACGGATTGTCGCTTCGTATCGGTTTTGACGCTCATCCGATACGCCGCCGACTGACTGAACTGACGACTCTTTGGCGTGTGGCAAACGGTGCGAAAGCAGATTTGAAGCTTCTACCGGCGGAATCCGTCGGATACGCGGTGCGTGCGCTTCTCGCCGACACGGTTGATGCCTTGGAACAAGCTGCAGATGAACTTCGGTATTGGGACGGAGTCTCGTCGGTTGCGCCGTGCCCTCCGGCGGCTTTGGAAGGACTAATGCCGCCAGATAGCGATCTCGAGGCTCGTGAGAAGTGGCGAACCGAACGCCGGCGTGCCGTCGTGGAAATCGCGCATCGGCGAGCAGGTGTGGAAATGGCGCCGCCTGTTTGCGAGAGCGGTTCCTGAGAGTGGGGACACGCCTCGACGATCTGGTCTAGCGAACGCGTTGGTTCTCGCTACTGCTGACGAAGGTCTTGTCGTCGTGCCGTCGGTGAGACGTCGTCGAGAGTGTTGTGTCGTCGTCGAGCACGCCGGTTTCGCCACATCCCCGAACCAATTTCCCACACCTCGGCCAAGGAGCCGAAGTAGTGCTCCCGCCCAGGGGTGCCAGCGAGGCGACGCACGCGATTACGTTTTACCATCCGGTCGACGAGCAGTGCGGTCACTGCGACGAGACCAAGGGCAAGCAGCAGCGATGCGCCACCCATGATCCGGAGTGCAAACTTGTCCGGTTCATCATCCGCTTCGTGAGCACCGATCAGACCCATGGCACCGAAGGCTGTGAAGAGGACGAAGTATGCGGGAACGGTGACACGGGCGAAGTCGATGCCGACGGGAGCCGGGTTCTGTTGCACGTACGCCGCCGCGTTCTCGCGGACGATTCGACTCAGTTCACTGCGCAACTCGTCATCGTCATCGGCGGTGACGAAACGAGAGCCAGCGGAATGAGCTGATGGCAGTGCATCAATACTTGCCAGTAGGGTCGATGCTCCGTCCGCCCGTTCGACGTGGCGTCGCGCTCCGGAGGCTCGGACGGAGGTGACCGTGCTGACCAGTCCTCCGATCACGCCCAGCACGCCGATTGCGGTCGAGGTAAGGGTCGCTCCGTCAGGCATTGCGTTCAACTGGCTGCGTTCCGGCAAGGGGCAGATCTATTTGGGGGAAGGGTCGCATCTGGACATCCTGCCCGGCCCCTCCGACACACGCGGCGGACCGAGAGCGGTGCGCGCGTGAGAACCTCAGACGACAACGCGGAAGCGGTCGGAGGAAGGTATGACGCATTAGTGTCCCACCCATTTGCGCCAGTACGCGGCATTTTTGAGAACCGTGAAACGGCTTCCCAGCAACGCGACGAAGAGCCCCCGGTTCCGACCGGGGCTCTTCTCGTTCTTCAACGCCGTTCGTTCCCGAGTCGCTCAGCCGTAGATCGAGTCCGGGATCTCCGGGCAGGCGGTGACGAGCTCGTAGTACCGGGACTGCGGCAGATCGACCGACCGGTACGGCGACCACGCCCCGTCGCTGTCGACGAACTCCTGCTCGCTCGGGCCATGCTCCACCGGGATGCGGTGGTCCTGCAGGCACTTCGTGAGCTCGCCCGTGGAGTAGCGGTAGAGCCACTCCAGCTGTGACTCGTTGAAGGCTGTCTGGTACTTCGCGGCCATGGGGTACTCGGCCCCGCACGTGTACTCAGCGACCGCGAACGGCTCGGACTGCGCCTCCGGCACCTGTCCGGAGGAAAGGCTCGCGTCGGGCATCGCCTTCGCCTGCGGGAACCCCGCCGCGGTCATGCACCGTTCCTGCGTCGGGGCCCAGTCGGCGTGCGAGACGGTCCGGACGCGGCCGACTGCCGGCCGCTCGATCCCTGGATGGCGAGACTCGACCAGCTGCCATGCCTGGTCGGCGCTCGCGTCGAGGATGGTCTCCGCCCGCGCTGCGCTCATCGCATCGGGCTGCGGCCCAGAGGCACCCCCAGGCGCGGCACATGCGGACAACCCGGTGACCACGGCGAGGCAGACCACGCCCGCCGCTGCAGTGAGGAGCTGATGGTCTCGTCGTCGCAAGGGTCCCCCAAAGAGTTGCGATCGTCAGAACTGCCGGTTCGCCACATCCGCCCGGTGCGACACCGCCAGTATGTCCCGCAGCCGCTCCGCGGGCAACGGCGCTCCCGGATCCGCCAGGTAGTCCGCCGCGAACCCCTCGGCACTCGCCGCGTAGATCCCCGTGTACGCCCCGGACTCCGGCTCGAAGCGCCACGACTCGGCCAGGGTCCCGGCGTCCACGGTGTCGAACCCGAGCAGCTGCACGAGCTCGGCGACCACAGCCTTGGCCTGCTCGTCGTCGCCCGCGATCGGCAGCGCCGTGCGGGGCGTGGAGCCGGCGAGGTTCGGGATGTGGTGCGCGACGATGTTGTTGAACGCCTTGACGATCCGCGTGCCGGGCAGGAGCGTCTGCTCGTACTCCGCCGTGGTCGTCGCGAGGCTGTCGAGCTGCTCGATCCGGCTGTCGCGGCCGGGGTAGTAGTTGCCCGTCGACAGCACGGTCCGCCCGGCGAAGGCGTCGAGGTCGGGGGCGAGTGCCGGGTAGGCGGTGAGCGGGATCGCGAGGACGGGCACGTCGCCGAACTCGACGGCCTGGCGCACGGTGCCGGCCTGTGCCCGCGGGCCGAGCTCGGCGACGAGGTCCTGCAACGACTCGGGGCCGCGCGAGTTCGCGATGAGGACGTCGAGGTCGGCGGCGACGGCCAGGCGTGCGATCGCGGTGCCGATGGCGCCGCTGCCGATGATGCCGATGCGGTTCATGTGGTGCCCTTCCAGAGAGGTGGATGTCAAGGGAGGATCGGGGCTTCCCAGCCGCGCCGCGACAGGGCGGAGAGCGCGGCGTACGACGAGTCGTCGGCCAGCGCGGCACCCCGGACCCAGCTGGTCGCCAACGCGGCGAGGAACAGGTCCCGCGCGCGGACGTCGGCGCGCGCACGGCCGGAACGCTGGGCGGCGCGGAGGAACTCGTCCGTGGTGGTGATGAACCCCTGGCACGTCAGGGCGAGCGGCGACGAGTCGGACGAGGCGGCGGCGCGGAGTGGTTCGGGCAGCCCGTCGAATGTGCCGGCCCACTCGGTGACCGCGTCGAGCCAGCCGTGCAGGGCGTCGCCGGTGTCCGCGGAGCCAACGCGCAGCGCTTCGCGACGGGCCACCAGGTGTTCGTCGCGCGCGGCGAGGAGCTCGGCGAGCAGGGCCTCACGTGTGGGGAAGTGTCGGTACAGGGTGCCGGCGCCGACGCCGGCCTGCTTGGCGATCGCGTCGAGCGAGCCGGTCACGCCGTGTTCGGCGAACGCGCGCTCGGCGACCCGCAGGATGTGGTCCCGGTTCCGCAGCGCGTCGGCGCGCGCGGGACGCGGGGAGTGCAGTGAACGCGGCGCGCGCCCGGCGGGGGCGGTCTGCTCGGGCACGGCGGGCCTCCAGGCTGCGGCTCAGGAACCGGAGAAGCTCTCCGGGGTCACCACAGTACAGGAGACAGTCTCCGTTTCCACCCTGCAGCGCGACGCCCAGGCGTCAGTGCTCCTCGGCAGCCTCCGCCGCGTCCGCCAGGTCGTCCCGCGAGTTCGCGTGGATCGGCTCGCTGTGCCCGAAGGTCTTGGCAGCCGCCCGCAGCCGCGCGACGAAGTCCCCGTCGTCGAGCTCCAGCTCGTCCTCGTCCGCGTCCTCGATGACGATCTCGCTCGCGGGTCCGATCAGGATCTTCGTGGTGGTCATCGTCCCGTCGTCGGCGACGGCCGGCACCTCCACGGTGTCGGCCCGGTCACCCCCGGCGAGGGCCGCGGCGTACTCGATCACGGCGTCGGCGACGTCGTCACCGACCAGGATCGTGGTGGCGTCGTAGTGGATGTGCTTCATCGCGGACTCCTTCCCGGGCCCATCCAAACGCGCGGCGCGGGAACCGGCTTCAGGATGACCGCTGTGCGCGGTGGTCCGGTTCCGGGGACTCCAGGGCGTTCCACACGTCGCCCCAGATCAGCTCGAAGTCGACGGGCCGGATGCGGTCGGCTCGGAGCGCCTGCTCCAGGATCGACAGTGCGTCCAGGGAGCCGGTGAGCAGCCGCTCGTCGCCGTGGACCTCGCGGCGGCCGTCGCCCAGGAACGTCGTCACGGTGACGGACCGCACCCGTGGTCGCAGCGCGCGGGTGGCGCGGGCGAGGACCGCGAAGCCGCCGCCGTAGACGAGCAGCGCGGTGGTCGTGCCGACGGCGGGGACCGAGACGGCGAGCACCAGTGCGGCGAGGGCGACGACCGCCCCGACGGCCGGCCAGACGTGCCAGGCACGCAGCAGCAGGCGCTCGCCGGCGTTCGCGCCGGGCGGGAACACGACGAGGGTCCGCGAGCTCCACAGGGTCCGCCCGACGGGCCGGACCGTGTACCGGCCCCACAGGTGGGTGCCGTCGAGCAGCCGGGTGCGGACCGGCAGCGCCGTGGTCATCGATCGACCGGGGCGGGTTCCGCGCGCACCGGCGCGAGTTCCGCCCGGACCGGCTCGACGACGTCGCGGTGCCGGACGGTCGCCAGGCACGGGAAGCAGACCAGGTCGCCTTCGCGGACGTCGGCGGGCAACGGAGCCGGGAGGCGGTGGAACGGACCGTCGGCCCGACCGTCACAGCGGGTGACGACGTACATCGGGGAGAGGGGAGCGGTGCTCCGGCGTCCGATCAGGCGCACCTGGTCGAGCACGGCGCAGGTCGGCAGGACCGCGTCGAGTTCCAGGAGCACCACCCCGGTGCGCGGTCGCCGCACACGGGTGACCGCCGCGACGGCGACGCTCACGTCGCGAGGTGCCCAGCCGCGCGGGCGGTACCGGGGCGGGGACTGCTCGGCGGTGTGCACGGTCGGGGTGCCGGTGAGGTCGGCGAGCCGGACCATCGAGATCGCCGAGACCAGCAGGTCGTCGGTGGTCGCGACGGTGTGTGCCGGCCAGAGGAACGGGTCCATCGGATCGGGGAGCGACGCGCGGAGCGTCGGCATGATCGCAGTCAGTGTCACGACCACACGCTCTCGCGGGCTCGAACGGCGCGGAAGGCCTCCTGACGGAACCCCTACGGCCGACGGCGGAGTCCTGACGGAGCGCTCACCGGCGAGTGGCCGAGCGGAGTGCCGCGGTCCACCCGAGGGAGATCACGCCGGCACCGATCAGGGTCTTCACCACACCACCGAGGACGAACGGGTACAGCCCGTAGTGCAGGGTCTGCTGCAGGTCGAGGCCGAGTGCCACCGCGAGCCAGGCCATCCCGGCGACGAAGGTGACGACGGTGCCGAGGGCGAAGGACAGCAGCGCGTTCCGCAGCGGGCGGTCGCCGAAGCGTTCGGCGACCCAGCCGACCAGGGCCGCGGCGGCGACGAAGCCGACGATGTACCCGCCCGAGGGGCCGACGAGCACGCCGACCCCGGCCGAACCGTCCGCGAAGACCGGCAGCCCGACGACACCGAGCAGTGCGTAGACGAGCATCGACAGGGCACCGCGACGGGCACCGAGGGCGCTGCCGACGAGCAGCACGGCCAGGGTCTGCCCGGTGATCGGGACGGGCCAGATCGGCACGGACACCTGCGCGGCACCGGCGGTCAGCAGTGCGCCGCCGAGGACCAGGGCGGTGCTGACGACGGCGGTGCGGGGGAGCAGTGCGTCGGCGAGCGGACGGTGTGCGGCGGGGGTGATCGTGGTCATGGTGACTCCTTGCAGAGGGGAGAGGGAGGGTCAGACCGCGACGGCGGCCAGCAGGGACTCGGCGTCGCGTCGGGCCTCGGCCACGGCGGCGGTGTCGAGGCCGCAGGCGCGCAGGCAGGTCGCGACGAGGGCGTCGCGGTCGGCGTCCTGCACGGGGCCGGACCGTCGGAGCTGGATGACGGTCTCGGTGATCTGGATGAGCACGGCACCGAGGCGCGACGGCGAGACCCCGGCGGCGACGTCCGGGGTGGCAGCGCGCGAGCCGAGGCGCCCGTAGGCCTCCTGCAGTTCGACGCGCTCGGCCCGGAACCCGTCGTAGCGCTCGCCCTGCACCTCGGGCAGCAGGTACAACGTGCCGATGTTGTGCGGCGTGCGGGCGAGGGTGTCCACGTCGGCGACGACCAGCGCGGCGAGGGCACCGGCTGCCGAGGCCGACTCCGGCACGAGCTGCTCGAGGCCGCGGACCAGCTCGAGGCTCGGGCGCACCGAGGTCGTGAGCAGCTCGACGAGCATGTCGTCCTTGCCGGCGAAGTGGTAGTACAGCGAGGCCTGCCGGATCCCGACCCGTTCGGCGATCGCCCGGGTCGAGGTCGCGCTGATGCCGTTCTCGACGAACAGCGCGGCGGCGGCGTCGAGGATCTGGTCGCGCGGGCTCAGCGCGGAGTCGGCGTTCGGCACGACCCGCGGTCGGCCGGGGCGCACGGGCCGGTCGTCGGGGGACATGCCCCCATCCTGACAGCCGGTGTCCGTCACGACTGCTCCCGGTACGCGCGCCAACCGCCGTGGTGGGTGATGTCCTCGGCCCCCTGGACCGCGAACGGCTCGACCAGGAACCCGGTGACCTCGGTGCCGTCGTCGAGCGACACGGTGCCGATCGCCATCGGTGCCGGCAGAGCCGCGACGAAGGTGCCGAAGCCGGCGGCGGGCAGGCGCCAGACCTCCCCGACGATGCCCGAGCCCGAACCCGAGCCCGAACCCGAGTCCGACCCCGAACCCGGCGCAGCAGCGCCGGACGCGACCGGACCCACGCGGACCAACCCGGGCTTGGGCGGCACCGTGTCGAGGGCGTACAGCCGGTAGTCGGACGCGGTGCGGGCCTCCCGGACGAACGATCCGCCGGACGCGACCAGCTGCCCGTTCAGCGGCTGACCGCGCAGGTGCGCCCCGACGACCAGCAGGTCGACGGTCGGGGCGGCGAACGCCGCCGCCAACGCCGCCAGGCGCCGGTCGGTGAACGCCGGGCCGGTGAGCATCACGCCGAACGGCAGGCCGTCGACGAAGCCGGCGGGCACGGCGAGCGACGCCATGTCGAGCAGGTTGGCGAAGTTCGTGTACCGACCCATCCGGCTGTTCGCGCCGATCGGGTCGGCCGCGACCTGCTCGAGCGTCGGGTGCCACGTCGTCGTCGGCGTGAGCAGTGCCGTGGTGCCCTCGAGTGCTGCGCGACCCGCTGCCCCGAACGCGTCGAGCCGTTCCTGGTCGGCGAAGAGCTCCGCGGCGGTCGGTCGTGCGCCACCGAGCACGATCGCGGCGACCGACGGGTCGAGGTCGGCACCGACCTCGTCGTGGTGGGCCTCGATGTGGGCGCCCACTGCTGCGTACCGCTCCGCGACGAACGCGCCGTCGTAGAGCAGCGACGCGGCGTCGAGCAGGGGTGCGATGTCGACCTCGACCACCTGGTGTCCGAGCGCACGGAACCGGTCGACGGCAGCGGCGAACGCCTCGGCCCAGCCGGGCGCGAGCCCCTCGAGCTGCGACGGCAGCGGCACCGCGATGCGCGGGACGGCGGGCAGGTCGGCGAGGGCGAGGTCGGGCCGCGCGAGCGGGTCGACGCCGTCCGGACCGGCCATCAGCTCCGCCGCCGTGCGCGCCAGATCGAGCGACCGGGCGAACACCGTGACGCAGTCCTGCGAGCGACAGGCGGGGACGACCCCGGTGTTCGGCACGAGCCCCTTCGTCGGCTTCACCCCGACCAGGTTGCCGAGCGCGGCGGGCACCCGGCCGGAACCGGCGGTGTCGGTGCCGAGTGCGAAGTCGACGATGCCCAGGGCGACCGCCGTGGCGGAACCGCTCGACGAGCCGCCGGAGATCCGCGTCGGGTCCCAGGCGTTCCGGACCGCCCCGAAGGGCGAGCGGGTGCCGACCAGGCCGGTGGCGAACTGGTCGAGGTTCGTCTTGCCGACGACGACGGCGCCGGCGGCGCGGAGCCGGGCGACGGCGGTGGCGTCGGTGGCGGGGTCGTGGGCGTAGGAGCGGGCGGCTGCGGTGGTGGGCAGGCCGGCGACGTCGATGTTGTCCTTCACGGCGAACAGCAGGCCGGCCAGGGGCAGCGTCGGGTCGACGGCTTCGGCCTCGGCCAGCACGTCGGCACGGTCGCGCAGGGTGATCCAGACCTCCGGGCGGTCGACGGCGTCGATGCGGGCGAAGGCGTCGCGGACGCGGGTCGCGGCGGACGTCGTGGCGGCCGCGGTGGCGGCGGCGGCGCTCGCCACGGTGCTCGCCACGCCGCTCACGCTCCCGCTCACGCCGCCGCTCCGATCGCGGCGAGGACCTGGCCCGGCGCGACCTGGTCGCCCGGCTTGATGTACACCTCGAGCACGTGGCCCGGCACCGGTGCGTGCACCATCGACTCCATCTTCATCGCCTCCACGGCCAGCAGCTTCTGTCCTTCGTCCACCCGGTCGCCCGGTCGGACGTCCACCTGCCACACGGTCGAGGTGAAGGGGGCGTACACGGCGGTCGACCCCTCCGGCACGGTCACGGCGTCGGCCACCACGGCGGCCGGCTCGTCACGGACGTCGAACTCGCCCGATGCCCGCCACCGCTCCTTCTCCTCGCCGAACGCCTGCGCCTGCTGCGTCCGGAAGTCCGCGATGGACCCGGCGTTGTCGGCGAGGAACCGGTTGTACGACGCGATCGAGAACTCGCCCTCGACGGTCTCGAACGAGCCCCGTCCGGCGTCCGTCTCGGCGCGCAGCTCGAGCAGCTCGTCGGCACCGACCGGGTACCACTCGATCCGGTCGAAGAACCGCAGCGCCCACGGGTTCTCCTGGAACAGCCCGCCGCGGCGGAACCGGTTCCAGATCTGCACGGTGCGGCCGACGAACTGGTAGCCGCCCGGACCCTCCATCCCGTAGATGCACAGGTACGCGCCGCCGATGCCGACGGAGTTCTCGGCGGTCCAGGTGCGGGCCGGGTTGTACTTCGTCGTGACCAGCCGGTGCCGGGGGTCGAGTGGGGTCGCGACCGGGGCGCCGAGGTACACGTCGCCGAGGCCGAGCACCAGGTAGCTCGCGTCGAACACGGTGCGGAAGACGTCGTCGACGCTCTCGAGCCCGTTGATGCGACGGATGAACTCGATGTTCCACGGCGTCCACGGGGCGTCGTTCCGCACGCCGTTCATGTACCGCTCGATCGCCAGCCGGGTGGCCGGGTCGTCCCACGACAGCGGCAGCTTGACGGTGCGCGACGGCACGACGAGCTGGTCGGTCGGCGGGATCTCGTCCTCGAGCTCGCGGAGCAGCCCTGCCACGTCGCGCGCCTTGAGCACGGACGCGTCGGTGTGGACCTGCAGGGAGCGGATGCCCGGCGTGATGTCGAGGATCCCCTTGGGCGTGTGCTCCTGCAGCTCCGTCATGAGCGCGTGCACGCGCATCCGCAGGGCGATGTCGAGGGTCATGTCGCCGTACTCGACGAGCACGTTGTCGTCGCCGTCGCGTCGGTACGCGACGCTCGGCCGCACGTCGGTCGCGTCCAGGCGGGCGATCACGCCGTCATCGCCGTCGCCTCCGGTGCTGCCGTCACTCCCGGTGCGTGGCACCGTCCTGGAGGCCCGGTGTGCGTCGAGCGCGGCGGCGTCGGCTTCGCGGACGGGGACGAACCGGACCGTGTCACCCGGTCGGAGCTGGCCCAGCTTCCACAGGTCGCCGCTGGCGACCACGGCGGGGCAGACGAACCCGCCGAGCGACGGCCCGTCCGGTCCGAGGATGATCGGGGTGTCCCCGGTGAAGTCGATCGCACCGACCGCGTACGGGGTGTCGTGGATGTTCGACGGGTGCAGACCGGCCTCGCCGCCGTCGGTCCGCGCCCACTCCGGCCGCGGCCCGATGAGCCGGATGCCGGTGCGCGCCGAGTTGTGGTGCACGGCGTAGTCGGTGGCGTAGAAGACGTCGAGGTCGGCGCGGGTGAAGAAGTCCGGCGCCGCGTGCGGCCCCTCGGTGACGGCGATCTCCCACGCGTCGGTCAGCGCGGTGCGGCGGCCGGCCGGGGTCGGACCGCCCACCAGGCCCAGGCGGGTGCCGGACGGGAACGCCGGGTGCGGGGCGTCCGAGTCCGGGGAGCCGGGGCGCAGGACGTCGCCGGCGAGCAGGGCCCGGCCGGCGTGGCCGCCGAAGCCACCGAGTGTGAAGGTCGCGGTCGAGCCGAGGTAGGTCGGCACGTCGAAACCACCCCGGACCGTCAGGTAGGTGCGGAGGCCCGGACCGGGGGCCGTGCCGATCGCCAGGGTCTGGCCGGCGCCGACCTCGACCGGCTCCCACAGCGGCACGGGTTCGCCGTCGAGGGTGACCGGCGCCGGCGCGCCCGTGATCGCGACCACCGCGGCGGCCGAGAACCGGAGCGTCGGGCCCGTGGCGGTGACCTCGAGTGCGGGGGCGCCGTCCGGGTTGCCCACGGCGCGGTTCGCCTCGGCGAAGGACGCCGCGTCGAACGGGCCGCTCGGCGGGACGCCCACCTGCCAGTACCCGACCCGGCCGGGCAGGTCCTGGATCATCGTCATGGTGCCCGGCGCGACGACGTCGATGCGCGGGTCCGGGTCCTCGGTCGCGTCGAGCGTCGAGGTGGAGTGCGTGGCGGTACGGAGCTCGAGGTCGTCGGTCAGCGCACGGAGCAGCCCGGCGTTCGTGACGATGCCGTCGATGCGGGTGGCCGCGAGCCCGTCGCGCAGCAGGTCGAGGGCGTCGTCGCGGGTCTCCCCGGTGGCGATCACCTTGGCGAGCATCGGGTCGTAGAAGGCGGACACCTCGGAGCCCGTCTCGACCCAGCCGTCGACGCGGATGCCGGTGCGCTCGCCGGATGCCGTGGTCGCGCTCGGGAACACGGCCTGGGTGACGAGGCCGCTGGAGGGCAGCGAGCCCTTCGCCGGGTCCTCGGCGTAGACGCGGGCCTCGACGGCGTAGCCGTTCGGGGTCCAGGTGCGGTCGAACACGTCGGGGTCGATGCCGACCGCGCCGTCGCGGGCCAGGCGGAGCATGAGTTCGACGAGGTCGACGCCGAACACTTCCTCGGTGACCGGGTGCTCGACCTGCAGGCGGGTGTTCACCTCGAGGAACGACGCCTCTTCGCGCACCGGGTCGTAGACGAACTCGACGGTGCCGGCGCTGCGGTACCCGACGCTCTCGGCGAGGCGGCGGGCCGACGCGTGCAGCTCGGCGCGGACGTGCTCGGGGAGCGCCGGTGCCGGGGCTTCCTCGATGACCTTCTGGTTGCGGCGCTGCAGGGAGCAGTCGCGGTCGCCGATCACCGCGACGCGGCCCTCGCCGTCGCCGAAGAGCTGGACCTCGACGTGCCGTGCCGGCCGCACGAGCCGCTCGAGGAAGATGCCGGCCGACCCGAAGGCCGCGGTGGCCGTGCGGGTGACGCTCGTGTACGCCTCGCGGACCTCGTCGAGGGTGGAACACGCCTGCATGCCGATCCCGCCGCCACCCCCGGTGGCCTTGAGCATGACGGGCAGCCCGATGCGCTCGGCCTCGGCCACGGCGTCGTCGACGCTGGCGAGCAGCCCGGTGCCGGCGAGCATCGGGACCCCGGCGGCGGCGGCCAGCTCGCGGGCGGTGTGCTTTGCGCCGAACCGGACGATCTGGTCGGCGGTGGGCCCGACGAACCGGATGCCGGCGTCCTCGCAGGCCCGGGCGAAGTCGGTGTTCTCGGACAGGAACCCGTAGCCGGGGTGCACGAGTCCGGCGCCGGTGTCCTTCGCGGCCTGCACCACCGCGTCGATGCGCAGGTACGAGTCGCGCGCGGGTGCGGGACCGAGCCGGACGGCGACGTCGGCCTCGCGGACGTGGGGTGCCGCGCGGTCGGCGTCCGAGTACACGGCGACGGTGCGCATGCCGAGCGCCTTCGCGGAGCGGATGATGCGACGGGCGATCTCACCGCGGTTCGCGACGAGGACGGTGTCGGTGCGGAGGGCAGGGGTCTGGTTCACGGTGGCGGTCCCGGTGGGGTCGGGCGCGGCGGTCACGGCTGGACCACGATCATGCGCAGCGGTGTGCAGGAGAAGTCGTTGCAGGGGTTGTTCATCTGCGGGCAGTTCGAGACGATGACGAGCACGTCCCGCTCGGCCCGGATCGCGACCCGCTTGCCGGGGGCGCTCATGCCGTCGACGATGCCGAGCGCGCCGTCGGCCTCGACCGGGACGTTCATGAACCAGTTGAGGTTCGAGACGATGTCGCGGGCACCGAGTCCGTGGCGGCCGGCCTCGGCGAGGAAGTTCTCGCGGCAGCCGTGCTGGTACTGGGTGTGGTGCCCGTACCGCAGGGTGTTCGACTCCTTCGAGCACGCGCCGCCGATGGTGTCCTGCCGGTCGATCTCGTTCGCGACGACGGTCATCAGCGGGTGGCCCTCGTTCGACATCAGGACGGTGCCGGTCCGGACGTACGCGTTGCCCTGTGCGGCGAGGGTGTCCGGCACGCTGTACCGCTCGTCGGGGTCGTGGGCGTCGTAGAGCAGGCAGTCGGCGCTCTGGTTGCCGCCGACGTCGACGATGGTGAGCACCTCGCCGGCGCGGACCACGGCGGACCACGGTGCGAGCGGGGCCACCCGGTCGTCGCGGACCACGGTGCCCGGCACCAGGGACTCGCTCCAGTCGAGGGCGACGTCCGGGTCGTGGACGGCTCCGACCGGGACGGTGGAGGTGGTGGAGTGGGTCGTCGTGTCGGTCATCACAGGCCTCGGGCTTCCGCGTGGTCGATCGAGTTCAGGTAGGCGCGCGTGAGCTCCGGCGTTGCGGTGAACCGCTCGTCGGCCGCGGTCGTCGGGGCCCCGCGCCAGGCGTGCACCCGCAGCGGTCCGACCAGGTAGTCCGGGCGCGGGTCGATCGGGTGCGCGACGTTGGCGACCAGCACGAGCAGCGGCAGCTCGGCGACGAGCGTGACGTGGGTGCCCGCGCCGGCCGAACCGGTGAAGGTCATCGCCCCGTCGGCGTCGATCCGCACGCCCTGGAAGAACGAGATGCTCGGCGGCAGGTCCCGCTTGGTGAGCCCGTGCTTCGCGGCGGCCTTCGCGAACAGCGACCGACCGCTCGGGGTGCGCCCCTCGGGTGCTGCGTCGCCGTACTTCCGCTCGTTCCAGGCGTCGGTCGAGGTGCCGCAGAACGCGTCGTGGTGCCGTGAGGTGTCCTCGAGGACGGTCGCGAGTGCCCTGCCGTCCCCGCTCAGCAGCGGCGAACCCTGGCCCAGGTACGCCTGCCACGGGATCTTCTGGGTGTCGGCGACGTTGAGCCGCTCCCACGGTTCGAGCGCGTTGAACACCAGGACGTTGGCGCAGGCCTGACCCGTCGGGTCGTCGAACCGCAGCCGTGACCCGCGGGCCAGCACCTTGTGCGTGTACCCGCCCGGCGCCACCGTCTCGGCCCAGACGAGCTGCGCGGGGTCGACGCCCTCGGGGGCGAACGGTGACGACGACGCCGGCAGGTACGGCATGTACTCGGACTGCGAGCCGGCCTGGGCGCGTGCGTCGGACCGGGAGGCGAGCACGCTGTCGGTCTGGTGGAGGTCGCGCATGGGGTTCCTTCCGGATCAGGCTTCTGCGGGCACGGGGGTGGCGGCCGTGGTCGGCACCTCGGCCAGGGTGATCGGCCCGTGCGTGCGGTGACGCCAGCTCGACCACGCCCAGCCGACGAGCAGTACGCCGCCGATGAACAGCAGGGCGCTGTACTGCAGCCACCACGAGGTGCCGGTCAGGTCGTAGATCTCCGGCCGGGGCCAGATGAGGTTGATCGCCATGCCGACCTGGAACGCCACGGCCAGGGCGTTGAGCGGGATGCCCCAGCGACCGAGGGTGAACAGCGGCTTGCCGTCCTCGTCCACCCCAGTCGGCAGCCCCGTGCGCCGGAGCTTGATCCGCTGGACCAGCAGCGGCCCGGTGACCCCGAGGTAGGCCAGGTAGAGCATCGCGATGCACAGGCTCGACAGCGCGGTGAAGATCGCGGACTGCCCGATGTTGACGGCGAGGGCCAGCCCGGCGCCGACCCCGACGACGATCGACGCGGCGATCGGGGTGCCGGTACGGGGCGAGACGCGGGCCAGGGTGCGGTGGAAGGGCAGCGCCTTCTCGCGGGCCATCGAGTAGACCATCCGGGCTCCGGCGGTCTGCACGGCGAGGGTGCAGGCGAAGACCGCGACGGCGACGGTGCAGAGCAGGAGCCGGCCGAAGACGTCGCCGAGGGTCGAGGTGATCACCCAGGCGAGCCCCTGCGTGGCGAGCTTGCCGTCGGTCAGGCTCGGGGCGGCGACGAGGGCGCCGATGATGAGCAGCCCACCACCGAGGCCGGAGACCGTGAGCGCCCGGACGATCGTCTTCGGGGTGGTCCGGCGCGGGTTGTGGGTCTCCTCGGCGAGCTCACCGGCCGAGTCGAATCCGACCATCACGTACGCGGCCATCAGCGAGGATGCCAGGAACGCCCACACGTACGGCTCGGTGCTCGTCGAGCCGGCGGTCGTGAACACCACGGAGGCGCTGCGGTGCGGCAGCAGGAACAGGGCGCCGATGAGCACGACGACGCCGACGATCTCGATGAGCACGCCGAAGCTCGTCACGCGGGCCATCAGCCGGACGCTCGTGATGTTCACGATCGTCG
This sequence comes from Curtobacterium sp. BRB10, assembly GCF_031844325.1. Taxonomy (NCBI): domain Bacteria; kingdom Bacillati; phylum Actinomycetota; class Actinomycetes; order Micrococcales; family Microbacteriaceae; genus Curtobacterium; species Curtobacterium sp. BRB10. The sequence goes on from NZ_JAUZVA010000008.1 coordinate 100,462, forward strand.
TCACGGCGAGCATCACCAGACCGAGGACCACCGCGTTCGCGGCACCGGTCGGCGACGCGACGGACGGGTCCGCACCCGGACCGCCGACGACCTGGAACCCGTCCCAGATCGCGGGGAGCACGGCCTGCACGGCGATGGCCGCCACCGCGACGGTGAGGATCTGGCCGATGATCATCGTCCAGCCGGTGAACCACCCGAACCGGGCTCCGGCCAGACGGCTCGACCACTGGAAGATCGCGCCGGAGATGGGCCAGCGGGCCGCGAGCTGCGCGAAGTTCAGCGCGACGAGCAGCTGGCCACCGAAGACGAGCGGCCACGCCCAGAAGAACGCAGCACCGCCCAGCCCGAAGCCGAGTCCGAACAGCTGGAAGACCGTGGTGAGGATCGAGACGAAGGAGAAGCCCGCCGCGAAGGAGGAGAACGAGCCGACCCCGCGGTGGAGTTCCTGCTCGTAGCCGAGGCGGGCGAGCCCCTGGGTGTCGACGTCGGACGTGGCGCGCGGTGCGTGGAGCGGTGCTTGCGGAGAACGCATGACTGCAGACCTTTCGCGGAGTACCTGTCGGGTGACAGGTAGTGCGACAAGTGTCGTGCGGCCCTGTGTCGGCGCCGTTGCCCGTCTGTTTCGAGTGCGTGACGGCAGGCCCCGGCGTGTAAACGTTCCGAGTCGGCGGCCGGCTGTGGCGGCCTGCCGAGGACCACCTGCGGGCCTCAGGCGGTGGCGGGGGCGTGCTGTCCCGCCACCGGGAAGGGGCCCGGCGCGGTGTCGCCGCCGTACCGAGCCACGATCTCCGCGGCTGCCGACACGCTGCGCCCGATCGCGTCCTCGGGCACCCGCAGGAGTCGGAGGCAACCGCGGGTGACCGCCGTCGCGTACGCCTCGCGTTCCTCGGGACGCCCCCAGTACCGCTGCGAGACGACGGACTCGACGAGCCCGAACACGAGGTCGACGTCGTCCTGCTCGGACGGCGTCCTCGTCGAGCCGAGGTGGGCCAGCACCTCGGCTGCGAGGCGCTGGTAGCGATCCCGCAGCGAGGCGGCTCCGGCATCGTCGTCGCGGAGCGCCCGTGCGACCCCCGGCATCCGGAAGACGGCGACGATGTCGTCCGGCGTCGACAGCACCACCGACGTGTCGAACGACGAGAGGGCGGCGAGCCGGGTGACCGGGTCGATCTCCTGGTGGTCGAGCCAGTCCGCGAAGGCGACCGCGGGCGAGGTCGAGCGCGCGAGGAGCTCGAGCACGATGTCGTGCTTCTCGGCGAAGTGGTAGTACAGCGAGGCCTGCTTGATGCCCACCCGATCAGCGATCTGGCGGGTCGTCGTCTCCAGGTACCCCTGCGTGGCGAAGAGCTCCGCAGCGGCGTCCAGGATCTCCGCACGGGTCGTCCTGCCTGCTCGCCGCTCGCCGGTGGCCCGGGGGCGGCCGCGGGGTGCGCGTGGGCGGTCGGGCGCCTGGGTCGGTCCGTCGGATCGATCGGTCATGCGTCGTCGGCCCCTCCCACGATCGCCCCGGCCTGGACGACGAGCGAGATGCTACCGGGTGTCGTCAGGACGGTGAGGTCCGTGAGCGGGTCGCCGTCGACGAGCACGAGGTCGGCGCGTTTGCCGGCGGTCACGGTGCCGACGTCGTCGCCGACACCGCAGAGGTCCGCGGCGACCGACGTCCCGGCGGCGATGGCCAGCTCCGGCGAGAGTCCGACGTCGACGAGTCGCGCCAGCTCGGCGAGGTTCGTCCCGTGCGAGACGATGCCCGCGTCGGTGCCCATCGCGACCGGCACCCCGGCGGCGACCGCTGCGGCGATCCGTTCGGCCCCCTCGGCAGCGAGTCTGGCGCGTTTCCGGGCGGCCCACGGCGGCGCGTCGGCCGAGAGCGTCCGGAGGAGGGTCGACAGTGTCGGGACGAGAACGGTCCCGTGCTCGAGCATCGCCTCGATCGCCCGATCGTCACTGAGGTAGCCGTGCTCGACGCTCCGGACGCCGGCGCGCGCCGCGGCCTCGACGCCGCGCGCCCCGATGGCGTGTGCGGCCACGCCGGCGAGCCCGTGCCGATCGACCTCCTGCACGACGGTCCGCATCTCTGCTTCGCTCAGGCCGCCGCCCTCCGGGTGGCTCCTCGGGCTGCCCACACCGCCGGTGGCGGCCACCTTGACCCAGTCGGCACCTTCTCGCACGACCTCTCGCGTCAGCCGCAGGAACGCATCCGGTCCGTCGCCGACGGCTCCGGCCCCGGGGCCGTCGTCCAGCGGGAGGCCGCCGATGGTGCGGGAGTCACCGTGGCCGCCGGTGACGCTCAGGATGCGGATCGCCACGAGGAGGCGCGGTCCGCTGACGACGCCGTGCTCGACCGCGTCGCGGAAGCCGGCGTCCGCGCCGGCGAGGTCGCGCACCGTCGTGACGCCTGCACGGAGCGTGGCGGCGAGGTGGGGGACCGCTCGGAGCGTCTTCGCACTCTCCGGCTCCGTGATGGCGTCGAGCGTCGTCGTCGTCGGGCTGGTCGTCAGGTGGACGTGGCAGTCGACGAAACCGGGCAGCAGTGTGCGTCCGCGTCCGTCGACGATCCGGAGTCGGTCGGCTCCCGCAGTGGCCGCGATGCTCGTCGAACCGGTGGGGGTCACCCCGACGATCCGGTCGCCGGCGACCTCGACGTCGACGTGGTCGCGAGCCGGGCCGCCGGTCCCGTCCACGAGCCGGACGTCACGGACGAGCAGGGGCGGGTGGATCGAGGGCGGCGTCATGCTCCCATCCTGCACCAATACCTGTCGCTGACAGAATTCATCTCGCGGAAACACGGCGACACGTGTCGGAAACGGTCGGGACCTATTTTCGATCACTGACAGGTTCCGCCCCGCACCCGACCCGAGAGGTCTGTCCGATGGCCCTTTGCACCCCGCGCACCGTCACCCGTCCACTCACCGTCGCCGCGCTCCTGGCGAGCATCGCGCTCACGGTCAGCGCCTGCTCGACGACCGGTTCCGCTGCAGGGTCCTTCGACTCGACGGACACCTTCACCGCCGTCTACCTCGGGTCGTACTCGACGCCGCCGGACCCGGACACCAACTACGACGGCCCGGGTCTCAACATCATCGAGAACACCTACGAGGGCCTCGTGGCCTACCGCGACGGCGCCGACACCGCGGAGATCGTGCCGGAGCTCGCGACGAAGTGGTCGGTGTCCGACGACGGGCTGACCTACGACTTCACCCTGCGTCCCGACGTCACCTTCCACGACGGCACGCCGTTCACCGCGGAAGCGGTCGTCGACTCGTTCGAGCGCCGCACCGCCGTCGACGGTGGCCCCGCGTACATGGTCGCTGACGTCGCATCGGTGGAACCCGACGGTGACCACCGCGTCGCGGTGCACCTCAAGGCGAAGAACACGGCGTTCCTCGACTACCTCGCCTCGCCGTTCGGCGTGAAGATGATCAGCCCGACGGTCCTCGACGAACACGGCGGGAAGGACCACGCACAGGAGTACCTGACCACCCACGACGCCGGTACCGGGCCGTACGAGCTCTCGGAGGTCGACACCGGGTCGTCCTACGGGATGCGCGCCTACGACGACTACTGGGGAGACGCGCCGGCGATCCCGGACGTGACGTACCGGATCGCGGAGAACGCTTCGTCGGTGCAACTCGAACTCGAGCGCGGCGAGGTCGACGCGGTGCTCAACGTCACCTCGAAGACCGCCTACCAGCGCATGTCGGAGACCGAGGGCCTCGCCGCGTCCACGTTCCCGAACTTCACGACCCAGACCCTGTTCGTGAACCCGGCGTCGAAGGCGTTCCCCACCGTGGACGACCGTCACCGGCTCTTCAGCGCGATCGACACGGAATCGGTGATCGACGCCTCGATGGGGGACCTCGAGGAACCGACCTCCGAGCTGTTCCCCGCGGGCATGACCGACGCGTCGATCAGCGAGCAGGGCGTCACGCACGATCCGTCCGCGCTCGCAGCCCTGGCCGACAGCGGTACGACCGAGGGCCGGACCATCCGGGTCGGGTACGCGGGCTCGAGCGGCGACGGCAAGGCGTTCGCGGACGAGCTCGTCGCCGAGTTCGGTGACGTCGGCCTCACGGCCGAGTCGGTCTCGTACGCCTCCGGGTCCGCCTACACGATGACGGACGACCTCGAGGCCGCTCCCGACCTCTTCGTGATGTCGGTCTTCCCCGACGCCGGGCACGTCGACGCGTGGGCTCGGATCCTCTACACCCCGAAGGGCGGCCTCGACCTCTTCGGCGCCGAGGTCCCCGGACTGACGGATGCCCTCGACGATGCGGTGGCCTCGGGTGACGACGACGCCTACGCGGCGATCGCTGCTGCGGTCAACGACTCCGGGTACTGGCTCTCGACCGGCTCGCTGAACAGCACCACGGTCGTCCGCGACGACGTCCGTGGGGTCGACGACGCGCAGAACGTCCTGGAGTACAACGTCCTGCACTTCGCCGCGCTGGACCGGGACTGACGGACGAGGGGCCTCGATCCGGCCCCTCGTCACAACACCGACCAGCAGCCGATCCGGAAGGGGTCATCGTGACCAGCACAGCAGCGTCCGCGCAGAGCACGACACCAGCCGATCCACCCGACCCGGTCGTCCGCGTCGCCGACCTCCGCGTCGTCCTGCACCGTGACGGAGCGCCCGTCGAAGCGCTCCGGGGTGTCGACCTCGAGGTCGCGCCGGGCGAGGTACTCGGGCTCGTCGGCGAGTCCGGTTCGGGGAAGACCGTCCTCGGCCTCACCCTGATGGCGTTGCTCCCTGCGGCTGCTCGCCCGGTGGTGAGCGGCACGGTCCGGATCGCCGGCGAGGACATCGTCGGAACCACCGCCGAGCACGACCGTGTGGTCCGCAAGGAGCACATCGGTGCCGTGTTCCAGGACCCGATGACCTCGCTCGACCCCACCATGACGATCGGCGCCGCGCTCGCCGAGGTCGCCCGCAATCGTGCCCACGTGCTGGAGCTGCTCACCGACGTGGGCATCCCCGACCCGGCCGAGCGGCTCGGGGCGTACCCGCACAACCTGTCCGGCGGTCTCCGCCAACGGGTCATGATCGCGCTGGCGCTCGCGAGGAACCCCTCACTCATCATCGCCGACGAACCGACCACCGCACTCGACGTCACCGTGCAGGCCCAGATCCTCGCGCTCCTGCGCCGTCTCCGTGCCGAACGCGGGTGCTCGGTCGTCTTCGTCACCCACGATCTCGGCGTCGCGGCCGAACTCTGCGACCGCGTTGCGGTGATGTACCGAGGCGAGATCGTGGAGAGCGGGCCTACGGCGATGGTCCTCGAGAAGCCTCAGCACCCCTACACCCGGGGGCTGCTGGCCTCCCGCATCGACCTGGGCACCCCTCGGGACCGACCGGTGCCGTCCGCGCACGACGCGGACCGGGTGGACGACCTGCCCGCGATCTGGCCGCAGGTCGTGCTGGGCGACACCGCCGTGGAACTCCGCGGTGTGGAACGGACCTTCCGCAGCGGACCGGTGTGGCGCCGGCGGTCGGTCGAAGCCGTCCGCGGCGTCGACCTCACCGTTCGGGCTGGTGAGTCCCTGGCGCTGGTCGGGGAGAGCGGCTGCGGCAAGTCCACGACCATGCGGATCATCGCGGGGCTGGACACCGCCAGCGCTGGGACGGTGTCCGTGTTCGGTTCCGGGCGTCCGCAGATGGTCTTCCAGGACGCCGGGGCCTCGCTCACGCCGTGGTTGTCGGTCGGCGAGATGCTCGCCGAACGCGTCCGCGCGGCGCGGCGCGGGGTCGCCGCTGGTGCGGTCGCGGAGGCGGTACACGAGGTGCTCGACCGGGTGGGGCTCCCGCAGGACATCGCCCGGGTCCGCGCCACTGCGCTCTCCGGCGGGCAACGGCAACGGGTCGCGATCGCCCGAGCCGTCATCGTGCCGCCGTCGGTGCTCCTGTGCGACGAGCCGACGAGCGCCCTCGACGCTTCGCTCGCCTCCACCGTGCTGAACCTGCTCGGGCGGATCCGACGCGAGCTCGGGATGACCATGCTCTTCGTCACCCACGACCTCGCCGCCGCGCGGATCGTCTCGGACCGCATCGCTGTGATGCGACAGGGGCGGATCGTCGAGACCGGCGACGCTGATGACCTGTGCGCCGCCCCACGGCACGCCTACACCGCTGCACTCCTCGCGGCGATCCCCGGCGATCGACTCTCGCTCGCCCGGACCGGGAAGGACCGCCCGTGACCGTCACCACCACCGCGTCGTTGCGACCGACCGACCGACGCTGGCAGCGCGTCACCGCCATCCGACGGCGCGGACGCACCGTCGACCTCGTGGCCATCAGCGCGCTGGGCGTCGTCGTGGTCGTCGCGCTCCTCGCTCCCGTGATCGCCCCCTACAGCCCGGTGCTGCGGTCCGGGACAGCGTTCCTCCCCCCGGGCTCGGCGGGGCACCTGCTCGGCACCGACGCGCTCGGCTACGACATGCTCTCGCGGGTGCTCCACGGCCTGCGCGCGAGCCTCGTCGCCGCGTTCATCGTGATCGCCAGCGGGGTCGTGTTCGGCACCGTGGTCGGGCTGCTCGCCGGTTCACTCGGGCGATGGGCCGACAACCTGCTCATGCGCTTCACCGACCTGTTCCTCGCGATGCCCGGACTCGTCATCGCCCTCGCCGTCGCGGCCGCGCTCGGCCGGGGGTACTGGAGCGCACTGCTCGGCATCGCGGTCGTCTGGTGGCCGATGTACGCGCGGCTCGTGCGAGGAGAGATCCGCGCGTGGGCTGCCCGCCCGCACCTCGAAGCCGCCGTCATCGGTGGGATCGGATGGTGGCGCAGGACCACACGGCATCTCCTGCCCGGCGTGACCTCGACCATCGTGGTCACCGCGAGCCTCGACATCGGCGGGCTCATCGTCGCGCTCTCCGCACTCTCCTTCCTGGGTCTCAGTTCGCCCGCTCCCGCACCGGAACTCGGTGCCATGGCGGCGCAGGGCGCCCAGTACCTGCTGGAGTACTGGTGGATCCCGGTGGTGCCGGGGCTCGCCGTGGCGGTCGTCTCGTTCCTGGCGAACCTCGCCGGGGACGGTGTCCGAGACCTGGTGAGCCGATGACCCGGAGCACCACGCGCCTCCCGGCCTGCATCCCGACCACCGTCGTCCGCTGCAGCGGACCCGAGCAAGGAACATCCGCATGACCGCCTTCGTGCTCCGCCGTACCGGCTCCATGCTGGGCGTCCTGGTCGCCCTCACCATCGTGTTGTTCTCCTTGCAGGAGCTCAGCGGCGTCGACCCCGCGCGTGCGTACGTCGGCGCGAACGCCTCCGCCGGAGCGGTCGACCGTGCCAGGGCGTCGCTCGGGCTCGACCAGCCTGCTCCGATCCGGTACCTCGCCTACCTCGGGGGGCTCCTCCACGGCGACCTGCAGAACTCCCTCCGCACACGGACACCGGTCGCGGAGGGGATCGCGACCGCCTTCCCCGCGACGCTCGAACTCGCGATGTGGACCCTCGCCCTCGCCCTCCTGCTCGGTGCAGCGTTCGCGTTCCTGACGGTCATCCGTTGGCGCGGTGCCGGTGTCGTCAGGATCGTCCTGCTGTCGGGTGCGGCGGCCCCGACCTTCCTGCTCGCATCCGTCGGCCTCCTGTTCCTCTACGGGAAGCTCGGACTCGTCCCCGCCAACGGCCGCTCCTCGTTCACGGAGTCCTCTCCCGGACCCACGGGGTTGCTCGTCGTCGACGCGGTCCTCGCCGGGCGGGTCGACGTCGCCGGTGACGCCGTCTGGCACCTCCTCCTCCCCGCAGCCTGCGCTGCGGTGTCGCCCGCGGTCGCGATCGGTCGGGTGCTGGTGGACGGCCTGCGGACGAACCTCGTCGCCGACCACGCGCGCACCGCTCGTTCCGCGGGGATGCGCGAGAGCGCCGTCCTCCTCCGGCACGCGCTCCGGAACGCCCTCGGTCCGACGCTGTCGATGATCGGACTGCAGGCCGGGATGCTCCTCGGTGGACTGGTCGTCGTCGAGAAGATCGTCGGTTGGCCCGGACTCGGGAGCTACCTGGACCGTTCGGTCCAGTCGAGCGACTTCCCGGGCATCGCGGGCGTCGCGCTGCTGCTCGGCGTCTCGTTCGTCGTCCTGAACACCGTCGTCGACCTGCTGCAGGTCGTCGTCGACCGCCGCCTGGCGCTCGCCTGAGCCCGTCGGCTGAAACCACCACGAGAGGAACCACCGTGAACGTCACCGGCAACACCGTGCTCATCGTCGTCGACATCCAGGGAGGGAACGTGCCGAAGGATGCCAACCGGACCGAGATCCCTTCCATGGAGGGCCGAGCGGACCGAGTGCCGCGCGTGACCGAGATCATCCGACGCTTCCGCGAGAACGACCTGCCCGTGGTCTTCATCCAGGAGGTGCACAAGCCCTCGCTCGTCGACATCGGCCGCGAGCTGGACGGGACGGAGGGGCCGCACTGTGTCGAGGGGTGGCCGGAGACGGAGCTCGCCGAGCACATCGATCCGCGGCCGGAGGAGTTCCTGATCAAGAAGCGCCGGTACTCGGCCTTCTTCGGGACCGAGCTCGAGATCGTGCTGAAGGCGTACAAGGCCGAGACCGTGGTGCTGGTCGGCGGTCTCACCGACGTCTGTGTGCACTACACGGCCGTCGATGCCCACCAGCACGACTACCGGTTCCGCGTCGTGACCGACGGCGTCGGCGGATCGACACAGCAAGCGCACGACAACGCGCTGGCGGCCATGCAGTACCTCCAGCGCGACGCGCTCGTCACGACGGCCGATGTGACCGCCTGGCTGGACGACGTCGAGGCCGACACGCTCGAGCCGGTTCGGTGACCGACGGTACGGACCGGATCGCACACGGCACGGCACCCCGTGCGGGCTGATCCGGAGCATGCCCCCGTGCGGCCGGAGTCGGCGGGTACGCCGCTCTGGCCGCTCGCGATCGGGACGTTCGCGATCGGGTCGGGCGGCGGTGTCGTCGCCGGCCTCCTGCCCTCGATGGCCGTGGACCTCGACGTGGGCCTCGCGGAGGTCGGGCTGCTCGTCGCGGTCTACAGCGTCGTGTACGCGGTCGCCGCGCCGGCGGTGGCGTTGTTCGGGCACCGCATCCCGCGTCGGCGGCTCATGCTGTGCTCGCTCACCGCCTTCGGTCTCGCGAGCGTCGCGATGGCGCTCGTCGACTCGTACAGCGCAGCGGTCGTGGCGCGGGGGCTCGCGGCAGTGGCCGCTGGAGGGTTCACACCGACGGCGACGGTGCTCGCGTCGCAGGCAGTCTCGCCGGAGCGGCGTGGCCGGGCGGTCGCCACGGTCTTCGGTGGACTCACGACCGCCTCCGTCGTCGCAGCACCCATCGGCGCGCTGCTCGGACCTGCGGTCGGGTTCCGTGCCGTGTACGTCGGGATCGGGGTCACCGCCGTCCTGGCGGCTGTGGCGATCGCACTCCTGGTCGCCCGGCCGAGCGGTCTTCCGATGGTGCAACGCGACGCGCCGACCGGTGGACTCCTGACGGGTGTCGCTGTGTCGGGTGCCACGACGCCCGTTCTCGGACCGGACGAACGCCGGACGGACGCGCTCCGGAGGCCCGGGGGCGGCACGGCTGCGTTCGGGTGGGTCGCGGTGGTCCTGGCGGTCTCGATGACCGAGACCCTGGCCGCCTTCATCGTCCAGACCTACGCGGCTCCGCTCCTCGACGTCCTCGCCGGAGCGGCCGGGCCGACGCTGAGTGGCATCCTCGTCAGCTACGGGCTCGCCGGGGTGGTCGGCAACGTCGTCGGCGGTCGCCTCTCCGATCGGTTCGGGGCCGCGATCGTCCTGTGCGCGGCGCTCCTGGGAGCCGGGCTGTCGCTCGCTGTGCTGACCTGGGCAGGTGGGAACGCCGTCGGTGCCGGTGCGGTCTTCGCGGTGTGGGGCTTCTGCGCATGGGCGGCCAACTCGCCCCTGCAGACGCTGCTCCTCACGATGTCCGGGCGCTTCGCCCAGGTGGTCGTCGCCCTCAACTCGGCGGTCATCGCCCTCGGTACGGCTGCCGGCTCGGGGATCGGCGGGCTGCTCGTCGACGGCGGCCGGACCGCGGAGCTCGGCGCCTGGTCAGGGGCGGCGATGACGGTGAGCGTCGCACTCACCGTCGTCGTCATCGTGGGGCAGCGACGAGCAACTCTCCGCGGTCGGGGGATCACTCGACGTCCACGTCCCGCTTGCCGCGGCGGACGATGAGCGGGTCCGGCTTCCCGATGACGTCGGCGGCCTTGTCCGGGTAGTCGAACTGCGTCAGGAAGTACCGCATCGCGTTGAGCCGCGCGCGCTTCTTGTCGTTCGACCGCACGATCGTCCACGGCGCGTAGCGCTTGCTCGTCCGGGTGAACATCGCCGTCTTCGCCTCGGTGTAGTCCTCCCACCGGTCGAGTGACAGCAGGTCGATGTCGGACAGCTTCCACCGCCGCACGGGGTCGAGCTGGCGCATGGCGAACCGGGTCCGCTGCTCGCGACGGGTCACCGAGAACCAGAACTTCGTCAGGTGGATGCCGGAGTCGACGAGCATCCGCTCGAACTGCGGCACCTGGGTCATGAACGACTCGTACTCGTCGTCGTTGCAGAAGCCCATCACCCGTTCGACGCCGGCCCGGTTGTACCAGGAGCGGTCGAACAGGACCATCTCACCCGCGGCCGGCAGGTGCTGCACGTACCGCTGGAAGTACCACTCACCGCGCTCGCGCTCGGTGGGCTTGCTCAGCGCGACGACCCGCGAGGTCCGGGGGTTGAGGTGCTCCGTGAACCGCTTGATCGTGCCGCCCTTGCCCGCGGCGTCACGCCCCTCGAAGAGCACGACGACCTTCTGTCCGGTGTCCTCGAGCCAGTACTGGCACTTCAGCAGCTCGATCTGCAGCAGGTACTTCTCGTACTCGTACTCGTCCCGCGGCAGGCGCTCCGAGTACGGGTAGTCGTCCTGCCAGGTGAGCACCGGGTTGCCGTGCGGGTCGATCAGCTCCGGGTCGGCCGTCTGACCGTCCGCGACGCTGTACCCCTCGGTCCGCAGCTGTTCGATGTACTCCCGCAACGGCTGCGAGTACGGCGCTGTGTCCACGGTGTCCTCCCTCGGCGAGCCGATCGGCTGTCGGCCCCAGGGCCATCCTGGCCCGGCCACCCGCACGACCGCCCCACGCCTCGCCCTGGACGCGACCCGACGACGGCCTGGAGGCGCGGTGCGGGCCCGCCTCGTGCCTCCCGACCGCATGTGGCCCTGCACAGGCATGATGGCTCCATGACGGACCAGGCCGAGATGATCCACCCCGAGATCGCACCGAGCGGAGACGGGTGCGTCGAGTGCGACGCGACCGGCGCGTGGTGGGTGCACCTGCGCCGCTGCGCGGCGTGCGGCCACGTCGGCTGCTGCGACGACTCCCTCAACACGCACGCGACGCGGCACTGGGAGGAGACCGGGCACGCGGTCATCCAGAGCTACGAGCCCGGCGAGACCTGGGCGTGGGACTACCGCGACGACACCCGCTTCGAGGGGCTCGAGCTCGCAGCCCCCACCAGCCACCCCGTGACGCAGGCAGTCCCCGGGCCGGCGGATCGCCTTCCCGGGGACTGGTTGGAACTGCTCGGCGGATCACGCTGATCCGCGGCGGTCGTCAGGTCAGTTCAGCCCGACCTGCGTGGCCGCGTACTCGGCCTGCGGCTGGGTGAACTGGTTCCCTGCGGACGACGTGAGCTGTGCGATGAGGCTCGCGCGCGAGAAGCCCATGCCTGAGGACATGTAGCCCTCCGCGGCGGCGACCGCCTGTGCGTTCCAGTCGGCCCCGGCCTTCGCGACGGCGTACTGCGCCTGCTCGGGGGTGAACTGGTTGCCGGCGCTCGACGTCAGCTGACCGTTCAGGCTGGCCTCGGAGAAGCCCATGCCCGAGTCGAGGTACCCCTTGGCTGCGGCGAGTGCCTGCGCGTTCCAGTCGGCACCGGAGTGGTCGATGGCCCACTGCGCGTCCGCCTGGGCGAACCCGTTGCCCGCGCTCGAGGTCAGCTGCTGGAGCAGGCTGGCGGCGGAGAAGCCCATGCCGGAGTCGAGGTAGCTCTTCGCAGCCGCAGCCGCCTGGAGCTGTCCGACGGTGCCGGATGCCTCCGCGGGCTTCTCGGCGGCCGCCTTCTTGGGGGTCTTCGGCTTCTCCGCCTTCTTCGACTCTTCGGCCGCAGCGGCCGGGCTGGCAGCGGCGACCTCGGTGGCGGCAGGCGCGTCAGGGGTTGCGGAGTCGTCGGAGGCGCCGCTGTAGACGCCCGCCAGCATGCCGCCGAGGATCACTGCGACAGCGCCGACGACGGTCCCCGCGACGGCACGGCGCCCCTTGCGACGGATGCCGATGATGCCGAGCACCAATGCGACGACGCCGAGGAAGATGCCGAACCCGTTGGTCGGCGGGATCACTGCGAAGAGGATGCCGAGAACCCCGAGGACGACCGCTGCGGTGCCGAGGCCAGCTCGTGCCGGACGCGGCTCGGGAGCCGCGGGAACGTAAGCAGGAGGCTGCTCGGTGGGGGTGGTCTCGGGCATGTCGGGTTCTCCGGAAGTTCTGAGGATCAGCAAAGGCGAGCAAACGTTACAACCGGTCCGGACCCAGTTGCACCGCAGAGATCGAGTCAGCTCGGAACCTTGCGCGAACCCGCAGTGATGTGGTTCGGCGACCACCCAGAACTGGGGGACCACGCCGCGTTCGCCGCTCGCGTTCGGTGGACAGGGCAAGAGGAAGAGGCACGGAGCCAGCTGGCTCCGTGCCTCTCAGTCGTTCGTCAGGTCAGACGGCCGCGGTTGCCTCGTCGCGGTGCGGGAGCTTCCAACCCGGACGCACGAAGTGGCAGGTGTAGCCGTGCGGGTTCTTCTCGAGGTAGTCCTGGTGCTCGTCCTCGGCCTCCCAGAACGGGCCGGCCGCGGTGACCTCGGTGACGACCTTGCCGGGCCAGATGCCCGACGCGTCGACGTCCGCGATGGTGTCGAGTGCGACCTGGCGCTGCTCGTCGGTCGTGAAGAAGATCGCCGAACGGTAGCTGCGACCGATGTCGTTGCCCTGGCGGTCCTTCGTCGACGGGTCGTGGATCTGGAAGAAGAACTCCAGCAGGTCCCGGTACGAGATCTGGGACGGGTCGAAGACGATCTCGACCGACTCGGCGTGGTCGCCGTGGTTGCGGTACGTCGCGTTCGGCACCTCGCCGCCGGAGTAGCCGACGCGGGTGCTGACGATGCCGGGGCGACGACGGAGGAGCTGCTGCGCTCCCCAGAAGCATCCGCCGGCGAGGATGGCGGTCTCGGTGGTGGTCATGGTGGCCTCCTGGGCTCTCGTGTCACTGGCTGCGACACCGTGTGGTGCAACCGGCAACAGGGACGATCTGTTCCCGTCGTCAGGTCCGCTGTGGGGCACGGACCCACCCGGGTGTGCGGTCGGTACGACTCGACCCTACGAGTCCGTGCTCCGTGTCACCCCTGCGGTACGGTCAGCCTCACATGAAGCGGTCATCCATCGACGAAGTCCAGCGCCGTCCACCTGGTTGGTGGCTGCTCGGACTCGCGTTCTGTTTCCTCGTGTTCCTCGAGGTGTTCGCGGCGATCGGCTCGCTGCCGGGGATGCTCGCCGCGCAGCTGCAGTACACCCCGTGTGGCTCCGACGAGACGATGCGGTGTTCGTACGCCGTCGGGGAGACCGCACAGATCCTCGTGCCGCTGGTCGCGTTCATCGTCGCGATCACGACGTGGGTCATCGGGGCGTCTGGTGCTCCCACGGTGCGGCGACAGGTGTTGATACCCACGATCGGCCTCGTGGTCATCGTCCTGATCTTCGTGCTCGGTGTCGTCGCGATCGATCTGTCGATCCGATGACAGTCGTGAACCGAAATCACCGCTCCACCCTCCCGAGGTCTTGATGCCGCTCACACCAGAAGAAACTGCCGAGCAGTCGGCGATCCTGGCCGACCTCCGAGCGCTGGAGTATGACTTCCGGAGCCTGTCCGCCTTCGCTCAGTCGGGTATCCGGTACAAGGACGCGGTGCCGACGCTGCTCGAATGGCTGCGGAAGGCGCGGACGCCGATGATGCAGCGGGCAGTCGCTCACACGCTGACGAACCCGTCGGCAAAGGGCACAGCCATGCCCGCGCTGGTCGAGGCGTTCCGGAACTTCACTGACGAAGCGGGCACGCGCTGGGCGGTGGGGAACTCGATCGAGACCGCGTACGTGGACACGTACTTCGACGACGTGGCAGCGCTCGCGCTCGATCCGCAGTACGGCCGTGCTCGTCAGATGGTGGCCCTCGCGCTGGGGAAGTCGAAGCGGCCCGAAGCGGTCGACGTCCTCCTGCAACTCATGGACGACCACGACATCAGCGGGCACGCGGTCTTCGCACTGAGCAAGCGGCCGAACCCGCGAGCGCGCGAGGCCCTGGAGGAGAAGTTGACCGACGATCGCCCGTGGGTGCGGAAGAAGGCTGCGCTCGGGCTGCGGAAGATCGGATGAAGCGCGCCGCGCTTGCGAAAGGAACCGTAGGAATGCCGGATGACACCGTCGTCACGCACGACAACCCAGTGCTCGGAGCCTAGAAGGTCGTCCGTGTGGAGCTTGATCCGTCGTGGGACCCGATCCGCTACGAAGACCTGACGATCATCGTCCTCGACGACGGCCGCAACGTCGTCAGCTGCGTCCCCTTGTTCGCGAAGGACGTCCATCTCGGAGACATCATCGACACGGTCGAGAACACTTCGACCGGACAGCTTGAGTACGGAGGTCGTGTCGAACGGGGACAGTCGTGGGTCTTCAGGATCAGCCCTCGTGATGCACGCGCCTTCCGCATCGCTCACGATGTCATCCACGAATTCGGCGGAGCCGTCGAGACGTGGGGCTCGATCACAGGAGTAGCGATCCGAGGGGATGCGGCCGCCGACCAGTTCGCGGACCGGTTGCAGCGGCTGGAAGACGACGGACTCATCGAGTACGACAGCGCAGAGCGCTGAGCGGGCGGGCGCGCCACGGGCTGGCGAGCCCTTGAATCGGTGCAGGACGCCGGACGGGAGGCGCGGTGCCAGCTGGCACCGCGCCTCCGGTCCGGGGTGGGGCCGACGTCAGCTCGCAGTGTCCTCGAGCGCGTCGAGCGCGGCCACGTCCTCGGCGGCCAGCACGAAGTCGACGTCGGCGTTCTCGGCGATGCGCGACGGGGTGGTGGACTTCGGCAGCGGCAGGACGTCCTTCTCGAGCAGGTACCGGATCGCGACCTGGGCGACGGTCTTGTCGTACTTCGCCGCGATCTCGGCGATCTGCTGGTTCTCGAGCAGGCCTCCGGTGGCGAGCGGGGAGTAGCCCTCGGTCAGGATGTCGTGCTCGCGGTCGAAGGCGGTCGTCTCGTCCTGGGTGTTGCCGATGAACCAGCGGATCTGGTTGGCGTGCGGGACGACGTCGGTGCGGCCGAGCAGGTCTTCGAGGTCTGTGACGGCGAAGTTCGAGACGCCGATGCTCTTGGTGCGGCCGGCGTCGTAGAGCTCCTCGAAGACCTTCCAGACCTCGACGTTGCCGTCGCGGTGGTCGGAGCCCATGTCACTCCAGGGCCACGGCGCGTGGATCAGGTACAGGTCGACGTGTCCGAGGTCGAGGTTGCGGCTCGACTCCTCGAAGGCGTCGCGGGCGCCGGACGCCGTCTTGATCTCGGCCGGCAGCTTGGTGGTGATGAAGAGTTCGTCGCGGGGGATGCCGCTGTCGCGGACGGCCTCGCCGACGCTGGCTTCGTTGCCGTACGCCAGGGCGGTGTCGATGTGGCGGTAGCCGAGGTCGAGGGCGGTCTTCGTGGCGTCGTACGCGTCGGAGCCGGACGGGATCTGCCAGGTGCCGAAGCCGATCTTCGGGATGTGCAGACCGTTGGACAGGGTGAACGTGTCGATGAGTGCGGGCATGCAGCGGACAGTACGCCGCAACCGCACAGCGTTCCGAGGGGCTGCCGGGTTGCATGGCGCCCACCTCGAACGGACGGAAGGACGCCCGCATGCCCCTGAACCCCACCGTGCACGACCGGAAGACCGGTGTCACCCCGCCCGGAGGGCCCGGCGGCTTCGAGCTCGCCCTGCTCGACCGCGGCGCCGCCGTGCTGCAGACCTCGGCGCCGCTGCGGGGCTTCGACGTCTACGTGGTGGGGTTCCACTGCGTGAAGGGCGAGCCCGACGTGCAGATGGAGGCGCACCACTTCTGCAAGGTGGTGAACGCCGAGATGCTGCAGTGCGTGCTCTTCGACGGCAACACCGCCGACGCGAACCTGATCGGCATCGAGTACATCGTGTCCGAGCGGCTGTTCGACTCCCTGCCCGAGGACGAGCAGGCGTCGTGGCACCCGCACAACCACGAGGTGTTCTCCGGCGAACTCGTCGCTCCGGGCCTGCCGATCGTGGTGGAGTCCGAGCTGATGGGGCACCTGGTGAACTCGTACGGCAAGACCTGGCACACCTGGCACAGCACCCCGATGGGTTCGCAGCCCGCACACGACCTGCCGATCGGCGACCCGATGCTCATGTGGTCGTTCAACCGCGAGGGTGAGGTGGACAGCGCGCTGCAGCAGGACCGGAACCAGGCGATGCGCACCGATCCGGAACCGCGCAAGGAGTCGCGGGCGAAGTACCTCGACCGCGCCCACCCGCAGCGCGGTGTCGGCACGATGCGCGACGCCTTCACGGGCACGACCCCGACCCCGGGCGTCGTCGACGCGGACGACGGACGCCCCTGACGACGGACGGGAGGCCCGTGGCGGTGTCGCCACGGGCCTCCCGTCCGGTGTGTGCTGTGGTTCAGCGCGCGGTGCGCGTCCCGATCCGCGGCAGGACGAAGCCGAGCACGATCATCGCGACGGCCAGGAAGGCGTGCAGCACGTTGTCCGCGCTGTTCAGCGGCACGAAGTTCGCGCCACCGGCCATGCCCGCGGTGAAGAGCCCGTAGACGAAGAGCACCGCGTAGACGATGCCGCCGGCGACGAGGTACAGGCGTGCGGAGGCTGCACGGCGGGCGGCGAGCAGCCCGACGATGCCGAAGAGCAGGTGCACGATGTTGTGCAGGACGGACACCTGGAACAGGCCCAGGAGCAGGGCCATGGAGCCGTGGCCGGCCATCGACATCGAGCCCATGTCCATGGTGAGTCCGGGGATGAACCCGGCGATGCCGACGATCAGGAAGACGACACCGAAGACGAACGCGCCCCGCTGGGTCCACGTCGAACCGGAGGTGGTGCGTGCGGTTGCTGCGCTGCTGGTCATGATCAGCCCTCTTTTCTGTACGCGCCGCAGTGTGCGGCACACATGACATTCGGAGCGCTTCCCCGGACGGTTTGCAGGTCAGTGCTCGGCGGTCACGGCGGCGGTCACCGCGGTGGTCAATCCGCGCACCAGCAACGCCCGCGATCCGGCGGTCGCGGTGCTGTCCGGATCGCTCCACGCGGCGCGGGCGAGTCCGTCCACCAGGGTGATCACGGCGTCGGCAACCACGGGCACCGGCTCGGACGGCGCCGCTCCGTGCCGCGCGGTCCAGCGCTCGATCCCGGCGACCACGCCGTCGCGCCAGAGCCGACGTTCGGCGTCGAGCAGGTCCCCGTCGCCGTCCGGGGCGAGGGCCGTCGCGCTGAGGGCCTCGAGCACCCGGAACCGCTCGGGTTCGCGCCGCACCAGGTCGAGGTACGCCGAGATCCCCGCCTCGAGCGCCGCGGCGAGGTCGTCGTGCTCGTCGGCGGCCGCGAGCACCGGCGGCAGGACCGCACGTGCCTGCCGTTCGAGCAGCGCGACGACCAGGTTGCGCCGGGCCCCGAAGGCGTAGTGCACGACACCGTGGGCGACGCCGGCTCGGGCGGCGACGGCCCGGGTGGTGAGGCCGCGCAGGCCGTCGTCCCGCACGACCAGGGCGGCGGCGTCGAGCAGTTCCGCACGCCGGTCCTGTCGGCTGCGGTACCCGCGCGTCTGCTGCTGGTCGGTCATCACAGGAAGCGTACGGGGCGCGTGCAGGACCGGACGCGAGGATGAAATCGGCCAACCGGCCAAATCAGTGATCACCTGAGGAGTCAGCATGGAGACCGTCGTCCGAGCAGCAGGACCCGCCGAACTCGAGGCGGCCGCGGCCGTCCTCGCCGAGGCCTTCGCCGACGACCCGGTGCTCGCCGAGTTCCGGCCGCCGCGACCCGGTGAGGACCGCCCCGCCGTGCTGACCGGGCTGTTCGACGCGCTCATCCGGTCGGTGCCGATGCCCGCGCGACGGGTGGACGTCGCCACGATCGGTGACCGGGTGGTCGGCGCCGCCTTCTGGCAGGCACCCGGTCGGCAGCCCGGTGGCGTCCGGGCCTTCGTGCGGCAGGTGCCGGCGTTCCTCCGGACCCTGGGGCTCGGCGGGGCGCTCCGCGCGGTGGCCCACCTGCGCCGCATGGAGCGCGCCCGACCGGCCACCCCGCACTGGTACCTGGCCGAGATCGGGGTGTCGGCGTCAGCGCGTGGTCGGGGCATCGGTGGACTGCTGCTCGGCCACGCACTCGAGCGTGCGGACCGGACGTCCGCCGGCGCGTACCTGGAGTCGTCCACCCCAGTGAACCGTCGGCTGTACCGACGGCACGGGTTCACCGACGGTGCGCCGATCGCGGGGTTCCGCGCGGCGGCCCCGATCGGCATGTGGCGTCCGGCGGCCGGCTGACCCGGCACCGGGGGACACCGAGCCTGTGGCCCCGTGCACGCGCGCTGCCTACCGTCCACGGCACACCACGACGAGAGGAAACACCATGGCAAGTGGAGTCGCAGCAGTCTGGGTCCCGGTCAGCGACATGGAGCGCGCCGTCGCGTTCTACCGCGACACGCTCGGTCTCACCGTCAAGGACCAGTCCGACGACTGGAGCGAGATCGACGCCGGTGGCCTGATGATCGGCCTGAACGGGCGCGAGTCCGCCGGTCAGGGCAGCGACGGCGGTGCCGTCGTGTCGTTCCAGCCGGACGGCAGCATCGAGGACGAGGTCGCCTCGCTCAAGGAGCGCGGCGCGGACATCCAGGGCGAGATCAGCGAGCACCCGTGGGGCAAGATCATCCCCTTCAAGGACAGCGAGGGCAACGACCTGCAGCTCTACTCGCCGCCGCAGGGCTGACCCGGACGGGTGCGGGACGCACCCGCGGACGGACGGGAGGCCCGTGGCGACGCCGCCACGGGCCTCCCGTCGGTTGCGCGGCCGGCTACGCGGACCCGCGCCAGACGACCTCCGTCGGCAACAGCAGACCGCGTGGACCGTCGTCGGTGCCGCCGATCTGCTCGAGGACCTGGTGCGCCGCCTGCTCGCCGAGCAGGCGCGCCGGCTGCCGCACCGTCGACAGCTGCGGGTCGCACCGGAGCGCCCAGGCACTGTCGTCGAACCCGACCACACCCACGTCACCCGGCACGCTCCGGCCGCTGCGCTGCAGGACGTCCATCGCACCGGCGGCGACCGCGTCCGACGCGGCGAACACCCCGTCGATGTCCGGGGCTCGCTCGAGCAGCTCGCGCATGCCCTCGGCGCCCGCGGTGTAGCTGAACAGGGGGTTCCGGGCGACGAGGTCGGGGTCGAAGCGCTCGCCGAGTGCCGCGGTGAACCCCGCCAGGCGGTCCTGTCCGGAGTCGCGGTCGAGCCCCGACGCCAGCATCCCGATCCGGCGTCGACCGGTGTCGACCAGCCGTCGGGTGATCTGCTCGGCGGCGGCGCGGTTGTCGATGCCGATGTACGAGATGTTCGCGGCGTCGGACGGGTGCCCGACGAAGCACGCGGGCATGCCGATCTCCTCGATCGCGCCGGTGATCGGGTCCCCGTCGCGGGCGGACAGCACGATGGCGCCGTCGACGAACCCGCCGCGCAGGTACTCGACCACGCGCTCGCTGTCGCGGGCGGAGTCGACCATGATCGTGACGAGCTGCTGGTCGGCATCGGACAGCACGGCGTTCGTGCCGATCAGGATGTTGCCGATGTTGGGGTCGTCGAGCACCACGACCGAGGGTTCGTGGACGATGAGCGCGATCGCCCCGGACCGCCGGGTGACCAGGCTGCGGGCGGCGGCGCTGCGCACGTAGCCGACGCGTCGGACGGCCTCCTGCACGGCTTCCCGCGCCTTCGGCGAGACGTACGGCTCGTCGTTGAGCACCCGCGAGACGGTGCCACGCGACATCCCCGCTTCGTCGGCGACGTCCTGGATCGTGGCGCGCTGACGAGCGGATCGGACCTCGGACATGGGGCAACCATATCCGGCGCTGAGGAGCCCTCGGAACGCCTTGCAGTTGACAGGGTGCAGCCGCTGGTGTTTGCTCTGGGAGCGCTCCCAGAACATTCGGCCCCGATCGGCCGGTGCTGACTGGGAGCGCTCCCAGAACACTGGGTGGCCTTCGCCGTCGAAGGGGTCGCACGCGACCGAGGCGGCCGGGGTCGCCCCGATCAGCGAGGATCCCCGTGACGACCACCACCCTGCCGACGACCGCCACCGGCGCGCTCGGCCTCGGCTCGACGGGCCTCGCGTTCGGGTGCGACTACAACCCCGAGCAGTGGGACCCCGAGGTGTGGGTCGAGGACGTCCGGCTCATGCGCGAGGCCGGCGTGAACCTCGTCGCGATCAACGTCTTCGGCTGGTCGCACGTCGAGCCGCGGCAGGGCGAGTACGACTTCGCCGCGCTCGACACCGTCATCGAGCTGCTGCACGGCGCGGGCATCGGGGTCGACCTCGGCACGGGCACCGCCTCGACACCGCCGTGGCTCACCACCCGGTACCCCGAGGTCCTGCCCGTCGTCGCCGACGGCACCACCCGCTGGCCCGGTGGCCGCCAGGCGTTCTGCCCGAGCTCCCCGGTCTACCGCGAGCACGCCCTCGCCCTGGTCCGTGCCACCGCCGAGCGCTACGGCGACCACCCCGCCGTGCGGCTCTGGCACGTGTCGAACGAGCTCGGCTGCCACAACGCGCACTGCTACTGCGACGTCTCCGCCCAGGCGTTCCGCGGTTGGCTGCAGGCCCGGTACGGCACGGTCGACGCACTCAACGCAGCCTGGGGCACCTCGTTCTGGAGCCAGCGCTACTCCGCGTGGGAGCAGGTGCTGCCGCCCCGCGCGACGCTGTCGTTCACGAACCCGGCGCAGACCATCGACTTCGACCGGTTCTCGTCCGACGAGCTCCTCGGCCACCACCGCGCCGAGGCCGCCGTCCTGCGCGAGCTGAGTGACAAGCCCGTCACGACGAACTTCATGGTCGCCGCGCACATCACGGCGCTCGACTACTGGTCGTGGGCCGGCGACATGGACGTCATCGCGAACGACCACTACCTGGACCACCGCCTGCCCCGGCCGCACGTCGAGCTCGCCTTCGCCGCCGACACCACGCGTGGACTGGCCGGCGGAGCCCCCTGGCTGCTCATGGAGCACTCGACGGGTGCCGTCAACTGGCAGCCGCACAACGTCGCGAAGGCCCCGGGCGAGATGCTCCGGAACACCGCGGCGCACATCGCCCGCGGTGCCGACGGGGTCTGCTTCTTCCAGTGGCGCGCGTCCGTGCAGGGCAGCGAGAAGTTCCACTCCGCGCTGCTGCCGCACGCCGGCACCGAGTCGACGACCTGGCACGACGTGGTCGCGCTCGGCGCCCTGGTCGAGCGGCTCGGCGAACTGCGCGGCTCCCGCGTGGTCGCCGACGTCGCGCTCGTGTTCAGCTGGGAGAACCAGTGGGCGGCCGACCTGGAGGCCCACCCCAGCACCGCGCTCCGCTACCTGGAGCAGGTCCACGCCTTCCACGCCGCGCTCTGGGACCTCGGCGTGACCGTCGACGTCGTCGCGCCCGGGGCACCGCTCGACGGGTACGCGCTCGTCGTCGTCCCCGAGCTGTACCTGGTCCGCGACGAGCACGCGGCCGTCATCGCCGACCACGTCGCCGGCGGCGGGCACGCGATCGTCAGCTGCTTCAGCGGCATCGTCGACGAGCGCGACCGGGTCCGCACCGGCGGCTACCCGGGCGCCTTCCGTGACCTGCTCGGCGTGCGGGTGGACGAGTTCCTCCCGCTCGCCGCCGACGCCACGATCGCGCTGTCCGACGGCACGACCGGCAGCGTCTGGTCGGAGCCGGTCGAGCTGCGCGGTGCGACGAGCGTCGTCGACTACGCCGAGGGCTCGCTCGCCGGCCGCCCGGCCGTCACCCGCAACGAGCACGGCGCCGGGACCGCCTGGTACACGTCCACGGTGCTCGACACCGGTGCGCTGGGCGGGTTCGTCCACCGCGTCCTCGACGAGGCCGGGGTGCGCGCCGATCCCGCCGTCCGCCCCGGACTCGAGGTCATCCGGCGCCGGGACGACACCCACGAGTGGGTCTTCCTGCTGAACCACTCCGACCACACCGTCGAGCACCACGAGGCCGGCCACGAGCTCGTCGCCGACCGCCCCGTTACCGGGACCACCGCCATCGCCCCCGGCGGGACCCAGATCATCCGCACCGACAGGAACCGCTCATGACCACCACCGCACAGTCGCCCAGCGCGACCCGACGACGCCGGGGCGGCGGGTTCCGCTACCGCCGCGCCATCGCGATCTTCGTCCTGCCGTTCGCCGTCCTGTTCACGGCGTTCTACCTGGTCCCCATCCTCTACGCCGTGTGGGAGTCGCTGCAGAAGATCGAGCGGCAGGGCACGTTCGGTGCCCCGACGCAGGTCTTCGGCGGGCTGAGCCAGTACGCCCTGGTGTTCCAGGACGGCGAGTTCTGGAGCTCGGTGCTCCGCGTGCTGCTGTTCGGTGTCGTGCAGGTGCCGGTGATGCTCGGGCTCGCGCTCCTGTTCGCCCTGCTGCTGGACTCCCCGCTGCTGCGCGGCAAGCGGTTCTTCCGCCTGGCGTTCTTCGCGCCGTACGCGGTTCCCGGCGTCATCGCCGCGATCATGTGGGGCTACCTCTACGCCCCCGACCTGTCGCCGTTCTCCGCGGTGACCTCGCGGGTCGACCTGCTCGGCGGCAGCACCGTGCTGTGGGCCGTCGCCAACGTCGTGACCTGGGTCTACGTCGGCTACAACATGCTCATCATCTACTCGTCGCTCCTCGCGATCCCGGCCGAGGTGTACGAGGCGGCGAAGCTCGACGGTGCGTCCCAGCTCCGGATCGCCCTGTCGATCAAGATCCCGCTCGTGGTGCCGGCCATCGTCCTCACCGCGGTGTTCTCCGTCATCGGCACCCTGCAGCTGCTGACCGAGCCGACGGTGTTCCGACAGTTCACCTCGACCATCTCGTCGACGTTCACGCCGAACATGCTCGTCTACTCGACGTCCTCGGTGCCGAACTTCAACCTCGCCGCGGCGTTCTCGGTCGTCCTCGCCGTCGCCACGTTCGTCCTGTCGATCGGGTTCCTCCGACTGACCCAGCGGAAGGCCGCCGAATGACCGTCAACGCCCCGACCCAAGGTGACCTCGTCCGCGACGTCGGCCGACCGCTCGAGCCGAACCGGGCCTCCCGTCCGCACCAGCGCGGAGCGCGCGGTCCGCGGGAGAGCGTTATCTCGCGCAGCGCCGCGATGATCGTGATGGGGGTCTTCACCCTCTACTTCCTGCTGCCGATCTTCTGGCTGCTGGTCTCGTCCACCAAGACCGCCGCGAACTTCAACTCGACGTTCTCGTTGTGGTTCAGTGCCACCTCGGTGCAGGACTTCTTCGGCAACCTCGTCGAGCTGTTCACGCGCCAGGACGGCATCTACCTGCGCTGGCTGCTGAACAGCATCGCCTACGCCGGGGTCGCCGGCCTGCTCGGCACCGTGCTCTCCGCGATGTGCGGGTACGCCCTGGCCAAGTACCGGTTCCGCGGCCGCGAGGTCCTGTTCAACGTGTTCCTCGGCGGCGTGCTCGTGCCGGCGACCGCCCTGGCCCTGCCGCTGTTCCTCATCTTCAGCCAGGTCGACCTGACCGACACGTTCTGGTCGGTGTTCCTGCCGAGCATCGTCAGTCCGTTCGGTGTCTACCTGTCGCGGTTGTTCGCGGCGTCGAGCGTGCCCGACGAGATCATCGAGGCCGCCCGGATCGACGGCTCCGGCGAGGTCCGGACGTTCTTCACCGTGGCGGTCCGGCTCATGTCGCCCGCGCTCGTGACGATCTTCCTGTTCCAGTTCGTCGCCGTGTGGAACAACTTCTTCCTGCCGCTCGTGATGCTCCGCGACTCGTCGCTGTTCCCCGTCACCCTGGGCCTCTACACGTGGAACTCGAGCGTGAACCAGTACCCGGACCTGCGCACCCTCGTGCTCATCGGGTCGTTCGTCTCGATCATCCCGCTGCTCATCGCCTTCCTGAGCCTGCAGCGCTTCTGGCGCTCCGGCCTCGGCTCCGGCGGCCTGAAGTAGCCCCTCGACCCGCACTCCTTCCCGCACCAGCTCTCCCCACACCACATCCGAACGGAAACAGCATGAAGACAACGAAGTTCCTCAGCGTCGCCGCGATCGCCGTGGCCGCCACCGTGGCCCTCGCCGGCTGCAGCACCGGCGGCAGCAGCAGCGGGGGCGGATCCGACACCGCGGCTGCCAGCTGCAAGCCCTCGGACGGCAAGGTCACCCTCGACTTCACGACCTGGGTGCCGAACATGGACAAGGTCGTCGCGATCTGGAACAAGGCCAACCCGGACATCCAGGTCAAGGTCTCGATCGTCGCGAACGGCAACAGCGGCACCTACCAGAACTTCTTCAACCAGCTGAAGGCCAAGCAGGCGCCGGACATCGGCCAGGTCGAGTACGACACCCTGCCGGCGTTCCGCGTGCAGGGTGGCCTCGAGGACATCGGCGCGTGCGCCGGCATCAGCGACGCGAAGAAGGACTTCTCCGACGGCCTGTGGAACCAGGTGACCTTCGGTGAGTCGAAGTCGGTCTACGCGGTGCCGCAGGACTCCGGTCCGATGGCGCTGTACTACCGCAAGGACCTGTTCGAGAAGGCCGGCCTCGACGCTCCGAAGACGTGGGAGGAGTACGCCGAGGACGCCGTGAAGATCAAGAAGCTCGGCGGGAACATCACCAACTTCGCCAAGGGTGACGTCAACCAGTTCGCCGGGCTCGTCTCGCAGGCCGGTGGCCAGTGGTTCGAGAACTCGGGCCAGGACTGGAAGGTCAACCTGAACGACGACGCGTCGAAGAAGGTCGCCGACTACTGGCAGGACCTGATCGACAAGAAGCTCGTCAACACCCTGCCGAGCTTCACCGACCAGTGGAACAGCGCCTACGACAGCGGCAAGGATTGGACCTGGGTCTCCGCGGTCTGGGGTGCGAACACCATCTCGAGCGGTGCACCGTCGACCTCGGGCAAGTGGGCCGTCGCGCCGATGCCGCAGTGGAAG
Source organism: Curtobacterium sp. BRB10 (assembly GCF_031844325.1). Lineage (NCBI taxonomy): Bacteria > Bacillati > Actinomycetota > Actinomycetes > Micrococcales > Microbacteriaceae > Curtobacterium > Curtobacterium sp. BRB10. The sequence continues at coordinate 125,727 of NZ_JAUZVA010000008.1, forward strand.
TCCGGTGAGACCAAGTCGGCCGCCTGGGGCGGTTCGTCGAACGTCGTCTTCGCGGGCAGCGAGCACCCGGCTGAGGCGTCGAAGTTCCTGGTCTGGCTGAACACCTCGACCGAGGCGCTCTCCGCACTGAACAAGGAGGCCAACCTGTACCCGGCCTCGACCACCGGTGCCGACCTGCCGGCGCTGACCGAGGGGCTCGACTTCTACGGTGGCCAGAAGATATACGAGGAGTTCGCCACCGCGGCGAAGGACATCCAGCCCTTCACCTGGGGCCCGACGATGACGCAGACCTACTCGGACGTCTCCGACGGATTCGGGCAGGCCGCGTCCGGCTCGGGCACGTTGAGCGAGGCGCTCGAGTCCGGGCAGTCGAAGACCATCGCGGCGCTCAAGGCGCAGTCGATCCCGGTCGAGGGCTGACGGACGGCGGCTGACGTCGCGCGGTCCACGCGCTGACAGCGGACAGGAGGCCCGTGGCGGGATCGCCACGGGCCTCCTGTCCGTCTCCGGGTCGTGTTCGGACGCCGTCGCGCGCTCGCAGCGCGCTCGTTCTCCTCGTCGCTACGCGACCGCGATCTCGTTGGGCACACCCGGCAGTTCGTCGCTCGAGGCGACGACCTCGCCGGTGGTCAGATCGACGGCGTGGACCTTCTGCTCGGCGGGGTCGGTGACGTAGGCGACGTCTCCCTCGACCTTCAGGGCCGGGTGGGCGTCCTGCCACTCGGCGGGGCCCTCCCACGCGTCGATCACCGGGTACGACTCCAGCTGTTCGCCGGTGGTCTCGTCGAAGGTGTGCAGGGCGCCGTCGGAGCCGAGCACGACGGCCTCGTCACCGGGGCCGCGGGCCAGGTCGCGGAACGTGAAGCCGACGCCGTCGGGCATGTCCGCGACGGTGTACTCGCCCGAGGCGGCGTCGATCAGGGCGATCTGGTCGAGCAGGTATCCCTCGCTGTCGGGGTCGTCGTTGTAGTCGCCGACCGCGACGGACGAGTCCTCGGTGGTGAACAGGTTGCCGGTGCGGCCGTACTCGGTCGGGGCGTCGATCTTCTCGAACGCGCCGTCGTCGTAGACCAGCGCACCGTCGGTGCACCCGAACACCGCGACCTCGCCCTTGACCGCACCCTCGCCGTGCACGTCGGGGCACTCCTCGGACCGGGCGGTCTCCTCGCCGTCGGCGTCCAGGGCGCGCACGCCGGAGCGGTGCTCCTCGGTGCCGACGGTCGTCAGGAGCGTGCCGTCCTCGAGCTCGATCGCGACGCCGTGGTGGGCGGCTTCGGACGTCGTCGTCTCGACCTCGGGCAGGTCGGCGCCGTCGAGCTCGGTGTGGTCGAACGTCGTCACGTCGCCGGTGCCGTCGGCGAACAGGGCGGTGCGGTCGCCGTGGACGACCGCGTGGCCGCCGGTGTCGGCGGGGAAGACCGCGTCGGTCAGGGCGGGCTCGGCCTGGGTGTCGAGGACCCGGAAGCCCTCGGGCACGGTGACGAGCACGTGGCGTCCGTCACCGGCCGGGTTGACCCGGGTGAAGCCGTCGATCGCGTCGTCGGCCACCACCTGCAGGTCCTCGTCGAGGACGAGCAGGCCGCCGTCGTGGGTCAGGGTGATGCGGGTCCCGTCGGCCTTCGGGGTCGCACTGCTGTCGGACCCGGCGTCGGTGTTCGTGGCGCACCCGGTCAGGGCCAGGGCGGCCGCGCCGAGCAGGGCGGCGGGCCACACGGCCCGGAGCGTCTTCGTGTTCGTCATGTCGCTCACTGTATTGATTCTCATTCTCAATTACCAGCCGACAGGCCGTCGACGATGGCCTCGGTGTTCGAGCGCATCATGCCGAGGTAGGTGGCGGCGTCGCCGTCCTCGGTGAGTGACTCCGTCGCCAGCGGGCGGATCTCGACGTGCAGGTCGACCTCCTCCGCCAGCACCTCGGCCAGTCGCGCGGGCTGCGAGGCGTCGGCGAAGATCGTCCGCACTCCCGCCTCGTCGATCGCGTCGGCCAGGTCGCGCAGGTCGGCGGCGCTCGGGGAGGCCAGGGTGGTCCCGCTCGGGATCACCGCCCCGACGACCCGGAACCCGTAGTGGTCGGCCAGGTACCCGAACACGTGGTGGTTCGTCACGAGCGCCCGGCGTTCCTCGGGCACGGTCCGGAACGCGGTCGTCATCGTGTCGTCCAGGTCGCGGAGCTCGTCCAGGTAGGCATCGGTGCCGGTCGGCTCGATGCCGGCGTCGCGCAGGTCCCGGTCGAGGGCCTCGACCACGTCGACCATGCGGGCGGGGTCGGTCCAGAAGTGCGGGTCGGGGCCGCTGTCGTCCTCGGTGGTCCACTCCAGCGGGTCGAACGCGTCCCCGGCGGTGGAGACCGGCACGCCGTCCTCGGCCGCCGCTGCGACGTGACGGGCGACCCCTTCTTCGAGCCCGATGCCGTTCTCGACCACCAGGTCGGCGCTCCGCAGTCGTGCGGCTTCCTGCGCGGAGACCTCGAACGAGTGGGGGTCGGCGCCCGGGGGCATCAGGACCATGACGTCGGCCTGGTCCCCGACGACTTCGCTGACGACGTCGCCGAGGATGTTCGTGGTCACCGCGACGAGGGGCCGGTCGGAGCCGGCGGTGGTGCACCCGGTGGCGACGAGGGCGACGATCGCGGCGACGAGGCTCGCGGTCAGGGCCCTGGTGCGGGTCACAGTCCGACCTCGGCGAAGGCGACGGGGGCGACGGGGAGCTCGATCGTGCGGGCGACCCGGGCGTCGTCGGCGAAGTCGATCTCGTGCACGGTGCCGTCCGCGGGGTCGGCCAGGTAGGCGCGCTGGGCGTCGAGCTGCAGCAGCGGTGCGGGGTCGTCGGGGCCGGCCTCGAGCAGCGGCTCGGTCGTGGCCACCGTCCCCGTCGAGGCGGTCACGGCGACCACCCGCCCGGAGTCGTCGACCCCGACCACGTGCTCGTCCTCGTCGTCCACCGCGACCACGGCGCGCAGGGGTCGCTCGGTCGGCACGAGCCGCCACGAGCCCTCGCGCACGTCGAGCAGCCAGAAGCCGGTGTCGCCGGCCAGCCCGGCGACCGTGGGACGGCCAGCGCGTGCCGCGAACGCCGTCGGGCGCTCGGCGCCGTCGGGCAGGTCGACGAACGAGGGCTCGCCGGTGTCGTCCACCACGACCGCTCCGTCGGCGCAGCCCACGACGGCACCGGCGCGGGTGACGATCCCGCCTGCGGGGTCGGTGCAGGTCTGCGCGGTGTCGGCACCGTCGATCGCCTCGCCGTCCGTGCCGAGCACGCGGACCGTGTCGCCGTCGGCCGCCACGAGATGCTCGCCCATCGGCAGCAGGACGCTTGCGTCGATCCGTGCGGTCTCGTCGACCTCGCCCTGGCCCAGTGTCTCGCGGTCGAGCACGACGGCCTCGGCCCGGTCCGGCCAGGTGATCGTCGTCATGGTCTCGGACGAGTGCACCGCGACCCGGCCGCCCCCGTCGATGGTGCCCACGACCCGGGGCCCGGCGGCGTAGTAGTGCGTGTGGTCGCCGTGGTCGACCGTCCACGAGCCGCCGTCGACGATCGTCGTGCGGTCGCCGTCGCTCGTCACGAGGAACCGGCCGTCGGTCGCCGAGTGCTCCGGGGCGTCCACGTCGTCGAGTTCGGTGGTCTCCTCGGTGAGCAGGTCGTGCAGCGCGGTCGCGCCGGTCGCCGACACGGCCAGGAGGCGCACCTGGGGTTCCTGGGACTCGCTCGCGCCCGCCACGTAGCCGTGGGGACGGGCGGTGCCGGTCGAGCTGTCGGCCGACGGGGTGCCCGTGGAACAGGCGCTGACGGTGAGGGCCAGGCCGGTGGCGAGGCCGATGGTGGACAGGAGGCGCGCGGGGGCGCGGCTGGTGGTCGAGTGCTTCATGCTCCCTCTCGAGACGGTGCGGCGGATCGTGGTGCTGCCGGTGCGGCCGCGCGCACCGGTGTGGGGATCGGGGTGCGCCGCAGGACGACGACGGCCAGGGCGCGCGAGACCACGACGCCGCCGACGGCGACCGCGGCGATGCTCGCGCCGGCGGCGGTGCCGGCGTGCCAGGAGACGAGCAGGCCGACGAGGACGGCGACGGCGCCGATGCCGGCCCCGAGGACCATCGTCGAGCCCACGTGCCGGGTCCACGCGCGGGCGGCGGCCGCCGGCGCGAGCAGCAGGCCCACGACGAGCAGGGTGCCGACCGCCCGGTACGAGGCGACGACCGCCAGGGTGACGAGTCCGATGAGCACGACCTCGGCCAGGCGTGGGTGCAGTCCGAGCGTCGTGGCCTTGCGGGTGTCGAACGCCAGCGCGGTGAAGGGGCGGTGGAACGCCACGGCGACGGCCAGGGCCACTGCTGCGGCGATCGCGAGGCCGCCGACGTCGGCCCGGGTGACGGCGAGGACGTCGCCGAACAGGATCGCGGTGACGTCGGTGGCGAACGACCGCGAGGACGACACGATGATCACACCGAGCGCGAGCATCCCGACGAACAGCAGGCCGATCGAGGTGTCGTACGACAGTCGGGCACGACGACGCAGCGCACCGACGCCGAGCACCATCACGCCCGCGCTCACCGCGGCGCCGAGCACCGGCGGGATCCCGGTCAGGGTGGCGATCGCGACGCCGGGCAGCATGCCGTGCGAGAGCGCCTCACCCAGGAACGCCATGCCCCGGACCAGCACCCACGTGCCGACCACGGCGCAGAGGACCGCCGCCAGGGAGCCGCCGACCAGGGCGCGCACCATGAAGTCGACGGAGAACGGATCGGTCAGCCAGGTCACGGTCCGAGACGCTACATGAAAACGAGTATCGATACTGATAGCGTGCTCAGGTGCCTGCGACCGAGCCAACCGAGCCGACCGAGCCGACCGAGCCGACCGAGCCCCGAGCCGCCGTCCACCTGGACCGCGTGACGGCCGTCCTCGGCGACCGGACCGTCCTCGACGGTGTGGACGCGGTCTTCCCCGCCGGGGCCGTCACCGCGCTCACCGGACCGAACGGATCCGGCAAGTCGACGCTGCTCGACGTGGTCGCGGACGTCGTGCGGCCGACCGCCGGGCGGGTGACGGGCCTCCCGTCCGACGGCGTCGCCTACGTGACCCAGTCCGTGCCGCCGACCACGCTCCCGCTCACCGTCCGCGCGGCCGTCACGATGGGGCGGTGGCGGCACCGCGCATGGTGGCGGCCGCTCGGACGCGCCGACCGCGCGATCGTCGACGCGCAGCTCGAGCGGATGGCGATCACGGACCTGGCGGATCGGCCCATCGAGGAACTGTCGGGCGGGCAGCGTCAGCGGACGCTCGTCGCGCTCGGGCTGGCACAGCGGGCCGGGGTGCTGCTGGTCGACGAACCGACCGCGGGGGTCGACACCGAGTCGGCGGCGCTCGTGGTCGGAGCGCTCGCCGCCGAGGCGGCAGACGGCGTCGTGGTCGTGCACGCGGCCCACGACCCGGTCGCGATCGCCGCGGTCGACCGCATCGTCACCCTGACCTGACCCTGCGTTCGTCGTGCCGATCCCGCTGAGCACCGGTGTTCGCCGATCGAACCGCGGTCTGCACGTGTTCCGCGCGCGAACACCGGTGTCGTGCGGACCCGGAAGCGGGTCAGGCGTCGAGCGCGCGCCGTGCGGCGGCGACGACCTCGGCGTCGGTGACGAAGTGCGCGGAACCGTCGTCCCCGGCACCCATCGGCACCCCGGCGTGCGTGCTGTCCGCGGCCGGACGCTTGGCCGACAGGTGCACGGCGGCGGCACCGGTGCCGAGCAGCGCGCGGACGTCGGCGGGGGTGACCCCGGCGCCGGCCATCACCTGCACGGGCCCGGCGGCCTCGACCATGCGGGCGATCGTCTCGGCGCCGGCGACCGCGGTGGGCGCGGCACCCGAGGTCAGGACGCGGGTGAACCCGAGCGCCGCGAGCGATCCGGCTGCGGCGACGGGGTCGGTCGCGTGGTCGATCGCACGGTGCAGGGTGACCTCGGCGGTGGCGCTGACCGAGCGGGCGGCGTCCACGAAGCGGCGGAGGGCGTCCTCGTCCAGGGTCCGGTCGGGGCGCAGGGCACCGACCACGACGCCGGCGGCCCCGGAACGCAGGACCGTGCGGACCTCGCGCACCATGAGCTCGACCTCGTCGGGGGTGTGCACGAACCCGCCCGGGCGGCAGCGGACCAGCGCGTGCGCCGGGATCCCGGTCTCGTGGGTCGTCTCGACCAGGGCCTGCGACGGGGTGAGCCCGCCGAGCTCGAGCCCGACGCAGAGTTCGACGCGGTCGGCGCCGCCGTCCCGCGCGGTGATCGCACCCGCCGGTGAGGTGACGGCGATCTCGAGTGCGGCGGTGGTGCTCATGCAGGGGCTCCGAGCGGTTCGTTGGAGGCGGGGACGATGCGGGCGCGGAGGTCCGGTGCCGTCGGGAACACTCGATCGTAGGGGAACATCGGCCGCTCGATCCTGTGGTGCCCGAGGCGCAGCAGGTCCTGGTCGACACCGCCCGGGGTGAGCGCGAGCATCCAGTCGGCGGACATGTCGAACAGCTCCGGTTCGAGGTACCCGATCTTCACGATGACGACGTCCGCCTGCCGCGGCGCCAGGTCGAGGTCGGTGAAGTCGTGCTCGTGGTGGTACGGCTTCCGCAGCTTCGTCAGGATCGCGAAGACGCTGCCGACCTGCAGCACGACCTCGGTCTCGGCGTCACGGTCGCCGTGCTTGATCGCGTGCACCCGCCCGGTCATCGTGATCGGGCCGGCATGCACGTGGTCCACCAATGCTCCGGCGGTCACGGTGATCGTCGCACCGACGCCGGCTTCCACCGCCGCGGCGACCGCGGCCGGCCCGGGCACGCTCGCGTAGATGACGGTCGGGCCGGACGGGTCCTGGAACTCCGGGCGGGCGAGCACCTGCGTCAGCCCCCACGTCATGTCCCCGGAACCACCCGCCGTGGGGTTGTCGCCCGAGTCTGAGACGAAGTACGGCTTCGCGGCGCCCGGGGCGAGCGCTGCGTCGAGGCACTCCTCGAACGTGCCGGTGGGGGCGACGAACACGAAGTCCTCGCGGACGTCCCAGAACGCCCGGGCGAGCCGTTCGGCACCGGCGGCGACGGCGGCCTCGTCCCATCCGGTGACGACGGTGACGGCCTGGTCGCGGGGCTGGTCCGCCCACGCGTACCCGACCCAGATCGCGGCGTCGAGCACGCCCTCGGTCTGCTCGACGAGCGGGACCTGCGCGTACAGGGACTTCGCCGGCTCGAGGCGGGTCGAGGTCTGCTCGCCGGGCAGCAGCACGGGGATCGGGATCCAGGCCTTCACGGGTCGCTGCGCACCGACGGGTCGTTCGGTCAGCACGTCGACGAGGTTCCGGACGGCACGCTCCTTCGTCTCGAGGGTGTCCTCGTGCGGGGCCATCCGGTAGCAGGTGACCAGGTCGACCTGGTGGGCGAGCTCGCGCGTGACGTTGCCGTGCAGGTCCATCGACGCGGACACGATGACGTCGGGGCCGACGACCGCGCGGATGCGGCCGAGCAGGTCCGTCTCGGCGTCGTCGAGTCCCTCGACCACCATCGCGCCGTGGATGTCGTACCAGAGGCCGTCGACCGGACCCAGTGCACGCAACCGCTCCACGATCTCGTCGGCCAGCGCTTCGTACGATGCCCGGTCGACGATCCCGCCGGGCAGTGCGTGCCCGATGAGCGCCCCGCGGAAGTCCGCCCGGTCGGCCATCGTCGCCAGGAACGGGTACCGGGCGACGGCCTCGTCGCCGCGGTCCGGGTGGAACGCGGGTGCGTGGGTCCGGGTCGGCGTGAACGTCGAGGTCTCGATGGCCAGGCCGGCGATGGCGATGACCGGGCGACGGGCACCAGCGGTGCTGGCGGGGGCGGCGGGGGTGACGGGACCGGTCTCAGACACGGACGCTCCTGTTCCTGGTGGTGGACTGGGGGATGGGCGCGGAGAGCTCCTCGAGCGAGGCGGCGAGACCCCGCTGCAGGGCGAACTGGCCGGCGCCGACGAGCCCGGCGTCGGCACCGAGCGACACCGGCTCGATGGCCAGGTGCTGGGTCATCAACGGGTGGCAGCTCTCGTAGAGCTGGCTGCGCACGGCGGCGATGAACGGGTCCAGGGTCGACAGGATGCCGCCCAGGTAGACGGCGTCCGGGTTGAAGAAGTTCACGTTGGCGGCGAGCACCTCGCCCAGGTACCCGCCCGCCATCCGCACGGCGCGGGTGGCCTCGGGGTGCGCGTCCGAGGCGAGCCGGACGACGTCGGCGGTCGAGGCGACCTCGACCCCCGCGTTCGACAGGATCCGGACCAGGGCGGCCCCGGACGCCACCGTCTCGAGGCAGCCGGTGTTGCCGCACGAGCACGGGGTGTCCCCGGCGGCGTCGATCCGCACGTGCGTGATGTCCCCGGCGGCCCCGGTCGACCCGCGGTAGAGCCGACCGTCGATGACGATGCCCGCGCCGATCGCCGAGCCGGCCTTGATCGTGATGGTCTGGCGGCGAGCCGGGTCCTGCACGGTCTGTTCACCCGCTGCCATGCAGTTCGCGTCGTTGTCGACGATCGCCGGCAGGCCGAACCGGTCGCTCAGCCACGCGGCGACGGGGAACCCGTTCCACCCCGGCATCCGGCTCGGCAGGTCCACGACGCCGGCGACGACGTCGACGGGACCGGGCAGGCTGAGCCCGACGCCCCGCAGCCCCTCGCGACCACGGTCGTCGGCCAGCCGCTCGAGCAGCGCGGCCAGGCGCTGGAGCCCGGCGGTCGGACCGTCGGAGAGCGCGAACGGGACGTTCGCGACCGACTCGAGCGCGCCTCCCGGCAGGACCACGCCGATGCGCGCGTGTCCGCCACCGACGTCCGCGGCGACCGCGTACTCGTCGACGCCGCCGATGCGGAGCACCTTGCGGGGTCGCCCGCCGGTCGAGACGTCCGTGCCTTCCTCGGCGAGGATCCCGTGCTCCAGGAGCTGACCGACGACGTGCGAGACGGTCGAGGGGGCGGCTCCGAGCACCTTCGCGATCTCGGTCCGGCTGGCGGCCTGCCCCGACGCGACGAGCTCGAGGACGCGGGCGCTGAGATCGGCCACGACTTTCTCCAATCCGGGCGGAACGGGAGTGGAACACCGGTCGGTGGTCCGTTCTGCCGCGAGCCTACGGGGCGGATCGAGCGGTCCACCCTTTCGTCCGTTCCGCAGTAACGCAGTTTTTACATCGAGATGTTTGTTTTTCCAATCGCTTTGGTCCTTGACTGTCCTCGTGCCGCTCGGCACCCGTGCTCCACCTCCCCGAAGTCCCTCGCACAAGGAGACACCGCATGTCCAAGCCCCGTCGCTGGGCGCTCCTCACCGGAGCTGCGATCGCCGTGAGCGCGCTGCTCGCCGGCTGTTCCGGGGGCGGCAACGCCTCGCAGGGATCGACCGACGAGATCGACTACGCGCTCCCCGCCAACTTCACGCCGAACTGGATCCTGCCGATCGGCACGGCCGCGCACCTCAACACGAACAACGGCTCCATCGCCCAGTCGCTGTACGAGCCGCTCGTCGCGTACGACGGCTCCACCGGCAAGATCGCGTGGAACAAGGCCGGCTCCGTCGCCACCGACGCGCAGTTCGCCGACGACGGCAAGAGCGTCACCATGACGCTCGGCGACCGGCACTGGTCGGACGGCGAGGCGATCACGAGCCGCGACGTCGGCTTCTGGTTCAACCTGATCAAGGCGAACAAGGACCAGTGGGGCTCGTACTCCAAGGGCAAGGCGCCGGACAACTGGACGTCGTTCAAGGCCGTCGACGACACGCACTTCACCATCACGTTCGACAAGGCCTACAACTCGGACTGGATGCTCGCCAACCAGCTGAGCCACATCATCCCGCTGCCCCAGCACGCCTGGGACAAGACCAGCGCGACCGCGAAGGTGACCGACGCCGACGAGACCACCGCCGGCGCGAAGCAGGTGTGGAAGTACCTCAACACCGCCGCCGGCAAGATCTCCGACTACGCCACGGACGACCTGTGGAAGACGATCTCCGGTCCCTACGGCGTCAAGACCTTCACCACGGCCGGCAAGGTCACGCTGACGGCCAACAAGAAGTACGACGGTGGTGAGAAGCCGTCGATCACGACGGTGAACCTGCTGCCCTTCACCACGGCCGACGCCGAGGTGAACGCCGTCCGCTCGGGCGAGGTCGACTACGGGTACATCAACGCGACCGACATGGACCAGGAGTCGTCCTTCACGGCGAAGGGCTACGAGGTCGAGCCGTGGACCGGCTGGGCGATCACGTACATGCCGTACAACTTCAACAACCCCGACATGGGTGCCGTCTTCAAGCAGCTGTACGCCCGTCAGGCCGTCCAGATGTCGATCGACCAGACGTCGCTGTCGAAGGTCGTCTTCAACGGCACCGCAACCTCGACCTACGGTCCGATCCCGCAGGCGCAGGAGTCCGACTACGTCTCCGACGTGCAGAAGTCGAACCCGTACCCGTTCAGCACCTCGAAGGCCAAGGACCTGCTGACCAGCCACGGCTGGGAGGAGCAGGGCGGCACGATGGTCTGCACCGACCCGGGCACGTCCGCCAGCCAGTGCGGCGAGGGTGTCGAGGAGGGCACGAAGTTCTCGATGCAGGTGCTGTCGCAGTCCGGTTCGACCGTGACCGACAACATGATGAGCGCGATCCAGTCCTCGCTCGCGAAGACCGGCATCGACTTCACCATCAAGACCGCGCCGGTGTCGAGCGTGCTGTCGCAGACCCCGACCTGCACCTCGGACGAAGCCAGCTGCGACTGGGACCTGTCGTTCTTCGGCACCGCGGGCAGCTGGTACTTCCCGGCCTACCCGACCGGTGAGTCGCTGTTCCAGACCGGCGGTTCGGCGAACTTCGGCAGCTACTCGAACAAGGAGGTCGACTCCCTGATCGACGCGACCACCACCTCGACCGACGCGACCGCCGTGCAGGACTACAGCGCCGCGGTCGCGAAGGACCTGCCGGTGATCTGGCTGCCGAGCCCCGACTACCAGATCTCGGTCGTCAAGAAGGGCCTGTCCGGGTTCGACCAGGACTCGCTCGCCAACTTCCACCCGGCCCAGTGGAAGTGGACCGAGTAGGTCGCTGACGCGACCACGGCCTGGAGGCGCGGGGCGGGCCCCCCCCCCCCCCCCCCCCCCC
>NZ_JAUZVA010000009.1:0-112804 GCF_031844325.1 Curtobacterium sp. BRB10
CCGATCTCCGGTCGTTACCGCTCTGTGACCTTCGAGCCCATCCGGACAGCGGTCACGCCCGCAAGTACGTTCGCTGTGAGGCCGCTGAACGTGGCTCATCGAGAAAGGCATTCCCCATGGCATCGACGTCCAGTCGTCCCACCTCCGTCACCGTGTCGTTCGTCATCTGGCTGGTGGTGGTCCTGGCGAACATCCTGCAGGGCATCATCGGTCTGGTCTCGGGTGGCAGCTCGTCCGCCGCACAGGACGTCGGCACCGCCCCGCTCGTCGGTGGCGCGATCTTCGCGTTCATCCTCGCCGTGATCGAGCTCATCATCGTCTTCAAGATGCGCGACGGCCGCAACTGGGCCCGCATCGTGCTGACGGTCCTCGCGGTCCTGCAGCTCATCGGTGTCGGCGTCGGTGCGGCCTCGGGTGGCAACGCCTTCGGGTTCATCGGCGGCATCGCGGTGCTCATCGCGACGATCCTGATGTACGTCGGTGGCGCGAACGGGTACTTCCGTCGCCACTGAGCGGGCGTGCGTGCGGAGGCGCTCCTGCGTGACGCACACCGGTCGCTGAACGCGACCACTTGACGCAACGGGAGGCCCGGTGCCAGCTGGCACCGGGCCTCCCGTTGCGTCGTCCACCCGGGTCAGAACGCCTTGCCCGGGTTCAGGGTCCCTGCCGGGTCGAGCGCGTCCTTGACGGAGCGGTGCATCGCGAGCACGCGTTCGCCGAGCTCGACGCGCAGGCCCGGCAGCTTCAGCAGCCCGACGCCGTGCTCACCGGTCACGGTCCCACCGAGCGCCAGGCAGTCCGCCACGATCTGGTCGAACGCGGTCTTCGCGCGGGCCTTCGCGGCGTCGTCGCCCTCGGGCGCGATGATCAGCGGGTGCAGGTTGCCGTCGCCGGCGTGCGCGATGTTGGCGATCGTGACGTCCTGCGCGTCCGCGGTCACCTGGATCCGCCGGAGCATCTCGGGCACCGCGCTCCGTGGCACGCAGATGTCCTCGGTCAGCACCGGACCGAGCCGTTCGAGCGCCGGGTAGGCGAGCCGGCGGGCCTGGAACAGTCGGTCGATGTCCTGAGGGTCGGTGGCCCGCTCGACGTCCGTGCCACCTGCCTCGGCGAAGACGTCCGCGACGTGGTCGGCGATCGCGTCCCCGGCGGCACCGCGCTCGTCGACCCGCGCGAGCAGCAGGGTGTCGACGTCCGCCGGCAGCCCGAGGTGCATCCAGTCGTCGACGGCCCGCAGGCAGGTGCGGTCGACGATCTCGAGCGCGGCGGGGACGATCCCCGCACGCGAGATCGCGGCCACGGCGTCGCCCGCGGCGGTCAGCGAGGGGAAGTACCCGATCACCGCACGTTCGTCACGGCCGGCCAGGGGGAGCAGCTTCACGGTGACCGAGACGACGATGCCGAGCGTGCCCTCGGAACCGACCATCAGTCCGGTGAGGTCGTACCCGGCGACGCCCTTCGCCGTCCGGCGGCCGAGCTCCACCACCGACCCGTCGGCCAGCACGACGGTCATGCCGAGCACGTAGTCGCGGGTGACCCCGTACTTGACGCAGCAGATGCCGCCGGCGTTCGTCGCGACGTTGCCGCCGATCGTCGAGATCGCCGAGCTCGCGGGGTCCGGCGGGTACCAGAGGCCGTGCTCGGCGACGACGGCGCGGAGTGCGTCGTTGATGACGCCGGGTTCGGTGACCGCGTACCGCTCGTCGGTGTTCACCTCGAGCACCCGGTTCATCCGCTCGAGCGACACGACGATCGAGTCGGCCATCGCGTTGGCACCGCCGGACAGGCCGGTGCCGGCACCGCGGGGGACCACACGCAGACCCGCTGCGGCTGCCCACCGGACGGCGGTGACGACGTCGTCGGTGCCGCGTGCCAGGACCACGGCGAGCGGTGCCGCGGAGTCGGCCCACTCGGCGTCGTCGTGGCGGTAGTGCTCCAGTGACTCCGGGTCGTGGAGCACCTGCTCGGACCCCAGCAGGTGTTCGAGGGCGGTGGCGTCGGCTGCGGTGGTGACGGTCATGCGGAGTGCTGGTCCTTCCGGCGTGCTGCGGTGCGGAGCGTCCGACGATACGCCTCGGTGCCGTCCGTCCGTGTGCTCTGCCAGCCACACTGAGGAGCGTTGGGCCCGCGGCGGAACCGTCGTACGGAGCAAGGAGGCCCCATGTACTTCCACGCACAGACCTGGATCAACGAGATCGCCGACGGTGAACCGGACCCCGCCGCCGCGAACGCCCTGCAGGAGGGGCTCGGCGGACAGTTCGGCGAGATGCGCACGATGATGCAGTACCTCTTCCAGGCGATGAACTTCCGCGGCCCCGCCGCCAAGCCGTACCGCGACCTCATCCAGGGCGTCGGCACCGAGGAGATCAGTCACGTCGAGCTCATCGGCACCACCATCTCGCGGCTGCTGGACGGCTCGCCCGAGTACAGCGGCAAGCTCACCGACCCGCTCGACACCCCGGGAGCGAAGGGCGCGACGCCGCTGAACATCGCCCTGGACACGAGCAACATCCACCACTACCTCGTCGGTGCCCAGGGAGCCCTGCCCGTCGACGCCGCGGGCAACCCGTGGAGCGGCAACTACGTCTACAACTCCGGCAACCTGCCGCTCGACCTGCTGTACAACCTGATGCTCGAGTCGACCGGTCGCCTGCAGAAGTGCCGGATCTACGAGATGACGGACAACCCGACCGCCCGCAGCACGATCGCCTACCTGATCGTGCGTGACCAGGCGCACGAGAACGCCTACGCGAAGGCGCTCGAGACGCTGGGTGTCGAGTGGAAGACGCTCCTGCCGATCCCGAAGACGAACGCCGAGCGGTTCCCGGAGGTCAAGGAGCTCGTCGACCTCGGACTGCAGAGCAAGCAGTACAGCTTCGATCTCGACGGCGCGTCCGAGGCGGGCAAGATCTTCCGCGGGGCGTCGCCCTCGAAGGACGGCACCGACCTGTCCGCCACAGAGCAGGCCCCGGTCGGTGTGCCGTCGTTCATCGCGGAGGAGCGGCTCGAAGAGTTCGCACCGGGGCTCGACGCAGACCTGCTCGCCCTCATCCAGCAGACCGCCGAACTCGAGCTCGACCAGGCGGAGACGCCGATCTACGGGCCGGTGGCCTGACACCCTGCCGGACGTGATGACGCCAGGCCGGTGGCGCGTCCGCCGCCGGCCTGGCGTCGGGTCGTCAGTCCAGGCAGAACTCGTTGCCCTCGACGTCCTGCATGACGATGCACGACTCGTCGACCTGGTCCGCCGTCATCCGACGGATCTGGGTGGCGCCGAGTGCGACGAGTCGGGCGCTCTCGGCGTCGAGGGCCGCGAGCCGTTCGGCGCCGACCATGCCGGTTCCGACCCGGACGTCCAGGTGCACGCGGTTCTTCACCGTCTTGCCCTCGGGGACGCGCTGGAAGAACAGGCGCGGGCCGGCGCCGGTCGGGTCGACGCACGCGAAGGCCGCCCCCTGGTGCTCCGGCGGCAGCGACCGGTCGAAGGCGTCCCAGTCGGCGAACCCCGGTGGGGGCGGTGGGACCACGTACCCGAGGACCTCGCACCAGAACCGGGCGACACGCTCCGGCTCGGCGCAGTCGAACGTCACCTGGACCTGTCGCACCGTTGCCATGGCGCCGAGGATACGACGATGCGCGACCGGCGTCCGCCCGGGCCGCCCGCGTCCGCCCCGCGCCCGCCCGGCGCCCGCTCAGCCGAGCTGGGCTGCCGCCGCTCGGAGCTCGGCGAGCGCGGCCGTGGCGTGGTCGGCCAGCCGGTCGTCGTCCGCGCGCCCCACACCGGACCACCGCTCGAAGCCCTGCTTGAACGCCAGGACCCCCATCTCGGCGGCCAGCCGAGCGGGCGCGTCGGGGACGCCACGGCCGACGAGGGCGTCGGTCATGGCCGCGGCCATCCCGACGCTCTTCAGGGCGTCGCGCTCCTGCAGCTCGGCACTGGCGGAGACGGCCGCTCGCAGTCGTGGTCCGAGCTCGCGGTTCATCGGTCCCATCTCGTCCGAGGCCCGTTCCAGTCCTGCTGCGACGGCGTCGAGCGGGGTGGTGTCGGCCGGTGCGCCGGTGATCCCCTCGGCGAGCAGTCGGCTCAGGGTCTCCTGCCCGGCGACGAGCAGTTCGCGCTTGTCCGGGAAGTGCCGGAAGAACGTGCTCTTGGTGACACCGGCGCGCTCGGTGATCTGCGCGACGGTCGTCTCGTCGTAGCCCTGCTCGGAGAACAGGTCGACCGCGGCCAGGACCAGTCGTTCCCGGGCCCCGGGTTGCCATCGCGCCATGGGACGATCATACGCGACGGGACAATTGTCCCGTCGCGGGTGTACCGTGACGGTACAAAAGTCCCATCACTTCTGAGGAGCACCCATGCACGTCTTCGTCACCGGCGGCACCGGCACCATCGGCACCGCGGTCGTCACCGAACTCATCGCCGCCGGGCACACCGTCACGGCACTGGCCCGATCGGACCGGTCGGCAGCTGCCCTCGTCGCCGCGGGGGCGACCCCCGCCCGCGGTGCACTCACCGACCTCGACGTGCTGCGCGAGGGCGCGCGCTCCGCCGACGGCGTCGTCAGCCTCGCGTTCTCGAACGACTTCAGCTCGGCGGAGGCGCTCGAGCGGGGCATCGCCGAGGAGCGCGCCGCCATGGCCGCACTCGGCGAGGCGCTCGTCGGCAGCGACCGCCCGTTCGTCGTCGTCTCTGGCACGCCGTGGGAGTCCGGTCGAGCCTCGGTCGAGACCGACCCGCTCCCGCTCGAGGGGCCGGTCGCGGGTCGCGCCCGATCCGTCCTCGCCGCCCTCGAACTGGCGGCACGGGGCGTCCGGGTCTCGGCCATCCGGCTGCCGCGCACCGTGCACGCCGACGGCACGGGTGGGTTCGCGGGGATCCTGACGGAGACGGCCCGACAGGCGGGGGTCGCGGGCTACCCCGGCGACGGCGAGCAGCGGTGGCCCGCCGTGCACGCCGCGGACGCGGCGGTGCTGTTCCGGCTCGCGCTCGAAGGTGCTCCGGCGGGGACCGTCTGGCACGCGGTCGCCGACGAGGGCGACCGGGTGCGTGACCTGGCCGAGGTCATCGGGCGTCGGCTCGGCCTGCCGGTCGAGCGGGTGGCCGACGAGACCTTCGGCGCGTTCGCGCCGATCTTCGCGATGGACCAACCGGCGTCGAGTGCCCACACGCGCGAAGCGCTCGGCTGGGTCCCGACACACCCGAACCTGCTCGAGGACCTGGAGAACGTGCAGCGCTGAGCGCCGCGGAGCACCGTCAGCGGTGGGCGGACGGCGCGCTGGACGGGAGGCGCGGTGCCGGGCCGCCACGGGCCTCCTGTCCGCCGTGCAGCCGCGTCAGTGCTGCCCGCCGCGCAGGCGGCCGACGCCGAGCACGATGCCGACGACGACCATGCCCAGCGCGAGGCCGGCCACGGCCGACACGGCGGTGTCGGCGATCCACACGACGACGGGGCCTGCGGCCTCGAGCGCGTGCTCGATCACGTGCAGCAGGTCGTACGGCCCGTGCCAGACGGTCTCGGCGAGGTTCGCGATGACCAGGTGTCCACCGACCCAGAGCATCGCGACCGTGCCGATGACGCTGATGACCCGGAAGACCATCGGCATCGCACGGACGATGCGGGCACCGCTCCGACGGGTGCGGCGGACGGAGTTCTTCATCATCTGCAGGCCGATGTCGTCGACCTTCACGAGCAGTGCCACGGCGCCGTAGACAACCGCGGTCATGACCAGGCCGATCACGATCAGGGCGCCGAGCGTCGGCCAGAGCCCCAGGTCGGGGTCGAGGCCGGCCAGTGCGATGAGCATGATCTCGGTGCTCAGGATGAGGTCGGTGCGGATGGCGCCGAAGACGAGCTTCGGTTCGGTGACGGCCTCGTCGGACCCGCCCTCGTGGTGCACGCCGAACCACTCGGTGACCTTCTCGGCGCCTTCGAAGCACAGGTACGTGCCGCCGAGCAGCAGGAGCCACGGCAGCACGCCGGGCGCGAAGGCCGTCAGCAGCAGGGCCAGCGGGATGATGATGACGAACTTGTTGAACAGGCTGCCGAGCGCGATGCGCCCGACGACCGGCAGCTCGCGGGCGGGCTCGAGGCCCTGCACGTACTGGGGCGTGACGGCGGCGTCGTCGATGACGACCCCGGCGGTCTTCGCGCTGGCCTTGAGGGCTGCGGAGAGGATGTCGTCCACCACGGCGAGCAATCCGACTGACAATTCGTTCTCCACTCGTCTGACCTGTGACCGTGCACAGCGTAGTGGCCGCGGGGCATCCTGAACGCCAGCCACCGGACGTCCGTAGGCTCGCGGCATGGCTGACTTCACCGCATCCCAGGCCGCCGTCGTCCGGATCGAGCGTTCCGAGCAGGGGCGCTGGGACCTCTCCGTCATCAGCGACGCCGGTGTCGCGATGGGGCACGGGGTGTACCTGTTCGACGCGGCCCAGGACGACGCCGAGGACGAGCAGGCCGCAGCCCTCGACTTCGTGCGTGACTACGGGTTCCGGTTCGAGCGCGACGCGGTGCAGGCCGACGGTCCCGACGCCTTCTGGGCGCCGCTGCTGCCGTCCGACCAGCAGTAGGCGCTGCAGCGCGCGGGACGCAGCGCGCCTGGGTCAGCGTGCCGAGCCCTCGAACCCGATCAGCCAGGTGACCCCGAACGCGTCACGGACGGTGCCGTCCCAGTCGCCCCACGGCCGCTGCTGCAGCGGGTCGACGACCGTACCGCCCTCGGCGAGCTGGTCGAACCACCGACGCAGGACGTCCGGTTCCGCAGCGCCGAGCAGTGAGAAGAGCAGCCCCGTCGCCGAGAACGGGGTGTCGCCCTCGCTCGCGTCCGCGGCGAACAGCTGCAGCTCGCCGGTCAGCTGGCCGTGCGCGACGGCGTCGGCCGGACCGTCCGTGCGGGAGAAGTCCGCGTTGGTCGCGATCCGCACCTCGCCACCGAACACCCGCTGCCAGTGCTCGAGGGCACGCCTGGCGGTGCCGGCGAACTGGAAGTACGGCGCGGGTCCGGTCGTGTGCATGCCCGGCAAGGTACTCCGGCGTGCGGAGTGGGGGAAGCCCGGGGTTCGTCAGTCGAGCAGCGCCAGTGCGCGCTCCACGACGTCCTCCGGTCGTCCGTCGCCGTGCAGGGCCCACCAGGTGAGTGCTGCGCTCGCGGCGGCGGCCAGCGTGTGGGCGCGCACGGCGGCGGCGAGGTCGTCGGCGGTGCCCCCGTCCCGCTCGGCCACGTACCGCAGGATCTCGTCGGTCAGGGCCGTGACCGTGGCTGCGCCGACGTGCTCGAGCGACGGGTTCGCGCGGATGACCCGGAGCCGGTGCCGGGTGACCTCGACCGCGTCGTCCGGGAACGTCGCACCGATCCGGTAGGCCGCCCGGAGCGCGACCGCCGAGGGCTCGTCGGCCGGCCGTGCCCGGAGGGCTTCGCGGAACCGTGCCGCGAACTCGTCGAGACCTCCCCACACCAGCGTCGCCTTGTTCGGGAACAGCCGGAAGAGCGACCGGCGACTGACCCCGGCCGCCGCGGCGACGTCGTCCATCGACACGGCGTCGAAGCCCTGGTCCTCGAACAGCCGGAGCGCGACGAGGGACACGGCGTCGGGGTCGATGGTGCGCGGGCGCCCCGTCGGACGGTCGTTCGTCGAGCTCATGGAGACCTTTCGGCACTGAGTGCTATAACCGGTGTGGCGCAGCGAGCGCCTCGCATCGAGGAGACGACATGACCGACACCACCACCGCCGGACGGTTCACCGGCAGGACCATCATCGTCACCGGAGCGGGTTCCGGCATCGGACGCGCCACGGCGACGCGCATCGCGAACGAGGGCGGCCGCGTCATCGCGACCGACGTCGTGACCGAGCGGCTCGACGCACTCCGCACGGAACTGGAGGGCTTCGCCGTGGAGACCGTCGTCGGTGACGTCGCCGCGAGCGAGACCATCGACGCACTCATCGCGGCCGCCGGTGACCGGGTGGACGGACTCGCCAACGTCGCCGGCATCATGGACGCGTTCCTGCCGCCGGACGAGGTCGACGACGCCACCTGGGAGCGTGTCTTCAGCGTCAACGTCACGGGCCCGATGCGCCTGACCCGCGCCGTGCTGCCCCTGATGATCGCCGCCGGCAAGGGGTCGGTCGTGAACGTCGCGTCCGAGGCCGCCTTGAAGGCCTCGGCCGCCGGCGCTGCCTACACCTCGTCCAAGCACGCCATCGCCGGGTACACCAAGAGCGTCGCGTTCTTCCACGGGCCGCAGGGCATCCGGGCGAACGCCGTGGCACCGGGTGCGGTCGCCACGAACATCGAGGCGCCGATGCGCAGCGAGTACGCGGCTCGCCGGGTCGGTCCGATCATGCAGACCACCATCCCGCCGGTCGCCCAGCCCGAGCAGCTCGCCGCCGCCATCACCTGGCTGCTGAGCGACGACTCGGCGAACGTCAACGGCGCGGTGCTGCCGAGCGACGGTGGCTGGTCCGTCGTCTGACGCTGACCACCTGACGGACGGGAGGCCCGTGGCGGCGCCGCCACGGGCCTCCCGTCCGCCTTCGGCCACGTCGACGACGCGCGGTTCCTTCCCAGAGCGCGTGCGCTGGAATGCGGAACCGGGCGTACCGGGCCGGAAGTTCCTGCCCGGTACGCCCGATCCGACACGGCGAGCCAGCGGCCGGCGGCTCAGGAGACGAGCGCCGCCATCTCGCGCACGACGGAACGGAGCCGATCCGCGAGCTCGTCGTTGCTCCGCACGGTCTCGCGGTGCGCCGCCTCGCTGAGCGCGGACATCACCAGGGTCACGGCGGTGCGGGCGGTCTGCGCGTCGGTGCGGGTGCCGACGACGCTGAGCAGGGACTGGCGCGACTCGGCCATCCACCGCATCACCATCGCGGACATCTCCGGCCGGAGCACGAGCAGCTCCTTCATGCGACGGCGGTCCTGCGAGAGCGGGACGGTCGCCGCGACCAGGGTGCACAGGTCGTCGACGAGGGCGCCGTCGGCCTCGACGAACCGGGCCGCGGCACGCTCCGGGACCTCGACGGAGTCGAGCCCGAGCGCCGCGTGCGCCTTCGACGAGAAGTAGTTGAAGAAGGTGCGGGGGGAGACGTCGGCGTCGGCGCAGATCTGCTCGACCGTGACGCCGTCGAGCCCGTGCGCCGACACCAGGGTGAGCGCTGCGTCGTGCAGTGCCTGTCGGGTCTGCTGCTTCTTCCGTTCACGCAGCGTGCACGGCTCCGTTGCCGCAGCCGCTGCCGGTGTGGTGATCACGTGGACTCCTGGTGGTTGGTGTGTCTGTGTGTGGGAGGGGCGCCCGCCCGGAAAGGGGGCACGGACGGACGCCCCGGTCGGTCACCGACGGTGCGTCGGCGTGGATCCGGTCGAACCCTGTCCGGTCGAACCCGATCCGGTCGGTACGGACCCGGTCATCGGTCCGGTGAACGAGCCGGCCTCGGCTGCTGCGGCACCCGCCTCGGCCTCGAGCTGCGCCTCGGCGGACATGTCGGCCTGCTCCTGGAGCGCGGAACGCTGGCGCAGCGGCGGCACCCGGAAGAACCAGGTCAGTACGAACGCGAGCAGGATGACGCCGAGACCGACCCAGTAGATCGTCACGGACGAGGCGTTGAAGCCCGCCATGAACGGCCGGGTCAGGCGGCTGTCGGCACCGGTCAGGAACGAGGTGTCGTTCGTGCTGGTGGCGCTGTCGCTCGTGCTGGTGCCGTCGTCGATCTTCTTCGCCAGCTCCGGGGTGAGCTCGTCGACCCAGTAGGAGCGCTGGTCGGCGTTCGACCAGTCGACGGACACGGTGCCGCCCTGCACGCTGGCGTGCGCCTGGTCGGCGACCTGCTCGAGCGCGGACTGCTCGGCGGCCGGCGTGGCCGCCGCGACCTGCTGGTCGATGACGCTCTGCGCTGCTGCGGCGGGCACGGCACCTGCGGTGACCTGCTGCTGCACGGCCGCGGTGACCTGCTCGGTGACCGCGGCGTCGGCGGCCTGCTCCGCCTTCGCCGAGGCCGCGTCGAGCTGCGACTGCACGGTCTTCGTCAGCGGGGTGACGACGGGCGTCCAGATCTTGTCCATGGCACCCTGGTTCGCCTTCGCGCTGGCGACGGTCGGGTTGAGCGCGGCGTCGAGTGCCGGACCGAGGTCCTTCTGGTTCGCCGTGGCCGTCAGGATGTTCGCCGGCATCACCGAGAACAGGATGGACAGCAGCACGGCGGTGCCGAGCGTGCCACCGATCTGACGGAAGAACGTGGCGGACGACGTGGCGACGCCCATGTCACGGGCCTCGACGGAACCCTGCGACGCCAGGGTCAGCGACTGCATGACCGATCCGAGGCCGAGCCCGATGAGGAACATGCCGATCATCAGGAACCAGAGCGGCTTGTCGATCGTCATGAAGGTCAGGACGACGTAGCCGGCGGAGACGAGCGCGGTGCCGATGACCGGGAAGATCCGGTACCGGCCGACGCGTGCGACGATCTGGCCCGAGGTGATCGAGGCGATCATGAGACCACCGACGAGCGGCAGGGTGGCGAAGCCGGACTCGGTCGGGGTCAGTCCGACGACGATCTGCAGGTAGAGCGGGATGGTGAGCATCGCGCCGAACATCGCGAAGCCGACCAGGAACCCGATGACGGTCGCCATCGAGAACGTGCCCGAGCGGAACAGCTTGAGCGGGATGATCGCCGCGTCGCCCATCTTCGACTCGATGAGCAGCAGACCGATCAGGCCGACGACACCGACGACGTAGCAGGCGATGGCGGCGGGGGAGCCCCAGCCCCAGATGCGGCCCTGTTCCGCGACGAGCAGGAGCGGCACGAGGGTGACGATGACGGCGGTCGCGCCCCACCAGTCGACCTTCGGCTTCGCGTCGCCGGCGCCGTGCACCTTCGGCAGGTGCAGGAACACGATGACCATGAGGAGCGCCGCGACACCGATCGGCACGTTGATCAGGAGCACCCAGCGCCAGCCCGTGATCCACAGGATCTCGGAGGAACCGGCGAGCAGACCGCCGATGAGCGGGCCGATGACGGACGAGATGCCGAAGACGGCGAGGAAGTACCCCTGGTACTTGGCGCGCTCCCGCGGGGCGAGGATGTCGCCCATGATCGCGAGCGGCAGCGACATCAGCGCGCCGGCGCCGATGCCCTGTACCGCGCGGAAGGCGGCGAGCATGAGCATCGAGGTCGACATCGACGACAGGACGGCGCCGAGGATGAAGACGACGATGCCGAAGATGTAGAGCGGGCGCCGGCCGAAGATGTCGGAGAGCTTGCCGTAGATCGGCGTCGCGATCGTCGAGGTGATGAGGTAGGCGGTCGTCACCCAGGCCTGCTGGTCGAGCCCGTGCAGGTCGTCGCCGATCGTGCGGATCGCCGTGCCGAACACCGTCTGGCCGAGCGAGGACAGGAACATGCCCGCCATCAGGCCGTAGATCACCAGGAGGATCTGACGGTGGGTCATCAGCGGCTGCTGGCCGGCGCCCGCGGAGGCCGCGGGGGCCTCGGCGGTGTGCCGACCGTGCTGCACCGGGACGGGTGCGGTGGCGGTCATCGAACTCCTTTTTCTGGCTGTGAAACTTTGCAGACCGCGCAACGATACATCTGTTGCTTCCGGCAAGCAACTAAATGTGCCCGCTACGCTGAGCGCGTGACCGACGACCGGCGTGCCGCCGAGCGACTCCTGCGATCCCAGCTCGACCGGCTGTGGGTCCGGCAGACCCTGCGCTCTTCGCTCATCGAGTCCCGCGGTGGCCTCGACCCGACGGCCCGCGTGATCCTGCGAGCCGTCGCCGGGCACGGGCCGGTCCGGGCGACCGCGATCGCCGACGCGACGGGGCTGTCACGCCCGGTGATCAGCCGCCGGGTCGCCTCGCTGATCGAGGCCGAGCACCTGATCGGGTCGCCCGACCCCGCGGACGGCCGCGCCACGCTCGTCACGCTCGCCCCCTCCGGGCGACGGCTGCTCGACGAGCTGGACGCCGCCGGGGCCGAGGTGTTCGACGACCTGACAGAGGAGTTCGCCTCCGACGAGCTGCGCTCGCTCGCCGAGATGCTGACGCGACTGAACGACCGGGCGGACGCGGTCCTGGGGATCGGCACCACGCGCTCCTGAGGTGACCGAGGGCAGGGACGGGAGGCCCGTGGCGGCATCGCCACGGGCCTCCCGTCCCTGCGGAGCGCGCATCCGAGATACCGTTGGTGGTATGAGCACGGACACCACCCCAACCACTGAGACCCTCGACGACGGGCCCGTGGTGACGTTCGCCGGTCTCGGCCTGAGCGACGCTGTGCTCAAGGCCGTCAAGGACATCGGCTACGAGACCCCTTCCGCCATCCAGGAAGCCACCATCCCCACGCTCCTCGCCGGGCGCGACGTCGTCGGCCTGGCGCAGACCGGTACCGGCAAGACCGCGGCCTTCGCGCTGCCGATCCTGTCCCGCATGGAGTCCGGCAGCAAGAAGCCCCAGGCGCTCGTGCTGTCCCCGACGCGTGAGCTCGCCCTGCAGGTGTGCGAGGCGTTCGAGCAGTTCGCGTCCCACATGAAGAACGTGCACGTCCTGCCGGTCTACGGCGGCCAGGCCTACGGCGTGCAGCTGTCCGCCCTGCGCCGCGGCGTCGACGTCGTCGTCGGTACCCCCGGCCGCATCATGGACCACCTGGCGAAGGGCACGCTCGACCTGTCCGAGCTGAAGTACCTGGTGCTCGACGAGGCCGACGAGATGCTCAAGATGGGCTTCGCCGAGGACGTCGAGACGATCCTCGCCGACACCCCCGACGACAAGCAGGTCGCGCTCTTCTCGGCGACCATGCCCGCGCAGATCCGCCGCATCTCGCAGCAGTACCTGACCGACCCGGCCGAGATCACCGTCAAGACCAAGACGAAGACCGCCGCGAACATCACGCAGCGCTACCTGATGGTCTCGTACCCGCAGAAGGTCGACGCGCTCACCCGCATCCTCGAGGTCGAGGACTTCGAGGGCATGATCATCTTCGTCCGCACCAAGAGCGAGACCGAGACCCTGGCCGAGAAGCTCCGTGCCCGCGGGTACGCAGCCGCCGCGATCAGCGGTGACGTGGCCCAGGCCCAGCGCGAGCGCACGGTCAACCAGCTGAAGTCGGGCAAGCTCGACATCCTGGTCGCGACGGACGTCGCCGCCCGTGGCCTCGACGTCGACCGCATCACGCACGTCGTGAACTTCGACATCCCGGTCGACATCGAGTCCTACGTGCACCGCATCGGCCGGACCGGTCGCGCCGGCCGCTCGGGCGACTCGATCAGCTTCGTCACCCCGCGCGAGCGTCGCCTGCTGTCCGCGATCGAGCGTCACACCAAGCAGCCGCTCACGCAGATGCAGTTGCCGACCATCGACGACGTCAACGAGACCCGCCTGACGCGCTTCGACGACGCCATCACCGCGGCGCTCGAGGACCAGGGCCGGATCGCCGCCTTCCGCGACGTCATCGCGCACTACGTCGAGCACCACGACGTCCCCTCGGACGACGTCGCCGCTGCCCTGGCCGTCGTGGCGCAGGGCGACTCGCCGCTGCTCCTCACCGCAGCCGACGACGCCCTCCGCACCCAGATGGAGCGCGACGCCCGTCGCAGCGAGCGCGACGAGCGTGGTGCCCGCGACGACCGTGGCGGCCGCAGCGACCGCGGCGACCGTGGTGGCGACCGCGACCGTGGTGACCGCGGCGACCGCGGCCCGCGCCGTTCGCAGCCGATGTCCCCGTACCGCATCGAGGTCGGCCGTCGTCACCGCGTCGAGCCGCGCCAGATCGTCGGTGCCCTGGCCAACGAAGGTGGCCTGCGCCGCGACGACTTCGGTGCGATCCAGATCCGTCCGGACTTCTCGATCGTCGAGCTGCCGGCCGACATGGACCCCGGTGTGCTCGAGCGCCTCACCGACACCCGGATCAGCGGCAAGCTCATCGAGATCCGTGCGGATCGCCGTGGTGGCGGTCGCCGCTCGGACGACCGCGCCCCGCGCGGTGACCGCGACGACCGTCCGGAGCGCAGGCCGCGCTACTGAGACGCGCGCGTCTGCGACGCGACCTCTTCTGACGGGAGGCCCGGTGCCAGCTGGCACCGGGCCTCCCGTCCGTCGTCAGTGCGGGTCCCGGGCCTGCGGCATCTTGCGGTGCGGGGAACCGCAGATCCCTCCCGCAGGCGTTCCCCCGGAGTCCGCACGGTGCTGTGATGACCGGAGCCGTGACGCAGGGAGCCGCGGAGAAGGCAGGGGAACCATCGTGTACCGAGCACTCATCACCGCGGTCGCCGCCGCGGCGCTCGTCTTCGGAGGCGCGGTGCCGGCGACGGCGCACACCTCTCCGTCGGTGCCGGGAGCACCGACCGCCGTCCGCGTCACCGGCGACGCGGACAGTGCCACGCTGACGTGGCGCGGTCCGAAGCACGGCGCGAAGGTGACGGGATGGAAGGTCGCCGTCGCCGCCGTCGCGAACCGGCACGACCGCCAGGTCGACCGACTCCACCCGCGCGCCCGCTCCGACCGGTTCGACGAGCTCTCGCCCGCCACCACGTACCGCTTCTCGGTGCGTGCCCTCGGCCACCGGGGGACCGGCCGCACGATCACGCTGCGCTGGACGTCACCGTCGGTGCCCGAGCCGGAGACGACGCAGTCGCTGTTCGCGCTCGACGGCAACGGTGACGTCGTGCGGTTCGCGGATTCCGGCGGCGGTGCGAAGACCGTGGTCGCGACGGACGGCGAGGGCTTCGCCGCGAACGCCGACGGTGACGTCTTCACCCCGTCGGCGGACGGCACCGAGATCCTGCTGCACCCGGCAGACGGTGGCGGGATCTCGATCATCGCGTCCGGGCTGCACCTGACCCCGGACCTGCGCTCCGACGCCGAGGGCAACCTGTACTGGGTGGACTCGGTGAGCGGTGCGGTGCAGAAGCTGTCCGTCGGCACCTCGACCCCGAAGATCGTGCTGGACCTGGGTGGCAAGGCCGTCGGGAGCGATCAGCGTTTCTGGACGGTCACCCCGGACGGCAAGGTCGTCGTACTCGGCGGAACGGTCAGCCAGCCGTACGTCAAGGGCACCGGCATCGCGCCCCGCACGTTCACCGGGCCGATCGGCACGGTCGTCGGCTACCCCGCCGGCGTGCTCGCCGACTCGCACGGCAACGTCTACGTCGACATCCGATCGACCGGTGGCGCCGGGTCGTGGGTCTGGTACCAGCTCAAGCCCGGCGCGACCCGACTGACGCAGATCGAACCGCGGTACGCGTTCGAGTACGCCGCCGCGAACGCCGACGGCTTCTCGCTCCTGCAGTCGGCGCAGTTCTGCCCCGCCCCGTCGGAGTACCGGCCGGGCGGGTGCACGATCGACCGCGGCATCCCGGACAAGCTCGTGGTGGGCAGCGGCGGCACGTCCACCGTGCCGGTGACCGGGCTGACCGCCGGGTCGCGTGGCGA
The DNA here is from genome assembly GCF_031844325.1 of Curtobacterium sp. BRB10. NCBI lineage: Bacteria > Bacillati > Actinomycetota > Actinomycetes > Micrococcales > Microbacteriaceae > Curtobacterium > Curtobacterium sp. BRB10. Next base: position 15,427 of record NZ_JAUZVA010000009.1, read on the forward strand.
GCACCTGGGTGCTGCCTCCGCCGACGGGGACGTGTTCGTCTCCATCGACAGCGGCCCCTCGGTCGGGCTGTGGAAGGTCCCCGCCGCGGGTGGAGCTGCCCGGCAGCTCGACGCGGCGCAGTACTCGAGGCTGCTGGTGATCTGACCGGCGGTGCGAGGCGGGAGGGGGTGGGACGCAACGGCGCGTCCCACCCCCTTCCGTGTGCGGCGGCTGTCCAGGCGGTGTCGCGGAGGTGTCGCGGTGGTGGCGGTGGCGGCGGTTCAGGCTGCGCCGTCGGCCGTCCGGCGGCACACCTCGTCCCACGGGGTCGGTTCGATCCCGAAGTGCGCCCGGCTCTCGCGGTCGTCGACCACGTACGGCGCGGTCCACTGGTAGGTCAGGTCGGCCAGCTCGCGCATCATCGGCGACACGAGCCCGCCGACGCGGAACAGGGCCGCGGGCATCCGGTGCACCGGCACCGCGGGCTTCCCCGCCGCCGCGAGGACGTCGGTGAGGGCCTGGCGCTGCGTCCGCGGTGCGTTGCTCGGCACCGTCCACGTGCGGCCGTGGGCGCCCTGGTCCTCGGCGGCGGCGACGAGGGTCCGGGCGACGTCGAGCACGTCGGTGAAGGTGTGCGGCAGGTCCGTGCGACCGACCATCGACACCGCCCGACCCCGCAGCGCCGCCGGCAGCACGCGCGTGACGTGCCCGTTCGCGCCGATCCCGGGGCCGAGGTAGTCCGAGGCGCGGACCTCGACGGCGCGGACACGGCCGGCGTCGTGCGCGGCGAGGGCGTCGGCCCACATGGTGGCGCGGAGCACTCCCTTGTGGTCGGTGGCGGCGTCCGGCAGTCCCTCGTGCATCGGCCCGTCGACCGGGCCGTACGGGTACAGGTTCCCGGTGATGGCGTAGGTCGCCCCGGTGCGTTCGGCCGCGGTGAGCAGTGCTGCGGCGAGCGGGGGCCAGGTGTGCTCCCACTGCGTGTAGTCGCCGGGGTTCGCGCAGTTGTGGAGGACGGCTGCTCCCTCGGTGGCGCGGGAGAGCGCGTCGGAATCGGACGCGTCGAGCGCGAGGTGCTCGACACCGGCGATGCCCGTGCTGCGACCGGAGCGGGAGACGACCGTGGCGCGGTCACCCCGGACGGTCAACAGCTCCGCGACGTGCCGGCCGACGGGGCCGGCGCCGACGACGAGGTGGTGGGTCATGGTCTCCTGCTTCCTGGTCGATCGCGTCTTGGTCGATCGCTTCCTGGTCGATTCGAGAGCACTGCTCTCGGGGTCGAGCATGACGCTTTGGCTTCGAGAAAGCAAGAGCAGTGCTCTCCTTTGTGTGCGCTGTTCTCCCGTGCCAGGATCGTCGGATGGCAGCAACCGCCCGAGTACTCGCACGGCAGACGGTCACCGCAGACATCCTGGCCGCGGCACGCACCCGCCTGACCGACGAGGGTCCGGCGGCCCTCAGCCTGCGGGCCGTCGCCCGTGACGTCGGGATGGTCTCGTCGGCCGTGTACCGGTACTTCCCGAGCCGCGACGACCTGCTGACGGCCCTGCTCATCACCGACTACGACGAGCTCGGCGCCGCGGTCGAGGCCGCCGGTGCCGCGGCCGGACCGGCTCCCGGTGCGCGCTGGGTGGCGATGTGCCGGGCGGTCCGGGACTGGTCGATCGCGCACCCGGGGGACTTCGCGCTGCTGTTCGGCTCACCCGTGCCCGGCTACGCGGCACCGCGCGAGACCGTCGTGCCCGCGACACGGACGACGTTGGCGCTGGTGCGCGTGGTCGCGGACGCCGTCGGCTCCGGTTCGCCTGGTGCGTCGGGCTCGTCCGTCACGTCGACGCCGGAGGCGGCCGGGAGGCCCGGGTCGCCCACCGCTCCCACGGCGGCTCCCGGGGTGGCCGGTCCCGCCGTCGCGGACGCGGTCGTCACCCTGCGCTCGTTCGGCATCGCCCTGCCCGACGAGGTCCTGGTCCGCACCCTGATGGCCTGGACGACGGTGTTCGGGACCATCTCGTTCGAGCTCTTCGGCCACTTCGTCGGTTCCGTGTCCGACCCGGCCGCCTACTTCGACCAGGTCATCGTGCGCCTGGCGGATGACCTGGGGTTCGCCGCCGCGTTCTGACGCCGATGCTGTCCCCAGATCGGGTGCGCAGCCTGACAGAGTCGCCGCCGGTGCGGTAGACAGGTCGTCACGCCGAGGTCGTGCCCGAGGACCGGAGCGGACGACCGGCACGGTGGCCCCTGGGCCAGCTGCCGGACGCAACCACACCCGGGCGTGCGCAGCGGCCGGGGCCCGCGCGGATCAGGAGGCATGCTTGCGACGCAGCACGTGCGGCGGCACCACGAACGGGGCGACCCGGTGACCGCGCTCGACGTCAGCCGACAGGACCGCCGCCGGCTCACCACCGGCACCGCCCGCCGACGCCTGGTGACCGTGCGCACGGTGGCGCTCCTGGCGTCCCTCGCCGGTGTCAACTACATCGTGTGGCGCTGGGCGGCCTCGGTGAACTGGCACTCGTGGTGGATCGCGGTGCCGCTGATCCTCGCCGAGACCTACAGCGTCATCGACTCCCTGCTCTTCGCCCTCGGGGCCTGGCGGCTCCGGGAGCGCGGCGAACCACCGGCGAAACCGTCCACCGACGTCACCGTGGACGTCTTCATCACCACCTACAACGAGCCGATCGATCTGGTCGAGCGCACCGCCAAGGCGGCCAAGGCGATCACCCACCCGCACACCACCTGGATCCTCGACGACGGCAACCGCCCCGAGATGCGTGCAGCGGCCGAGGCGCTCGGCATCGGCGTCATCACGCGCGGCGCCGACTGGGTCGACCGGCCCCGGCACGCCAAGGCCGGCAACCTCAACAACGCCCTGCTCGCGACCCAGGGCGAGTTCCTGCTGATCCTCGACGCCGACCAGGTGCCGGACCCGGCGATCCTCGACCGCACGCTCGGTTACTTCAAGGACCCGAGGATGGCGCTCGTGCAGACCCCGCAGTGGTTCGAGAACGTGCCGGAGTCGGATCCCCTCGGCAGCCAGGCACCGCTGTTCTACGGCCCGATCCAGCAGTCGAAGGACGGCTGGAACGCCGCGTTCTTCTGCGGGTCGAACGCGATCCTGCGTCGCGAAGCGCTCATGCAGCTCGGCATCTCGCGCTACGTGGCCGAGGTCGAGGCGTCCGTGCAGCGCACCCTCGCGACGTCCCGCAAGCTCCTCGCCCGTTCCAGGGAGACCGAGACCGACCCGCGCGTGCTCGCCGCGCTGGACGACGCCGAGCTCGTCGTCGACCAGGCTCGCGAGCAGGTGCGCGCCGGTGAACCCCTCGGGGACGTGACGTACGCGTTCCAGCGCGGGATCGACGCCATCGCGTTCCGGTTCGCCGCCGCCGACCTCGAGTCGGTGCGGAACGACCTGCAGGAGCTCGCGGCGATGTCCACCGACGCGAACACCTTCGCCGGTCTCGACGACGCCGCGCTCGACGTGCTCGGCCGGCGTGAGGCCTCGCCGGTCGCCGCCATCGAGTCGATCGCCGTGCTCGCCCGTGCCCTCGACGTCAACCGCGACGACGAGGCGCAGCCGATCATGCCGCTGGCGACGATCTCGGTGACCGAGGACATGGCCACGGCGATGCGCCTGCACGGCCTCGGCTGGAAGTCGGCGTACCACGACGAGATCCTCGCGAAGGGCCTGGCCCCCGAGGACCTGCCGACGATGCTCGTGCAGCGGCTCCGTTGGGCGCAGGGCACCATGCAGGTGTTCTTCCGCGAGAACCCTCTGGTGCAGAAGGGGCTGTCGTGGGGGCAGCGGCTCATGTACTTCTCGACGATGTGGAGCTACCTGTCGGGGTTCGCCGCGATCGTCTACATCGCCGCCCCGGTGCTCTGCCTGTCGTTCGGGGTCGTCCCCGTGCAGGCCTACAGCGTCGACTTCTTCGCCCGGCTCATCCCGTTCCTGGTCCTGAACCAGCTGCTGTTCTGGGTGGTGGCCGCCGGCAGACCGACCTGGCGCGGTCAGCAGTACTCGCTCGCGCTGTTCCCCGTGTGGATCGAGTCGGTGACCAGCGCCTTCGAGAACGTCTTCCGCGGCAAGCCGCTCGGGTTCCGTGTCACCCCGAAGGTGCGGGACGAGACCGAGCAGAAGCCGCGGTGGGACCTGGTCAAGCCCCAGCTCTACGCGATGGGCGCCCTGGTCGCTGCCCTGGTCATGATCGGCATCCGTTACCTGACCGGCCAGGCCGAGGGGATCGCGCCGCTCGTGAACACCGCGTGGGTCGTCTTCGACCTGTTCATCTTCAGCATCGTGATCCGGGCCGTCCGGTACCGCGGACCGGCCACGCCAGCCCAGTCCGAACACGAGTCGAGCACCGCCGGAGGGCCACTGTGAGCACCGTCACCACGTTCGAGGTCGCGGCCGTGCCCGAGTCGCTCGACGTCGTCCAGGACCGCTTCGCCGCGTGGTGGGACGGCCTGGGCATCGACGACGTGCGGATCCGTTTCGCGCTCGAGACCGCGCTCGCCGAGGTCGCCGCGAACATCGTCGAGCACACCGTGCGCACCGACCGGCAGACCGGTCGCCGCTACACGGTGCGGCTCGAGGCGACCGACCGCGAACTGACGGCGGTCCTCACCGACAACGGACTCCCCGTCGACATCGACCTGAGCGCCGTCACCATGGCCGACGTCGAGCAGGAGAGCGGCCGGGGCCTCGCGCTCGCCATCGCTGCGCTCGACCGGTTGGAGCACCGGCACGAGCCCGGCCACAACGTCTGGACCCTTGCGTGCGAGCGGTGAAGAAGCCCGTGGCCCGCGCGGTCGCCCTCCTCGTCACGTTCGCCACACTCCTGCTCGGTGGTGCGCTGCCGGCGTCGGCTGCGTCCGTGCACCCGGCGGCCGCCGTGCAGCCGGCCGAGGGGTCGACGTGGTTCGGCCCCGACCTCGACTGGGCGAGCGACTCGCCCGAGGGGTACGCGGGGCGGCTCGGCGCGACGCCGTCGATGTACGGGGTGTCCGTCGACTACCCGCTCGACCGCACGGCGAAGCAGGAGCTCCTCCGCTCGGCGCGTGCGGCGGCGACCCAGGGTGCGGTGCTCGTGGTGAGCCTCGAACCCGATCGTGCACTCGGGTCGCTCGACACCGCGGACACCCGTGCCGTCAACACCGTGTTCGAGGACCTGCACGACCAGTACGACACCCAGGTGCTCGTGCGGTTCGCACCGCAGATGAACGGCACGTGGGTCCGCTGGGGCCAGCAGCCCACGGAGTTCGTCCGGGTGTTCCGGGCGCTCTCCACGACCGTGCACGCGGGCACGTCGGACGCGCTCATGGTCTGGTCGCCGGGGTACGGCGCCGGCTACCCGTTCGGCGAGTCCGCCGGGCGGCTGCGGAACCTGTCCCCGGTCGACATCGCGAAGGCGGACACGAACGGCGACGGACAGCTCACCGGCGCCGACGACCCGTACGGGCCGTACTGGCCGGGGGCCGAGGCCGTCGACTGGGTCGGGCTCTCGATGTTCTCGTACGGCAAGGGCGACCCGACCGAGGCCGCCGGTCGCGCCGTGCCGCTCACCCGCAGCGGTGAGGTCGAGTCGCGGTTCGACGAGGACTGGGGCTACGACCAGCCGCAGTCGGACACGTTCTACGACCGGTTCGCGGTGGCCGACGACCGTCCGATGCTGCTCGACACCGGTGCCCTGTACAACCGTGAGCTGCAGGGCGACGCCGAGCTCCAGGTCAAGCGGAGCTGGTGGCGGCAGGTGCTCGCCGCCGTGCAGGAGCGTCCGCTGATCCGGGGCATGACCGTGCTCGAGGCGGAGCGACGCGAGCCCGAGGCCGGCAACCGCGTGGCCGACTGGCGACTCACCGCGGACCCGGCCGTCGCGGAGTCCTTCCGCGCCGACCTCGAGCGGTCCGGCGACTTCGCCTTCGGCCCGGTCACCGACCGCGTGACCGTGCAGCAGGGCAACGCCGCGATCTCGCAGGAGTACGAGACCGGCGGCGACCAGATGGCGTGGATCGTCTGGCTGGCCGCCGGGCTGGCGATCGTGTTCCTGCTGAGCGGGGTGTTCGGGCGGCTCCTGCCGAGCTGGCGCTACCCCGACGACGGCAAGCCCGGCCGTGACCTGCGGCTCGACCTGTTCCGCGGGTTCATCATCCTCGCCGTGGTGATCACCCACATCGAGATCGGCGGGCCGTACTCGTACCTCACACTGCACGCCGTCGGGGCGATCACCGGCGCCGAGATGTTCGTGTTCCTGTCCGGCATGGTCCTCGGCATGACGTACCCGTTCGCCGTGAAGAAGTTCGGCGAGTGGGCGGCGGCCATCGGGGCGTGGAAGCGCGCGCGCAAGCAGTACGTCGTCACGCTCGTGGTGATCCTGGTGGTCTTCGCGCTGAGCTTCGTCCCGTTCCTGAACACCGACGCCATCACCACGTTCACCGACCGCGGGACGGGTACCGGCGGCGTCGAGGCCGAGGGCCGGGTCTACGACCTGTACCCGAACGCGATGCAGCTGCTCGCCTACCCGCCGCCCTGGTACGCGATCCGCCAGTTCCTGCTGCTCGAGATGGGGCCGTGGCCGTTCAACATCATGGGCCTGTTCGTGGTGCTGAGCCTGTTCATCCCGGTGTTCATCTGGGTGATCCGCCGCGGGTTCTGGTGGGCGCTCCTCGCCGCCAGCTGGGCGCTGTACGTGTTCCAGGCGCTCCACCCCGACTTCCGTCCGCTGAACTCGCAGTTCGAAGCGGTCTTCCCCCTGCTCACCTGGCAGGTCGTGTTCACCCACGGGCTCGTGCTCGGCTACTACCGACGGCAGATCGTCGGTGCGCTCACCGGGCGCCTCGGCAAGGTCCTGGTCGGCATCGCCGTCGGCGGGTACGCGGCGTTCCTGGTCTACGTCTGGGCGGGCGACCACTACGGGTTCACCCCGGTGCCGTTCCCGGCGGAGATGTACGAGTCGCTGTACAACACGGCGTACCAGCGGGTGGACCTGCAGTGGGGCCGCCTGGTGGACATCGCGTTCTTCGCGATCGTGTCCTACGCGATCCTCACCGTGTTCTGGAAGCCCATCGCCGCCGCCATCGGCTGGCTCTGGATCCCGCTCGGGCAGGCGAGCCTGTACGTCTTCGTCTGGCAGGTGTTCTTCGCCCTGGCGATCGCGTCGATCCCCGGTGTGCCGTGGGGCGACTTCTGGATCGGGTTCGTGGTGCACACGGCGCTGATCCTGCTGGCCTGGTACATGGTCCGCAAGAAGTTCCTGTTCTCGGTCATCCCGCGCTGATCGTGCGCACGGACGGACAGGAGGCCCGTGGCGGTGTCGCCACGGGCCTCCTGTCCGTCATGCGCTCACACGGTCCGCGTGACCGTCAGCGGCGTCGGGTCCACCGGGTCCGGCGGGACCGGGAGCGACCCGCGGATCTGGTTCTGCGCCTGGCAGTCGCTGGTGCAGTTCGTCGCACCCTGCGACAGTTCGACGGCGTCCTCGCCGAGCACCCCGCCCAGACGTCCGCCGGGCTGGACCGTCCACGTGGTGGTGGTCGTGGTCTGCGAGGTCTTCGTGGCGACCTGCGGGCTGTCCTTGCCGAGGAGCATCTGGTGGGCACCGCTGCCCGACGACACCGCGGCCGTGCCGTCGCCGAAGTTGATCTTGCCGGTGTACGGGTTCGTGAAGTAGAACAGTCCCGCCCCGAGGGTGTGGGTGAAGGTCACCGGTCCCGCGAACTCCGTCTCCATCTGGAAGACGCCGCCCTGGGCGCCGTCCTTCGCCTGGATCTTGAGCTTCCCGGCACCCGTCGAGAAGATCGCGACGAGGGTGTCGTCCTTGACCTCGAGCGACGACAGCTTCGTGCTGGCGAGCTGCGCGGCAGTGAGGGACGGGACCTTCGACGCGAACACCACGGTCGGCTTCGTCACCATCCGCTGGGTGTCGGCAGCGCCGGTCAGCGTGTAGTCGTACACGCCGAGGTCGGCGATCCGGATGTCGAAGCCGTTGTGCTTGCCCCGTACCGCGATCGTGCCGGAGACCGTGGTGTCGCGCACCTTGAGTTCCTTGCCCTGAGCGGGGTTCGCCGTGACGCCGTTCACGGTGACGGCGTAGTCGCCACCGGTCGAGGTCTTGCCTGACGCGTTCGCGGGGGAGACCCCGACGAGGGCAGCGGCGGCGACGGTGCCGAGGGCGATCGCGGCGACGATGCCGCTGCCGATCCTGCGTGAGCGCTGGGTGTGCATGGGTTCCTCCTGGTGGGCCTGTCTGGCCGGTACGACCATCGTCGCCGCCGGCCCGACTCCGCACCATCGGACCTTGGTACTAGTACCAGTCAGCAGTGCCCGTTCAGCAGTGCCGGTTCAGCAGTGCCCGTTCACCACCCGTGGTCGCGCGCCCACAGTGCCGCGCTCGTGCGGTCCGCGACGCCGATGCGCCGGAACAGCGAGCCGACGTGCACCTTCACGGTCCGCTCCGCGATGCCGAGCTCCGCGCCGATCTGCCGGTTCGACATGCCTCGGGCGATCCGGACGAGCACGTCCCGTTCACGGGGTGGGAGCTCCGGATCCCGGTCCACCGCGGCTCCGGCGGCTGCTCCGGGCAAGAGCGCCCGGGCCACCCGGGGGTCGATCGGCGTCTCGTCGCGCGCTGCGGCACGGACCGCCGCGACCACGTCGTCGGGCGCGGCGTCCTTGAGCAGGTAGCCCGTCGCGCCGGCCGCCAACGCGGCCCGCACCCGGTGGTCGTCCGAGAACGTCGTGACGACGAGGACCCGGACCGACGGCAGGAGCGCCCGCACCTGCCGGGTCGCCTCCACACCGCCCGCACCGGGCATCGACAGGTCCATCACGACGACGTCGGGCTGGAGCGTCGGCACGAGCGACACCGCTGCTTCGCCGGTGGCTGCCTCGCCGACGACCTCGCAGTCGTCCGTCGTCCCGAGCACCGCGCGCAGCCCGCTCCGGACCAGCGCGTGGTCGTCGACCAGCAGGACCCTCAACGCAGGGCCTCCGCGTCGACGGGGACCTCGAGGTCCCAGGTGGTGCCGGCACCCGGCGCGGTCCGGAGCAGCAGGGACCCGCCGGTGTCCTCGGCGACCTCGCGCAGCAGGGTGGTGCCGAGGTGTCCGGTGCGGCCGCCCTCGACGACCACGGCGGGGTCGAAGCCCGCCCCGTCGTCGTGCACGACCACCCGGACCGAGCCGCCGGCCTGCGTCACCGTGACGTCCACCCGGGTCGCTTCGGCGTGCTTGACGACGTTCCAGACGGCCTCACGGACGAAGCGCACGACCGCGAGCAGCGCGGCGGAGGACGCTTCGACGACGTCCGGCACCCGCACGGTGGTCGCGAGCCCCGCAGCACGCGCGCGGGCACAGACGTCGTCGAGGGCGGCGCCGAGTCCCTCGGGCGTCGGAGCCGCTGGCCGGATCGTCGCCATCGAGGTCCGCAGCGACGACACCGCACCCCGGAGCACCGTGGCGGCGTCGCGCGTGGCGGGATCGGCACCGAGGGACAGCGCGAGTCCGGCGACGTCCTGCACCGGTCCGTCGTGCAGTTCGGCGGCCATCCGTCGGCGTTCCGCGGCCTCGGCGTCGAGTGCGCGACCGAGCAGCCGCTCCCGCAGGCGCTGCCCGGAACGGATCCGCAGCAGCAACCCGAGCAGCAGCGGCACCAGGAGCGCGAGCACCACGGCCACCGTGCCGAACGCCAGGACGGCGAACGACCGCCGCAGGTCCGCGGCGCGCGCGAGCACCTGGTCGTACGGCTGGTACGCCTCGAACAGCAGCGCCTCGCCGGACGGCGTGTGCACCGCCTGGTACGCCTCGAGCAGCGGCCCGTGCCCGCGCTCGTAGCGGTTCTCCGGCTCGGTCAGGTCCGACACCTCGGCGTCGGAGCGGTCCGACTCCAGCGCCTCCAGGTCCTCGTCGGACAGCGGGAAGCGCTCGCCGACCAGTCGACGTTCGTCCGACCAGAGCACCGTGCCGTCGGCCGCCCAGAGCTTCATCCGGACGGCCGATCCGGCGCGCAGCTCACCGGCCACCGCGTCGTCCAGGCGCGTCCGTGCGGCAGCCCGGTCGACGGCCGGCCGCAACGGGTCGGCGACCGCGTCGAGCAGTGCGGGTTCGACCACGACGCGTGCGAGCGCCGCGGTGTCGCTGGTCGCGTCACGGACGGCGAACGACTCCGCGATGCGCTGCGCCACCAGGGTGCCGGCGGTCGCGACCGCGGCGCCGCCGACGACCGCGGCGAGCACGACGCCGACCAGGACGAGTCGCCAGGGCGTCCGGCCGGTCCGCCGGCGCGGGTCTGCCGCGACGAGCACGACCGGCTCCGCCGCCGTGTCACTGTCCGACGACCGTTGTCCGTGCACCCGGACACCGTAACCGGCGGCGTCCCAACCGGGCGCGCCCGGGGCCCGGATCGCCGCAGAACGCAGGCCTGGAGGCCCGTGGCGGTGTCGCCACGGGCCTCCAGGCCTGCTCGGGGTGCGTCGTACCGCACATGGTGAGCAGGAACGGTCGGGTCGCGGTGCGCGACCCGACCGTTCCTGCTCACGAAGCGGGGAGCCGCTCGCGCAGGGCGCCGCGGACCGACTCCCACCCGGCCAGGCGGTCGCGGATCGCGACGTCCTGCTCGGCGGTCAGCGCGTCCCGGTGCGCCTGTTCGAGCACCTCGTCGATGACGACGCGGCGGCCGCTGCGGGCCGAGGTGATGGCCGCGTCGACCATGGTCAGGCTCATCACGTTGCCGTGCACCTCGCCGTCCGGCGCCTCCCCCGAGCGGACCGCCCGGACGAAGGACGCCAGCGAACCGGCGATCTCGTGCCCGACCGACGGCGCCGCTGCCGGGGACCCCGGTGTGCCGTCGAGGTCGCTCGACGGGTCGTGGTCGCCGTCCCAGAGCGCCGTACCGGCCGCTCCGGAGGCACGCCAGTCGCCGTTCCACGAGGTCTCGGCACCTGGCGCGCACCACGAACCGTCGTAGACGTAGCGGACGTCGTCCTCGAACGTGAAGACGGCTGCGGCCGCCGCATCGCCCCGGTACCAGGACCACGAGGGGTTCCACGATTCGCAGTACACCGACACCGGGTCGCGTTCGAGCACGTACCGGGCGGAGTCGAAGGCGTGGATGGCCATGTCGAGCAGCAGGACGTCGTCCATCTCCTCGCGGAAACCACCGAAGTGCGGGGCCTTCGCGAACCGGGTGCTCAGCCCACCCACGGCGCCGAGGTCGCGGACGTGCTGCCGGAACGCGACGAGCTGGTCGTTGTAGCGACGGGACTGCGACACCATGAACAGCTTGCCGGTGGCCTCGGCGGCGGCGGCGAGTGACAGCGCCTCGGCGACGGTCTGTGCGGCCGGTTTCTCGCCGAGCACGGGGAGCCCGGCTCGGAGCGCCTGCAGGGTGACCGGGTGGTGCGCGACCGGCACGGTGATGTCGAGGACGGCCTCGGCACCGGTCTCGGCGGCCAACACCGTCAGGTCCGTGCCGACCGGGATCGACGGGTCGCCGGCGAGCTCGGCCCCGGCGCGGGCGGCGTCGAGGTCGAGGTCGACGATGCCGACCAGCTCGACCTCGGGGTCGGCGGCGACGGTGGCGAGCCAGGCCCGCCCCATCCCGCCGGCGCCGACCTGCAGGACGCGGAGGGGGCTCACGCCTGCGCCCCGTCGCGCTCGGCCGCCGGCTGGCTGGCCGTCGGTTCGGCGGGCTCGGGCTCGGCGTCGTCGAACGGACCGCGGTAGTGCTGCCCGTCGAAGTACTCGCCCAGGTCGTAGCGGCGGAGCGTCGGGATCTCCCGTTCGCGCTCGGGCCGGGCCCACTCGGCGCCGTTCGCGATCACGCGGCGGACGTCCGGGTGGTGGTACACGGGGAAGTCCTGGTCACCGGGGGAGAAGTAGAAGATCTTCCCGAGGCCGCGGCGGTACGTCATGCCGCTCCGGAACACCTCGCCGCCCGTGAAGCCCGAGATGAACACCAGCTCGTCGGGCGTCGGGACGTCGAAGTACTCGCCGTACATCTCCTGCTCCGGGATGACGATCGGGTTCGGCACCCCGCGGGTGATCGGGTGCTGCGGGTTGACGGTCCAGACGAGTTCCTGGTCGTGCTCGCTGCGCCAACGGAGGGTGCAGGTGGTGCCCATCAGCTTGCCGAAGATCTTCGACCAGTGGCCGGAGTGCAGGACGAGCAGCCCCATGCCGGAGAGCACGTGCCGGTGCACCCGGTCGACCACGGCGTCGTCGACGTCCTGGTGCGCTGCGTGCCCCCACCAGGTGAGGACGTCGGTGTTCGCGAGGACCTCGTCGGTGAGGCCGTGCTCGGGCTCCTGCATGGTGGCGGTCCGGACGACGGCCTGGGGCAGGTGCTCGCGGATGCCGTCCGCGATCGCGCCGTGCATGCCGTCGGGGTACCGCTCGGCGACGTGCTGCTCGACCTGTTCGTGGACGTTCTCGCCCCAGACGGTGATGCGGAGCGGGGTGGTGGTCATGGTGTGTGCCTTTCGGGGGTGGTGGGACCCGGTCACTTGACTGCGCCGCCGGTGGCCCCGGCGGCGATGAACTTCTGCGCCACGAGCAGCAGCACGATGGCGGGGATCGAGGCCATCACCGCGGCGGCCATGACGGTCGACCAGTCGGCGGTGAAGGTGCCGATGTAGTTGTAGATGCCGAGCGTGATCGGCCGGACGTCCTCGGTGGTGGTGAGGGTCAGGGCGAACAGGAAGTCGCTCCAGGTGAACAGGAACGTGAACAGTCCGGCGGTGATCAGGGCGTTGACACTGATGGGCACGACGACCGAACGGAAGGCCCGGAAGTTGCCGGCACCGTCGACCTTCGCGGCCTCGATGATCGACGGCGGGATGTTCTGCATGAACGCCCGCATGATCAGGATCGCGAAGGGCACGCCGGCGGTGCTGTCGGCCAGGATCAGCCCCGGCACGGTGTTGAGCAGACCGAGGTCGTTGTACGCCGCGTACAGGGCGTTCGCGACGACGATGCCGGGGATCATCTGCGAGATGAGGATGCCGAACAGCACCGCGTTGATGCCCTTGACCTTGAACTGGGCGAGCGCGTAGGACGCCGGCGTCGCGATGAGCAGGCTGACGACGACACTGCCCAGGGCGATCCCCAGGCTCGTGACCAGGGCGCCGCCCTGGTCGGCGATCGCCTGCGCGTAACCGCCGAGCTGCGCGTTGATCGGGAACCAGGCGGCCTCGATCGCGGAACCGGCCGGCTGCAGCGAGATGTTGATCATCCAGTAGACGGGGAACAGCATCACGGCGAGGATCAGGATCCCGACGCCGGACAGCACCCACTGCTTCGCGCTCGTGGGACGGACGGGTCGCCGGGTGCCGCGGGTGACCACCGCGCGGGTCCGGAGGAGGTCGTTGGTCGGCGCTGCGTCAGTCATCGACGGCCTTCCTGTTGAGGCGGAGGTAGACGATCGCGAACAGGGCGGAGATCACGATGAGGATGTTGCTCAGCGCGGCGCCCTGACCGAAGTCGAACTGCTTGAACGACAGGTCGTAGGACTGGGTCGCGATGGTCTGGGTGGCGTTCGCCGGACCGCCGTTCGTCAACCCGAGGATGATGTCGAGCACCTTGATCGTGTAGACGACGCCGAGCACGAGCGTGACGCTCACGACCGGTCGCAGCATCGGCCAGGTGATCGCCCAGAAGGCCTTCCACCCGGTCGCGCCGTCGAGTGCCGCTGCCTCGTACAGCTCGGTGGGGATGTCCTGCAGACCGCCGTACAGGATCGTGGTGTTGAAGGGGATCCCGATCCAGATGTTCACCGCGATGACGGTGATGAGCGCCACGGCGGGGCTCGTCAGCCACGGGACCGACGGGATGCCGAAGGTGCCGAGGAACTGGTTGACGACGCCCGAGTCCTGGTCGAGCATCCACTTCCAGACCGCGCTCGAGACGATGAGCGGCAGCAGCCAGGGCAGCAGGAGCAGCGAGCGCAGGAGGCCGGACAGCGGGAAGTTCCGGCGGAAGAACAGGGCGAGCAGCAGGCCGAGGACGAACTGGCCGACGATCGACCCGATCGTGAACAGCGCCGTGTTGAGCATCGCCGTGCCGAACAGCTGTGACGAGACGACCGAGGCGTAGTTCGCCAGGCCGACCCACGGAGCCTCGCCCGTGTAGAACGTCGACGTCGTGTACGCCTGGAAGCTCATGACGATGTTCTTGACCACCGGGTAGCCGAAGAACAGCAGCAGGAACAGGACGGCCGGCAGCAGGAACAGCAGCTGCGCGATCCGTTCGAAGCGCAGCGAGCGGCCCGGGCGGGGCCGCCGGGACGGAGCGGGTGCTCCGTCCCCGGCGGCCCGCCGTGGGGCGACGGGGGTCGCGGTGCTCGTCATGCTCAGTTGCTCGACTGCGCGTTCTGCAGGGCGTCGGCCGGCGAGTCCTGCCCGGTGAGCGCCGACTGCACGGCCGTGTAGATCTTCGTCGCGGCCTTGGGCCAGTCCGCACCGAGCTCGCCCGTGCGGGCGCGGGCATCGGCGACGAGGTCGACGAACACCTGCTCCTCGGGGACGTCCTTGCCGAACTGCTGCGCGACGTCGGTCTTCGAGGGGATCGTGTACCGCAGCTTCGCCATCGCGAGCTGGTTCGCGTCGCTGTTCATGCAGTCCACGATCTTCGCCGCGACGGCCTGCTTCGCCTTGTCACCGGTGTTCGGGACGGTCCAGACCTCGCCACCGAGCGGGGCCACGGCCTTGTCGCTGGCCGACTGCACGGGGATCTGGGCGATCCCGTAGTCGACCTTCGACTCCTTCAGGCCGGGGATCTGCCACGGGCCGTTGATCATCATCGCGGCCTTGCCGGCCATGAACTGGTCGTTCACGTCGGCCTGGGTCCAGTTCACGACGCTCTTCGACATCGAGCCGTCGTCGACCAGGCCCTTCCAGAGCGACAGTGCTTCCTCGGTCTCCGGGGTCGCGATGTCCTTCTCGTCGCCGCCGTTCGACCACATGAACGGCAGGAACTGCCAGGTGCCCTCGTAGGTGGCGTTGGCGTCGACGGCGAATCCGTACTGGTCGCCCTTCGTCAGCTTCGCCGCGGCGGACTGCAGCTCGTCCCACGTCTTCGGCGGGGTGACACCTGCCTCGGACAGCACCTTCTTGTTGTAGAAGAGGGCGATGGTGTTCACGGTGGGGGCGAGGCCGTACACCTTGTCCTCGTAGGTGCCGGCCTGCAGCACGCCCTTTGCGTACCCGTCGGTCGAGATGTCGTAGTCGGACAGCGGCGACAGCGCCCCGGTCTCGGCGATCTGCTGCAGGTCCGGGTTGTCGAGCATCAGGACGTCCGGCAGGGTCTTCGACGACGCCTGCTGCAGGACCTTCTGGATGAGCGACGAGCCGGGCACCAGACTGCGCTTGATGGTGACGTCGTTCTCGGCCCCGCACTTGTCGAGGTACTCGCCGATGACCTTCTTGTCGTTGCCCTGGTTGTAGTAGTCGAGCACGGTGATGGAGTCCACCTTGCCGCCGGAGCTCGCGGACGAGCCACCGGAACAACCGGCGAGGACGAGGGGGACGGCCGCCAGCATGGCGACCGCGCTGAGGACCTGAGGCGTCCTGCGGTGTCGAGGCTTCATTGCTTCGCTCTTCTCTGGATGGTTGCCGGACACGAGTCGAACGTGTCGCTCGTGGATCGGGGACGACCGGACCAGAATCGCTCCGTCGCGTCCCGAGTGGGGTCGAAGCTAGCATCGAAGCGGTTAGATGGTAAAGCGCTTAGACGAACTTTTTCGGGCACCGCCCCCGCTACAGTGAGCGGGACAGGGTGAGGGGGCGGCATGGCGACGATGCAGCAGGTCGCCGACCGAGCGGGCGTCTCGATCGCGACGGTGTCCTTCGTCGTGAACGGCAACAAGCGCGTGTCCGCCGACACCCGTGCCCGGGTCACGGCGGCGATGCGCGAGCTGGGCTACCGGAACAACGTGGTCGCCCGGGCGCTGGCATCGCGCCGCACCCGGATCCTCGCGCTCGTGTTCCCGGTGCTCGAGCACCGACTCGGCCAGACCGCGCTGCAGTTCTTCACGAGTGCCGCGAGCCGCGCCTCGGAGCTCGGGTACCACCTGGTGCTCTGGCCGGCGGTGACGACGGCGGACGACGTGCAGGACCTCATCTCGGGCGGTCTCGCCGACGGGGTCGTGGTGATGGAGGTCACGATGCACGACCCCCGGATCGCCCGGCTGGCCGAGCTCGAGGTCCCGTTCGTCGCGATCGGCCGCACCGCCGACCCCTCGGGCATCTCGTACGTCGACATCGACTTCGAGCGCACCGTCGAGGATGCCCTCGACCACCTCACCGGGCTCGGGCACCGTCGGATCGGGCTCGTGGTCGAGGACCTCGACGGCACCACCATGGCCGACTACGGGCCGAAGGTCCGCTCCGAGGCGGCGTTCCACGCCGGCATCGAGCGCCGCGGCCTGATCGGCACCGTGGTCGCCGCCGGTGCCTCCGCCGAGGGCGGGCGCCGTGCGGCGGCAGACCTGCTCGTGCGCGACCCCGACGTCACGGCCGCGATCATCATGAAGGACGACTCGAACTTCGGGCTCGTCAGCGGGTTGCGGGCCGGCGGGCGCCGGGTCCCCGCGGACGTCTCCGTCATCGCGATCGTGTCCTCCGACGGCGCCGGCGCCGCGACCGAACCGGTCCTCACGACGCTGAACGCCCCCGGCCCGGAGCTCGGCCGCCTGGCGGTCGAGTCGCTGGTCGATCGCCTGGAGGGCGGCAGCACCGAGCGCACGCACACGCTCATCCCGTGCGCTCTGCACCTGGCCGACTCGACGGCCCCCGCCCCCGCCTGACCCCCTGCCGGCCTGGAGGCACGGGGCGGCCCCGCCACGCGCCTCCCGGCCGACGGATGGTGAGCCGAGTCTCGGCTGGCCGGACGGGATGCGCCGTCGTGTCCCCGTGGAATGTCCGCGGACCCGAGACTCGGCTCCGCTCCTCGCCGCCGGCACCGCCTGGCGGACAGACCAGGCTCCGCCTGATTGTGTGGACGTACAGGTTCGCAGCACCACACGTCGAGGAGGACGGATGGCAATCGACCGGAGGACGTTCATGCTCGGGGGAGCGGGGGTGCTGCTGCTCGCCGGCTGCTCCACCCGACCCGAGCGCACGCGGGTCGAGGACTGGCCCACCGAACCGCCCGATGGCGAGGCGACGATCAGCTGGTGGGCCGGTCAGGTCGCCTCGAAGGACGGCGGTGACCTGCGGCGCCGGCTCATCGCGGAGTTCCAGAAGGAGCACCCGAACATCCGCGTCCGGATCGTCAGTGCCCCGAGCGACACCGACACGAACCGCACCAGCCTGACGACCCAGATCGCGGCCGGCAGCAGCACGCCGGACGTCTACCTCGGTGACGTCGCCTGGCCCGGGCAGTTCGCGAAGAACAAGCTCGCGACCCCCGTGAACCAGCTCGTCGGCGAGGACTTCTTCGACCAGTTCCCCGAGGGCCTGCGGCTGGCGGCGAGCGTCGACGGCACGTACTACATGTTCCCGCTCTACATCGACGAGTCGTTCTTCCTGTACCGGAAGGACCTGCTCGCGAAGCACTCCCTGCAGGTGCCGGGGTCGTGGGAGGAAGTGCGCGAGACCGCCGCGAAGCTCGTCGACACCGGCGACGTGTCGTACGGGTTCGCGTTCCAGGGCGACGTGTACGAGGGGCTGACCTGCAACGTCACCGAGTTCGTCGCCGACGCGGGCGGGTCGCTGCTCAACGACGACCTCACGAAGCCCGAGACCACGAGTTCCGAGACCAAGCGCGCGTTCGAGTTCATGCGGTCGCTGGTCACGTCCGGAGCGTCTCCACGGGCCACCCTGACGTACCAGGAGCAGGACACCAACGACGCCTTCTCCGGCGGCCGTGCGGCCTTCCTCCGCAACTGGTCGTACGCCTGGGGGATCGCGAACGGCCCGGACAGCCAGGTCGCCGGCAAGGTGGGTCTCGCCGCCCGGCCGACGTTCGACGGCATGGACGAGCACCACTCGACGATCGGGGGGTGGGGGAACTACATCAACCCGCACACCCAGGAACCCGCGGCGGCGCTCACCTTCGCGCGCTGGATGTCGAGCGAGCCCGCGCAGCAGTTCCTGACCCGCGAGGGCGGGGTCCTGCCGGCTCGGTCTGCGAGCCTCGTCAGTGCGGACGCGAAGCGGCAGGAGCGCCCGACCTACGACACGGCAGCGGGCATCACGCTCGTGCCCCGCCCGACCTCGACGGCCTACTACCCGAAGGTCTCGCAGGGCGTCTACCAGAACGGCAACAGCATCCTCGGCGGGCAGGCGTCCGTCGACGGCGGCACCAGCGCGATGGCCTCCGCCATCTCGCTCGCCCTGCAGGGAGCGGCGCTGTGAGCGCCGGCACGGCGACACGACCGGCACGGCCTGGAGGCACGGGTCGCGTCGATCCGCCGCCCCGGCCGACGGGGCGGTCGCGTCTCGACCGCATCCGCGCGCGGGGCGCGTGGGGCTTCGCAGCCCCGGCGCTCCTGGTGGTCGCCGCCGTGACGATCTTCCCGGTCGTGTACTCGGTCGTCCTGAGCTTCGCGGACGTCGAGGTCGGCTACGAGGGCTTCACGATCCAGTCGTTCGGGTTCGACAACTACGCGGCCCTGCTGCAGAGCGCCGACTGGTACCGGGCGCTCGGCTTCACGGTGCTCTACACGGTGGTGACGGTGTCGGTCGAGCTCGTGCTCGGCATGCTCGTCGCGCTGGTGCTCGAGCGGCTCGGGGCCACCCGCGGCTGGATGCTCGCGCTCATGCTCGTCCCGTGGTCCCTCGTCACCATCGTCAACGCGCAGCTGTGGAAGTACATCTACGACAGCACCTACGGCGTCGCGACGTGGTTCTTCGGCTTGTTCGGGGACGCCCCGGTGATCCTCGGCGAACCGGTGCCCGCGATCACCGGGCTCATGGTCGCGGACATCTGGAAGACGACGCCGTTCGTCGCGATCATCCTGCTGGCCGGGCTCGTGCAGATCTCCGAGGACCACTACGAGGCCGCCGAGCTCGACGGCGCGAGCACCTGGCAGACGTTCTGGCGCGTCGTGCTGCCGCAGCTCACCCCGACCCTGACGATCGCGGTGCTGTTCCGCATCCTGCAGGCGTTCGGTGTGTTCGACCTGCCGTTCGTGCTGACGAACGGCGGACCGGGAACCGCCACCCAGTCGCTCGCGATCATGGGCTACAAGGTGCTCTTCCAGGACATCAACATCGGACCGGGCGCGGCGATCGCGACCTCCACCGCGGTCATCGTCGCGGCCGGGTGTCTGCTGTTCCTCCGGGCGTTCCGGAACCAGGCGAAGGGAGGGGACGACTGATGCCCCGTCAACGTGTGCGCAAGGGATGGCGCAAGTGGGTCAACACCGTCAACGTCAGCGGTGTCGTCATCGCGGTGCTCACCGCACTGCCGCTCTACTGGCTCGTCACGACGTCGCTCAAGCCGGCGTCCGAGATCGGGCAGTCGCCGCCCACCGTCTGGCCGCGGTCGTTCACCTTCGACAACTTCGTGGTGGCCTTCCGCGACAACGCGCTCGGTCAGTACATGGTGAACAGCGTCATCGTGTCGGTGTCGACCACGGTGATCGTGCTCGCGCTGGCGTTCCTCGCCGGGTACGCCCTGGCCGGCCGGTTCATCAGGGGGCGCACGGCGATCATGACCTCGCTGCTCATGCTGTCGGTGTTCCCGGCGATCGCGGTGCTGACGCCGCTGTACCTGCTCGAGCGCAACCTGGGGCTGCTCAACTCGTACCCGGGCCTGATCGTGCCGTACGTGGCGTTCAACCTGCCGTTCGCCATCTGGATCATGCGGAACTACCTGCAGGGGATCCCGTCGACGATCGAGGAGGCGTCCGAGATCGACGGCGCCGGCGCGTGGCGGACCGTGCTGTCGGTGATCCTGCCCATGGCGAAGCCGGGCCTGTTCACGGTCGGCGTCTTCACCTTCACGGCCTCGTGGAGCGAGTTCCTGATGGCGCTGACCTTCAACAGCGAGAACTCGTTCCGGACGATCCCGGTCGGCATCGCGCTCTTCGGGACGCAGTTCACGGTGCCGTTCGCGCAGATCTTCGCCGCGAGCGTCGCTGCGACGGTGCCGATCGTCATCCTGGTGCTCGTGTTCCGTCGCTCGATCGTGTCCGGTCTGACCTCCGGCGCAGTGAAGGGATGACGGGTGTCGGGCACGCGGAGATACGTAGGGATCTTACCTAGCTGCGCATGCTGGACATTCGTCCGGGCGTCGTCCTGACCGCCCGTACCCTGCCGTCAGGGGCTCGGTGCGCCGAGGTCGACGGCTGCGACGATGCGGTCGATGATCCGCACGAACCTGGCCCGCTCCCGTTCTGAGAAGGAGGCCATCAGGTCGTGCAGGTGCTTGTTCGTGCCGTCCATCGCGCGCGCGTAGTCGCGGCGGGCAGCATCGGTCAGCTCGATGTGCCGGCTCCGGCCGTCATCCGGGTTCGGGACACGACTGAGGTGTCCGCTGTGCTCGAGGCGGTCCACCATCCCGGTGACCGCCGGGCCGGTGAGCCCCAGGTGCTTCGACAGGTCCTTCACGCGAACCGTCCGGCCCGCTTCCTCGGCGCGCGAGACGAACTGCAGCAGCGTCAGGTCGCCGCCGGAGACGCCGAGCTCGTCGCGCAGGCGCCCGCGCAGTTCGGACACCGCGGCCTCGAGCCGGGTCAGGGCCGCGTCCAGGTCGAGATCGCTCACGACAACGCCCCCTCTGCACGGGTCTCGTCCGCATCACGATACGCCGCAGTCACCGACCCAGCGTATCCACATAACGCGGGGCGTGGAACGGCGCAGGTGACGACGACGGATGCGCGGCACCGTGGCTGACCGCTTCCCGACCCCGGTGTCCGCTCTCCGCGCCGGTGAACCGGTCCGTTTCGAGGTCTCCGGCGGGGACCCCGACTCGGCTGAGCGCGACCTCGCTGCCGTCCACGGCGCCGATCGGTGGTTCGTCCGGCGCATCGACGACGAGTTCTCGTACCGGTACACGGCCGTCGGGGACTCCGACGTGAGCATCCGGCGTTCGCAGCTCCGCGGTGCCGTGCGCGGCTCGGTGCCCGTCGGTGCCGACTACGTGGTGACGTGGATCACCAGCGGGACCGCGCACCTGGACTCGGGGCACGTCCGGATGGAGTTGCACCGGGACGTCCCCGTGCTCCTGCCACCCGAGGACGAATTCGTGTTCACGGCCGAGGACCACGACCAGCGGTTGGTGCACTTCGGGCGGGAGTACGTGCACCGCGTCGCGTTCGAGTACCTGGAGGTCGAGACGACGCCGCTGCGGTTCGACCCGACCCGCATGCCGGAACCGGAGACCGCCGTGCGCTGGCAGGGTGCGCTCGTCGCGCTGTCCCGGGCCCTGCGTGCCGAGGGGCCCGACTCCGACGCCTGGCACGAGGCCAAGTGGTCGGCGGCCACAGCGTTCCTGGACACCTTCCCGCCGCAGGCCGACGACCTGCCCGCGGTGCTCGGCCTGCCCCGGAACGCCCGACTGCGCGCCGCGGTGGAGTACATCCACGCGCACGCCGCCGAGCCCGTCACGGTCCAGGAGCTGTCCGAGGTCGCGGGCCTGAGTGTGCGGTCGGTCCAGGAGTCGTTCCGTCGGGTCTTCGACGTGTCGCCGCTGACGTACCTGCGCGAGGTCCGACTCGACCGGGTGCGCGGCGAACTGCTCGAGCTCGACCCGCAGTCGGGTGTCGTCGGCGACGTCGCCCGACGGTGGGGGTTCGCCCACCTCGGCCGGTTCTCGGCGGCCTACGCTGCGCGGTTCGGCGAGTACCCGAAGCAGACCCTGCGCCGCTGACGACGGCCGGTGCTCAGCGGCCGGACGCCGACCTCGGAGCGGGGCCCGTGCTCGCACGCACGCGCAGGGTCGTGGGGAGCCGGACGTGGTCCGTGGTCGGTTCGCCACGGAGCATGGTCAGGAGCATCTGCACCGCGTGCGACCCGAGCTCGGCGAGCGGCTGGGACACCGTGGTGAGCGGCGGCGTCGTGGTGGACGCCTGCGGCACGTCGTCGAAGCCCACGATCGACAGGTCCTGGGGTACGCGGAGCCCGACCTCGGCAGCCGCGCGCAGCACACCGATCGCCGACGAGTCGTTCGCGGCGAACACCGCGGTGGGGCGGTCGGCGAGGGTCAGGAGCTCGCGGGCGACGGCCGCGGACTGGTCCTCCTGGTAGCCGCCGTCACGCAGCAGGCACTCGTCGACCGTGATGCCCGCGGCCGTGAGGGCCGAGCGGTACCCGGCCGCCCGCAGCTGGGCGGAGGCCAGGTCGGCGCGCCCCTGCAGGTGCGCGATGCGGGTGTGCCCGAGTGCGAGCAGGTGTTCGACGGCCTGCACGGCTCCGGCCTCGTTGTCGGCGTCGACGGTGGCGTGCCCCTCGGGCCCGGTGTGCGGGTCGATCGCCACGACGGGGATCGACGAGCTCGACAGTGCCGTGGTCGGGGTGACGACGATCGCGCCGTCGATCAGGGTGCCGGACAGGCGGGACAGCGATCGGCGCTCCCACCCGGGTCGGTCGGCGCCGGTCATCAGGCCGGCGTAGGCGAGGAGCTCGTAGCCGGTGCCGGTGGCCGCCCGCGAGATACCGCGGAGCAGCTCGGTCGAGAACGGCTCGAACTCGGGCACCAGGATGCCGACGACCCCGGTCCGCGAACTCCGCAGGCTCCGGGCGACCAGCGAGGTCTCGTACCCGAGGTCCTCGACCACCTGCTGCACGCGGAGCATCGTGGCGGGTGCGACCCCGTCGCGCTGGTTGATCACCTTGGAGACCGTCGGGATCGAGACCCCGGCCACCCGCGCCACGTCGCCGATCGTCACCCGGCCGGCACCGGGACGCGCGCCGACTGCCGAGTCCATGTGCACACCGTACCGCTGCGCCACCACGCTCTTGGTAAAGAAAACGTTATCGATATCGATTGACACCGGCCCGGAGCAGCAGGCATGCTCTCCGCAGCGGCAGTCGATGTCGCGCATGTCAACGACGACACTTCAGGAGTTCCACGATGACGAGGAAGATCCGTGCCGCGGCAGCCATCGCGCTGATCGGGGCCACAGCACTGGTGGCCAGTGGGTGCTCGGCGGGCAGCGATGCCTCCGAGGACGGCGGGAAGGTCACGATGACCTTCTGGCACAACTCGACCACCGGACCGGGCAAGGCCTACTGGGCCTCGACGGTCAAGGCGTTCGAGGACAAGTACCCGAACGTCACCATCAAGACCCAGGCGATCCAGAACGAAGACCTGGACGGCAAGCTCCAGACCGCCCTCAACTCCGGCGACGCACCCGACGTCTTCCTGCAGCGCGGCGGCGGCAAGATGGACGCGATGATCGCTGCCGGGCAGCTCATGGACATCTCCGACTCCATCAGCGCCGACGCGAAGAAGTCCATCAGCGCGGGCACGTTCGCCGGGTACGAGAAGGACGGCAAGACCTACGCGATGCCGGGCGCGGTGCTCCCCGAGGGCATCTGGTACTCGAAGGACCTGTTCAAGGAAGCCGGCATCGAGGGCACGCCCACGACGATGGACGAGCTGAACGACGCGATCACGAAGCTCAAGGCCAAGGACATCGACCCGGTCGCCGTCGGCGCGAAGGACGCCTGGCCGGCTGCCCACTGGTACTACAACTTCGCGCTCCGCGAGTGCAGTCAGAAGACGCTCGAGGACGCCGCGAAGTCGCTGAAGTTCGACAACGCCTGCTGGACGAAGGCCGGCGAGCAGCTCGAGGACTTCAACGCCACCAAGCCCTTCAACAACGGCTTCCTGACCACCGCCGCACAGCAGGGTGCCGGCAGCTCCGCCGGTCTCCTCGCCAACCACAAGGCGGCCATGGAGCTCATGGGTGCGTGGGACCCGGGCGTGATCGCGTCGCTGACGCCGGACGCCAAGCCGCTGCCCGACCTCGGCTGGTTCCCGTTCCCCGCGATCGACGGTGGCAAGGGTGACCCGAAGTCGATGATGGGCGGTGTCGACGGCAACTCCTGCTCGGCACAGGCCCCGAAGAAGGCGTGCACCGACTTCCTGAACTTCATCGTGCAGAAGGACAACCAGGAGGCCTACTACAAGGCCTTCAACGCCATCCCGGTCAACAAGGAAGCGCAGTCGGTCGTCGACTCGGACTACCTGAAGTCGGCCCTGGCCGCCTACCAGGAGGCACCGTTCGTCTCGCAGTACCTCGACACCCTGTACGGCCAGAACGTCGGCAACGCGCTGAACACCAGCGTCGTCGACCTGCTCGCCGGCAAGGGTGACGCGAAGGACATCGTCGAGACCACCAACCAGGCTGCGGCCAAGGGCTGAGCATGACCCTCGACACCTCGCTCGGTACGACTCCGGCCACCGGGTCGGACACGGCCGCGGGGACGTCCCCGGCGGGGAGCGGTTCGCCGCTCCCCGCCGGTCGGCGGACCAAGCGCCGCATCGCCGACTGGCGGAAGCGCGTCGAGATCGCGGTCCTCGCCGGACCCGCGGTCATCGTCTTCGTCACGTTCGTGATCCTGCCCGTGGCGCTCGCCGCGTACTACGGGTTCTTCAAGTGGCAGGGCTACGGGCCGCCCACGGACTTCGTCGGGCTGCAGAACTACCTGATCATCTTCCAGGACAAGGCGTTCCACGCGGTCCTGATGCACAACGGCTTCATCGTCGTGCTCTCGCTGGTGCTGCAGGGGCCGATCGCGATCGTGCTCGCCCTGCTGCTCAACCAGAAGATGCACGGACGCGGGCTCGTCCGCGTGCTCGTCTTCGTGCCGTACGTCATCTCCGAGGTGATCGTCGGCACCGGGTGGAGCCTGATGCTCCAGTCGAACGGCGCCGTGAACGACCTGTTGCAGAGCATCGGCCTGGGCGGACTCCGTGCGGACTGGCTGTCGAACCCCGACATCGCCATCTGGACGCTGCTCGTGATCATCTCGTGGAAGTACATCGGCTTCGCGGTGATCCTGTTCCTCGCCGGCCTGCAGAGCATCCCCGAGGAACTGTTCGAGGCCGCCGCGATCGACGGCGCCGGCTACTGGCAGATCCAGCGGCGCATCACCCTGCCGCTGCTCGGTCCGACCATCCGCATCTGGGCGTTCCTGTCGATCATCGGCTCACTGCAGCTGTTCGACCTCGTCTACATCATCTGGGGCCAGTACATCGCGTCGACCGCGGGCACCTCGACGATGGCGACGTACATGGTCGCCAACGGCCGGACCTCGGGCAACTTCGGCTTCGGCAGCGCCGTCGCGGTCGTGATGTTCGTGATCTCGCTCGTGGTCGCCCTGATCTACCAGCGCTTCGTGCTCCGCCGCGACACCGCGGGTGCACTCACCGAGAGGAAGAACTGATGGCCACCACGAGCATCGTCGCCCCCGGGCGCCGGGCCGTGCGGGAGCGACGGTCCAGTGCCGCGATCGGACGCGCGAACCCGTTGACCTACGTCGTCGCGATCCTGTTCGTCGCCGCGAACCTGGCACCCGTGCTCTACATCGTGCTGGGCGGCTTCCGGACCAACTCGCAGATCACCACGAGCCCCGCCGGGCTGCCGGCGCCGTTCGAGTTCGGCAACTACGGGTCCGTGCTGTCCAGCGGGATCTTCTGGCAGCAGCTCGGCAACTCCACGATCAGCGCCGTCACGACCACCATCGGGGTCGTCGTGCTCGGGCTGATGGTGAGCTTCGTGCTCGCCCGCTACCGGTTCGCCGGCCGCGGGGCGCTCTACGCCCTGTTCGCCGCGGGCCTGATGTTCCCGATCACCGTCGCGATCACCCCGCTGTACCTGCTCGTCAAGGACCTCGGACTGACGAACAGCCTGGCCGGCGTGATCCTGCCGCAGATCGCGTTCGCGCTGCCGACCACCGTCATCATCCTGGTGCCGTTCCTGCGGGCGATCCCCGACGAGCTCGAGGAGGCCGCGTCGATCGACGGGGCGAGCCGTCTCGGGTTCTTCTTCCGGATGGTCGTGCCGCTGTCGCTGCCCGGGGTCGTCACGGTCGGCATCCTGGCGTTCATCGCCAGCTGGAACAGCTACATCCTGCCGCTGTTCATCCTGAACAACGAGGCCGCCTACACGCTGCCGCTCGGGGTCCAGTCGTTCTCGTCGCAGTACTCCGTCGACACCGCCAAGGTGCTCGCGTTCACCTCGATGTCGATGATCCCGGCGCTCGTGTTCTTCACGATCTTCCAGCGCCGCATCGTCGGCGGCCTGACCGGGGCGGTGAAGGGGTGACCGCGACCGACGCGACGCGGACCGCCGGACGCGACCCGCGCCTCCAGGCCGACACCGCGACGGACGCGACCGCGACGGACGCGACCGCGACGGACGCAACCGCGACGGACGCGACCGCGACCACCGCCGGCCCCCGCGCCGACGCCCTGCTCGCCGTGATGACCCTCGACGAGAAGGTCGCCCAGCTCGTCGGCTACTGGCTCGACCAGAACGGCGTCGTCGCCCCCATGCAGGGCGAGATGGCGGCCGTGCAGCAGGGCAGCACCCTGGCGGACATCACCCGCGACGGCATCGGGCAGTTCACCCGCGTCTACGGCACCCGCCCCGTCGAACCCGACGAGCGTGCCGCCTGGCTCTGGGCCGAACAGCGCCGCCTGCAACGCGAGACCCGGCTCGGGATCCCCGCGCTCGTGCACGAGGAGTGCCTGACCGGCCTCGCCGCGTGGAAGGCCGCGACGTTCCCGACCCCGCTGGCGTGGGGTGCGTCGTTCGACCCGCAGCTCGTCGAGCAGGTCGCTGCCGCGATCGGTGCGTCGATGCGCCAGCTCGGCGTCCACCAGGGGCTCGCACCGGTGCTCGACGTGATCCGTGACCCCCGCTGGGGCCGGGTCGACGAGTGCATCGCCGAGGACCCCTACCTGGTCGGCACGGTCGGCACCGCGTACGTGCGCGGGCTGCAGTCCGCCGGGGTCGACGCGACCCTGAAGCACTTCCTCGGGTACTCGGCGTCGCAGGCGGGGCGGAACCACGCCCCCGTGCACGCCGGGGCGCGCGAGGTGGCCGACGTCTACCTGCCGCCGTTCGAGATGGCGCTGCGCGACGGCGGCGCCCGGAGCGTCATGAACTCGTACGCCGAGATCGACGGCGTGCCCGTCGCGGCGAACGGCGAGCTGCTCACCGACCTGCTCCGCGACCGGCTCGGCTTCGACGGCACGGTCGTCGCGGACTACTTCTCGGTGGCGTTCCTCGAGGTCATGCACGGCATCGCCGCCGACCGTGGCGAGGCCGCGGCGCTGGCGCTCGAGGCCGGCATCGACGTCGAGCTCCCGACCGGTGACGCGTACCTCGCGCCGCTCGTCGAGCGCGTCCGCAGCGGTCAGGTGGACGAGGCCCTCGTCGACCGGGCGGTGCTCCGGGTGCTCCGGCAGAAGGAGCGGCTCGGCCTGCTCGAACCGGACGCCTTCGCCGGGGACGCCCCCACCGGCATCGACCTCGACACCCCGCAGCACCAGGTACTCGCACGCCAGCTGGCGGCGAAGTCGCTCGTGCTGCTGTCGAACGGCAGCGGCAGCACCACCGTCGACGGCGGCACCGCCCCCGTCGACGGCACCGCCCCCGTCCTCCCGCTCGCGCCGGGGGGCTCGGTCGCGGTCATCGGCCCGAACGCCGACCGCGCCGAGGCCCTGCAGGGCTGCTACTCGTTCGCGAACCACGTGCTCGCCTCGCACCCCGACCTGCCGCTCGGCTTCGCGATCCCGACCGTCCGCGAAGCCGTCGCCCAGGCCCTCGGCCCGTCGGCGGTCCGCTTCGCAGCGGGCTGCGCCGTCACGGGCGACGACCGGGCCGGCTTCGCCGACGCGGTCGCCGTGGCCTCCGCCTCGGACGTCGCGGTGGTCGTCGTCGGCGACCAGGCCGGGCTCTTCGGCCGCGGCACGGTCGGCGAGGGCAACGACACCGAGTCGCTCGACCTGCCCGGCGTGCAGCGTGAGCTGGTCGAGGCCGTCGTCGCGACCGGTACCCCCACCGTGATGGTGCTGCTCACCGGCCGGCCGTACGCGATCGGCTGGGCGCTCGACGGCGACCAGCCGCGTCCGGCCGCGGTCGTGCAGGCGTTCTTCCCGGGCGAGGGCGGCGGGCTGGCGATCGCCGACCTGCTCACCGGTGCTGCCTCGCCCTCGGGCCGCCTGCCGCTGTCCCTGCCCCGGTCCGCCGGTGCGCAGCCGTTCACCTACCTGCACCCGCGGCTCGGCGGTCCATCGGACGTCACGGCCGCCGACTCGACGCCGGTGCGGCCGTTCGGCTTCGGCCTCGGCTACACCGACTTCGCCTACGACGAGCTCGTCGTCGACCCGGACGTCCGGTCCGACGGCGTCTTCACCGCGTCCGTGACGGTCCGGAACACCGGGTCACGTGACGGCGAGGACGTCGTGCAGCTGTACGGGCACGACGTGCACGGCAGCGTCACCAGGCCCGAGGTGCAGCTCCTCGGGTACGCGCGGGTCGCGGTCGCCGCGGGGGAGTCCGCGCGGGTCCGCTTCCGCGTCCCGGCGCAGCGCTTCGCGTTCACGGACCGCCGGATGCGCAAGGTGGTCGAGCCGGGCGACGTGCAGGTCTGGGTCGCGTCGCACGCGGCGGCGTCACGGCCGGGAGGCCCGGTGGCAGCGGGTGGGATCGTCGCGTCCGGAGGCGGGCCGGTCCGACACCCCGTCCCCGGCACCGCCACGGAGCGAGCCACCGTCGCGATCACGGGCGCGGTGCACGAGGTCACCCCGGGCGATCCCCGCCTGGTGGAGTGGTCGGTCGTCTGACCTGGTGACGGACCACCCGCCCTGGGCGTGACCGGGCGACGGACAGGAGGCGCGGGGCGGGCCCGCACCGCGCCTCCTGTCCGTCGCCGGGTCGCGGTCACCCGACCGGTTCGATCCGGTCGGACAGGTCGAGTGACCAGACGGCGACGCCGGTCAGGCCGAGCCGCTCCGCCAGGGCGACCCGTTCGCGCAGGGAGCGTGCGTCGGACCACCAGAGCACCTCGCCGCTCCGCAGGGTCGCGGTCCACTCGCCGACCGTCGTGTCCCACCGGGCGGTCGCGCCCGCCTTCCGGACCCGCAGTCGTGCCTGGGCGTCCGAGAGCTGGCCGGCCGGACGCGTCCCCTTCCAGTGGTAGCCGTACCCTGCGACGCCGAGCACGATCTGGTCGGCGGGGGCGAGGGTCGCGAGGGCACGGGCGGCCTTCGACGACCACGCGAGCGACCCGACGGGGCCCGGCGCGTCCGGCTCCCAGGGGCCGTGCTGGTCGTACGCCATGAGCGTCAGGTGGTCGAGCGGGGCACGGAGGGCTCGCACGTCGTAGCCGAGACGGGCGTACCCGGCGGCGGTGGTCGACGCGGACAGGGCGATGTCGAGCCGGACGTCGTCGCCGACGGCTGCCCGGAGCTCCCGGGCGAAGGCGGTGAGACCGGGCTTCTCGGCCGGGGTCAGCGCCTCGAGGTCGATCATGACCGAGTCCCAGCCGCCCGTTGCCACGTCGGCGGCGAGCGAACGGACGACCCGGGCGCGGTTCGCGGGCGATGTGAGCAGTTTCCGCGCGATCGGCTCGCTGAAGTCCCCGTCGGCCTCGGAGTAGTTGCTCACGAGCAGCTGCGCGGTGAGGCCGTTCGCGTGGGCCCGGTTGCGCTGGGCCTTGGCGGCGCGCGACGGGGCGGCGACCTTCGTCCCCGTGCTGTTCAGCAGCAGCCCGTCGACGCCGACCACGTCCATCGCGGCAGCGTTCGCGTCCACCAGTGCCGTGTCGGCGTTCTCTGGCTGGAAGCCGGTCACGTCGAACCCGTCGGCCCGGGCGGCGGTCGGGGCCGTGCAGCCGGCGAGCGCGAGTCCTGCGGTGAGCGCGGCTGCGAGCAGTACCGTCCAGCGGGCACGGTGGTCGGGAGTCATGCGGAGGGTCCGTCCTGTCGTTCGGGGTGGTCGGGTGCCGACCACGGCGTGAGCTCGGTCGCGGCGGACCCCTTCGAGCCGTACACCGCGCAGGTACGACGCGGGAGCGGTCTGCAGCTCTCGTCGGAGCGCGCTCTGCAGGCCGCGGGTCGACAGGTGGGCAGCGGCGGCGATGTCCGGTACCGAGATCGCTTCGCGGGCGTGGGCGTGCACGAACCGCAGCGCCTCGTGCACGGTGCGGGACAGCCGTGCTCCGTTGCGCTCGGGACCACTCGCCGTGGTCGGTACCTGGTCCATACGTGGAGCGTACGAGGCGGTCGGGCGGATCGGCCTCCGACGCCACCACGCCGCCGGTATCCGGGGTGCGCGGATGTGGATCGCACCCGTTCGGGGGCCATTGTGGACCCCGGTGAGGGCGCTTATCGTCCGAGACGTACTCACACTGTCCCCCTCCGAACAGGGTCGGAGGCCCGGGGACAGATCGGAGGATCTGATGAGTGGTTACGAGCGTGCACCGGGGGTCACCCCGGTCCACATCACCTCCTACCGGGCGCGGGCACGCGCCGCCCGACGCGGGTGGATCGTGCAGTCCGAGGACGACGTCGACCGCGAGCGGTTCACCTTCGCGGACCTCCGTGCCCGGATTGGGTCGGGTCGATGAGCAGCGACACCGTCCCGCGGGTCGCCGTCGGCCACGCGCTCCGGACGGCCGAGCGGTGCGGCCAGACCCCCGGGGACGCCGTCCGGACGGTGCGTGCCGTGTACGGCGGTCGCGACGTCCGGTTCGCGCCCACCGACCGGTTCGCGTTCCGGCACCGGACGGTGCGCCACCACAACGTCGCGCTGCTCTCGTCGGCGGTCTCGACGGCCGCCGCCGCCTCGTTCACGCCGGACGGCACGCCGGTGCTGGCGTGGTCGACCGCGGGCTGCCTCCGGGTCGACGACGATGCGCCCACCCGGCCCGGCCTGCCGGTGCTCCTGCCGACGGACCGGCCGTTCACGCTGCTCGTGCCGGCGGGGACCGTCCAGGTGCTGCGGGTGGAAAGGGGATTCCTCGACGCCGTCGACGGCGTCGTGTTCGACCACCGCTTCGCCGGCCGACTGCGATCACGCCCGACCGAGGCCGAGGTGCCCCACCTGGTCGCCCGCATCAACGCGGTCGCGGTCAACGCGTTGCACCCCGACCGCAACCCGGGCGGTCACCTGTCGGCGCAGGTGCTGCTGGCCGAGTCCGTCCTGCGGGCCTACGGCGGGGCGGACGCCGAACCCGACGCCCGGCCGCTGCCCCGGACGGTGAACACCGTGCAGCTCGCGCAGGCCTGGCTCGCGGAGCACTGCGACCGGCCGCTCCAGCTCGCGGACGTCTGCGGTGCCATCGGGGTCAGCTCCCGCACGCTCCAGGAGAACTTCGTGCAGCACGTCGGCGTGAGCCCCATGACGTACCTGCTGCAGGTCCGCCTCGACCGGGTGCGGATCGCACTGCAACTCGCCGACTGTGCGCAGACGACGGTGGCCGAGGTCGCGCACCGGTGGGGATTCCGCCACATGGGGCGGTTCTCGAGCACGTACCACCAGCGCTTCGACGAGTACCCGAAGGAGACGCTCCGGACGAGCGCCTGACACCCGACGCCCGTCAGCGCAAGCGGTCGGCCAGGAACGCCGCCTGACGCTCCCAGTGCCGGAACCCGCCACCCTCGTGCCCGTTGTACGGGTACACGACGATCTCGCGGTCGGTGGAGCCGAGGGCGTTGAACGCGGCGAAGGTCGTGCGTGGCGGTACGACGTCGTCCATCAGCGCGACCGAGAACAGCGCGGGAGCGGTGATGCCGGGGGCGTGGTTCACGCCGTCGAGGTACGCAGCGGTCGCCCACACGGTGTCGGCAGCGTCGCGGTGGACGGCGAGGTACTGCGCGAGCTCCAGGTACGGCCCACCCACCGCGACGTCGGTGCCGTTCCGCCAGTCGGCCAGGAACGCCACGTCGGGCAGCACCGCCGCGACCGGCCCGACGTGCGCTTCGACCAGGGACGCCGCGGCGATCGTGATGCCGCCGCCCTGGCTGCCGCCGGTCAGGGCGATGCGCTCCGGGTCGACCCCTGGCAGCGTGCGCACCGCCTCGACGAGCCGCACGGCGTCGGTGTAGACGCGGCGGTAGTAGTGATCGGCGGGCGAGCCGATGCCGTTCGTCATCCAGCCGCTGGCGTGCGGTGCGGAGCCGTGCGGGTCCGGGGTGTCGCCGCCGGCCCACCCGGAGCCCTGGCCGCGGGTGTCCATCACGACGTGCACGTACCCGGCGAGGGCCCAGTGCACGCGCTCGCCCGGGCGACCACGGCCGCCGCCGTAGCCGAGGAACTCGACGACGACCGGTAGTGCGCCCGGGTCGTCCGACACCGGACGGTTGACCCAGGCGCGCACCGGATCGCCGGCGAACCCGGGGAACGTCAGGTCCTCGACGACGAGACCGGTCACCGGGGTCTCGGCCGGCACGAGGGTCGTCTCGACCCCCTCGCCCGCGGTTCGGGCGGCGACGATCGTGTCCGCCCAGAAGGCGTCGAAGTCGGCGGGACGACGGACGTCCGAGCGGTGGTCGCGGAGCGCGTCGAGGGGCAGGTCGGTCAGTGGCATGGGGGTCCTCCGGGGACGATGATGCCCCCGGTGCCCTGGTGGAGGGCGCCGGGGGCGGGGAGTGTCGGATCCGGTGCGTCGGTCAGCGCGCCGCGGCGCGGTACTGCTCGAGCACCTCGGGGTGCGGGTCGGACGGCACGGTGGTCGTCGCGGTGTCCCACGTCGGCAGTGCGCCGGTGAGCGCCCACGCGGCCTGCTTCGCAGCACCCGCGGCGACGTACTCGCCGGGCTCCGGCACCAGGACGTCACGGCCGAACACCTGCGCGGCGACGGTACGGACCGCCGGGTTCCGAGCAGCGCCGCCGATGAGCAGCAGCCGCTCGACGGTCACCCCGGTGCCCTGCACCGCGGCCAGTCCGTCGGCGAGGGCGCAGAGCATCCCCTCGACGGCCGCCCGGGCCAGGTGCGCCCGGTCGGTGGTCGCCGGCGTCATGCCGAGCAGCGATGCGGTCGCGTCCGGCCGGTTGGGCGTGCGCTCGCCGACGAAGTACGGCACCAGGACCAGGCCGTCGGCCCCGGCCGGTGCCTGCAGCGCCAGCTCGCCGAGCTCGCCGTGGTCGACGCCGAGCAGGCCGCCGATCACCTCGAGCACGCGGGCCGCGTTGAGCGTCGTCACGATCGGGAGGCGCGACCCGGTCCCGTCGGCGAAGCCCGCCACGGTCCCGCTCGGGTCACGCACCTCGGCGTCGCTGACCCCGAAGACCGTGCCGCTCGTGCCGAGGGACACCGCGACGTCACCCGGGCCGAGACCCAGGCCGAGCGCTGCCCCGGCGTTGTCGCCGAGTCCGGCGCCGACGACGAGGCCCGACCGCGCGACCGCGCCGCCGGGCAGCTCGACGTCGGTGGACAGGGTGCCCATCGCCTCGTCGGGAGCGACCACGCGGGGCACGACCACGGCGTCGTCGTCGCCCGTCGACGCCGGACGCATCGGCCGCCCGAGCGCGAGCTCGAACAGCTCCGGGTCGTACTCGCGGCGCACCGGGTCCCAGTACCCCGTGCCGCTGGCGTCGGACGCGTCCGTCGCCAGGGCGTCGAGGTCGGGGCCGAGCGGGCTCTCGTCCGCCGGGCCGTGGCCGCGGAGCCGCCA
This sequence comes from Curtobacterium sp. BRB10, assembly GCF_031844325.1. Classification (NCBI taxonomy): domain Bacteria; kingdom Bacillati; phylum Actinomycetota; class Actinomycetes; order Micrococcales; family Microbacteriaceae; genus Curtobacterium; species Curtobacterium sp. BRB10. Next base: position 48,980 of record NZ_JAUZVA010000009.1, read on the forward strand.
CGACAGCCAGTCGTGGGGCAGCGCCACGGCCGCGACGCGGGCGGCGTTCCCGGGCTCCGTGTCGCGGAGCCACCGCAGCTTGGTCCCGGTGAACGACGCGACCGGCACCAGCCCCGTCCGGGCGACCCACGCCTCCCGGCCGAGCTCCTCGGCCATCTGCGCGGCCGCATCCGCACTGCGCACGTCGTTCCAGAGCAGGGCGTCGCGGACCACGCGGCCGTCGGCGTCGAGCGCCACCATCCCGTGCTGCTGCCCGGCGATGGCGACGGCGCCGACGTCGTCGAGGCCGCCGGCGTCGGCGACGGCGGCACCGAGGGCGTCCCACCAGTGGCGGGGGTCGACCGAGGTGCCGTCCGGGTGGGACGCGCGTCCCTCGCGGACGACCGCACCGGTCGCGGCGTCACGGATGGTGACCTTGCAGGACTGGGTCGACGAGTCGACGCCGGCGACGAGCTGGCGCTCGCCCGTGTTCTCAGCCCCTTCGGCGGCAGGCCGCCTCAGCGCGCGGAATGCAGCCGCTGGCGCGTCTGCGGTCAATTCCGCGCGCCCATCAGGTGCTCGATGGCGAGCTGCTGCAGGCGGACGAAGCCGAAGCCCTTGCCACCGAAGTAGGCGTCGGCATCGAAGTCCTCGTAGGCCGAGCGGTCGGCGAGGAACGCGTCGTACGACTCGCCGTCGTTCAGCGTCGGCGTCGACAGCTCGCCGACCTTCGAGGCCTCGAGCGCTGCCTGCACCTCGGGGTCGGCGCGGAACGCCTGCGCACGCTCCTTGAGGAGCAGGTACATGCGCATGTTGGCGGACGCGGAGTCCCAGACGCCGGTGATGTCCTCGGTGCGGCTCGGCTTGTAGTCGAAGTGGCGGGGGCCGTCGTAGGCCGGGCCGCCCTGCGGTGCGCCGTGCTCGAGCAGGTCGACGAGCGAGAACGCGTTCTGCAGGTCGCCGTGACCGAACACCAGGTCCTGGTCGTACTTGATGCCGCGCTGGCCGTTCAGGTCGATGTGGAAGAGCTTGCCCTGGTAGAGCGCCTGGGCGATGCCCGCCGTGAAGTTCAGGCCCGCCATCTGCTCGTGGCCGACCTCGGGGTTGATGCCGAACAGCTCCGGACGCTCGAGCGTCTCGGTGAAGGCGATCGCGTGGCCGAGGGTCGGCAGCAGGATGTCGCCGCGGGGCTCGTTCGGCTTCGGCTCGATGGCGAAGCGGATGCCGTAGCCCTTGTCGGTGACGTACTGGGCGAGCAGGTTGACGGCCTCGCGGTAGCGCTCGAGCGCGGCCTGCACGTCCTTCGCGCTGTCGTACTCGGAGCCCTCGCGGCCGCCCCACATCACGAACGTCGACGCGCCGAGCTCGGCGGCGAGGTCGATGTTGCGCAGGACCTTGCGGAGCGCGAAGCGGCGGACCTGCCGGTCGTTCGAGGTGAAGCCGCCGTCCTTGAACACGGGAGCGGAGAACAGGTTCGTCGTGACCATCGGCACGACGATCCCGGTCGACTCGAGAGCACCCTTGAGGCGGTCGATCTGGGTCTGGCGCTCGGCGTCGGTGGAACCGAACGCGAACAGGTCGTCGTCGTGGAAGGTCAGGCCGTAGGCCCCGAGCTCGTCGAGCTTCTCGACCGCCTCGACCACGTCGAGGGCGGGTCGGGTCGGCCCGCCGAAGGGGTCTGAGCCGTTGTAGCCGATGGTCCAGAGACCGAAGGAGAACTTGTCTGCACGGGTGGGCGTCGTTGCCATGGTGGTCACCGTTCGTCGTCGAAACAAAATGTTGCCGCGCCCAACATAAGCGGTAGTGTTGGCTGTGGCAAGCACGTGATCGCAAAGGAGCGAGCGGATGGCAAGTGAGTCGACGGTGCAGCAACGACTGCGGGTCGCGATGGTGGGGCACGGCTTCATGGGAGCCGCGCACTCACAGGCGTGGCGGACCGCCCCCAGGTTCTTCGACCTCGGCGCCGAACCCGAGATGGCGGTGATCGTCGGGCGTGATGCCGGACGCACCGAGGCTGCCCGTCAGCAGTACGGCTGGCAGGCGGCGTCCACAGACTGGCGTGCCGTCGTCGCCGATCCGGAGATCGACGTGGTCGACGTCGTGTCCCCGGGGTCGTCGCACGTCGAGATCGCGATCGCCGCGCTCGAGGCCGGCAAGCACGTCCTGTGCGAGAAGCCGCTCGCGAACACCGTCGCCGAGGCCGAGGCGATGACCGCCGCCGCCGACGCAGCACGTGCGCGAGGCGTCCGGGCGATGGTCGGGTTCAGCTACCGACGCGTGCCCGCCATCGCGTTCGCCCGGCAGCTGGTGCAGGACGGCCGCATCGGCACCGTGCGCCAGGTCCGCGCGCTCTACCTGCAGGACTGGCTCGCCGACGCCGACGGCCCGATGACCTGGCGGCTCGACAAGTCGCTCGCCGGTTCGGGCGCACTCGGTGACATCGGTGCGCACGCGATCGACCTCGTCGAGCACGTCACCGGTGGTTCCCTCGCCACGGTGTCCGGCACGCTCGAGACCTTCGTCACCGAGCGGCCGCTCATGGCCGAGGGCGTCGGGCTGTCCGGTACCGCCTCCGAGGAGCGCGGCCAGGTCACGGTCGACGACGCCGCGTTCTTCACCGCACGGCTGACCGGCGGCGCGGCGGACGGCGCGATCGGCACGTTCGAGGCGACGCGCTACGCGACCGGCCGGAAGAACGGCCTGACGCTCGAGATCAGCGCGTCCGAGGGGGCGATCCAGTTCGACCTCGAGGCGATGAACGAGCTCCGCCTGTACGAGTCGAACGCTCCGGCGGGGGAGCAGGGCTTCCGCCGGATCCTGGTCACCGAACCCGAGCACCCCTACATGGCCGCGTGGTGGCCGACTGGGCACCTCATCGGGTACGAGCACACCTTCAGCCACCAGGTGAAGGACTTCGTCGACGCGATCGCGTCCGGCACCGACCCCTCGCCCTCGTTCGAGGACGGCCTGCACGTGCAACGCGTGCTCGACGCCGTCGAGCGCAGCGCCGCCGACGGCAGCAGCTGGACGGTGACCTCGTGAGCGCCGCCGACGGCACACGCCAGGCCCTGGTGGTCCGCGGCGGGTGGGACGGCCACCAGCCCGTCGAGACCACCGACCTGTTCGTGCCGTTCCTGCAGGACAGCGGCTTCGCGGTCCGGGTGTCCGACTCGACGGCCGTCTACGCCGACGAGTCCGTCATGGACGAGGTCGACCTGATCGTCCAGGTCGTCACGATGTCGACCATCGCCGACGACGAGTTCGCCGGGCTGCAGCGCGCCGTGCTGGGCGGTGCGGGCCTGGCCGGGTGGCACGGCGGCATCGCCGACGCGTTCCGGAACACCGCCGACTACCTGCACATGATCGGCGGCCAGTTCGCGCACCACGCGGGCAAGCACCCCGACGAACGGGTCGGCGAGCAGTCGGACAACTACATCCCCTACACCGTGCACATCACCGACCTCGGGCACGAGCACCCGATCACGCAGGGCATCGAGGACTTCGACCTCGTCACCGAGCAGTACTGGGTGCTCAGCGACGAGTACAACGACGTGCTGGCGACCACGACGCAGGAGGCCCGGGACTTCGACGCCTGGAACCGGCCGGTCACCGCGCCCGCGATCTGGACCAGGCAGTGGGGCGAGGGACGGGTGTTCGTCTCGGCTCCGGGTCACCGACTCGAGGTCGTCGAGTCGCAACCGCTCCGCACCATCATCGAACGGGGACTCCTGTGGGCAGCACGGTGAACGAGGGGGTGCTCCGCGGCGCTGCTGCCAAGCCGCTCCGCGTCGGTGTCGTCGGCGTCGGGGTCATCAGCCAGCAGTACTTCGAGCATTTCGCGGCGCTGCCCGGCCTCGAGCTCGCCGCGGTCGCCGACCTCGACGTCGCCCGTGCCCAGCAGGTCGGTGCGGCACAGGGCGTGCGCGGGACCACCGTGGACGACCTGCTCGCCGCCGACGACGTCGACGTGGTGCTCAACCTGACGATCCCGGCCGCGCACGCCGACGTCGCCACCCGCGCGATCGCCGCTGGCAAGCACGTCTACGGCGAGAAGCCACTCGCGATGTCGACCGACGAGGCCGCACCGGTGCTCGAAGCCGCCCGCGCCGCAGGCCTGCGCGTCGGCAGCGCCCCGGACACCGTCCTCGGCACCGGCATCCAGACCGCGCGGGCCGCCCTGGACGACGGCGCGATCGGCACCCCGGTCGGTGCCGCCGTCGCCTGGAGCGCACCCGGGCACGAGCTCTGGCACCCCGCCCCGGCGTTCTACTACCAGCCGGGCGGCGGACCGCTCCTCGACATGGGGCCGTACTACCTGACCAGCCTCGTCACGTTCTTCGGGCCGGTCGTCCGGGTCAGCGGCAGTGCGACCCGCTCCACCCGGGAACGGACGATCGCGACCGGACCGAACGCCGGCACGTCGATCCCGGTCGACATCGACACCCACGTCGTCGCGATCCTCGAGCACGAGGGCTGCATGGTCTCCACCGTGACCGTCTCGTTCGAGGTGTGGGCCACCCGCGCCCCGCTGTTCGAGGTGTACGGCACCGCCGGCACCCTCGGCGTCCCGGACCCGAACCGGTTCTCGGACACCGTCGCGATCGCCACCGCCGACGACCGCTCGTGGCGCGACCTGCCGGTCGCCGCCGGGTACGCCGACGCCGGCCGCGGCTACGGCCTCGCCGACATGGCACACGCGATCGCGACGGACCGGCCGCACCGAGCCTCCGGCGACCTCGCGTTCCACGTGCTCGAGGTCATGGAGGCGGTCTCCGCCGCCGCCCGAGACCACACGGTCGTCGACGTGCACTCACGCGTCGAGCGACCCGCCACCGTCGCCGCCGGGTCCGCACCCGGATCCTGGTGACGGAACCCGACCACCGCGAAGAAGGACGACGACGATGACGACGACGGACGCGAGCGACACGACGGAGACGACCCGGGCCTCCAGGCCGGTCACCCTGTTCACCGGACAGTGGGCCGACCTGCCCTTCGAGGAGGTCGCCCGGCTCGCCGGCGGATGGGGCTACGACGGGCTGGAGATCGCATGCTGGGGTGACCACCTGGACGTCCGGCGCGCCGCGACGGACCCTTCGTACGTCGCCGAGCGCAGGGCGATCCTGGAACGCAACGGGCTGCAGGTCTGGACGATCGCGAACCACCTGGTCGGCCAGGCCGTGTGCGACGACCCCATCGACCAGCGGCACGAGGACATCGTCCCGCCGCACGTGTGGGGCGACGGCGACCCCGAGGGCGTGCGGCAGCGTGCGGCCGAGGAACTGCAGTGGACCGCCCGTGCCGCCGCGGCGCTCGGTGTCGACACCGTCACCGGCTTCTCCGGCTCGTCGATCTGGAAGACCGTCGCCGGGTTCCCGCCCGTGCCCCCGGGGATGATCGACGCCGGGTACCAGGACTTCCACGACCGCTGGTCACCGATCCTCGACGTCTTCGAGGAGGTCGGGGTCCGGTTCGCGCTCGAGGTGCACCCGTCCGAGATCGCCTACGACTACTGGACCGCTCGTCGGGCGTTGGACGTCTTCGCGGACCGGCCGGCGTTCGGGTTCAACTTCGACCCGTCGCACTTCGTCTGGCAGGACCTCGACCCCGCGGCGTTCCTGCTCGACTTCGCCGACCGGGTGTACCACGTGCACTGCAAGGAGTCGGTGAAGCAGCTCGACGGGCGCAACGGTCGACTGGGCTCACACCTGCCGTGGGGCGACCCCCGGCGCGGATGGGACTTCGTCACCGCCGGCCACGGGGACGTGCCGTGGGAGCGGGTGTTCCGCGTGCTGAACCACATCGGTTACGCCGGCCCGACCAGCGTCGAGTGGGAGGACGCCGGCATGGACCGGCTCGTCGGCGGGCCCGAGGCGCTGGCGTTCGTCCGGCGGCTCGGTGCCATCGCGCCGCCGGACGCCGCGTTCGACGCCGCGTTCTCGCGGTCGCGCTGACCGGGCCGACGCGGTCGCCGAGTCTCGCTGACCGGGCCGTCGCGGTCGCCGAGGTCTCGCGCTGCGCGACCGTCCACGGGCCGGCCGGTGCGAGACTCGTCGCGCAGCCCGGAACCCCACCCACGACCCCACCCACCACCGAGGAGGATCCATGGCACGGCAGCCCACGGCCACACCGGGCAACGCCGCGCGCGTCCTCCGGCTCGTCCACGAGGACGGCCCCGTCACCCGCGCCGAGCTCACCCGGCGCACCGGCCTGAACCGCTCGACCATCCTCGCGCTCGTCGGGGAACTCGTCGACGCCGGTCTCGCGCACGAGGAGACCCCCGCCGCGGGAACCCCCGGTGCCGGTGTCGGACGGCCGAGCGGGGTCGTCCGGGCGTCCGGCGACGTCCTCGCCGCCGCGGTCACGGTCGAGATCGACGCCGTCGGTGTCGCCCTCGTCGGCCTCGACGGCACCGTCCGTGACCGGCTGGTCGAGCCGCAGACCACCGTGCCCACCGCGGCGCAGGCGATCGACGCCGTCGCCCGGGTCCTCGCAGCACTCCTCGCCCGCACCGGACCGGCGGTCCGGGTCGTCGGGGTCGGCGTCGCCGTGCCCGGCATCGTCCGGGTCGAGGACGGCACCGTGCGCGACGCCCCGCACCTGGGATGGCGCGACGAACCCCTCGCCGCACCGCTCGCAGAACGCCTGGGTCTGCCGGTCCGGGCCGCGAACGACGCCAACCTCGGCGCCTGGGCGGAACGGCTCTACGGCAGCGCGCGCGGCGTCGACGACCTCGTGTACCTGAACGGTGGCGCGAGCGGCATCGGCGGCGGGATCGTCAGCGCCGGCCGGCCCTTCAGCGGCGCCGACGGGTACGCGGGCGAGCTCGGGCACACCTTCGTCGCGGCGAACGGGATCCGCTGCCACTGCGGTGCGGTCGGCTGCCTGGAGACCGAGGCCTCACGCTCAGCCCTCACCGCGGTGACCGGGACGCCGCCGGACGACCTCGACGCGCTCGCCGCGGCGCTCGCCGAGGGCCGGCCCGAGGTCGAGCTGGTCGTCGACCGACAGGTCACCGCACTCGCGACCGCCCTGCGGAACGCCATCCACACCGTCGACCCCGAGGTCGTCGTGCTCGGCGGGTTCCTCGGTGCGCTGCTCGGGCACGTCGGTGACCGGGTCGAGACCGACGTCCGGGCGCAGACGATGGCCGCCATGACCGACCGGCTCCGCATCGTCCCGGCGGCACTCGGCCGCGACGTCCTGGTCCGTGGCGCCGCCGAGATCGGCTTCGCGGAGCTGCTGCGCGACGCCGCGATGCCGTCGGCATCGGCATCGGCATCGGCGCCGGCACCGGCACCAGTGCCAGCGACCACGCCCGCGGCACCCGCAGCCGCCCCCTCCGCCACCCACACGTCCGGCCGCGACGACGCGACCGAGGAAGCGAGAACCGCATGACCTCCACCCAGCGCACCAGCGTCCTGCTCGGCACCCAGGACCTCACCGTCGAGGACCGCCCCGTCCCCGCCGTCGACCCCGGCGACGTGCTCGTCCGGGTCGCCGCCGTGGGCGTCTGCGGCTCCGATGTGCACTACTACCGCCACGGCCGCATCGGTGACTTCGTCGTCGAGGAGCCCCTCGTCCTCGGGCACGAGCTGTCCGGCACGATCGAGGCCGTCGGCGAGGGCGTCGACCCGTCCCGCGTGGGGGAGCGCGTGGCCATCGAGCCGCAGCGTCCCTGCCACCGCTGCGCGCAGTGCCTGGCCGGCCGCTACAACCTCTGCCCGCACATGCGCTTCTACGCGACGCCGCCGGTCGACGGCGCCTTCACCGAGTTCGTCACCATCGAGGCCGAGTTCGCGCACGTCCTGCCCGAAGCCGTCTCGTTCGAGGCCGGCGCGCTCCTCGAGCCCCTGTCCGTCGGCATCGCCGCCGTCCGCAAGGCCGGCATCGTGCCCGGTTCGTCGGTGCTCATCGCCGGCGCCGGTCCGATCGGCATCATCTGCGCCCAGGTCGCGAAGGCCTTCGGCGCCTCGCGCATCGTCGTCAGCGACCTGGTGCCGGAGCGCCGTGCGCGGGCCCTGGAGTACGGCGCCACCGAGGTCGTCGACCCCGCCGCCGTGTCCGTCGCGTCCGACATCGTCCCCGTCGACGCGTTCATCGACGCCAGCGGTGCACCCCGAGCGGTGTCGGACGGCATCAAGGCGGTCGGCCCGGCAGGTGCCGCGGTGCTGGTCGGGCTCGGCAACTCCGAGATGACGCTGCCGGTCGAGCACATCCAGAACCTCGAGGTCACGGTCACCGGGATCTTCCGGTACACGAACACGTGGCCGGTCGCCATCGAGCTGGTCGCGTCCGGGCAGGTCGACCTCGACTCGCTCGTCACCGGTCGCTTCGGGCTCGACGACGTCCGCGAGGCCCTCGAGAGCGACACCGACCCGGAGTCGCTCAAGTCCGTCGTCTACCCCGGTGGCGTCCCGGCCTGAACAGGCACGGTGCGGGTCCCGCCGGCCCGGGCCGCGTTGCGGACCTGGTGCGGCGTTGCAGCCGGGCACGGTGCGTGGAAGCGCGCACGGGGTGGCGACGGACGCACGGTGCGGACGGGAGGCGCGGGGCGAGGCCGCCCCGTGCCTCCCGTCCGGCACGTGACCCGGAACGGGGCCACCGCCGCGTCACCGGGACGCGCTACGGTTCGCGCATGACCGCTTCACCGGCCGCCGTCGTGCCGCAGCGCACCGACCGGCGCGCGCTCGTCTCCTGGGCGCTCTGGGACTGGGGGTCCGCCGCGTTCAACGCGGTCGTCACCACCTTCGTGTTCAGCACGTACCTGGCCAGCCGGGCGTTCGTGGACCCGGCGCTCGTCGGCGACACGTCCGCGGCCGGCAAGGCGATCGTGGAACGCGAGCTCGCGCACAACGCCGCCGTCGTGTCCACCGCACTGACCATCGCGGGCATCGTCGTGGCCCTGGTGGCACCGGCCATGGGGCGGCTCGCGGACTCGTCCGGACACCGCCGCAGGTCGGTCCTCATCGCCACGATCGGCGTCGCGCTGTCGATCGGTGGCATGGTCTTCGTCGCGCCGAGCCAGCCGTACCTGTTGCTCGGAGCGGCGCTGCTCGGCATCGGGACCGTCGCCTACGAGATCGCGAGCGTCGGCTACAACGCCATGATCGGGCAGATCGCCTCCGGGGAACGCACCGGCCGCGTCTCCGCCATCGGGTGGGCGGCCGGGTACTTCGGGGGGATCGTCCTGCTCGTCCTGCTGCTCGTGCTCTGCATCCAGGACTTCCGGGGCGACGGGGTCGTCGGCGGGCTCCTGCAGCTGCCGGCCACCGTCGCCACCGGGCAGTGGGACGTCCGCGTCGCGATCGGCATCGCCGCCGTCTGGCTGGCCGTCAGCTCGATCCCGCTGTTCCTCACCGTGCCCGAAGCGGTGCCCGACCGCACCCGCGGCGGCGGGGTGTTCAGTGCCTACGCGGACCTCGGCCGGGACATCGCACGGCTGTGGCGCGAGCGGCGCAACGTCCTCGCGTTCCTGCTCGCCAGCGCGGTGTTCCGCGACGGCGTCGGGGCCGTCTTCACGTTCGGCGGGATCGTCGCCGCGCAGGTGTTCGGGTTCACGCCGTCACAGGTCATCCTGTTCGCCATCGCCGCGAACGTCGTGGCCGGCATCGCGACGTTCGTCTCGGGTCGCCTCGACGACCGGTTCGGGTCGCGTTCGCTCATCATGGTCTCGCTCGTCGGACTCGCCGTGTGCGGGGTCGGGGTCTTCGCCGCCGGCAACGAGACGCAGTGGTTCTGGGTGCTCGGGCTGACCCTCGCCGTGTTCGTCGGCCCGGTGCAGTCGTCGTCCCGCGCGTACCTGGCGCGGCTGGCGACCCCCGGCCGCGAGGGCGAGCTCTTCGGCCTCTACGCCACCACCGGCCGGGCCGCGTCGTTCCTCGCGCCGGCGCTGTTCGGCGTCGCGGTGACCGTCGGTGGGTCGACCCGGTTCGGGATCCTCGGCGTGGTGGTCGTGCTCATCGCCGGGCTGGTGCTGATGGCGTTCGTCAAGCGGGAGCCGCAGGGCGCGCGGGCCTGATCCACGGCGTGCCGTCGGCGCGGCCCGGAGGCGCGGTGCTCCGTCCGTCCACAGGCTGCGGTTCTGCGCACGGTTCCGCACAGTGCCGTGGTCGCGTCGGGCGGCCCAGGCCGCGGTGCGCCAGGATGGGTGCATGACCGACCAGCGCATCGCCGTCGTCGTCCTCGCCGCCGGGCAGGGCACGCGCATGAAGTCGTCCACGCCCAAGGTGCTGCACCGGCTCGCCGGACTGCCGCTCATCGGGCACGTCCTGCGCACGGCGTCGTCGCTCAGCCCCGAGCACGTCGCCGTCGTCGTGCGGCACGAGCGTGACCTCGTCGCGGCCGAGGTCGTCGAGCGCGCCCCCGATGCGATCATCGTCGACCAGGACGACGTCCCCGGCACCGGCCGCGCGGTCGAGGTGGCGGTCGAAGCACTGCCGGCCGACTTCGACGGCGCCGTCGTGGTGCTGTCCGGCGACGTCCCGCTGCTCGACGCCGCATCGCTCCGGCTCCTCGTCGACGCCCACGTCGGCGGCGGCAACGGGGCGACCTTCGTGAGTGCGATCGCCCCGGACCCGACCGGCCTCGGACGGATCGTGCGGGACGCTTCCGGCGCCTTCGTCAGCGTCGTCGAGCACAAGGACGCGACGGCCGAACAGCTGACCATCACCGAGGCGAACGCGGGCATCTACGCGTTCGACGTGGCACGCCTCCGGGCGGCCCTTCCGTCGCTCACCACGGCGAACGCCCAGGGCGAGAAGTACATCACCGACGCCCCCGCGCTGATCAGCGAGCGGGGCGGCCGCATCGACGTGGTCACCCTGACCGATCCGTGGCTCGTCGCCGGCATCAACGACCGTGCGCAGCTCTCCGACGCCGCGCGTGAACTCAACGCCCGCATCGTCCGCCGGCACCAGCTCGCCGGCGTCACCGTGCAGGACCCGGCGACCACCTGGATCGACCTCGACGTCACCATCGAGCCCGACGCCGAGGTGCTGCCGGGCACCCAGCTCATCGGCGCCACCGCGATCGCCGCCGGCGCCGTCGTCGGGCCGGACACCACGCTCCGCGACACCGAGGTCGGGGCCCGCGCCACCGTGAACCGCGTCGACGCCACCCTCGCCGTGATCGGGGACGGCGCCTCGGTCGGCCCGTTCGCCTACCTGCGGCCGGGCACGATCCTCGGCGATGACGGCAAGATCGGCACCTTCGTCGAGACGAAGAACGCCCGGATCGGCCGCGGCAGCAAGGTCCCGCACCTGTCCTACATCGGCGACGCCGAGGTGGGCGAGGACTCGAACATCGGCGCGAACACCATCACCGCGAACTACGACGGCGTGCACAAGCACCGCACCGAGGTCGGCTCGAACGTCCGGACAGGCTCGCACAACGTGTTCGTCGCCCCCGTTAGGATTGGTGACGGTGCGTACACCGGCGCCGGGACCACCGTCCGCAAGGACGTTCCGGCAGGATCGCTCGCGATCAGCTACGCCCCACAGCGCAACACCGACGGATGGGTCGAGGAACACCGACCCGGCACACCGGCGGCCGAGGCTGCTCGGCTCGCGAACGGCGAATAGATCCCGGCGACCACCCGTCGCCGACATCGACCCCTCGTGGGTCAGGGAGTGAGCACCGCACTTGTCCGGAATCAAGACAACCGGCCAGAAACGACTCGTCCTCGTCTCGGGGCGAGCACACCCGGCGCTCTCTGCCGAGATCGCGGAGGAGCTCGGGGTCGACCTCGTGCCGACCGATGCCCGGACCTTCGCGAACGGTGAGCTCTACGCCCGCTTCGACGAGTCGGTCCGTGGCTGCGACGCCTTCGTCATCCAGTCGCACACCGCGCCGATCAACGAGTGGCTCATGGAGCAGCTCATCATGGTCGACGCGCTGAAGCGTGCCTCGGCGAAGCGCATCACGGTCGTGGCGCCGTTCTACCCCTACGCCCGCCAGGACAAGAAGGGCCGTGGCCGCGAGCCGATCTCGGCCCGGCTCGTCGCCGACCTGTTCAAGGCCGCCGGCGCGCACCGGATCATGAGCGTCGACCTGCACGCCGCGCAGATCCAGGGCTTCTTCGACGGCCCCGTCGACCACCTGTTCGCCATGCCGGTGCTGCTCGAGCGCTTCCGCCAGATCCTCGACCCGGAGACGCTCACCGTCGTGTCGCCCGACATGGGTCGCGTCCGTGTCGCCGACATCTGGTCCGAGAAGCTCGGCGCCCCGCTCGCCATCATCCACAAGCGCCGCGACCCGCTCGTGCCGAACCAGGTCTCGGTGCACGAGATCGTCGGTGACGTCAGCGGCCGCGTGTGCCTGCTCGTCGACGACCTCATCGACACCGGCCGCACGATCGCCAAGGCTGCCGAGGCGCTCAAGAACGCCGGCGCCACGGGTGTCGTCGTCGCCGCGACCCACGCCGTCTTCTCCGACCCCGCCACCGAGCTGCTGCAGAGCGAGTTCATCGACCGCGTGGTCGTGACGGACACCCTGCCCCTGCCGATGGAGAAGCGCTGGGACCGCCTCGAGGTCCTGCCCATCGCCCCGCTCATCGCCCGTGCCATCCACGAGGTCTTCGACGACGGCTCCGTGACGTCGATGTTCGACGGCGCAGCGTAGCGGAGCCGGCGAACCATGGGCACAGCCGACGGCGCAGGACGACCTCCGCGACGTGACGTGTCCCGTCTCCCGTGGTGACCCACCCCGCGCGTGACGCCCTCGCGGCCCGGCTCCGGGCCGCGGGGAGCGTCTTCGCCGAGGACGAAGCTGACCTGCTGCTCGAGGCCGGTGACGGCGAGCCGGTGCGACTCCGCACCCTCGTGCAGCGTCGGCTGGCCGGAGATCCGCTCGAGTACGTACTCGGCTGGGCTGCCTTCGACGGGCACCGCATCCGGGTGACCCCCGGGGTCTTCGTGCCGCGAGCTCGCACCACGGTCGTCGTCGAGCAAGCTGCGCGTCGGCTGCAGCGCTACGACCGCGTGGTCGACCTGTGCTGCGGCGCCGGTGCGATCTCGGTGGCCCTGTTCGGTCGGGTCGGCGCGCTCGACCTCGTCGCCACGGACATCGACCCGGACGCCGTCGACGTCGCGGCCGAGAACATCGGCGACCGCGGCATCGTCGTCGCGGGTGACCTGTTCGCGCCGTTGCCCGATCGGTTCCGCGGCGCCGTGGCGGTCATCGCGGTGAACGCCCCGTACGTGCCGACGGCCTCGATCGAGCTCATGCCGGCAGAGGCCCGCGAGCACGAACACCGCGTCGCCCTCGACGGTGGTGCGGACGGCCTCGACCTGCACCGGCGGATCGCCGCGGGTGCGGGGGAGTGGCTCCGCCCCGGTGGTGCCGTCGTCATCGAGGTGTCCGAGGCCCAGGCCGAGACGTCCGCCGCTGCCTTCACGGCCGCGGGCTTCTCCACCGTGGTCGAGCGGGACGCCGAGGTCGACGGCACCTGCGTCGTCGCGACCCTTCCCGCCTGACCCCGCCGTGCCCGCCTGGTCCGGTGCCGAGCCGTCACGACATGCCGCTCAGGTTCGCCGAGGCGGCACGAAGTGTCGCTCGCGCGTCTGCGAGCCGACACGTTCTGCGACCTCATCGGCAGGCAGCGGGCGTGTCGCCGACCCGCTCCCGGACGGTCAGCGCGCGTCGACCGTCACCGTGTGCCAGCCCGTCGCACCGTTCGGCGCCGGCGGCCGGTCCACGCTCGTCTGCACCTCGCCGTCCGCACTGGTCGCACGCACCTCGATGCGGTGCGAGCCGGCGGTCGGCGTCCACCGCACCACCCACTGCCGCCAGGTGTCCGCGGAGACCGAGTCGGCGAGTTCGGCGCGCTGCCAGTCGCCGCCTCCGACGCGGACCTCGACGGCCTTCACACCTTTGTGCGGCTGCCACGCGACCCCCGCGATCGCAACCGGCTTGCCCGCGGTCACGGTCGAACCGTTCCGGGGTGTGTCGATGCGGGACTCGAGCTTGACCGGGCCACGTTCCGACCAGCCGCGCGGTGTCCAGTAGCCCTGCGCGTCGGCGAACCGGGTGACCTCGAGCTCGGTGACCCACTTCGTGGCCGAGACGTACCCGAACAGGCCCGGCACGACCATGCGTACCGGGAACCCGTGCTCGGTCGGCAGGGGCTCGCCGTTCATCCCGACCGCGAGCAGTGCCGCGGTGCCGTCGTCCTGCAGCACGTCGAGCGGGGTGCCGGCGGAGAACCCGTCGATGCTCCGTGAGAGCACCATGTCGGCGCCGCCCGTCGGACGTGCCCGGGCGAGGAGCTCCCGGATCGGGTAGCCCAGCCAACGGGCCGTACCGATGAGGTCACCACCCACCTCGTTCGACACGCAGCTCAGGGTCGCCACGTGCTCCTCGAGGGGCAGCGCGAGCAGCTCGTCCCACGTCAGCGTGATCTCGTTCTCGACCGCGCCGTGGATGCGGAGCGACCAGTCGGCCGGATCGACCTGCGGGACGCGCAGGGCCGTGTCGATCCGGTAGAAGTCGGCGTTCGGTGTGATGTAGGGGGTGATGCCGTCGACGTCGAGCGACGCACCCGAGGGGACCGCCGGTGCAGCGGTCGCCGCGGCTGGCAGCCGGACGGCCCGCCTGGCAGCAGCGGCCGCCTGCATCGCGGACGACCCCAGCCGGGAGGCGGTGCCCACCACGATCGCGAGGGTCGCCGTCGCGACCCCCCAGACCAGGAACGTGCGGCGCTCCGCCGAGGCGGGTCGCGGTGCCGCCGTCGGCACGGTCGCCGCGGCCTCCCATCGGCGCAGCCGCTGGAGCAGCAGGCGCAGGACGACCACGGCCGCCGCGATGCCGAGGACCGTCGGGGCACCGTCGAGCGTCCCGCTGCCCGAGCGGGTGCTGACGGCGAGCAGCGCCAGCACACCCCCGGCGGCGAACACGAGGGCGCCGAAGGGTGGCCGCACACGTTCGAGGACCCCGGCACCGGCACTGATCGCGATGACGATCACCGTCATGAGCACGAAGAGGGCGACCTTGTCCCCGGTGCCGAACACGGCGACCATGAAGTCCTTGGCACCCGGGGGAGCGAGGTCGATGACGGCGGACCCGACGGCGACCAGGGGGCTGCCCGCTCCGCCGAGCAGCAGCGCCCCGAACTCGGCGACACCGAGGAACGCGGCGACGGCCAGGACGCCGACGATCGCGGCGATCAGCGTCCAGCGTCGGGCCACAGGGCCGTCGGGCCTGTTCGGGCCGTCCGACGGACCCGCCGTCGATCGACCGATCGGTTCGTCCGTCGTCTCGGTGGTCACCGCCCGAGCGTAGGTCGCCCGGCCGCTCGTGGGCTGTGTGTGCGTGCTTCCCCGCGCGTTCATCGGGATCGGCCAGCAGGTGGCGCGCGGCTCGTGGGAGGATCGGACCGTGCTGCAGCGTCCGGATGGTGTCCCGCGGTCCGGTCGCGCCCGCGGTGCACGGCGGACACCGATGTCTCCGGCGCGTCGACTCGCCACCCTGCGCTGGGTCATCGTCGCCGTCTGGCTGGCCCTCCTGATCACCCGGATCGTCGTCGTCTCGACGGCGCCGGGCGTCGACCTCTCCTGGTACGGGATCGTCGAGTTCGGCGCGATCGCGCTCGGCGTCGTGGTCATCGTGGTCGCCGTCGTGCGGACCGCGACGGCACGGCGGCGGCAGGCGGACGAGGCCCTCGCGCTCGCCATCCGGCGGATCGACCCGACGGTGTGGCTCGTGCCGGCGGCGCCGACACCGGAACTCCGTGGCATCGTCGACGAAGTCCGTCCGGACACCCACCTCGGTTCGCGCGTGACCTGGGCCTTCGGCGCCACCGAGGCCTCCCTGTGGGAACTCGACGAACGGCGGGCGACGCGGCTGCTCGTGATCCGGTGGAGTCGTGTCGTGCACGTCGGATTGGAAGACGTGGCGGACGGCGTCGACGGCTCTGACGGCCCGGGGCGACCTGGCCGTTCCGGTGGTGCTCGCCGCGCGTGTGCGGTGGCGATCCACCACGTGCGGCCGGACGACACCCCCGCCGTGGCGACCTTCTTCGTCCGGACGGCCCCTGGTTCGCGTCGGCTGCTCGGGCGCGGTCCGCGGCTGGACCGGCTCGTCACCGACCTGGCACGGGAACGCATCGTCGCCTGACGCGACGGAGGGCCCCGCGGTCAGCGAGGCCCTCCTCGAGAGCCCGCACCGACCGCCGTGGTCGGCAGCGGGCGTGGCCGTCAGTGCGTGGACGGCTCCTGCTCGACCTCGCGGCGGTCGTCGTCGGACCACAGCGTGTGGAAGGTGCCGTCCTTGTCGATGCGCTGGTAGGTGTGCGCGCCGAAGAAGTCGCGCTGGCCCTGGATCAGCGACGCGGGCAGACGGTCGGACGCGAGCGAGTCGAAGTACGACAGCGCGGACGAGAAGCCCGGCGCGGGGACGCCCGACGCGGCCGCGATGCCGACGATGCGGCGCCAGGCGGCTTCGCCCTCGGCGACCGCGTTCGCGAAGTACGGGTCGACCAGCAGCGACTCGAGCTTCGGGTTCTCGGCGTACGCGTCGACGATGCGGTTCAGGAACTGGGCGCGGATGATGCAGCCGCCCCGCCAGATCTTCGCGACGTTGCCGAGGTCGATGTCCCAGCCGTACTCCTTCGCCCCGGCGATGATGAGGTCGAACCCCTGCGCGTACGCGACGACCTTCGAGGCGTACAGCGCCGCACGGACGTCGTCGGCGAAGGTGTCCGGCACCTCCGCGATCTGTGGACGGTTCTTGATCGACTGCTGCACGGCGGCACGCTGCGTCGGCTTCGACGAGATGGCGCGGGCGAACACGGCTTCGCCGATGCCCGAGACGGGGATGCCGAGGCCCACGGCGTTCTGCACGGTCCAGACGCCGGTGCCCTTCGAGCCGGCCGCGTCACGGATGACGTCGACGAGCGGCTTGCCGGTGTCTGCGTCGCGCTGCTTGAGGACCTCGCCGGTGATCTCGATCAGGTAGGACTCGAGGTCGCCCTTGTTCCACTCGTCGAAGACCTGCACCAGGTCCTCCACCGAGAGCCCGCCGACGCGACGGAGCAGGTCGTACGACTCGGCGATGAGCTGCATGTCGGCGTACTCGATGCCGTTGTGCACCATCTTGACGAAGTGCCCGGCGCCGTCGGTGCCGATGTGGGTCACGCACGGTTCACCTTCGGCGACCGCGGCGATCGACTTCAGGATCGGCCCGAGCGTCTCCCAGGCCTCCTTCGACCCACCGGGCATGATCGACGGGCCCTTGAGCGCGCCCTCTTCACCACCGGAGATGCCCGTGCCGACGAAGTTCAGCCCCTGCTCGCGCAGGTCGTGCTCACGTCGGATGGTGTCGTGGAAGTTCGCGTTGCCGCCGTCGACGATGATGTCGCCCGGTTCGAAGCGTTCGGCGAGCTGTCCGATCACGGCGTCGGTGCCCTTGCCGGCCTGCACCATGATGATGGCGGTCCGGGGCTTCGACAGCGAGGCGACGAACCCGTCGATGTCCTCGGACGCGATGAACCCGGCGTCGCCGTGCTCCTGGAGCAGCTCCTCGGTGCGGGCGTAGGTGCGGTTGTAGACCGCCACCGTGTTGCCTTCGCGCGATGCGAGGTTGCGGGCGAGGTTCGAGCCCATCACTGCGAGTCCGACGACTCCGATGTTCGCCTGACCGTTGTTGTCTGCCACGAGGGCCTCCTTTGTCCTGACGTTGGCGCCCAACCTACGACCGGTGGTCTGGGACCGCACAGGTGTTGCGGGAACTGGGGATCAGAGTGCAGCGAATCAATACTGTGGAGGGATGAGCGAGCTCGCTGTCCACCCGCCGGTCCTCGTGATGGGCGTCTCCGGCTCCGGCAAGTCCACCGTCGGCCAGGCGCTCACCGACGCCCTGGTCGCGCAGGGCGAACCGTGCGTCTTCGTCGACGCCGACGACCTGCACCCGGTCGCCAACAAGGAGAAGATGCGGCAGGGGATCCCGCTCACCGACGAGGACCGTTGGCCGTGGCTCGACGCCTGCGCGGAGCGGATCGCCGCGGTCGAATCGGACGGCTCCCGGTGCGTGATGGCGAACTCGGCGCTCAAGCGCGCCTACCGGGACCGTCTGCGCGAGTCCGCGCCGGGTCTCGTCATCGCCTTCCTCGACGGGTCGCGCGACCTCATCGCCGAACGGCAGTCCCACCGCCAGCACGAGTACATGCCGACGACGCTGCTCGACTCGCAGTTCGCGACCCTCGAGCGGCCGCAGCCCGACGAGGCTGCCGTCGCGGTGCCGATCGACGGATCGGTCGACGACACCGTGCGGGAGATCCTCGCCGCGCTCGCGGTCACCACCCACTGACGAGCGTCGACGACCTGCAAGGACACCGCGTCGTGAGCGCCTCGATGCCGTGCCGGAGATCGCTGCGGCTCTGAGCTCGATGGTCGCGGACGTCCGACCGGTCGCTTGAACGGACAGCGATCAGCGGCGCACCGCACTGATCGCCCCGTGCGGCCGGTTCCCCGGGTCCGTGCGGGTGTGGACGTCCACGACGTCGAAGCCCGCTTCGTCCAGCACCGTCACCAGGGACGCGACCGGCCAGCGGTACGCGCTGACGACCGCGTGGTCGAAGACTTCGACCGCGTCGCCCTCGAAGAACCCGAGCAGCAGCCCACCGACGGGGGTGAGCACCCGGCGGAACTCGGCGAGCGGCTCACCGATCCGCGACGGTTCGTGGTGGATCACCGAGTACCAGGCCAGGACCCCGTCGACGCTGCCGTCCGCGAGCGGGAGCGCGTCGAGCGACCCGACCCGGAACTCGACCGAGGGGCGGTGCGTCCGTCGTGCGTGCTCGACGAACTCCGGCACCGCGTCGATGCCGGTGACCCGGTGCCCCTGCCGTGCGAGGTGCGCCGTCCAGTGACCGGGGCCGCACCCGGCGTCGACGAGGGGACCGCTGCGACCGGCTGCCCAGGCGCCGACGAAGGCCCGGTCGTCGGGGTGGACGGCGTTCATCGACCCGAGCAGTGCCGCGTACTCGTCGGCCCGAGCGCTGTACGCCGCCGTCACCCGCTCCGTCATGCGCCCGACCGTACCGCCGCAGCGCCGAAGCGTGCGAGGTTCCGTGTTCCGTGCGACCCGGCAACCCTCGCACCAGGCACGGAACCTCGCACCACGCGGCAGCGCCTCGCACCACGGCAGCCACGCGGCAGCGCCTCGCACCACGGCATCCAAGCGTCAGAGCTTGAACGTCGCCCGCGGGATGTCGGACACGATGCGCCGGGCGGTGCGGACGGCGTCCTCCTCGGAGACCTGGTGCGTGACCACGAGCGACGCCAGGTACGCCGCGTCCGCCCGCCGCGCCATGTCGTGCCGCGCGGGGATGGAGCAGTACGCGCGGGTGTCGTCGATGAACCCGGAGGTCTTGGTGAACGACGCCGAGTCGGTGACGGCCGCCCGGTAGCGCCCGATGGCCGCCGGGGTGTCGATGAACCACCACGGCGCGCCCGCGTACACGGCGGGGTAGAAGCCCGCGAGCGGCCCGATCTCGCGCGAGAAGACGGTCTCGTCGACGGTGAACAGCACGAGGTGGAAGCCCGGAGCGGTGCCGAAGGACTCGAGCAGCGGCCGGAGCGGCTCGGTGAAGGACCCGACGGCCGGCAGGTCGTGCCCGGTGTCCGGCCCGAAGCGCTCGAGCGTCGGGGTGTGGTGGTTCCGGATCACCCCGGGGTGCAGCTGCATGACGAGGCCGTCCTCGACACTCATCTCTGCCCAGCGGTAGAGCATGTCGTGCCGGTACGCCGCCGCCTCGGCCTCGGTGACCGACGACGCGTCGCGCAGCGCCGCCGCGTGGATGCGTTCCCGCTCGTTCGAGGGCAGGGGAGCGGAGCCCGCGTCGAGCACCCCGGTGTCCGTGGCGGTCGCGCCGTGCTCGATGAAGTGGTGGCGACGTGCGCGGAGCGCCGCCAACAGCCCTGCGTGGGTGCCCGTGTCGATGCCGGCCGCCTCGCCGATCGACGCGACCACGGGCCTCCAGTCCGACCGCGTCGGGTCGAACACGGCGTCCGCGCGGAAGGTGGGGAGCACGCGGCCGGTGAAGCCGGGGTCCGCCGCGAGCTGCGCGTGCGCAGCGAGGTCGTCCGCCGGGCCGTCCGTGGTGGCGAGGACCTCGATGCCGAAGGCGTCGAAGAGCGCGCGTGGCCGGAAGGCGGGGGCGGCCAGCAGGCCGGCGATGTGGTCGTACTGGTCGTCCGCGTTCGCGGCGGACGGCGCCTGGTCGAGCCCGAACACGTCGTGCAGCTCCGTCTCGAACCAGTAGCGCACGGGGGTTCCGAGGAAGTCGTCCCAGTGCTCCGCCAGCTGCCGCCAGACGGCGCGGCCTGGAGGAACGGGGGTGG
Organism: Curtobacterium sp. BRB10; assembly: GCF_031844325.1. NCBI lineage: Bacteria > Bacillati > Actinomycetota > Actinomycetes > Micrococcales > Microbacteriaceae > Curtobacterium > Curtobacterium sp. BRB10. Next base: position 69,295 of record NZ_JAUZVA010000009.1, read on the forward strand.
TTCCCGACAGGTCCGCGCGTCCCAGCGCGGCCAGGTCCACCCCGTTTGCGTGCAGCAGGCGGAGCACGTAGTGGTCGGGCGTGATGAGCAGCGCCGCGGGGTCGCTGAACGGCTGGTCCGAGGCGATCAGCGCCGCGTCGACGTGCCCGTGCGGCGAGATGATCGGGGCGTCCTTGACCGCCTCGTACACGGTGCGTGCCACGGCTCGCGCTCCGGGGTCGGCGGGGAGCAGCCGGTCGGGGTGCGGTGCGAGCCGGGTGGGGGTGCTGGTGCGGGTCATCATCGACTCCTTCGGGGGCGGCGAGTTCGGGTCTGCGAGAGCGGGGGCTGCTCGTGCGGGATCAGCCGGTGCCGGTGCCGGCGCGGGCCGCCGGCCCGGTCGACTCCCGCACGGTCAGGTGGGTGGGCAGGGCGACGGCGCCGGACATGTGCTCCCCGGGCAGTTCGTCGGCGGGCAGGGCACCGAGCCGTCCGAGCAGCATCCGGATCGCCACCCGGCCGGCCCGTTCGATCGGCGAGGTCATCGTGGTGAGCGGCGGGTTGCAGAAGTCGGCGCCGAAGATGTCGTCGCAACCGACGATGCTCATGTCCTCGGGGACGCGGACCCCGCGCTCCCGCAGCCGGGCGAGCATCCCGATGGCGATCAGGTCGTTGAAGGCGATGCACGCGGTCGCACCGGCGTGGACGGCGGCGTCGGCGGCCGCGGCGCCGGAGTCGACGAAGGGGGCGTGCGGCCCGACCCGGGCGACGCGGATCCCCAGGCGCTTGGCGACCTGCACGAGCGCGCGCCACCGACGCTCGTTCGACCACGAGCTGTCCGGCCCGGCGACGTACAGGATCTCCCGGTGTCCGAGCGACACCAGGTGCTGCACCGCCTGCTCCACTCCGCCGGGGGTGTCGATGAGCACCGACGGCACGCCGGTGGGCCGACGGTTCACCACGACGAGGGGGATCCGCTCGGCGAACCGCGCGATCTGCGCGTCCGACAGTCGTGACGCCGTGAGCACGACCCCGTCGGCCTTCGCCCCCACGGCGGTGAGCGCGGCCATCTCGGCGTCGGCGGACTCCTCGGTGTCGACGAGCAGCTGCGTCCAACCGGCTCCGGCGAGCTGGTGCTGGGTGCCGCGGATGACGTCGAAGTAGAACGGGTTCGTGATGTCGGACACGAGCACTGCGACGGCGCGGGTACGGCCCGAGGTCAGTGCCCGGGCCTGCGAGTTGGCGACGTAGCCGAGCTCGCGGGCCGCCCGCTGGATGCGCTCCTGGGTGACGGCGTTGACCCGGTCGGGCAGGGACAGGGCGCGGGAGACGGTGGACGCAGCGACCCCGGTGGCGTCGGCGATGTCGCGGATGGTGACGCGACGCGCAGCGCCCGTGGCACCGCCCGTGCGCCCGCCGCCGTCCGTCGAGAGGTCCTTCACGAGGCCGAACGTATTCGCGTCTGGCAACAAGTGGCAACCGGTTGCCGCATGTTGCCAACGGCGGAACAGTGGTGCCACCGAGCAGCGCCGCTCGGAGGAGGTCTCGAGGAGGAAACCCCCGTGAAGACGCGAAGACTGCAAGTCCGCACCCTCGTCGGTGCCGTCGCCGTGGTCGCCCTCGCCGCACTGTCCCTGCAGGGATGTGCCGTGGTGAACGGCAGCGGCGACGACCCGAACACCCTCCGCGTGATGATGGGCGCGGACACCACCTACCCTGAGGAACGCAAGCAGTGGCAGCGGGAGACCGCCGCCGAGTTCGAGCGCACGACCGGTGCCGACATCCAGTGGGAGACCTACTCGTCCGCGCAGGAGGAGTTGACCGCGATCCAGACGAGTGTCATCTCCGGGCAGGGCCCCGACGTCTACGCGATCGGCACCACCTTCACCCCGACCGCGTACGCCACCGGGGCCTTCGTCGAGATGGGCACGAAGGAGTGGGACGCGATCGGCGGCAAGGACCAGTTCGACCCCGCGTCGTTCGGCATCTCCGGTCCGAGTCCGTCGAAGCAGATCGGGATCCCGTTCGCCAGCCGTCCGTTCGTGATGGCGGTGAACAAGGACCTGCTCGCCGAGGCGGGGATCACCGACATGCCCACGACGTGGGACGAGCTCACCGCCGACGCGAAGGCCACCACGGGTGACGGACACCACGGCATGGCGATCGCCTACGCCGACGGCTTCGACCCCTGGAAGTTCGTCTGGGGGATGGCCCAGAACGCCGGCAACACGATCGTCGACGGCTCGAAGGCCGAGATCGACAGCGAGGCCGTCGAGAACGCCTACCGCACCTACTTCGACTGGGTGACGAAGGACGGTGTCGTCGACCCGGCCGCGATCGGCTGGAACAACGCCCAGGCCCTCGCGCAGTTCACCGAGGGCAAGGCGGCGTTCTTCCCGATGACGACCACCACCGCCATCAACTCGTTCCAGGACACCAAGGTCGACGGCAAGTACGAGTTCGCACTGCTGCCCACCGTCCCGCCGGGGGCGTCCGAGCGGCCGTCCGACGGCATCGAGGCCGCCAGCATCCTGTCCGGCGACAACTGGGTCGTCGCCGACTACGGCACCAAGCAGGAGCTGTCGTTCGCGTTCGTCAAGCAGCTCAGCGCCCCGAAGGCCCAGCTCGAGTACTACGACCTGTTCGGCAACCTGCCGACGAACGCCTCGGCTGCCGCCGACCTGGCGGCCGACAACCCGCAGCTCAAACCGATCATCGACGCCGGCCGCCTGTCCAAGCCGACCGCGTTCACCGGCGCCTGGTCCGACATCCAGCTCGCCCTGGTCGACGTCGTCGTGCAGTCGATCCCGTCGCTGAAGTCCGGCGAGGTCACCGACGACCAGCTCCGCAAGCGACTGCAGGACGCCCAGCAGGACGCCCAGGCCACCCTCGACCGTCAGAAGAACGGAGGTCTGTGATGACCAGCACGCAGACCAGGCCCCGCACCGACGCGGCGCCGCCCCGGCCCGTCCGCCCGGTCGGCGGGACGCCCCTCTACAAACGCGAGCGTCCGCTCTGGATGCTCATCCCCGGCGGGGTCCTCATGCTCGCCGTCATCGTGGTGCCGCTCCTGGTGGGCTTCTGGATCGCGATGCTCGACCTCGACCAGTACACGCTCCGCCAGTGGTTCAGCGCCCCGTTCGTCGGGTTCGCGAACTTCACCGAGGCCTTCACGAACTCGCCCCTGCTCCACTCGATCTGGATCTCGGTGTCGCTGTCGGTGCTGGTCACCGCGGTCACCGTGCCGATCGGGGTCGCTGCGGCGATCTCCACGCAGAACCGGTTCCCGGGGCGCGGCCTCGTCCGGTCGATCTACCTGATCCCCTACGTGCTGCCCGCGTTCGTCGTCGGCACCTTCTTCCGCACGATGCTCCAGCCGCAGGGCGTCGTGAACTCGATCCTGCACACCGACGTGCTGTGGCTGAACGGCTCGGCGTCGTACTGGGCGCTCGCCGGCGTGATGATCTGGACGAGCTGGCCGTTCGTCTACCTGCTGTCCCTTGCCGGGCTGCAGGCCGTGGACAACGAGGTGCACGAGGCCGCCGCGCTCGACGGGGTGACCTGGTGGGCGAAGCTCCGCTACATCATCTTCCCGTACCTGCGCGGACCCCTCAGCCTCGCCGTGATCATCGCGATCCTGCACAACATCAACAACTTCACGCTGCCGTTCGTGCTGTTCGGCATCCCGCTGCCGTCCAGCGTCGAGGTGATGCCCGTCCTGACGTACATCGCGAGCTTCCAGTCGTTCCGCTTCGGTCTGTCCGCAGCGATGGCGATCTGCTCGCTCGTGATCGTCGCGATCCCGCTGTTCGTCTACCTGCGAGCCGTCAAGCTCGACACCGGTGACGACGCCGGGCCCAGCCGGAAGCAGCGTCGCGCCGACCGCGCCACGCTCGCAGCCGCCCCGACCGCCGCCGACATCGACGGAGCACGCGCATGACCACCCCGAGCACGTCCTTCAGCACCCGAACCCGCCCCACCGCGACGCTCACCGAGAGCATCACGACCGGCAGCGGCGGGCGACGGAGCAAGCGCCCCTACGACACCGACGTCACCCGGCTGCTGCCGCGCTGGCTGCTCGTCACCGTCATCGCGGTGATCATCGCCTTCATCGCCGTCCCGGTGCTCTACATCCTGTTCGGCTCGGTCAACTCCGACGTCGCGGTCGCCCGCGGCGAGTACTTCCCGTCCGAGTTCACCCTGTCGAACTACGTCGAGATCTGGTCCACCGTCGCCCTCGGCGAGGGACTGGTGAACTCGATGCTCACCGCCGGTGCCGTCGCCGTCGCGAGTGCCGCGCTCGCCGTGTCGACGGCCTACGTGCTCGTCCGGTTCCGGTTCCTCGGGCGGCTGACCATCCTGCGTGGGCTCCTCGCCCTGCAGTCGATCCCCGGCACGCTCCTGCTCCTGCCGGTCTTCGTGGTGTTCTCGAACATCGCCAGCGCCACCGGCGTGCAGATCATCGGCACCCGGTGGGGACTGTTCGTCACCTACCTGACCTTCGCCCTGCCGTTCTCCACGTGGGTCATGGTCACGTACCTGCGCGGCCTGCCGAAGGAACTCGAGGAAGCGGCCCGCATCGACGGCGCCAGCTCGACGAAGATCCTGACGAAGATCGTGCTCCCGCTGTCGTGGCCCGGCATCGTCGTGTCCGCGATCTTCGCCTTCCTGCTCGGCTGGAACGACGTCCTGTTCTCCACGATCATGACGACCCCGAACACCCGGACGGTCGCCGTCGTCCTGCAGGTGCTCGGCACCACCCAAGAGGGCGGCGCCGTCCCGATCTACGGCCAGATGATGGCCGCCTCGATCGTCTGCGCCGTCCCCGTCGTCGCCCTGTACCTGATCTTCCAGCGCTACCTGGTCGGCGGGCTCACCGCCGGCTCCGTCAAGTAGGCCGCAACCCAGAACCGGACCGGAGGCCCGTGGCGGCCCCGCCACGCGCCTCCCGTCCGAACGAAAGGACACCATGACCGACCAGCCCAGTTGGGAACTCTCCGGCTTCGGCGACGAGATCGACGCCGACCCCGTCGTCCAGGTCGCGGTCCTGCAGGCGCTCGGCGCGAGCGCCATCGAGGTCCGCAGCGCCTGGGGCGTGAACGTCGTCGACCTCGACGAGGACCAGCTCGCCGGACTCCACCGCCTGCTCGAGGAGCGCGGACAGACCGTGTCCGCGATCGCCTCGCCGATCGGCAAGGTGCCCGTCGACGAACCCGTCGAGCACGAGGTGTCCCGACTCGCCCGTGCGATCCGTGCCGCGCACGCCCTCGGCACGACGAACATCCGGATCTTCTCGTTCTACTTCGAAGGCCGGCAGCCGGAGGACGTCCGCGACGACGTCCTCGTCCGGATGCGCGCCCTGGCCGACCTCGCCGCACGCGAGGGCGTGACCCTGCTGCACGAGAACGAGAAGGACATCTACGGCGACGTCCCCGCGCGGGTGCTCGACATCGTCGAGAGCGTCGGGTCCCCGGCGCTCCGACTGGCCTGGGACAACGCGAACTACGTGCAGTGCGGCGTCAAGCCGTTCACCGACGGGTGGGCGCAGCTCGCCCCGTACGTCGACTACCTGCAGGTCAAGGACGCACTGGCCGCCGACTCGTCGGTGGTGCCCGCGGGCGAGGGCGACGGCGAACTGCTCCAGACCCTCAGCGCGCTGCGCGACGCCGGGTACTCCGGGTACGCCTCGCTCGAGCCGCACCTCAGCGACTTCACCTCCCTCGGCGGGTTCTCCGGCCCCGCGGCCTTCGGTCGTGCCGGACGGGCCTTCCGCACCCTCACCGACCAGATCGGAGTCACCCTGCGATGACCGACCCCACCAACCCGCTCCGCCTGGCCGTCGTCGGCACCGGCGTCATCGGACGCCACCACGCCACCGTCGCCGTCCGCCACCCCGACCTGCAGGTCGTCGCCCTCGTCGACGCCGTGCCCGAAGCCGCCACGAGCGCCGCGGACGCGGTCCAGGAGCTGGGTGCCGCCCGCCCGATCACGACGTCCACCATCGAGGAGGCGATCGAACAGACCGACATCGACGTCGTCGCGATCTGCTCGCCGTCCGGCATGCACGTGCAGCTCGCCGAGGCCGCCCTGGCCGCCGGCAAGCACGTCGTCATCGAGAAGCCGCTCGACACCACGATGCCCCGTGCACGGCAGATCGCGGCGCTCGCCGCAGCCGCTCGTGACCGCGGGCTCGTCACGAGCGTCATCAGCCAGCACCGCTTCGACCCGGCGTCGGCAGCCGTCGCCCGGGCCGCGCACGACGGCGGGTTCGGCACCGTGACCTCGGGGCTCGCGAGCGTCGCGTGGTACCGGTCGCAGGGGTACTACGACTCCGGCGACTGGCGCGGCACCTGGGCCCTCGACGGCGGCGGGGCGGTGATGAACCAGGGCGTCCACACCGTCGACCTGCTCGTCTGGGCACTCGGTCGCCCGGTCGAGATCTCGGCGCAGACCGGGCTGCTCGCGCACGACCGCATCGAGGTCGAGGACACCGCCGTCGCCACCGTCCGGTTCGCCGGCGGCGCGCTCGGCGTCGTCCACTGCACGACCGCCGCGTACCCGGGGCTGTCCGCGCGCTACGCCGTGTACGGCACGCACGGCTCCGCCATCGTCGACGACGACCGGCTCGCGTACTTCCACATCGCCCCGGACACCGCCACGCTCGAGTCCGCCGCGACCACGTCGAACGCCACCGCGGTCGCCGGAGCCGTCGACCAGAAGGACGACGTCGTCCCGCCCGAGCACGTCGTCGGCGGCCCCGCTGAGCCCGACCACTTCGCCGCGGGGCACGCTCGGCAGTACACGGACATCGTCGACGCGATCCGGCACGGACGCGAACCGGGTGTCACCGTCGACGCAGCCCTGGTGTCGCTCGCCACCGTCCGCGGGCTCTACGTCAGCGCGACGCTCGGACGACCCGTGCGCATCGACGACGTGATCGAGGGGACGTACGACGACGTGGTGCCGGTCGTCGGCACACCCGCAACCGCCCCCACGACCGAAGGAGCCACCCGATGAAGTTCTCCGTGTTCACCGCCTCGACCCCCGACTGGACCCCGTCCGAAGCCGCCGAGACCCTGGCCGCACAGGGCTGGGACGGCATCGAGTGGCGCATCGTCGACGACCGCCCGGCCGACGGCACCGAGGTCTCCGCCGAGCGGTCGTTCTGGGCGGGTAACAACTCGACGTGGCAGTACACCGGCATCCGCGACCGGGTCGGCGAGATCGCCCGGGTCACCGACGCCGCCGGGCTCGAGTACTCGGGCATCGGCGGCTACCAGCCGGCCGCCGACCACGACGGCGTCGAGACGATGCTGCGCGTGACCAGCGAACTGGGTGCCCGGCAGGTCCGCGTCACGATGCCGAACTACCGCGCCGAGACGGAACGCACCGGCGAGACCTACCCGCAGCTCGTCGACCGTACCCGCGCCGACCTCGAGTGGGTCGCGTCGCGTGCGTCGGAGCTCGGCGTGAAGGCACTCGTCGAGCTGCACCACATGACGATCACGCCGTCGGCCTCCGCGGCACTGCGACTGATCGACGGTCTCGACCCCGCACACGTCGGCGTCATCCACGACCTCGGCAACCTCGTGATCGAGGGGTACGAGGACCACCTCGCCGCGTTCGAACTGCTCGGGCCGTACCTGGCTCACGCCCACGTGAAGAACGCCCGCTGGGTCGACACCGGCGACACCCGTGCCGACGGCAGCTCGATCTGGCAGCACGAGTGGGCACCCCTGCGCGCCGGCCAGGCGTCGGTGTCCGAGTACCTCGACGCGCTCCGCCAGGTGGGCTACGACGGGTGGGTCACGATCGAGGACTTCTCCACCGACCTGCCGCTCGGGGCCCGCACCGCCGACAACCTCGCGTACCTCCGCTCCCTCGTGCCGGTGACGGCATGACGGAGCGCCGTCCGGGCATCGTCCACGTCGGGGTGGGCGCGTTCGCGCGCGCCCACCTCGCCTGGTACACCGCCCACACCACGGGGGAGCCGTGGGGCATCACCGCCTTCACCGGCCGCTCGCCCGCGGCAGCGGACGCGTTGGCCGCGCAGGACTGCCGGTACACGCTGGTCACCCGAGCCGCGTCCGGCGACGACGCCGAGGTGCTCGACACGATCGTGGCCGCCCACCCGGGCAGCGACGTCGCGGCCTGGAGGCACGTGGTCGCGTCGCCGGCGACGACCATCGTCACGCTGACGGTCACCGAGCAGGGCTACCGGGCCGGTTCCGACGTCCCCGCTCGGTTGGTCGCGGGGCTCGACGCCCGCCGTGCCGCCGGCTCCGGGCGCATCGCCCTGGTCAGTCTCGACAACCTGACGCACAACGGGGTGGTCCTGCGCGGTGCCGTGCTCGACGCCGTCACCGACGACGACCTGCGCGACTGGATCGAGGCGAACGTCGCGTTCCCGAGTTCGATGGTCGACCGGATCACCCCGGCCACCACCGACACCGACCTTGCGGACCTGTCGGAACTGCCGGGTGCGCTCGCCGGAGACCGGGTCCCCGTCGTCACCGAGCCGTTCGCGGAGTGGGTGCTCGAGGACGCCTTCGACGGGATCGACCGCCCGGCGTGGGAGACCGCCGGGGTGCGCGTCGTCGACGACGTCACCCCGTACGAGCAGCGGAAGCTCTGGCTGCTGAACGGCTCGCACTCGCTCCTCGCCTACCTGGGGCTGCAGCTCGGCCACGACACCGTGGCCTCGGCGATGGAGGACCCGGTCTGCCGCACCGCCGTCGAGCAGCTCTGGGACGAAGCCGCACTCGAGCTCCCGCTGCCCGAGGCCGAGGTCACCGACGCCCGCGCGGCCCTGGTCGAGCGGTTCGCCAACCCGCGCATCCGGCACACCCTGCGGCAGATCGCGTCCGGCGGCTCGCAGAAGCTGCCCGTCCGTGTCGTCGACGTCGTGCGCCACCGGCTCGCCCGTGACCCCTCGGTCGGCATCGGCACCGGAGCGGCCACCGCCCTCGCCGCGTGGTGGTTGCACGTCTCCCAGCAACCCGACCTGGTGGACGACCCCGGTGCCCCCGGGCCAGACTCGGACGTGCACGACGTCCTGGCTGTCGTCGCGCCCGAGCTCGACACCACCCCCGTGGTCGTCGCCGTGACGGCGGCGGCCGACCGCATCCGCACCGCCGCGGCACGCGCCCGCGAACGCTCCAACGGAGGAGTCCACGCATGACCGACACGAACACCACCAACCCTGCGGCCCCGGTCCCCGGCGCCACCGACAGCGGGCCGGCCGAGACCACCGCTGGCCGTCCGGACACCTGGGCCTCGGCGGACCGCGGCCAGCTGATCGAGCGGGCCGAGGTCATCGTGACCAGCCCGAACCGGAACTTCGTGACGCTCAAGCTCACCACGGCCGACGGCGTGACCGGACTCGGCGACGCCACCCTGAACGGCCGTGAGCTCGCGGTCTCCGCCTACCTGTCCGAGCACGTCGTCCCGCTGCTCGTCGGCCGTGACGCCAGCCGCATCGAGGACGCCTGGCAGTTCCTGTACCGGTCGTCGTACTGGCGCCGTGGTCCGGTCACGATGGCCGCGATCGCCGCCGTCGACATGGCCCTCTGGGACATCAAGGCGAAGGTCGCCGGCATGCCGCTCTACCAGCTGCTCGGCGGGGCGTCGCGCACCGGGCTCATGGCGTACGGCCACGCCTCGGGCAAGGAGCTGCCCGAGCTGTTCGACTCCATCCGCGAACACCAGGAAGAGGGCTACCGCTCGATCCGGGTGCAGACCGGCGTCCCCGGCCTCGAGTCCATCTACGGCATCGCGTCGAACAGGACCACCGAGGGCAACGCCGGCGTCCGCTACGACTTCGAGCCCGCGCAGCGCGGTGCCCACCCGGCGATGGAGGACTGGGACACCCGCGCCTACCTGCGCCACGTCCCCACCGTGTTCGAGGCCGTCCGCAACGAGTTCGGTCCCGAACTGCCGCTGCTGCACGACGGGCACCACCGGATGACCCCGCTGCAGGCCGCCAAGCTCGGCAAGTCGCTCGAGCCGTACGACCTGTTCTGGCTCGAGGACTGCACCCCCGCCGAGAACCAGGAGGCCCTGAAGCTCGTCCGGCAGCACACCACGACGCCGCTGGCGATCGGCGAGGTCTTCAACACCATCTGGGACTTCAAGGACATCATCCGCGACCAGCTCATCGACTACGTCCGCGGAGCCGTCACGCACATGGGCGGCGTCACCCCGCTCAAGAAGACGATGGAGTACGCGGCGCTGTACCAGGTCAGGTCCGGCTTCCACGGGCCGACCGACATCTCCCCGGTGGGACTCGCCGCGCAGATGCACCTCGGGCTCGCGATCCACAACTTCGGCATCCAGGAGTACATGCAGCACGGGCCGCAGACCAACCAGGTGTTCCACCAGACGTTCACGTTCACCGACGGCTACCTGCACCCGGGCGACGAGCCGGGCCTCGGGGTCAGCCTCGACGTCGACGAGGCCGGCAAGTACCCCTACGAGCAGGCGTACCTGCCGTTCAACCGCCTGGCCGACGGCACCGTCCACGACTGGTAGTCCTCGACGCTGTGGCGGGCGCGGTGTTGAACGGGCGCGGTGTTGAACGGGCGCGGTGTTGAACGGGCGCGGTGTTGAACGGGAGCGGTGTTGAACGGGCCTGGTGTTGAACGGGCCTGGTGTTCAACGGGCACAGTGGTCGCGTGGAGTTCGCAGACGTCGCCAGGGAGCTGCTGCTCGTCGCGCCGCAGGACTTCGTCGCTGAGCGCACCGCTCGGCAGCGCGCGGTGCGGAAGGACGACCGTGCCCTCGCCACGGCGATCGGGCGGCTCCGGAAGCCCGCCCCGGCGGCCTGGGTGATCGACCTGCTCGCCCACGACGGTGCCCTCGACGACGCCGTCGACCTCGGGCCGGCGCTCCGCAGGGCCCAGGCCGACGCCGACCCCGACGCGATCCGGACCCTCCGTCGGCAGCGCACCGAGGTCGTCGACGCCCTCGCGCAGGCCGGTGCGGACCTGGCGTCCGACGCCGGACACCCCGTGACCCCGGCGGTGCTCGAGCAGGTCCGGGCGACGATCGAGGCGGCGATGGCAGACCCGCACGCCGGCGCGGCCGTCCGGTCGGGGCTGCTCGTGACGGCGCTCGAGAGCGTGGGGTTCGACGCGGTCGACCTCGACGGGGCGCTCGCGGACCCGGACGCGGTCCCCGATGCCTGGTCCGGCAGCGATGCCCCGCCCATCCCCATCTCCCAGGCGAGGGGTGCGCGGCAGGCGAGCCGTGCCTCCAGGGCCGCGCAGCGCGATGCCCCGGAACCGGACGCCGAACCCGAACTCGAACCTGAGCCCGAAGCGGACAGCGACCCGGCCGCCGATCGGAAGGCCGCGCGCCAGGCCGAGACCGCAGCGCGCACGGAGTCCCGCGACGCCGACGCCGCACTCGACACCGCCGAGGCCGACCTCGAACAGGCTGAGGAGCGCCGCGCGGAGCTCCAGCGTGCCCTCGAGCAGGCCGAAGCCGACATCACCCGCCTCGAGGCAGCCCGCGACGAGGCCGAGGCTGCGAGCGACCGGGCCCGCGACGTCCTGCACGCCGCGCAGGAGCACCGCCGCAAGGTCGGCCGCTGAGCCGTCCGGTCGGACCTCATCACCTCGGATGAAAAGCGGCCGCACGGCTCGGTCCCCGTCTGGCGCGGCCCATACGCTCGCGTCATGACCTCCCTCCTCCGCCGGTACCGGCACCTGCTGGCCCCCGCCACCGGCGCCGTGTACCTCGTGCTCTGGATCGTCGCCGAAGCCGGGCGCGCGGAGCTCGCCGATCACGTCGTCGTGGTGTCGGCCTTCGCCGTCGCCATCGGCCTCGCCGCGTGGATGCCCGGGACCGCGCTCGGACTGGTCGTCGGCATCCCGCTCCTGCAGGCGGCCCGACTGCTCACCCGGCCGACCGACACGACCTGGCCGGAGTACCTGGCGATCGCGATCGTCGTCGGCGTCGTCGGCGCCGGCCGGTCCGACCTGCTCCGCTACCTGGCCGTCCCCGTGCTCCTGCTCGCGAGTGCGGCGGCCGCCTGGGCGATGGCGGTCCCGACCGCTGCCGACCAGGATGTCTGGAGCAGCTGGGTGGGGCACTCGGGCGGGACCCGGTCCGACCTCGTCACGATCGCGTTCGCGTTCGTGGGGGTCAGCGGTGTCGCCTGGGCGGTCGGCGTGGCCATCGGTGCCGCGTGGCGGATCGGCCTCGCCCGGGTCCGGGTGGTCGAGGCACAGCGCCGCACCGAGGTGACCACGACAGAGCTCCGGGCCGAGCAGGACCGCGCGCGGATCGCCCGTGACGTGCACGATTCGCTCGCCCACTCGCTGGCGGTCGTCGTCTCCCAGGCCCAGGGTGCCGCGGCCATCGCCGTGCGGGACGACCACGCCGCCCGAGCGTTGCAGGACATCGCCGACGTGAGCCGCTCGGCATTGGGCGACGTCCGCGCCCTGGTGGAACGCATCCAGGCGAGCGACGACGCCGATCGCCACGGGCTGCGCGACGTCCCCGACCTGGTCGAGGACATGCGGGAGCTCGGTATGACCGCGACGTTCGAGGAGCACGGGGCCGGGCTGTTGCCCGCGGGCGGCGCCAGCGCGGTGCACCGGATCGCGCAGGAGAGCCTGACGAACGTGCTGAAGCACCAGGGCCGGACAGCGACGGCGCGGGTTGCGCTCGACTGGCGCGGACCGGGGCTCGGCGTCGTCGTGTCGTCGCGGGGGAGCGAACCCCTCGTGGAGCTCGACGGCACGGGGTCCGGTGTGGCCGGGATGCAGGAGCGCGCCCGACTGGCTGGCGGCTGGCTGCGCGCCGGTGTCGGCGACACCCCGGACGAGTGGGTGGTCACGGCGTGGATCCCGACGACCGCGGTGGTGCCGCCCGCGGCGACGGCCGGGGTGCTGCCGACCGCAGCGACGGCTGAGACCGAGACCGGCCTGCCGGAGCACGTCCGATGACCGCCGTCCGCGTCGCAGTCGTCGACGACCAGCGACTGTTCGCCACCGGGATGCAGATGCTCGTCGACGCCCAGGACGACATGTCCTGCGTCGGGACCGCCGGTGACGGTGCCGCCGCCCTCGAGCTCTGCGCCGCCGAGCACCCCGACGTGCTGCTGCTCGACCTGCGGATGCCGGTCATGAACGGCATCGAGACCTTGACGCGTCTCGCCGACTCGACCCACGACCGCCCGCGGGTCGTCGCGCTCACCACCATCCGCCGCGACGACGCCGTCCTCGCAGCACTCCGTGCCGGAGCCGCCGCCTTCCTGACGAAGGACGCCCTGCCCGATGTCGTGACCGCGACCATCCGCGACGTGCACGCTGGCCGACCGGCACCGACCGAAGCCGAGGCGCTCGACCTGCTTCGCGCGCAGGGCACCCCGGCCGTGACCGATCGGCGAGAAGAGGTCCTCGACGCGTTGACCGCCCGCGAGCGCGAGGTCTTCCTGCTCGTCGCGAAGGGGCTCAGCAACGCCGAGATCGCCGAGTCCGTCTTCCTGAGCGACGCCACCGTGAAGACCCACGTCCGCGCCGTCCTGATGAAGCTCGGACTCCGGAACCGGATCCAGGTCGTCATCACCGCACACGAACGCGGCCTCGTCCGCGCCTAGGGGGAACCATGCAGATCACCAACCGCATCGCGAAGACCGGCACCCTCGTCGTCGTCCTCGCCGGACTGGCCAGCGCCGTGGTCCACGGGCTGCCCGATCGCGCCGACGTCGCGGTCGCACCCACCGTCGAACAGGACAGCACGGCGTGGACGATGCCGCTTGACGCCTTCGCCGCACCGGCCTCGTCGAAGAGCACGTACGCGGAGAACCTGGTGGCACAACCCTGCCTGCGGAAGGCTGGCATCGACGACGCGGCTCCCTGGGCGACCGGGGCCGGGCTGCAGGCCGACGACGACGCTGGCGACACCGCCGCTCGGGCGAACCCGTCACCCGCACTCGCGACCACCCGGCCCTTGACCGCGGCGCTCGCCGAGACCCGCGGCTACCACGGGCCGTCCACCGCCGGTGCGAACCAGGAGGGCATGCGGAAGTGGGGGTACGACCCCGACCGTCAGGCGGCTTTCGCCGCGCTCCCGGACGGCGTGGCCGCCCGCTGCTGGAACGCGGCCCGGAAGACCCTCGGTACCACGCTGCGCGGCACCGAGCAGGCGGCGTCAGAACTGGCCCAGCGCCTGACGTACCTGGCGGCGCTGGACGCGCGCCAGGACGACCGGGTCCGTACAGCCGCGGCCGGGTGGCGTACCTGCATGGCGCCGTCCGGTGTGCTGGACCTGCCTGAGGGTCCGGAGGGCATGCCGACCCCCTCGATGCACGTCAGCGCACGTGACGGCGACCAGGTCGTCCTGTTCTCGGACGATCCGGGGAAGGCCGAGATCGCCGTCGCCGGACGGGACGTCGCGTGCCAGGGGTCCTCCGGCTACCGCAACGCGCTGTACGCGGCGGAGTGGGAGCGGCTGCTGCACGTCACCGCGACCGATGCGGTCGTGCTCCGGAAGGGCTCGACGAGGCAGCTGCAGGTCGACGCCCGCCTCGACAGGGCGATCGCGCGGCTCGCGCCGGCGGCGCCTGCAGACGTCGACTGACCCGGCAGTCGCGGGGAGCGGTCCTGGGGGGAGCGCCCCGCGCCCGCCGCGCGGGGCGACGGACGGGAGGCCCGTGGCGGGACCGCCACGGGCCTCCCGTCCGTCACTGGTGTGCGTCCGGACCGTGGCGCGCGACACGCCCGGACGGTCCTGCTAGACTCAGTCCCTGACTTCGGCGAGGGCTGCGTACGCGCGGCCGTGATCGACGCGGTGGGATACCCGGCAAGACCCTGGGATCGTTCCTCACGCGTGCACGCGTTCGAGTTGCAACACCACAGACCCCCACGATGCCGGCACCCCGGCGTCGTCCCCGACACCAGGAGGCACCATGGCCGACTACACCAAGCTCGCAGCGGAAGTCCGCACCAAGTTCGGCAAGGGCGCTGCTCGCAAGCTCCGCGCGGCCGACAAGATCCCCGCGGTCGTCTACGGCCACGGCACCGAGCCGAAGCACATCTCGCTGCCCGGTCACGAGACCATGCTGCTCGTCCGTACCGCCAACGCGGTCGTGGACCTCGACATCGAGGGCGCTGCGCAGCTCGCCCTCGTCAAGGACGTCCAGCGTGACCCGGTGCGCCAGATCATCGAGCACATCGACCTCGTGGTCCTCCGCCGCGGCGAGAAGGTCACGGTCGACGTGCCCGTCGTCGTCGAGGGCGAGTCCTTCTCCGGCACCATCCACGTGCAGGACCTCAACACGGTCTCGCTGCTCGTGCTCGCGACCGACATCCCGGAGCACGTCACGGTCGATGTCGAGGGCCTCGAGGACGGCAAGCAGATCACGGCCGCCGAGCTGACCCTCCCCGAGGGCGCCGAGCTCGAGACCGACGGCGAGGCGCTCGTCGTGCAGATCGTCACCCCGCGTGGCACCGCGGACGACGACGCCGCGGACGAGGCATCGGCCGAGGCCGGCGCCGAAGCGGGTGCCGAGGGCGGCTCCGAGCCGGTCTCCGAGTAACACCCCTCCGAAGACATCTGGTCGACGCTGTGACGGATCGAATCCTCGTCGTGGTCGGGCTCGGGAACCCCGGGCCCGACTACGCCGGCAACCGCCACAACGTCGGCCAGATGGTCCTCGACGAACTCGCCTCGCGCATGGGTGCGACGTTCAAGAAGCACAAGACGCCGAACCAGGTCGCCGAGGGGCGCCTGGTGCCCGGCGGCACGCGACTCGTGCTGGCGAAGCCCGGGTCGTTCATGAACACCTCGGGCGGACCGGTCTCCTCGGTACTCGGTTTCTACAGCGCCACCCCGGCCGACCTCGTCGTCGTGCACGACGAACTCGACCTGCCGTTCGACACCGTCCGCCTGAAGGGCAACGGCGGGCACGGCGGCCACAACGGTCTGCGCGACATCATCAAGGCCACCGGCACGAACGAGTTCACGCGCGTCCGGGTCGGCATCGGACGTCCGCCCGGTCGGCAGGACCCGGCCGACTACGTGCTGCGCGACTTCTCCGCAGCCGAGAAGAAGACCCTTCCGATCCTGTTGGCCGACGCCGCCGACGCGGTACAGGCGATCGCCGAGGTCGGGCTGCTCGCCGCACAGCAGCGCGTGCACGCCCCGTCCTGATCCCGTCCGTCAGCCCGGCGCACGTGCTCGCGCGGGCTCGGTCCCGTCGCTGTCCTGTTCCCGCGCAGTCCCCGAACTGGGGGACCGACGGCGTACCCCGCCGCGGGTAGGTTCTCGTCGGGGCGACGGGTCCCACGACGAAGGCCGGGGGCACGGATGACGCAGGGCACGACGATCTCCGGCGCGCTCCGGGCCGCCGTGCTGCCGGGCGGCGTCGCCGTGCTCGTCGCCGGGTTGGTCACCGTCGGTGTGCTCAACGGGTTCACCGTCCCCGCGGTCGGCGCCGTGCCGGACGAGTGGGCTCCCCAGACCGCGGAGACCACAGCACCGCCGGTGGCGGCGTCCTTCTCGGCACCGAACGACGTCGACCACGACGCACTCGGACGCCTCGTCGTGGCCGACTTCGCGGCGAACGGGGTCCTGCGTCGTGACGTCGACGGCACCTGGGAGACCGTCGCCGGGTTCGGCACGCACGACGCGGCGATGTGGAACCCATCGGCCGTCGTGGCCCTGGCGGACGGGCGCTTCGTCGTGGCGGAGGCCGGTCGACGCACCGTCGCGGTGCTCGACGGCGGCTCGGTCCGACGCATCCCCGCACCACCCGTCCGCCGGTCGGTCTCCGAGCTCGCCGTGGACGGCACGACGGTGTGGGCTGCCGTCCCCGGGAGCGGCGAACTGTGGACCGCGGACCTGGGATCGGGCGACTGGACGACGGTCACCGGCCCCTGGACGGACCCGGGCGGGGTCGCCCTCAGTGCGGACGGCAGCGCGCTCGTCGTCACCGATGCCCAGCGCGATGAGGTCTGGCGGATGCAACGGTCGGACGGCAGCGTCCAGGCCCTCGGGTTCCCGGCCACCGAGCGCGCCCGTCTGCTCGGGGTCGCGGTGGACGACGACGACTCGGTGTTCGCCGTCGACAACAGTGGCGGGAGGGTGTGGTCGTACGACGGCGAGGCCTGGACGGTGGCACTCGACGCAGCGCCTGACGGGTCCCCGCTCGCGAACCCGACGGCGGTGTCCGTCGACGGACCCCGGATGGTGGTCGCGGACTACAACCGACGTCGTGTCGTCACGGCCACGCGCTCCCTCGCGGCCGAGCCGACCGCGAGCACGACGGTCGTGGGGCCGCCGACGACGCAGGCCCCGGAACCGGTGCCGACGACCCCTGCACCCGAACCGACCGGTGCGCCGACGCCGGTTCCGGTCCCGACGGCCACGGTCACCCCGACGGAACGGCCGACGACCGCCCCTGTTCCGGTACCGACCGTGCCCGCCCCCACGACCGGGCCCGTGCCACCGACCCCCGAGGTCTCCACGCCCGTCGCTCCGACACCCGGGGCGACGGCCCCCACGGCGCCGGTGGTCACCGGGGGCGCGGCAGCCGCGGGTCCCACCACAGCCGGCGGTGCTGCCACTCCGACCACGGCCGCCGGGACCGCCGCCCCTGCCGTTCCTCCGACACGGTCGGCCCTCGCCGTCACCGGTGCCTCCGTCGCCGGTCCGCTCGTCGCCGCCGCGGTCCTGCTCGGGCTCGGGCTCGTGGTCCGCAGCTCTCGCACCCGCCGGAACCGCGGCTGACCGCACCACCACCCCGCACACCGGCCCCTGTTCGCCCGCTGCGCACACCGGTCCGGGTGTCGGACCTCGCCGGTACCATGGGCGGAGTGACGATCTCGGGCATCATCCCTGCGCTCTCGCGCGCCTCCGCCTTCGATCGCGTGCTGCGCGCCGCACCGCGCGACGCCGACTTCTCCGTCGTGGACGGCCTGCGCGTGCCGCTGCTCGGCGCGCTGCTCGCCGAACGCAACGGTCCGCAGTGCGTCCTCGTCATCACGGCGACCGGGCGTGAAGCCGAGGCGGTCCGAGAAGCGTTCGGCAGCTACGTCCCCGACGCCGACGTGCTCGAGTTCCCGGCGTGGGAGACCCTGCCGCACGAACGCCTCAGCCCGAGTGCCCAGACCGTCGGCACGCGCATCGCGACGCTCCGGAAGCTCGCGGCGTGGCAGGCGGCGGACCCGGCCGAGCGTCGCCAGACCATCGTCGTCGCGAGCGTCCGCGCCGCGCTGCAGCCGATCGCGAGCAATCTGACGTCCCTGGCGCCGGTGGTGCTGCGGACCGACTCGCGGGGCAACGACCTGGCGGCGATCGCGTCCCAGCTGGTGGACCTCGCCTACTCGCGCGTCGACCTCGTCACCCGCCGTGGTGAGTTCGCGGTGCGCGGTGGCATCCTCGACGTCTTCCCGCCGACGGCCGACCACCCGGCACGCGTCGACTTCTTCGGCGACGAGATCGAGGCGATCAAGGCGTTCTCCGTCGCCGACCAGCGCACCACAGAGGACGACCTCGGCTCGGTCGAGCTGACGGCCTCGCGCGAACTCCTGCTCAGCGACGACGTCCGGCAGCGGGCGCGCGAGATGCTGCACGAGTTCCCGAACCTGTCCCAGATGCTCGCGAAGATCGCCGAGGGCATCCCGGTCGAGGGCATGGAGTCCCTCGCACCGGCGCTCGTGCAGGACCTCGTGCCGATGACCTCCTACCTGCCGGACGACGCCACCATCGCGGTGTTCTCGCCCGAGCGGGTGAACGGCCGCGCGAACAGCCTGGCCGAGACGAACACCGAGTTCCTGCAGGCGGCCTGGAGCGCCGCGGTCGCCGGTGCCCAGGCCCCGATCGACCTCGACGCGGGCAACTTCCTGACCGTGCAGCAGCTCAAGAACACCCGCGGCCAGCGCACCTGGTGGACGGTGTCGCCGTTCGACTCCGGCCTCGACGAAGGGGACACGGAGCGCGTCCTCACCGACGCCGAGGCCGCCGCTGAGGCCGGCGAGTACATCCGCGTCCGGGCCGAGGCCGTCCCGAGCTTCGCCGGCAGTGCCGACGGGGCGATCGCGCACGTCAAGTCGCTGACGGACGACGGGTGGGCGGTCGTCGTGACCGCGCAGGGCCAGGGCCTCGTCGAGCGTGCGGTGCAGGTCCTCGCCGACGCCGGGGTCGCCGCACGTGCCGACGCCGTGACCGCGCCGCCCGAGCCCGGCGTTGCCGTCGTGACGACGGCGAGCGTCGAGCACGGCTTCGCGATCCCCGACCCCCGCATCGTGGTGCTGAGCGAGGCCGAGTTCTACGGCCGCAGCGTCCAGCAGGGCGCCCGCACCGTCAAGAAGCTCGCGAGCCGGCGCAAGAACGTCGTCGACCCGCTGCAGCTCAAGCCGGGGGACGTCGTCGTGCACGCGACCCACGGCATCGGCAAGTTCGTCGAGCTCGTCAGCCGCGAGGTCTCCAGCGGCGGCCGCAACGCCGTGAAGACGCAGCGCGAGTACCTCGTGCTCGAGTACGCGCCGTCGAAGCGCAACTACCCGGGCGACAAGCTCTTCGTGCCGACCGACCAGCTCGACCAGCTGTCACGGTACGTCGGCGGCGAGTCCCCGACCCTGTCGAAGATGGGCGGCTCGGACTGGTCCGCCGCCAAGTCGAAGGCGCGCAAGGCCGTCCGCGACATCGCCGTCGACCTGGTCAAGCTGTACTCGGCGCGCATGGCGTCGAAGGGGCACGCGTTCGGTCCGGACACCCCGTGGCAGCGCGAGCTGGAAGAGGCGTTCCCGTTCGCCGAGACCGCCGACCAGCTCACCACGATCGACGAGATCAAACGCGACATGGAACGCCCGATCCCGATGGACCGCCTGCTCTCCGGCGACGTCGGCTACGGCAAGACCGAGGTCGCGATCCGTGCCGCGTTCAAGGCCGTGCAGGACGGCAAGCAGGTCGTCATGCTCGTCCCGACGACCCTGCTCGTCCGCCAGCACATGGAGACGTTCCAGGAGCGCTTCGCCGGGTTCCCCGTGCACCTGCGCGCCCTCAGCCGGTTCCAGACCGAGAAGGAGTCGAAGGAGACCATCGCCGGGCTCGCCGACGGCACGGTCGACATCGTCATCGCGACCCACCGGATCCTCTCGCAGGGCATCACGTTCAAGGACGTCGGGCTCGTCATCATCGACGAGGAACAGCGGTTCGGCGTCGAGCACAAGGACCAGCTCAAGAAGTTCAAGACGAACGTCGACGTCCTGGCGATGTCGGCGACCCCGATCCCGCGCTCGCTCGAGATGGCGGTCACGGGCATCCGCGAGATGTCGACCCTCGCCACCCCGCCCGAGGACCGCCACCCCATCCTGACCTTCGTCGGGCCGCAGTCGGACCTGCAGGTGGCGGCGGCGATCCGCCGCGAGCTGCTGCGCGAGGGGCAGGTGTTCTACGTGCACAACCGCGTGAAGGACATCCAGTCGGTCGCCGCGCACCTGGCCGAGATCGTGCCGGACGCCCGCATCGCCGTGGCGCACGGGCAGATGTCGGAGAGCACCCTCGAGCAGGTCATGGTCGACTTCTGGGAGCGCCGCTTCGACGTCCTGGTCTCGACGACGATCATCGAGACGGGCCTCGACATCGCCAACGCGAACACGCTCATCATCGACAAGGCGGACAAGTACGGTCTGTCCCAGCTGCACCAGCTGCGCGGTCGGGTCGGCCGCGGGCGGGAGCGCGGGTACGCGTACTTCCTCTACGACTCCGAGAAGCCGCTGTCCGAGACCGCGCAGGACCGCCTCGAGACCATCGCCGCGAACAACGAGCTCGGCGCGGGCATGCAGGTCGCCATGAAGGACCTCGAGATCCGCGGGGCCGGAAACCTGCTCGGCGGGGAGCAGTCCGGACACATCGCCGGCGTCGGCTTCGACCTGTACCTGCGGATGATCGGCGAAGCGGTGTCGCAGTTCCGCGGCGACGTCGCCGAGGGGCAGACCGAGCTCCGGCTCGAGATCCCCGTCGACGCGCACATCCCCGAGGACTACGTCGAGTCCGAGCGGCTCCGGCTCGAGGCGTACCAGAAGCTCTCGGCCGCCTCGGCCCCGACGGCGCAACCGAACGCGATCGACATGGTGCTCGACGAGCTCACCGACCGCTACGGACAGCCGCCGCAGGCCGTGCAGACCCTGGTCGAGGTCTCCCGCCTCCGTCGCATGGCGCAGCAGGTCGGCCTGTCCGACGTCGTGGTGATGGGCTCGAACCTGCGGGTCGCCGGCAAGGAACTCGCCGACTCGTCGCAGGTGCGGCTGAAGCGCATGTTCCCGGGGGCGCGCTGGTTCCCGCAGCAGAACGCGACGAGCATCCCGATGCCGCGTCCGCACGACCAGGCGCTGCCGGACGACGCCCTCATCCGGTGGGTGGAGAGCATCCTCACCGCCGTGTACGGGGCGACGACCCCGGCCGAGGCGCCGGCCGCGTAGACGCGAGCGCACACGGACCGGAGGCACGGTGCCAGCTGGCACCGTGCCTCCAGTCCGTCCGTCGCCACGTCCACGGCGCACACGCCGTCTGCGACAGAGCACGCGTCGAACGACGCGTGGATCGTCGCGGAACGGGTGCGAACCCCGGCCGGCGAGTCGCTACTCGGTGTCTTCGGCCTCGGACAGCTCGCGGCGTGCGCGGTAGGCGCGCGCCCGGAGGGTGACGACGACCGCCGACGCGACGATCGCGATGCCCGATCCGACGAGCACGGCGAGGACGCCCTCGTCGAGGATCTCCTCGTTGCGGGCGAACGCCAGTTCGTTCATGAGCAGCGACACCGTGAACCCGATGCCGCCGAGCACGCCGACGGTGATGATCGAGAAGAACGACAGCGACGAGCGGCCGGGCGAGCGGAAGATCCGCGTGGCGACCGTGCCGAACAGCGTGATGCCGATGACCTTGCCGACCGGCAGGGCGACGACGACCGCCCAGAACGTGGGGGAGAGCTCGCTGATGCCGACCGCGGGGATGACGACGGCGGCCGATGCGAACGCGAACACCGGCAGCACGACGGCATTCGACCACGGTTCGACGTTCTCGTGCAGGGTGTGGCCAGGGCGGCGGGGGAGCACGAGACCGAGGGCGACGCCGGCGATCGTGGCGTGCACACCGGAGTGGTACACGAGCCACCACGTCACGAGCCCCACCAGGACCATCGCCACGATGATCAGCGTCTGGCCGCTGCGCCCCGGGCGGAGCATGCGGCCGAGCAGCCAGAACGCCGCGAGCGCGACCACAGCACCCACGAGGGCCAGGAAGTCGGTGTCGTGGGCGAACACCACGGCGATGATGATGATCGCGATGAGGTCGTCCAGCACAGCCAGCGCGAGCAGGAACACCCGGATGCCGCTCGGCAGCCCGCGACCGAACATGGCGAGCACCCCGAGCGCGAACGCGATGTCCGTCGCCGTCGGGATCGGCCACCCGTGCGTGTACGGCGTGCCCGCGGTGACGAGCAGGAAGACACCGGCCGGGACGAGCACCCCGCCGACCGCCGCGATGGCGGGGATGATCGCGGTCTTGGGGTTCGACAGCTCGCCGTCGACGAGTTCCTGCTTGAGCTCGATGGCGACGAGCAGGAAGAAGACCGCGAGCAGCCCGTCGCTGATCCAGTGCGCGATCGACAGGTCGAGGCCGAGGGCACCGAGCGGCAGGTGCGCGTCGAGCAGTCGTTCGAGGCCGGGGCCGACGGGGGAGTTCGCCACCACCAGGCCGAGCACGGCGGCGGTGAGGAGCGCGATGGCGCTGAAGCGGGGGGAGCGGACGAGGGACGACATGGATCTCCGTCTCGAGGGGTCGGGTGATTGTCCGTCGACCAGACTTCCCGACACACCACGACCAGTCTACGCGGGTGGCACGATGACCAGATGACCGCCGTACCGGACCTCGTGACCGTCGTCGACCGCCTGCTCGCCGAGGACGGCGGGTGCGTCTGGAACCAGGCGCAGACCCACGCCTCGCTCGCCCGCTACGCCGTCGAGGAGTCGTACGAACTCGTCGACGCCGTCGACGACGGCGACCCGGACGACGTCCGCGAGGAACTCGGCGACCTGCTCTACCAGGTGGTCCTGCACGCGGGGATCGCCGCCCGGGCGGGGGACTTCACCCTCGAGGACGTCGCCGCCGGGGTGCGGGACAAGATGACCCGGCGGCACCCGCACGTGTTCGGGGACGAGACCGCGGACACCGTCGAGGACGTCGTCCGGGTCTGGCGTGCGGCCAAGGCCGCCGAGAAGGCGAGTCGGCGGAGTGCGTTCGACGGGGTGCCGCGGGCGATGCCGCCCCTGGAGCGTGCGGTGAAGCTGCTGGAACGCCTGGAGGAACGTGGGGACGCCGACGCGGTCGTCGCGTCCGTCGTCGGCGTCGGTTCCGGCGCTGGCCTGGAGGCCCGTGGTTCGTCCGCTGCGCCGGCTGCGGACGACGGGGTGGGGACGGTCGACGCCGAGTGGGGGCGAGCGGTGCTCGGGGAGGTCGCGGCTGCGGCAGGACGAGGGGTGGACCCGGTCGCGAGTCTGCGGGCCGCCGTCTCAGCGCTGGAGGAGGCCGGTCGCGCTGTGGAGTGATCCCCGGCGCGCGACGTCGTCTCGGGGCTCGGAGGATCCGGGCAGGGGGAACGGGCGCCCTCCCAACCCGAAAAAGAGAGGGCGCCCGGGAGCGGGCGTCGGCTCCACCAGGGAGAGGGGCCGACAGGGAAGCCCGCTCGAACCGCGGGACGCACTGCAGCACGTCGCCCCGCGAATCGGTCCGGAGCGCGGATCAGGCACGATCCGGACCGAGGTTCTGCATGCAGTATGTCAGCAGGTCGGCGGATGCGCAAGGCCGGGACGCCCATCTGCCAGGATTGACCGCATGGCAACGACCGTGACGGCACCCCGTGGCATGCGTGACTTCCTCCCGGCGGACAAGGCCCGGCGCGAGCACGTGCTCGGTGTCGTGCGGGACGTCTACTCGCGACACGGTTTCGACGAGATCGAGACCCCGGTGGTCGAGGACGCTGCGCGGCTGCACTCCGGACTCGGCGGTGACAACGAGAAGCTGGCGTTCGCGGTGATGAAGCGCGGGCTCACCACCGACGACCTGCGGGCGGCCGAAGCACCGCTGGACCTCGCCGACCTCGGTCTCCGGTTCGACCTGACGGTCCCGCTGGCCCGGTTCTACGCCTCCCACCGCGCGGAGCTGCCGTCGGTGTTCCGATCCGTGCAGATCGCCCCGGTCTGGCGTGCCGAGCGCCCGCAGAAGGGCCGCTACCGCCAGTTCGTGCAGTGCGACATCGACATCCTGGGTGAGCCGGGGCAGCTCGCCGAGATCGAGCTCATCCGCGCGACGACCGCGGCCCTCGACGCCCTCGGGGTCAGCGGGACGACGATCCGGATCAACGACCGCCGGATCCTGCTGGCGCTCCTCGCGTCGTGGGGGATCACCGGGACGGCCGCCGCCGACCGCGCACTCATCACGATCGACAAGCTCGACAAGATCGGCGCCGACGGCGTCGCGGCGGAACTCCGCAGCACCGTGGGCGCCGACCTGCCCGGGCTCGAGGACACCATCCGCGCACTCGAGGCCGCCGACTGGACGTCGGTCGAGGGGGCGCCCTGGCTCGACACCGAGGCCTTCGCCGACCTGCTCCGCCTGCGCGAGGCGCTCCCCGGGGTCGACCTGCGCTTCGACCCGACGCTCGTGCGCGGCATGGGCTACTACACGGGCACGATCTTCGAGGTCGCGCACCCCGACTTCGGCTACAGCCTCGGTGGCGGCGGCCGGTACGACGGGATGATCGGCCGGTTCCTCGGGCAGGACGTCCCCGCGGTCGGGTTCTCGCTCGGGTTCGAGCGGCTCGTCGACCTCGTGACCCTCCCGGAGTCCGCCGAGGCCGACGCCGTCGTGCTCGTGTACGACAAGGACGTCGACCCGGTCCGGCTCGCCGCGCTGAAGACCGAGGCGATGGCGTCCCACCGACGCGTCCGGCTCGAGCGCCGCACGAAGAACACGAAGAACCTGCTCGCCGGCCTCGCCGCCCAGGGCTTCACGGCGTTCGCGACCGTCTCGGCGGACACCGCGTCGCTCGAGGGCGTCGAGTTCCGCCCGCTCGACTGAGCACCCGGTCCTCGTTCCAGCGCGGACTCGTCAACGGCGGGGCGTCACGGCCGATGTCGTGTTCACCTCCGCTCGCTAGGATCGACACCGCAATCACCACAACCAATGTGTAGGGAGTACCCCGTGGCCCTGATCGATGCCGTAGGCGCACGCGAAGTCCTCGATTCCCGAGGCAACCCGACGGTCGAGGTCGAGGTCCTCCTCGACGACGGCGTCGTGTCCCGCGCGCTCGTCCCGTCCGGTGCATCCACCGGCGCGTTCGAGGCGTACGAGCTGCGCGACGGCGACGCCTCGCGCTACGGCGGCAAGGGCGTGCTCAAGGCCGTCGACGCCGTCCTCGACGAGATCGGCCCGGCGCTCGAGGGCTTCGACGCCACCGACCAGCGCCTCGTCGACGCCGCGCTCATCGAGCTCGACGGCACCGAGAACAAGTCCCGCCTCGGCGCGAACGCGATCCTCGGTGCCTCGCTCGCCGTCGCCCGTGCCGCGGCCGACTCGGTCGACCTGCCGCTCTTCCGCTACCTCGGCGGCCCGAACGCGCACACGCTGCCCGTCCCGCTGATGAACGTCGTCAACGGTGGTGCCCACGCGGACACCAACGTCGACATCCAGGAGTTCTTCCTGGTGCCCTACGGCGCCGAGTCCTTCTCCGAGGCACTCCGCTGGGGCGTCGAGACGTACCACGCCCTCAAGGGTGAGCTGAAGAAGCAGGGCCTGGCCACCGGCCTCGGCGACGAGGGCGGCTTCGCGCCGGAGCTCGCGTCGAACCGCGCGGCGCTCGACTTCCTGCTCACCGCGATCGAGAAGGCCGGCTACACGCCCGGCAAGGACATCGCCGTCGGCCTCGACGTCGCGTCCACCGAGTTCTTCTCGGACGGCAAGTACCAGTTCGAGGGCAAGCAGCTCTCGAGCCAGGAGTTCACCTCCTACTTCGCCGAGCTCGTCGCGAACTACCCACTCGTCACCATCGAGGACCCGCTGGCCGAGGACGACTGGGAGGGCTGGTCGCACCTGACCGCCGAGCTCGGCGACAAGGTCCAGATCGTCGGCGACGACCTGTTCGTCACCAACCCGAAGCGTCTGCAGCGGGGCATCGACGAGAAGGCCGCGAACTCGATCCTCGTCAAGGTCAACCAGATCGGCACGCTCACCGAGACCCTCGACGCGGTCTCGCTCGCGCACCGTCACGGCCTGACCTCGATCCTGTCGCACCGCTCCGGCGAGACCGAGGACACCACGATCGCGGACATCGCGGTCGCGGTCGACGGTGGCCAGATCAAGACCGGTGCCCCGGCCCGCTCGGACCGTGTCGCGAAGTACAACCAGCTGCTCCGCATCGAGGAAGAGCTCGGCGACGCCGCGGTGTACGCCGGTCGCTCGGCCTTCCCGCGCGCCGCGTCGCTGTAACCAGCCCGGCCAGCAGCACCCGCACCACCGAGACGCCGTTCTCCTCCGGGAGGACGGCGTCTCGTCGTGCGTGTGGCCCCGGAGTGCCGAGCGGTCAGGACGTGCCGCGCGTGCTGCGTCGAGTGGTCACCAGTCGTCGGCTGGACCGGGTCTGGCCGACGGGACGTGACCACCGGACGTGCACCGGGCGGTGTGTGGTGACCACTCCAGGTGCGGGACGGGAGGGACGGGCCGGAGCCGTGCCTCCCGGCTGCCTCGGCGTGACGAGGCGGGACGCTGGGAGGGCGCCGAACGGCCGCGTGCCGGGCGGCCCCGACCGACCGTGCCGGGTTATCGTCGGACCGTGCCCAGCCAGAAGCCCCGCGTCCGCCGCGTCCCCGTGGCGTTGCCCGACGGCAGCACGCCCGCGCAGCCCTGGTACCGCTCGATCCACTTCTCCGGGTTCAGCCTGCTCATGCTCGCGATCATCGTGCTCTTCGTGGTGGTGCTCGCGCCGTCGCTCCGGACGCTCATCCAGCAGCAGGAGCAGATCGCCCAGCAGCAGCAGGAGGTCGCGAGCCAGAAGGCCGACGTCGCGCAGAAGAAGAAGGACGTCGCGCGCTGGGACGACCCGGCGTACATCGAGGCACAGGCCCGCGATCGGCTGCTCTACGTGTACCCGGGCGAGGAGAGCTACCTCGTGATGGGCGCCGAGGACGAGGCCGCCGACACGACCCCCACCACCGACTCGGGCACCCCCGTGAGCGCGAAGGTGCAGACGCCCAAGGTCGACTGGGTGCAGGCGATGCTCTCGTCGGTGCTGCAGTCCGGGCTCACCGACGAGCGGGCAGCCGACCTCGTCGCCCCCGACGTCTCCGGGACGGGCGAGAGCAAGTAGTCCCGGACCGCGGGGCGCGGAGCCGTCCGGCCCGACGGTGCGAGGGGTTCCGCTTCTCCGGTAGGCTCACGTTCCCGTGACGACCCCTCCCTTCGACCCGCCCTCCGACCACGACGTCCAGGTCGTGTCGGCGCAGCTCGGCCGACCGGCACGTGACGTCATCGGGATCGCGGCACGCTGCGTCTGTGGCAACCCCACCGTCGTCTCCACGAAGCCCCGGCTGTCGAACGGCACCCCGTTCCCGACGTTCTACTACCTGTGCCACCCCGCGGCCACCGCTGCGGTCAGCACCCTCGAGGCCAACCAGGTCATGCCCGAGCTGGCAGCCCTGCTCGAGGACCCCGAAGTCGCCGCGCAGTACCGCGCGGCCCACGAGTCCTACCTGGCCGATCGCGAGTCGATCGAACACGTCGACGAGATCGACGGCATCAGCGCCGGTGGCATGCCCACCCGCGTGAAGTGCCTGCACGCCCTCGTCGGCCACGCCCTCGCCGCCGGACCCGGCGTCAACCCCATCGGTGACCTCGCGCTCGAGCGCGCGGACTGGTCGCCCTCCCGGTGTACATGCCGGGCGTATGATGACGGTGCAGACGCTGGAGTCGGGGCGGGTGGCGGCGAAGTCTGACTCGACTCCCGCACACCCCCATCCAAGGAGATCATCCCCCGTGCCCAAGATCCTCGTCGTCGGCGGCGGTTACGCCGGTTTCTACACCGCATGGAAGCTCGAGAAGCACCTTCGCCAGGGCGAAGCCGAGGTCGTCATGGTGGACCCGCTGCCGTACATGACGTACCAGCCGTTCCTGCCCGAGGTCGCCGCCGGTTCCATCGAGCCGCGTCACGCGGTCGTCGCGCACCGTCGTCACCTCAAGAAGACCCGCGTCGTCACGGCGAAGGTCACCGGGGTCGACCACGCCACCAAGACGGCGACGATCACCCCGACCGAGGGCGAGGCGTGGGAGGAGTCCTACGACCAGATCGTCATGACCGCCGGCGCGGTGTCCCGCACGTTCCCGATCCCGGGCGTCGCGGACGAGGCCATCGGCCTGAAGACCATCGAGGAAGCCGCGTCGATCCGCGACCGCATCCTCAGCAACTTCCACAAGGCGGCGAACCTGCCGGCCGGTCCCGAGCGCGACCGCCTGCTCACCGTCGTCGTCGTCGGTGGTGGCTTCGCCGGCATCGAGGTGTTCGCCGAGCTCCGCTCCTTCGTCACCGACCTGCTGAAGAGCCACCCGCAGCTGTCCTTCGACGACACGCACTTCCACCTGGTCGAGGCGATGGGCCGCATCATGCCCGAGGTCTCGCTCGAGACCTCGCACTGGGTGCTCAAGAACCTCGCCGAGCGGGGCGCGACCGTGCACCTCGAGACCCAGCTGGCCTCGGCCGTCGGTGGCGTCTGCGAGCTCAAGACGAGCGACGGAGCGATCGAGACGATCCCGTCCGACCTCATCATCTGGACCGCCGGTGTCATGGCGAACCCGATGGTCAAGGGCACCGACTTCCCGCTCGAGCAGCGTGGCCGCATCCGCGTGCAGCCCGACCTGCGCGTGGTCGACGACAACGGCGTGATCGCCGACGCATGGGCCTGCGGCGACGTCGCAGCCGTGCCGGACCTGACCGGTGGCGGTGTCGGCGGGTTCTGCGTGCCGAACGCCCAGCACGCCGTGCGCCAGGCCAAGCAGCTCGCGAAGAACGTCGTAGCGACCATCCGTGGCGAGGCGACGACCGACTACAAGCACGAGAACCTCGGCGCCGTCGCCGGCCTCGGCCTGGGAACCGGTGTGTTCCAGTCCGGCAAGTTCGCCATGAAGGGCTTCCTGGCCTGGGGTGCACACCGCGGCTACCACGGCCTGGCCATGCCGTCGTGGGAGCGCAAGTGGCGCGTCATCGGCGACTGGGTCGGTGGCTTCTTCCTCGGCCGCGACATCGTGTCGCTCGACGACCGCGAGACCCCCCGTGCCGCGTTCGAGGCGTTCGCGTCCCGTCCGAAGCCCGCTGCCGAGGCTCCGGCCGCGCCCGCCGCAGCCCAGGCTCCGGAAGAGGGCAAGGTCGCCGGTGCCGCCGGCCCCGTCTACGGCGAACCCGCGAAGGACGTCTCCAACGCCGCCGAGCCGGTGACGGCCCCGGCCGACGCCAAGTAGCACCACTCGTCACGAAGGCGGTCACCTGCGAAGGGTGACCGCCTTCGTGCATCGGTAGGCTGTTGCGGCCCGCCCCCGTGGCCCAACCGGTAGAGGCATGCGACTTAAAATCGCCGAGTTGTGGGTTCGAGTCCCACCGGGGGTACCGACTTCGTGAACCGACACGCGACTCACAATCGCCGAGTTGTGGGTTCGAGTCCCACCGGGGGTACCGAACACCGCGCGCCCAGTAGCATCGACGATCGTGGTCGGACTCGGAAGCGCACTCGCCAACCTGCAGAACGCCCTCCGCCGACCGGAGGCCCACGTCGAGGTCGTCGACGGCGAGAGCGTCCCGGTCGGCATGCTCCTCGGCACCCTCGGAGCCCTGCTCCTGGACGCCGGCAGCTCCGTCACCGACGTCCGGTCGGCGCTCGAGAAGGCGCGGGACGCCGCCGGGGTCGGACCGACGCTCGCGATCGGCGTCCTGCCCGCCCTGGTGATGGTGAGCGAGGTCTCGACGGGCGCCGCCACCATCGTCAACGCCGAGGGCGTCGAACTGTCCTCCCGCCAGGCCGCCCGCGCCAACCGCGTCGTGCTCGGGCTCGAGAGCGGCTCGATCGCCCTCGCCGAGATCCCGGCCCGCGTCCGGGCCATCCGCGCCGGCACCGTCCCGCCACCCGCCCTGCCGTGGATCCTCGGCAACGCCCTGACCTCCGCCGGCCTGGCCGTCGTCTTCCGGTGCCCGTGGTGGGCGATCGTGCTGGCGCTGGTCGTCGGTGGCCTGGTCGGCGTGATCGGACTGGTGCTCCGACGCTTCCGCGAGGCCGTGGCGATCATCCCGTTCCTGGCCGCGTTCGTGTCGACGGCGATCGTCGGCCTGGTCGCCGCGGGCACCGGGTTCGAGCAGGTCCCGCTCTTCGCGGTCTGCGCCCCGGTGGCGGTGTTCGTCCCGGGCGCGCTCATCACCAACGCGTTGCTCGAACTCACCGCCGCGGACATCGTCACCGGGTCGTCGCGGCTGGTGCAGGGCCTCATCATGCTCGGCTTCATGGCCGCCGGCATCGCGTCCGGCAGCGCCCTGACCGGGTTGCACGTCGACCCGTCGTCGGCCGCGCTCGTCGGCGAGGTCGCGGGGGTCGGCACGGACCTGGCCGGCTGGGAGTCCGTGCCGGCGTACTGGGTGTCGTGGGTCGCCGTCGTGGTGCTCGCGGTCGGGCTCGGTCTGGTGTTCCGGTCCGGGTGGCGCCTGACGCTCGTGTCGGTGGCGGTCATGGTCACCGCCTACGCCGTGGTGAGCACGACGACGCCGCTCTGGGGCAGCGTCGTCGCGACCGGTGCCGCAGCGGCGCTGCTGTTCGTCGCGACCCGGTTGCTCGAGCGGCTCGTGCCGGCGATCCCGGCGACGGTGTCGTTCTTCCCGGCGTTCCTGCTGCTCGTGCCGGGGACGGTCGGGCTCGTGGCGGTGGCCACCTTCGATCCCGAGGCGCTCGCGACCCCGCTCGCGACCTTCGTCAGCCTGTGCATCGGGACGAAGATCGGCGGGCTCCTACCTGGGCTCTTCGCCCGCAACGCGCCCCGGCGCGCGGTGGACGCGACCAGCTGACGGACCGGAGGCCCGGTGCGGCGCCGCCACGGGCCTCCAGTCCGTCACCGGTCGGGTACCGGGCCCGCTACGGCTCGATCAGCCGGCCGGCTGCCTGGTCCGCCGCGGCCGTGTCCTTCGCCAGGTAGTGCACCTTCTTGCCGGTGGCGTTGTAGGGGACGTCCGTGACGAAGCGGTACCGCCGCGGGCGCTTGTACCGGGCGAGGCCCGGATGGGATCCGGTCCACTCCTCGAGCACGGCGGCTGCCTCGGCGTCGTCGGCCGGCAGCCGATCGCCGGCACGGACGACGTACGCCGTGACGACCTCGCCCCACCGCGGGTCCGGCACGCCCACCACGATGGAGTCGGCGACCCCGGGGTGCTCCTGCAGCACCGCCTCGACCTGGACGGGGTGCACGTTCTCGCCGCCGGAGATGACCATGTCGTCCTTGCGGCCCACTATCGTCACCCGCTCGTGTTCGTCCCACGTGGCGAGGTCGCCGGGGTAGAACCAGCCGTTCGCGAACTTCTCGGCCTCGAGCCCGGGGTTCCGGTACGAGTAGCCGGACTTCACGGTCCGCACGGCGAACTCGCCGATCTCGGCGCCGTCCTTCGCCACCGTGTCGGTCGGGTCTGCCAGACGGTCCTCGTGCACGCGGACGACGGCGACGTCGTCGTCCGTCGATGCGCGACCGGTCGAACCGGCGCCGTCCGGGAAGTCCTCTGGCCGGAGGAACGTGTTCCAGAAGGTCTCGGTGGTGCCGTAGCCGTTGAAGATCCGCGGCGACAGCAGCTCCTGGTAGCGCAGGGCCGCGGCGCGGTCGAGCGGTGCGCCCATCGTGACGATGCCGTTCAGACTCGACAGGTCCCGCGCCTGACGTTCCTGCGCGTCGGCGAGCTGCACCAGGTTCGGCGGAGCGCCGATCAGGAACGTCAGGCGTTCGGACTCGACCAGGTCGAGCACCCGGTCGGCGTCGAAGTGGCGCAGGGTCGTGAGTTCCGCGCCGACGTAGAACACCGGGTTCGGGCCGCCCGAGTACAGGCCGCCGCGGTGGAACAGCGGCGACATGTTGAGCGTCTTGTCGAACGGACTGAGCGGGAAGTGCATGACCACGTCGTGCGCGCTGAGCACCTCGACCAGGCTCGGCAGCGGCACCGGCTTCGGACGACCGGTGGTGCCCGAGGTGTAGAGCCGGGTGGACTCGTCGTAGGTGCTGCGCGGACCGATCGCCGCGAGTTCCTCGGGGGAGAGGGGCTCGGACGCGAGCAGCTCGGCGAACCGGTCGTGGTCGCCGCCGACCGGGACGACCTGGTCCGGCCGGTGCGGCGACGACCCCAGCGCAGCGGTGATCGCACTCGTCCGCTCGGTGTCGTGCACCAGGACGGCGGGTGCGGAGTCCTCGATGATGAACGCGACCTCGTCGGGGGCGAGCCGGAAGTTCGTCGGCGAGAACACCGCGCCGATGCGGTGGCAGGCCAGGTAGAGCATCGCGAACTCGGGTGTGTTGAACAGCTCGACCATCACGACCGAACCCCGTCCGCCACCGTGCCGGACGAGCCACCCGGCGATCCGGTCGACGACGTCGCCGAGCTCGGCGTAGGTCCACGAGCGGTCCGACTCGGGCTCGCGCAGAGCGAGTCGGCCGGCGAAGCGGTGGGTGTTGCGGACGAAGCCGTTCGCGTAGGTGAAGCTGCCCTCGAACACCTCGCGGAAGCGCGTCGCGTCGTAGTCGGACCGCGTGGGGGTGTCGGTGTCGGGTCGGGTGTCGGTCATCATCGCTCCTGCCGCGGTCGTGCGGTGCACGCTGAGTGTCCTGCGCGGGCACCGGTCACGAGGCGCCGCTGCCCCGCTGGTCCGGTGCGGCGTGGTCGGCCGCGCGCGACGGCGAAGGTGCTCCGTGCGGTGCGACGTGCACCGCTCGTCACACTATCCCGCCGTCCGCGAACCGGGTCCGATGTGCGGTTCCTGTCCCACGACCGGTGCGGAGCGCCGCTCGGGAGGCTCGGCTCGGCTCAGACGCGGGCCGCGCGCCGGTCGGTGCGCAGCCAGACCAGGGCCGCGATCGCGGCCGCCACGCAGGCCGCGGCGATCCCGACGAGCAGGGCCGGTGCGGCGTGCGTGCCGGTCGTCCCCGAGTAGACCGCGGTGGTCAGCGCGACGGCGACCACCGCGAGCGCGACGTACCGAGCGCGCGAGGCGGCGAGCAGCGCGCTGCCCGCGGACCCCGTGACGGGCAGCAGGGTCGCGACCACGGCACCGAGGCCGCCGACGCACAGTGTGATGGCGAACTCCGACCCGAGCGACACCCAGAAACCACCGCCCCCGAGCAGGCTGTGCAGCACCCAGCCGGCGGCGGCGAGTCCGAGCAGGGCCAGCACCCGCCAGGTCGCACCCCGGGCGCTCGTCGCGATCCCGGTGCCGAGTCCGGGGCGGACGGACGGCACGAGGACGACCCCGACGATGAGTGCGGGGGACAGGTCCGCCGCGCGGGTGACGCCGCACGCCACGAGGGCTGCGAGCACGAGCCACGGCGACACCCGGAACCCGACGGTGCGGTGGTCGCTGCCGGCTGCCCACCGCGTGGCGAACACGACGGCGGCGGTCAGGACGCCGGTACCGGCGAGGACGGCGATCGCCAGACGGGCGTAGCGGGCCTCGAGCTCGACGCCGACCCCGAGCAGGGTGCACAGCGCCGCGACGGAAACCGCGACGGTGATCGACGCCCAGGTCGGCAGGACGTCGTCGCCGCGAGAGCGGTCCGACCGCGAGCGGTTGCGTCCGAGCAGCCCGGCGAACGGCGAGCGGAGGCGGCCCCGGGTGACCGCGGCCACGAGGGCGAGCGGCGCGGCGACCAACACGAGGAACCCGGCGGCGACGGCGGTGGCGACCAGGACGATCCGCCACGAGAACGCGGCCTGGATGGTCGGGACGGCGCGGTCGTACGTCGTCGCCGCGGTCCAGTCGCCCGCGGGGCCGGACCAGTCCGGGTGGCCTCCGGCGCTGCCGGCGCCGACCGGGGCGCTGCCGGTGCCGGTGCCGTTGCCTGCTGCGCCGCTGGCTTCGTCGCTGTTGCCGCCGTCGCCCCCGTGACCCGCGGCGTTCGTGCCGTTGCCGTTGCCGTTGCCGCTACCGCTGCCGTTGCCGGTGCCACCGTGGCCGGTCGCGCCGGGGGTGCCCGTCGTCGCGCCGGACCCCGGCGTCGACGCGCCCGGCGTCCCCGGGGTGTCCGTGGCGCCCGGGGTCGGTGTGGCGGTCGGGGCCGTGGTGGTCGACCACGCCGTGACACGGACGGCGGCCGACGACCGGGAGTAGTTGCCCGCGGCGTCGTGCTGCGTGGCGGTGAGCTGGTGCACGCCGGCGCGCAGCGTCGACCCCGCGGTGGAGCACGACCACGAGGCGTCCGACGCGACCACGACGCCGCACACCGGCGCACGGTCGACGTACACGGTCACGCGGGCGCCCGGCTCACCGGTCCCGGCCACCGTCGTCGAACGGGTGCCGATCCGTTCGCCGTCGTCCGGTGTCGCGATGCGCGGGGCCGCGGGCGCCGTGCGGTCGACCGTGACCGTCACGGGAGCGGAGGCCGCGCTCCGCAGGTCCGACCGGTAGCCGCGCGCCGTGCTGGCGGTCTGCGACGCGGTGACGGTGAACCGGCCGTCGGCGAGCGACCCGAGGGCGGCCACCCACCGGCCGTCCGCACCGACCCGGGCGGTCTGCTGGGCCGACGACCCGGACACCGACAGCAGCACCGTCGATCCGGGGTACCCCGTCCCGGAGACCGTGCCGCCGGTGGGCCCGGCGGCCGCCAGTGTCGGCGGGACGATGACGTCCGAGGCCGGTGCACTCGCGACGGGCAGCGCGGCGACGAGGTCGCGCACCGTGAAGACCTGTTGCGGGCCGGAGCGGACGGTGCCGAGGCAGGCCCAGGAACCGTTCGGGTCCACCCGGGTCGTGCACCCGGACGAACCCGTCGCGGCCGGACCGGTCACCCGGACGGTGTGCCCGGGGGTGCCGGTGCCGTGGAAGCGCGTCGTCCCCGTCGTGACGTCACCCGGGTCGGCGATGGTGGGCCGGACGGCGGGACGCGTGGGGGTGGGCGTCGGAGCGCCCGGCCGGCCGGGACTCGGCGGAGCGATCTCGCTCGGCTCGGGGGTCGCAGTGGGAGTGGCGGCTGCCCGGGCGGCGGGGACTGCCGGGGCGTCCGCAGCGGCAGCCTCCACCGACGTGCCGTCCGCGGCGACCGCGACGGCCGGGGCTGCGGCGGCGCCGAGCAGACCGGCGACGAGGACCGTCGTCGCCGCTGCGAGCAGGGCGAAGCGGGGACGACGACGAGGGCCGTCACCCCCGACGGCCCCCTCGACCACGTTCTCCCCGCTCGTGTTCACCGGACCCATCCCACGGGATCTCGGGCGTCCGGTCAATACACCTCGCGGATGAGGTTCGGTATCGGGCCGCAGTCCGGGAACCCGGTGTGCGTGACTCGGGAATCGGCCGTGAACACTGCTCACGGAACGGAGCATGCTCAGCGCGTCGATAGACTTCACGATGGCCGTTCAGGCCAACGCAGCACCGCGGATCCCGACGCGCAAAGGAGTACGCCCGCATGGACACCGGACTCGTCACGACGCTCATCGTCGTCGGAGTGGTGGTGGTCGTCCTGGTGATCATCGGGATCTACCTCTGGGTGACGTACAACTCCCTCGTCACGCTCAAGGTCCGGGTCGACGAAGCCTGGAGCGACATCTCGGTGCAACTGAAGCGCCGCGCCGACCTCATCCCCACCATCGTGGACACGGTCAAGGGGTACGCCACGCACGAGAAGGCGGTCTTCGACGACGTGACGAAGGCCCGCGCCGAGACCCTGTCCGCCGGTGACGCCGACACGGCCTCCACCGCCGAGGGGCACATGCAGAAGGCGCTGAAGAGCGTGTTCGCGGTGGCCGAGGGGTACCCGCAGCTGCAGTCGAGCCAGAACTTCCTGCAGTTGCAGTCCGAGCTCGTCGACACGGAGGACAAGATCCAGGCCGCCCGCCGCTTCTACAACGGTGGCGTGCGTGAGCTGAACACGAAGATCCGGGTGTTCCCGAACTCCACGTTCGCGAAGAACCGCGGCTTCTCCGAGGCGCCGTTCTTCGAGACGAACGAGCCGGCGGCCATCGCCGAGCCGCCGCGCGTCCAGTTCTGACCCCAGCGTCGGATCCGACGTGTACAGCGCCATCGCGCGGAACAAGCGCAACACCGTGGTCATCGTCCTGGTGTTCCTGCTGATCATCGGCGCGCTCGGGTTCCTCGGCGGGTACCTCGCCGGCAACGTCTCGATCGGCTTCATCGTCCTCGTGGTCGCCCTCGGGTACGCGGTGGTGCAGTACTTCCTGGCGGCACGGCAGGCCACCGCGATCGCCGGTGGGGTCGAGATCGACCGCGTCTCCGAACCACGGCTGTGGCGGACCGTCGAGAACCTCGCCATCGCGACCGGCATGCCGATGCCCCGGGTGTTCGTCATCCCCGACCCCTCGCCGAACGCCTTCGCCACCGGGCGCGACCCCGAGCACGCGGTGGTGGCGGCGACGACGGGGTTGCTCGAGCTCATGGACGACCAGGAGCTGCAGGGCGTGATGGCGCACGAGCTCGGACACGTCCGGAACTACGACATCCGGGTGTCCACGATGGTCTTCGGTCTCGTCGTGGCCGTCGGCCTCATCGCCGACGTCCTGCTCCGCATCTCGATCTTCAGCGGCCTGTCCGGCGGGCGGAACCGCAACTCGGACAACGGCGGCAGCGCCAACCCGGTGCTGCTCATCGCCGGGATCGTCGCCGTCATCGTGGCCCCGATCGCCGCGGCCGGCGTCCAGGCGGCGGTGTCCCGGCAGCGCGAGTACCTGGCGGACGCGACGGGGGCGATGACGACCCGGCACCCGGAGGGCCTGGCGCGGGCCCTCGAGAAGCTCGGTGCGTACGGCCGACCGATGCAGACGCAGAACTCCTCGATGGCGCACCTGTGGATCGCCGACCCGATGCGCCCCGGCGTGATGGACCGGCTGTTCTCGACCCACCCGCCGCTGCCCGACCGCATCGCGCGGTTGCGGGCGAACGCCGACCGGTTCTGACGGATCAGAAGACGCGGTCGGCGGCCGTGTCGTCGGCCGTCTCGACCGGTTCCGGGGCGTCCGCGTCGTCAGCGGACTCGTGCGGCACCAGGGGCACTCCGAGCGACCCGGCGACGGCCGCAGCAGCGGTACCGCGATCGGTCACCTCGATCGCGCCGAGGCCCTGCCAGCTCGCGGTCCGTCGCAGTGTGTCGGCGAGACGCTCGGGGTCCAGGTGCTCGCCCGGCTCCTGCCAGGCGGTCCGGACGCGGAGCACGCCGCGCTGCCGGTCGCTCTTCAGGTCGATCCGGCCGACGAGCCGGTCGTCCTGCAGCACCGGCAGCACGTAGTAGCCGAACACCCGCTTCGGGGCCGGCGTGTAGATCTCGATCCGGTAGTGGAAGCCGTACATCCGCTCGGCCCGTCGCCGGAACCAGACGACCGGGTCGAAGGGGCTCAGCACCGCGTCCGCGGTCATCTGCCGGGGGACCCGAGCGCCCGCGTGCAGCCAGGCCCGCTCGCCCCACCCCTCGACCCGAACCGGCAGGAGCTCGCCGGCGTCGGTGAGCTCGGCGATCGCGGTGGCCGTGTCGTCGGAGCGCAGCCGGTAGTAGTCCGCGATGTCCGCTCGGGTGCCGATGCCGAGCGCCCGTGCGGCCTGGCGCACGAGTTCGCGCACGGCGTCGGCACGCGGCGGGGCGGTCTCGAGGAAGCCTGCGGGCAGCACCTGCTCCGGCAGGGCGTACACCCGCTCGAAACCGGCTCGTCCGGCACTCACCGCCTCGCCCCAGCGGAACATCTGCTCGAGCCCGAGCTTCACGTCGCTCCACCCCCACCAGGGGCCGCGCCGAACGTTCGACTCGTGCTCCACCGCGCTCGCCCGCATCGGCCCCTCGGCCCGGAGCCGCGCGTGCAGTTCGCGCCGGACGGCAGCGGTCCGGGTGACACCGTCGACCCGGGTCGGGCCGGCGTCACGCTCCCGCAGGGCGTCCATCCGCCACCGGAAGAGCCGCAGGTCGTCGCGGGGGATGAACGCCGCCTCGTGCGCCCAGTACTCGGTGTACGGGCCCGAGCGTCCGAGCGTCAGCCGGTCGAGCGTCGACCGGTCGTAGGCCCCGAGCCGGGCGAAGAGCGGCAGGTAGTGGCTGCGCTCGAACACGTTCACGGAGTCGATCTGCAACAGCCCGAGCCGGCCGAACGCGGCGTTCAGTGCACGCGTCGAGACCGGCTCGACGGGTGGTCGTCCGAACCCCTGCGCGGCGAGTGCGACCCGGCGGGCCTCGGCGGCGGAGAGCGTCGACCTGGGCATGCCGCGACGCTACCGAACCCCGCCGACATGAGGGTCCACGAACGTATGCCGCATCTGGCACCTGACGCGAAGCACATCGCTACACTCGGGCCCATGGCATGGGGAAGCAAGCAGACACACCCCGACCCCGTGGTCGAGGAATCCGTCCCGGTCGGCGTGCGCATCGCCGGTGCGTGGTCGTGGCGGGCGCTCGTCGTCGTGGGCGTGATCGCCGTCTTCATCTGGCTCGTCACGGTCTTCAGCGAGATCCTCATCCCGTTCCTGGTCGGCATCGTGGTCTCGGCGCTCCTCGTGCCGATCTCGAACTGGCTGCAGCGGCACCACGTGCCCAAGTGGCTCGCCGTCGTGATGAGCCTGCTCGGCGGCATCGCGGCACTCGGCGGCCTGATCTGGCTCGTCGTCGACCAGATCATCGCGTCCTACCCGTCCCTGCGTGACCGGACGGTCGACCAGTACGCGAACATCAAGGACTTCGTCCTGAGCTCCGGGTTCGGCATCAGCCAGTCCGACGTGAACGGCTGGCTCGACGACGGCACGAAGTGGCTGCAGGACAACTCCGCGTCGATCCTGTCCGGGGTCGCCAGCGCGGGTTCGGGTGCCACGCACGCCTTCGAGGCGCTCTTCATCATCCTGTTCACCACGATCTTCCTGCTGATCGACGGCAAGAACGTCTGGCGCTGGTCCGTCCGGCTGTTCCCCAGGAAGGCCCGCGCAGCGGTGGACGGCGCCGGTGTCGCCGGCTGGATCACCCTGACGAGCTTCATCCGCGTGCAGATCTTCGTCGCGTTCGTCGACGCGGTCGGCATCGGCCTGGGGTCCTTCATCGTCGGGCTCTTCTTCGGCGGCATGCCGCTGGTCATCCCGATCGCCGCCTTCGTGTTCCTCGGCGCCTTCATCCCGGTCGTCGGTGCCATCGTCACCGGCTTCCTCGCGGTGTTCGTCGCGCTGATCTTCAACGGTCCCCTCGCGGCTGTCCTGGTGCTCGGGGTCGTGCTGCTGGTCCAGCAGATCGAGGGCCACATCCTGCAGCCGCTCGTCATGGGCAACGCGGTCAAGGTCCACCCGCTGGCGGTCGTCCTCGGCGTCACCGCGGCCTCCGGTCTCGCCGGCATCGCCGGAGCGTTCTTCGCCGTCCCGCTGATCGCGACGCTGAACGCCATGGTCACCACCATCGCGAGCGGACGCTGGCGGCGGCTCGACTCCGACCACGTCCTCGAAGCGACGCCGAAGCGCGGGCAGCACGGGCAGATCCAGTTGCTCCGACGCCGTCGGCACAAGGTCGGCGACGACGTCCCGGCACCGGGCGTCGACTCGGGTCCCTCGGCCGAAGAAGACACCGCCAGCACCAACTGAGCGTCACACGAGTTCGCCGCGGGGGCCGGGAGCGACGATGATGGGGGAGTGACCGACACCAGCGCCTCTCCGCACACGCTCACCGCGATCCCGACCCTCGCGGACATCGAGACGGCGCGCGAGACCATCAAGGGTGTCGCACGCGTCACCCCGATGGAGACGTCGCAGTTCCTCGCCGAGCTGCTCGGGTCCCCCGTCCACCTGAAGTGCGAGAACCTGCAGCGCACGGGTGCCTACAAGGTGCGCGGTGCCTACAACCGCCTCTCGACCCTGTCCGCGGAGCAGCGTGCCAAGGGCGTCGTGGCCGCGAGCGCCGGCAACCACGCACAGGGCGTCGCCCTCGCCGCGCGCGAGCTCGGCATCCCCGCGACGATCTTCACGCCGGTCGGAGTCGCACTGCCCAAGCTGCAGGCCACCCGCCACTACGGCGCCGACGTCGTGCTGCGGGGCCACTCCGTGGAAGAGGCGTTGAGCGCCGCGAAGGACTTCGCCGCCCACACCGGCGCCGTGTTCATCCCGCCGTTCGACCACCCGGCCGTGATCGCCGGGCAGGGCACGCTCGGCCTCGAGATCATCGACCAGGTGCCGGACGTCGACACCGTCGTGGTGCCGATCGGTGGCGGCGGCGTCATCTCCGGCATCGCACTCGCCGTCAAGGGCATGGCCGAGCGCCTCGGACGGCCGATCCGGGTCATCGGTGTGCAGGCCGAGAACGCCGCGGCCTACCCGTCCTCGATCACCGCCGGCGAGCCCGTCACCATCACCACGAAGCCGACCATCTCCGACGGCATCGCGGTGGCACGCCCCGGCGACCTGAACTTCCCGATCATCCGCGACCTGGTCGACGACATCGTCACCGTCTCGGACGACGACACCGCCCGCGCACTGCTCGTCCTGCTCGAGCGCGCCAAGCTCGTGGTCGAGGCAGCGGGGGCCGTCGGCGTCGCCGCGATCATGTCCGGTGCCGTCCGCGACACCGGCCGCACCGTGGTGCTGCTGAGCGGCGGCAACATCGACCCGCTCATGATGGAGCGCGTGATCACCCGTGGGCTCGTCGCGGCCTCGCGCTACATCGGCATCCGCATCATGCTGCCGGACCGCCCGGGTCAGCTCGCCCGAGTCGCCCAGGTCATCTCGGATGCCGGTGCGAACGTGGTCGAGGTGCTGCACACCCGCCACGGACAGGGCCTGGTCATCAACGAGGTCGCGCTGGACCTGTCGATCGAGGCACGCGGCCCCGAGCACGCGCAGGAGGTCATCCAGCGCCTGCACGAGGTCGGCTTCCGCCCGGAACTCCTCGAGCACTAGTCCGCGACGATCCACGAGTCGTTCGACGCGTGGACCGTCGGACGCGCGGTGCGCGTCCTGGGCGCGACCAGCGGACAGACGGGAGGCCCGTGGCGGCGTCGCCACGGGCCTCCCGTCTGCAGTGGGCCGGGTCTACGGCTCGTAGCGCTCGATCTTGACGACCTCGACGGCGATCTCCTTGCCGTTCGGCGCCGTGTACGTGGCCTCGTCGCCGGCCTTGAGGCCGACGATGGCCGCCCCGACGGGGCTGACGGGGCTGTAGACCGTCAGGTCGGAGCCCTCGGCGACGATCTCGCGGCTGCCGACCAGGAAGGTGGACTCGTCGCCGGCGATGACCGCCGTGACGACGGTACCCGGCTCGACGGTGCCGTCGAACTCGGCTTCGCTGACGGTGGCGTGCTTGAGGAGCTCGGTGAGGACGCGGATGCGGGCCTCGATCTTGCCCTGCTCGTCCTTCGCGGCGTGGTAGCCGCCGTTCTCCTTGAGGTCGCCCTCCTCGCGAGCCGCCTCGATGCGGCGCGCGATCTCGGCACGGCCCTCGCCGCTCAGCTCGTCGAGCTCCGCCTTGAGACGGTCGTGCGCCTCCTGGGTCAGCCAGGTGACCTGCGTGTCGTTGCTCATGTTCTGTCCCTTCGACCATGAAAAAACGAGACCGGCCGAGTGGTCGGTCTCGAGAGGCGAATCAGGACAGTCTAGGGAATCCAGCAGTCGTGGATCAAGCCGGTCACGCCCCGCGTCGTCGTGGTGACCTGCGTGGAGATGCTCCGGCTGCGCTGTTCGGACGCCGGGACGGTGATCTCCTTCCAGCCCACGATCGAGTAGCTCTTGTCGAGGACCTGCACGGCGCACTTCGCCTCCACGCCCGGGTCGACGGACACCTGCGAGTGGACGACGGTGCTGTGCTCGGACAGGACCTCGTACCCGATGACGTCCTGGTCGAGGCCGCGGTCGGACTGGTCGAGCCCGGCCCAGATCACCCACGCACCGAAGACCACGACGACCGCGATGGCCGCGACGATCGCGAAGAGGCGGCTGCGGCGCTTGCGGGCCGGGGTGCGGCCGTAGCGCTCGTCGAGGGTGGCGGTCTGGTGCTGTTCGGACAGTTCGGGGCTCCCGGGGTGGATATCCTGATCCCAGGGTAGTTCACGCGATGCTGTGCGCTGCCCGCGTCCGACGCCGCTCACCCGCAGTGAGGAACCCCACGTGCCCTACCGTCTGCTGGCCGTCCACGCCCACCCCGACGACGAGTCGAGCAAGGGCGCCGCGACCGCCGCGAAGTACGTGGCCGACGGGCACCAGGTGCTCGTCGTGTCCTGCACCGGTGGCGAGGCCGGCGACATCCTGAATGACCAGCTCGGCGAGCCGGCGACGAGCCGTGCGCACCGTGACATGGCGGGGTACCGCCGCACCGAGATGGCCGCGGCGCAGCAGGCGCTCGGCATCGACCACGTGTGGCTCGGCTACCACGACTCGGGGTTGCCCGACGCCGAGAAGGGCGAGACGGTCCGGCAGGGCACGTTCTCCACGGTGCCGCTCGAGTACAGCACCGAGGCCCTCGTCCGCGTGATCCGCCGGTTCCGCCCGCACGTGCTCGTCACCTACGACGAGAACGGCGGCTACCCGCACCCCGACCACATCCGCACACACGAGGTGTCGATGGCCGCGTGGTCCGCTGCCGCCGACCCGTCGGCGTACCCGTCCGCCGGTGCCCCGTGGTCGATCGCGAAGCTCTACTACGAGCGCACGATGAACCCGCGCCGCTTCAGCACGATCTTCGAGGCCCTGCAGGAGCGCGACCCGGACAGCCCCGCCGTCGAGCAGCTGCGCGAGTGGGTCGAGCGGTTCGCCGACCGGCCCGACCTCGCCACCACCCACGTCGACGTGCACGAGTACTTCGACCAGCGTGACGCCGCACTCCGCGCGCACGCCAGCCAGGTCGCACTGGACAGCGCCTTCTTCTACTGGCCGAACGACCTCCTCGCGACGGTGTGGCCGACCGAGGACTACCAGCTCGTGGAGGCACGCGTGCCGACCGAGCTCCCGGAGACCGACCTGTTCGCCGGGATCCCAGCCGACAAGGAACCGACCTCGTGAGCACCATCGCGGCGGCACTCGCCGCCACCCCCAGTCCCAGCCCCTCGGTCGTCCCCGACGTCGACGTCACCCCGGGTGTCGTCGGGTTCATCGCGATCGCACTCGTCGCGATCGTGACGATCCTGCTCGTGGTGGACATGACCCGACGCATCCGTCGGACCCGCTACCGCGCCGAGGTGCGCGAGCGGCTCGAGGCCGAGGCGAACGGCACCGCGACGGACGAGCCGGAGCGGCGCGCGGCCGAGGGCGGCCGGGCCGACGTCGGCGACGACACCGAGCGCGGCTGACGCGACTCCGAAGCG
>NZ_JAUZVA010000010.1:0-81883 GCF_031844325.1 Curtobacterium sp. BRB10
TCTGCCCCATGGTGACCGAGCTCCGGATCCACTGACACGCCCACCCCCCCCCACCCCACCCGCACGCACCACACCCCACTGAAGGAACCACCACCGTGAAGACCGTCATCGTCCTCGTCGTCCTCTGGGCAGTCCTGTCCATCGTCGGCTTCGCCCTGAAAGGCCTGCTCTGGCTCGGCGTCATCGGCATCGTCCTGCTGCTCGGCACGATCGTCTTCGGGGCCGTCCGCCGAAGCGGCAACAAGGCCCGCAACGCGGGCCGGACCAACTAGTCCGCCACTGGCGAAGCGCACCACCAGCAGGATTCCCCGCACCGACCGCATGCCGAACCTCCCGAACGAACCCCAGCAGCTCCGAGCAGCGGTGGTCGTGAACCCGACGAAGATCGAACAGGCCCGCCTCCGAGCGGTGCTCGGCGAGGAAGAGCGCGCACACGGTTGGGCCGAGTCGCTCTGGTTCGAGACGAGTGCCGACGACGACGGGCGTGCTGCTGCGCGGGCCGCGCGCGACGCCCACCCGAGCGTCGTCCTCGTCGCGGGTGGTGACGGCACGCTCCGGGTCGTCGCCGCGGAGCTCCGCGGCACCGGGACGCCGGTGGCGCTCGTCCCCAGCGGCACCGGCAACCTGTTCGCTCGGAACCTCGGTCTGCCCCTCGGCGACCTGGTGCGCTCGGTCCGAGCGGGCTTCAGCGGGACGGACCGCCCGATCGACGTCGGACTGGCCGACCTGACCGACCCGGCGGGCACCACGACGTCGCACGCGTTCCTGGTGATGACCGGCATCGGGCTCGATGCGAGCATGGCCGCGGACACGAACGCGTGGGTGAAGAAGCGGTTCGGATGGGTCGCCTACTCGGATCCCATCGCACGGTCCGTGATCGGCAACCGGCAGATCCCCGTGCACTACGGGATCGACGACGGCCCGCTCCGCAGCATGAGCGCCCACACGATCATCGTCGGGAACTGCGGCACCCTGACCGCGGGCATCCTGCTGCTCCCCGCGGCCCGACCGGACGACGGCATCCTCGACGCCGTGGCGTTCCGGCCGACCGGGTGGTTCGGCTGGACCAAGGTCGGGTACGCGCTGACGCTCAACCGCTTCTTCGCGCGCACCGGGTTCGGACGGCTCCTCGCTCGCGTGTTGCCGACCTCACGCGCGCTCCGGTACACGCGGGCACGAACGCTGCGGCTGACCGTGGACACCCCGGAGCGCGTGCAGCTCGACGGCGATGCGTTCGGCGAGGTGGTCGCGGTGACGCTCACCACGCACCACCACGGACTGCTGCTCCGCACCGAGTCGCGACCGCGGGGCTCGGCCTGACCCGTCCCGACGGGGTCACA
The DNA here is from genome assembly GCF_031844325.1 of Curtobacterium sp. BRB10. Lineage (NCBI taxonomy): Bacteria > Bacillati > Actinomycetota > Actinomycetes > Micrococcales > Microbacteriaceae > Curtobacterium > Curtobacterium sp. BRB10. The sequence continues at coordinate 1,341 of NZ_JAUZVA010000010.1, forward strand.
CGTCGCGTCCGTCGAAGTGCGGACTGGTGCGACCCCTCGACCGGGGGTCAGGATGACGCATCAGTTGCACAGAGCAACTGGCAGGTGCTTCACCGACAGAGGAGTCGTCATGAAGAAGTCCATCGCAGCCGCGTTCGCCGCGGTCGCCGTCATCACCGCCGGCGTGTTCGCCGCTTCGCCCGCCTCCGCGCTGCCCGTCAGCACGAAGGTCGTCGGCGGCGAGAAGGCCCCCACCACCTCGTGGGCGGTGCAGCTCGAAGCCTCCGGCGGCAGCATCCCCTCCGGCTACGTCAGCAACTGCACCGGCGAGCAGCTCAACGCCTCGTGGATCCTGACCGCCCGGCACTGCATCGACGGCATCGGCGCGATGAACGTCTACCACTCCAACTCCACCGTCAACCGCGGCACGGCCGTCGCCGTCGACCGCGTCAGCGCCTCGCCGGCGGGTGACATCGCGCTCGTGCACCTGCGGACCGCGTACTCGCTGTCCACCTACGCCCCCCTCGACCTCACCGCGACGGCCAAGTCGAGCGGCACCGGCACCATCCAGGGCTACGGCCTGCGTGCGAACGCGACGCAGTCCGACGGCCTGTACCAGGCGACCGTCTCGCTCACCGGTGCGAGCACCGACGCGTACAGCGGCCGTGCCCAGCACCTCACCGGCGTGACCGGGGCCTCGAACCACGGTGACTCGGGCGGCCCGCTGCTCGTGAACGGCAAGGTCGTCGCCGTCTGCTCCACCGGCGACAGCGCCGACCCCGGCGCGAACACCAAGGCCGGCTCGAACTACGCCCTGCTGTCGCAGGCCTCGTCCTGGATCCGGACCACGGCCGGCGTCTGAACCACCTGACGGACGGGAGGCGCGGTGCGGGCCCGCACCGCGCCTCCAGTCCGTCCCGTCCACCTGCAGGGCGGTGCTCGCCTGTTCAGCGTCCGTCACCCACCAGCTGAGCGCCCGTGCGGGCGCGACGACGACAGTGGGGCCATGAGCCAGTACGAGAAGCGCGATCCGAACACCCTCTACCCGGCCCCGCCGTACCCGAAGCAGGAGCAGTCGCTGCCGGGTGCCGCGTGGAAGATGGACCCGAAGCCCGACCACGGCGAGGAGAGCTACGTCGGTCTCGGTCGGCTGAAGGGCTTCCGCGGCATCGTCACCGGTGCCGACTCCGGCATCGGCCGTGCCGCCGCGATCGCGCTGTCGCGCGAGGGCGCCGACCTGGTGCTGTCCTACTTGCCCGACGAGCAGGAGGACGCGGAACAGGTCCGCGACCTGCTCGAGTCCGAGGGCCGTCGCGCCGTGCTGTTCCCCGGTGACATCGCCGACGAGCAGTACTGCATCGACCTGGTGCAGAAGGGCGTCGACGAGCTCGGCGGTCTCGACACGCTCGTCATGGTCGCCGGCCGCATGGACAGCAACGAGGACATCCTGACGCTCGACACGTCGATGTTCGACTCGACGTTCAAGACCAACATCTACTCGCTGTTCTGGCTGACGAAGGCCGCCGTGCCGCACCTCGAGCCGGGATCGACGATCGTGACGACCGGTTCGATCCAGGCGTCGACGCCCTCGCCGGACAAGATCGACTACGCCGTGTCGAAGGGTGCGATCAAGCTCTTCACCGAGGCCGTCGCGCAGCAGCTCGCGCCGAAGGGCATCCGTGTGAACTCCGTGGCGCCGGGGCCGGTGTGGACGCCGCTGCAGCCGGGTTCCGACGATGCCGAGACGGTGTCGCACTTCGGTGAGAGCTCGCCGTTCGGCCGTCCGGGTCAGCCCGCCGAACTCGGTGCCGCCTACGTGCACCTGGTCAGCCCGGAGTCGAGCTACCAGTCCGGGTCGACCATCACGATCGCCGGTGGGACGCCGGCGTTCTGATCCGACGCTCTGGGGTTCTGGCGTTCTTGCATCCGAGGAAGGGGACCACGTGTCCGGAGTGACGCACACCGTGCTGGTCGAGTGGGACGCGGAGGACCGGTCGTCCGAGGCCTCCGCCCTGTCGCGTGCGCACCTGCCACGGATCGAGGGGGTCGAGTCGGTGCAGTCCGGAACGAGCGTGAGCACCGAGGGGCTGGAGGGCGGGTTCCACTGGATGCTCGTCGTCCGGTTCCGCGATCGTGCCGCGCTCGCCGGGTACCTGCCGCACCCGGAGCACCGGCCGGTGGCCGAGTTCATCGGTGCGGCGAGTGCGCGGGTCGTCGTGTTCGACGTCGAGGACGCCGACTGATCGCTGCGTCGGAAGCTGTGTAACGCTCTGGTTGCGATGGCGGACGAGGGGTTCCGTCCCTCGTGGAGGCTCGACGTACGGTGGACCGGCCATCGCAACGGCGCGGGGGTGACCGGCCGGCGCTGCGGCTCTCCGGAGCCCGCGCCGGTCGGGTCCCCGCCTGCGGGCGGGGGCCGTTCGACATCTGCCGACGGAGGGAAACAGACGATGCCCGGCAACCCGGACCCGTTCGTCCACGACGACGCGAAGATCCTGCTCGGCGAGGCGGGAGCGGCGCACTGCGACGAATGCGGGGACGCCGTCCGGCTCGACCCGCGGATCGGCAGCTGGAGGACCGTGCGGCAACCCGGCCCCCAGCTCCCGCCGGATCGGAAGCCGCGGAGTTCGGCGGGGGCCGCGTGAACGGTGCGGCCCGGACCGCTGGGGTGACCCTCGGGCTCGTCGCAGCGATGGCGCTGACCGCCTGTTCCGGCTCGCCGGCTGCGACGCCGACCCGGACCGTGACTGCGACTGCGACCCCGGAGACGCCGTCTGACCCCGACACCCCGACCCCCGCTGCGACCCCGACCACGACGGACACGGCCTTCAGTCTGTCGGACCCCGCGACGTGGACCATCTCGACCGACGAGGTCGGACCGATCGCCCTCGGTGGTCCGGTGCAGGGCGAGATCGACGACCTGACAGCTGCCTACACGCGGAGTACGGATGCGTGCCCGGCCAGTCCGGAGACGACCTTCTGGGAGCGGTCCGACGCTCCCGGCCTCATCGTCATCCCGCGCGACGGAAAGGTCGCCGGGGTGACCATCGGTGGGCTGGGGCCGGACCCGGTGACGACGAACTCGCCCGAGACCGACGCCGGGATCGGCATCGGAGCGCCCCTGACCGAGGTGCGCTCCGCGTACCCGGACCTGCGGTACACCGGCACCTACGGTGAGGAGCAGGGGCCGTACTCGATGTGGAGCGTGCAGGCCGACGGACGCTTCATGACGTTCCAGCTCGGGACGGACGGCACCACCGTGGGTGCGATCTGGGTTGGGCCGGTCGCGATGTTGCCGTACGAGTACTGCGCCTGACGCTGGCGAGGGGTGAACGCCGCTGCTGGCAGGATGACCGGCATGGCCAGCGCTGTCCGTCTCATCCGATCTGACGTCCTGAGCGACGCGGCGCAGTACGCGTACGCATCCACCGTGCCGGCTGGAACGCGGCTCGTGTTCCTCGCCGGGGCCTGCCCGCTCGCCCCGGACGGCTCGACTGTGGCGGTGGGTGACTACGCGGGCCAGGCGGTCAGGTGCATCGAGACGATGCAGGAGGCGCTGCGTGCCGCAGGAGCGTCCATCGAGGACGTCGTGAGCACCCGGGTGCTCGTGGCGTCCTCGCGGCAGGCCGACCTCGTCACCGCATGGCAGGTGGTGCGCGATTCCTTCGGCGCGCACGACGTGCCGAGCACCCTGCTCGGGGTGACGGTGCTCGGCTACGACGACCAGCTGGTCGAGATCGAAGCCGTCGCGGCCGTCGCCGACGGACAGGCCACGTGACGGCGCGAGGTGTCGAGGCTCCCGTACCCCCGTGCTCCCGTGCACGCTCGCCTCAGAAGCCCGGACCCGCTTTCACCAGGGCGATGCCGACACCGACGAGCGCGAGGACGAGGCCGGCCACGAACGTCCGCGGGGACGGCTTCTCCCCGCGGAGCCTGGCCACGACGGGCCCGAGGAGGGCGAGTCGGACCACGAGGTACCCGATCGCGATGATCTCGGCCGCGAGCCCGGACGTCCCGGTCAGCCAGGCGTAGGCGAGGACGGCAGCCGGGAGGAGCCCGGAGGTGAGGACGGGCAGCGAGTCTCGCACCTCGGCGCGGACGGTCTCCCCGGTGAGGCGGTGATCGCTCCGCGCACGTCGGCCGACCGACTCGGCGAAGGTGTGTGCGAGGAAGGTCGAGAACGCGGTGGCGAGCACGTACCAGAGCCCCCGACCACTCTCGGCGGTGTCCGGGACCATCGGCGCGATCGTCCCGAGGATCACGATGTTGCCGTACACGAACGCGGTGATGCGGCTCGCGGCGTCCTCACGCGACAGGCGGTTCCGGCCCACGGAGGTCCGCTCGTGCGGGCTCAGTAGTACTCACCCTGCCGGTAGTCCCAGCTCGTGAACGTGTCCGCGAGCAGCCCCATGATCCGGTCGACGTCGAGACCCTTGCGGATGAGCGTCGGTGCGGGGACGACCGATCGGCGTCCGTCCTGCAGCGGGATCAGGGCTCCGGTGCTGTCGACCATCGACACCATGACGCCCTGCTCGTAGCGGGTCTCGGCGGTCTGCTCCGGCTGGATGGACGCGACGTAGTCGTCCGCCTCGACGATCACGTCGGCGCGCTCGGCGATGCGCTCGCCGATGCCGTCGACCACGCCACGGTTGCCGGTACCGGACGGGTTGGCCGAGCTCGCGAAGGCGAACTTGCCGTGCTCGGTCCAGAGTTCGCGGGCGGCGAGCTCACCGGGAACGCCGAACTTGATGACGAAGCAGGACGTGCCACGGGTGTCCATCATGAGTTCGTCGGAGCCGTCCGACGGCAACGCCGCTCGACCCTCTTCGCTCCAGGGCAGGATGCACCCGAGCAGGACGTCCTCGTCCCAGCACCGCTGGTACAGGGCGTCGATCTCGGGGGTGAGCTGCGCGATGCTCCGGAGCATCTCGAGCGAACTCACGAGCACGACGCCCGGCTTGTTGCGGTTGCGTTCCTTCGCGTCGAACTTGCGCTCCAGACCCGCGCGGTCCGAGGTCATCAGGATGTAGCCGACCTTGGTCGGGACCACCGCCAGTCCGCCGTCGTGCAGGAGTGCGTCCACCGCACTGCGCGGCACGCCACCGTTCCAGTGCACGCGGTTCATGCTGACCTGCGTCTCGTCGTTCATGCCCGTCCTCGTCCCGTTCTGGAGTCAGACGATCGTCTGACAGCGGGAGCCTATGGACGACGTCCGGGCCGGACAAGGGCGAAGGACGCGACCTGTGGGCCTTCTCCGAAGGGTTCAGGCGGGCTCGCAGCGAGCGACCGCGGCTGGCCGGTGCTGAACCGTGCACAAAGACTGAGCCGCGCACAACCAGAGCGCCCCCGCCCCGAGCGTCACTCCACCAACGACTGCGTCCCCACGACGATGGCCAGGGCCAGCCGCTCCGCGTCCACCGACCCGGGCTCGGCCGTGTACGCCAGGATCCGCAGGTCCTCCGGTCCGACGACCAGGGTGTCGCAGTCGAGCGTGATGAGCCCGACGTCCGGGTGGTCGATCACCTTCCGCCGGGCGGTCTCGCCGAGCGCGGTCGCGCCGGAGTCCCACAGCTCGACGAACCGCGGGCTCGCCGCGCGCAGCTCCCGCACGAGCTGCTGCAGCTGGCGGTCGAGCGGGTAGCGCGCCGCGGTCATCCGGAGCCCGGCCACCAGGTTCGCCTCGAACGCCGCCTGCTCCTCCGGCGTGTGCACGGCGCGGCTGCCCGAACCGACCAGGTGCCGCCACGCGGTGTTCCGGTCGTTCCCGCGCAGTGCCCCGATCGGCCCCATCAGGGCGTCGTACGGGGCGTTGGCGACGAGCAGGTTCCCGGCGGCGTCGAGGACAGCGACGGGGGTGTCCGCCAGCCGGTCGAGCAGTCGCTGCACGCTCGGCGGGATCCGCGACGGCACCACGTCGGCGCCGGGGACCGCGTGCCCGGCGAGTCGGTAGAGCAGCTCGCGGTCGGCATCGACGACCCGTAGCGCCCGCGCGAGCGCCTCGACGACCTGGGCGGACGGCGAGGTCGCCCGCCCCTGCTCGAGCCGGGTCAGGTAGTCGGCCGAGATCCCCGCGAGGCCGGCCAGTTCCTCTCGCCGCAGACCGGCCGCACGCCGACGCGGCCCGACGACCACGCCCGCCGCCTCGGGGGAGACGTGGTCGCGCAGCCGCCGCAGGGTGTGCCCGAAGTCCGTGTCCGCCATGTCCCCAGTCTGCGCGCGACGAGCGACCCCGGTCCTGGCCCTGCCGGTCCTACGACAACGGGTCGACTCCCTGCGGTCGCCGCCGAGCACGACGCTGGACCCATGACAACGACACTCATCACCGGGGCCACCCGCGGCCTCGGCAAGGAAACCGCCCGTCAGCTCGTCGAGGCGGGCCACACCGTCTGGATCGGCGCCCGCGACGCCGACCAGGGCGCCGCGGTCGCCGCCGAGATCGGCGCACGCTCCGTGCAGCTCGACGTCCGCGACGACGACTCGGTCGCCGCGGCCTTCGCCCACGTCGACGCGAACGGCGGCCTCGACGTCCTCGTGAACAACGCCGGCATCGCCGTGTGGGGGCAGGACGGCCCCCAGGCGCTCGACGTGTTCGACACGAACGCCGTCGGCACGATCCGCGCGACCGAGGCCGCGCTGCCGCTCCTGCGTCGCTCCGCGAACCCGATCGTGGTGAACCTGTCGAGTGCGCTCGGCTCGTTCACCGCCACCCACGACCCGTCGAAGCCCGCGTTCACCGTGCCGGCCGTGGTCTACGGCGCCTCCAAGGCGGCCGTCTCGATGCTGACGGTGCAGTACGCGAAGATCGCGCCCGAGGTGCACTTCGTCGCGATCGAGCCCGGTTACACGGCCACCGAGTTCGGGGGCATGCCGAACCCGCACGGTCGCCCCGTCGAGGTCAGCGCCGCGACGATCGCGGCCGCCGCGAGCGCGGGCCCGGAGGGCCCCACCGGCGTCTTCCTGGAGGACGGCCAGCCGCTCGGGTGGTGACGCCGTGACGGCCTGGAGGCCCGTGGCGACGCCGCCACGGGCCTCCAGGCCGTCCTCCGGTCGCGTCTACAGCAGCTGGCGCGCGTTGGTCGACGCGAGGTCCAGCAGCTCGTCACCGCGACCCGACAGCACCGTGCGGATGGCGTAGAGCGTGAAGCCCTTCGCCTGCTCGAGGGCGACCGCCGGGGGCATGGAGAGTTCCTGGCGGTTCGCGCGGACCGACACGAGCGCGGGACCGTCGTGCGCGAGCGCGGCGGCCATGGCGTCCTCGAAGTCGTCGGACACGTCGACGTGGAACCCCTTGATGCCGATCGCCTCGGCGACGGCGGCGAAGTCCGGGTTCTGCAGCTCGGTGCCGTAGTTCACGAAGCCGGCGGCCTTCATCTCGAGTTCGACGAAGTTGAGCGACGAGTTGTCGAACACGACGATCTTCACCGGCAGCTTGTTCTGCACGATCGTGATGAGCTCACCGAGGAGCATCGTCAGGCCGCCGTCGCCGGCCAGGGCGATCACCTGCCGGTCCGGGAACGCGGTCTGCGCACCGATCGCCTGCGGGACGGCGTTCGCCATCGTGCCGTGCACGAACGAGCCGATCAGTCGGCGCTTGCCGTTCATCGTGAGGTAGCGCGAGGCCCACACGACGGGCGAGCCGACGTCGGGGATGAAGACGGCGTCCTCGGCGGCGAGCCGGTCGAGCACCCGGGCGACGTACTGCGGGTGCACCGGCTTCTTCCGGCCGGCCGGAACGGCCAGGTCGTCGAGCTTCTCGCGGGTCTTCCGGTAGTGCTTGAGCGAGTCCTCGAGGTGCTTCGCCGGGTGCGAGCCGGTCAGCAGCGGGATGAGTGCGAGGGCGGTGTCCTTGACGGTGCCGACCAGCCCGATGTCGACGGGGTGCCGCCGGCCGAGCTGCGAACCGCGGATGTCGACCTGCACGTGCTTCGCCTCGGCGGGGAAGAACTGCTGGTACGGGAAGTCCGTGCCGAGCATGAGCACGACGTCGGCGTCCTCCATGGCGCGGTACCCGGACGAGAAGCCGAGCAGTCCCGTCATGCCGACGTCGTAGGGGTTGTCGTACTCGATGTACTCCTTGCCGCGCAGCGCGTGCACGATCGGGGCCTGCAACCGCTCGGCCAGGGCGACGACCTCGTCGTGGGCGTCCGCGACGCCGGCTCCGGCCAGGATGGTGATCCGGTCGGCACCGTTCAGCAGGTCGGCGGTGCGCTGCAGCTCGGCCTCGCTCGGGACGATGCGCGGGGTGGCCCGCTCGATGCGGGTGACGCGGTCGTCCTTCGCCTCGGCGAGCAGCACGTCGCCGGGGATCACGAGGACCGCGACGCCGCGCTTCTCGATCGCCTCACGCATCGCGATCTCGAGCAGGCGGGGCATCTGCACCGGGTCGGCGACGTACTCGACGTAGACGGAGCACTCGCGGAACAGCTCCTGCGGGTGCGTCTCCTGGAAGTAGCCGGAGCCGATCTCCGCCGTGGGGATGTGGGCGGCGATCGCCAGCACCGGCACCCGCGAACGGTTCGCGTCGTACAGGCCGTTGACCAGGTGCAGGTTGCCCGGGCCGCAGCTGCCGGCGCAGACGGCCAGGTCACCGGTCACGGCGGCCTCGGCGCTGGCGGCGAACGCGGCCGCCTCTTCGTGACGGACGTGCTCCCACCGCATCGTCCCGTCCTTGCGCAGGGCGTCGGTGAAGCCGTTCAGGGAGTCCCCGGGCAGGCCGTAGACCCGGTGGACGTCGTTGGCGCGGAGGGTGGCGACGATGTTCTCGGCAACGGTTGGCATGCGTCCTGTCTACTCGCGACCGCTGCGCTGAACGCTTTCGGAGCATCGCGCGTCCCACTCGCGCCCTGATGCCCGGGTCGTGCTGCGACGATGGCAGGATGACCGACGCCGCGCCGCTCCTCCGTCCCCGCCGACGGGAGCTCGCCGCGTACGGGATCCTCGAGCGCTCGCCGTACCCGCTCGTCTCGGTGGCGATCGCCGTCATCGCGGTCGTCGTCATCACCATCGTCGGGTTCACGCTCGGCACCGTCGACCTCGGCCTGTCCAAGGCCCTGAACGCGCTGCACACCGGGTTCGTCGGGGCGTTCAGCACCGCGGTCTACCACGTGATCAGTCCGGCGCCGGCGATCGGGATCACGGTCGTCGTCGTCGCCGTGATCTGGTGGCGACGCGGGACCTGCGCCCGGCCCTAGCGTTCGGCGGCACCATCGCGATCACGTGGGTGCCGTCCGCGATCGTCAAGGAGATCGTGCACCGCGCCCGCCCCGACGTCGCCGTGCTGCCGCACCCGTTCCCCGTGCAGCCGGACCCCGGGTACCCGAGCGGGCACACGGTCTACATCACGGCGTTCGTCGTCGCCCTGATCTGGCTGCTCCGCGAGACCCGGTGGCACCGGCTCGCCCTGACGCTCGGGGTCGTGGCCATCGTGATCGTCTTCTTCGCGGTGTCGATCGACGCGGTCCACTACCCGACCGACGCCGCCGCCTCGATCCTGTGGGCACTGGCCGTGGCGCCGGGGGTGCGGGTGGTGTGGGTCGACTGGCTCATGCCGCGGGTGCCGTTCCTGCGGCCGGGGCGGGGCTGACGCCGGCGCTGCCGGGCGCTGCCGGGCCGGGTGGTCGCGGGTGGTCTGGTCGACGCGGAACGCCACTGTCGATGTCGTGCGACGACGGTGTCGTTCCGCGTCAGCGGGCGGTGTCCTGCCAGGTCAGCGGAGCGTGCTGGTCCGGCCCCGCGCCGCGAGCAGCGCCACGACGGCCACCACGGCGGCGGCGAGCATCACGATCGCCAGCGGCGCCGCGGTGTCCGAGCCGCCGATGCTGACGAGCGGGGACACGAGCGCCGCGAGTCCGAACTGCAGGGCACCGAGCACGGCCGAGGCGCTACCGGCAGCTGACGGCACGGCACCGAGCGCGAGCGCCGTGGCGTTGCCGAGCACCAGACCGAGCGAGCCCACCGCGGTGAACAGCGGCACGGCGAGCCAGATGACCGGCGCCCCGGAGACGACGAGCAGCGCGAACGCGACGGTCGACGCGAGCACCAGCACGATGCCGAGCGACAGCACGCCGGTGACCGAACGGGTCGCGGTGAGCTTGGCGGACAGGATGCTGACGCCCATCAGCGCCAGGGCGTTCAGCCCGAAGGCCAGGCCGTAGCCGACCGTGCCGAAGCCGATCATGTCCTGGTACAGGAACGGCGACGCGGAGATGTAGGCCATCATCACGGCGAACGCGAAGCCGAACACGGCGGTGTACCCGAGGAACGTGCGGGAGCGCAGGGCGCGGAGCGCCGAGCCGGAGCCACGGCGTTCCGCACGCAGCGCGTCGCGGTGTTCCTTCAGGTGGGTCTCGCGGATCACGGCGAGGACCGCGATGAGCATGACGACCGACAGGCCGAGCACGATCGAGAGCAGGCCGCGCCAGCCGATCGGGCCGGTGAGCAGGCCGCCGAGCAGCGGTGCGACGACCGGGGCGACCCCGCCGACGATCATCATGAGCGAGAACGCGCGGGCGGCGGACTTGCCGGTCGCCAGGTCGGAGATGACCGCACGGCTGATCACCATGCCGGCCGCACCGCCGAGGCCCTGCAGCAGGCGGGCCGCGATGAGCACGCCGATGTTCGGCGCGAGCACCGCGGCGATGCTGGCGAGCACGCACACCGCGGCACCGGCGATGAGCGGCGGGACGCGGCCGAACCGGTCGGACAGCGGACCGAACACGAGCTGGCCCGCGGTCACACCCACCAGGAACGCGGTCAGGGTGAGCTGGACGGCGGTGGCGCTCGCCCCGAGCCCGGTCGTCATCTGCGGGAACGCCGGCAGGTACAGGTCGGTGGCGAAGGGGGCGACGGCGCTGAGCAGGCCGAGCACCAGGAGCAGCGCGGTCGTGATGCCCTGCTGCTTGGTCGTGGGTGTCGCGATCGTCGCGCGGATGGTTCCGGTGTCCGTGGTCATTGTTATGAAAGCATAACTCATCGCCGGAGATCGGTACAGTACGGACATGCACTCCGCCGTGTCCGACCACGTCCTCGCCGAGTTCGCGGACGTCCTGCTCCGGATCGCGCGCGACATCGACCCGCACGGCTCGGAGACCCTCGACATCGTGCCGCTCACCGGCACCGAGGCGCTCGTGATGCGCTGGATCAACCGCAACCCGGGCACCTCGCCCAGTGCCACCGCCGAGGCGACCGCCCTGCAGCGCAGCAACCTCAGCGTCGCACTCCGGTCGCTCGTGGCGAAGGGCATGGTCGAGCGGCGCCAGGACCCGGCGGACGCCCGGACCGTGCAGCTGCACTCGACCGCCCTGGCCCAGGAGAGCGTCGACCGTCTGTACCGGCACTGGTCCGGCAAGCTCCGTACGGCCCTCGGTGGCGACGAGCGGGGCGCGGTCGAGGCGCTGGAGCTGCTGCAGCGGATCGACGACGGATTGCGCGCGGGCTAGGCGACGGCTTCCTCGGCGGTGGTGGCGGAGTCGTCGGCTGCGGCATCGTCCTCGATCGGCAGCAGGCGACGCGCGCCGTGCCCCTCGTCGCCGAGGGCGTCACCCGGGTTCACGACCGAGCACGCTCCGAGCGAGACGCATCCGCAGCCGATGCACTGCGTCATCTCCTGCTGCAGCCGCTCCAGCTCGAGCTGGCGGGCCCGCAGTCGTGCTCGCCACCGCTCGTGCAACCGGTTCCAGTCGCGCAGCGACGGCATGCGGTCGGCGGGCAGCGCCTCGAACTGCTCGGCGACCTCGCTGAGCGGGATGCCGAGGCGTTTGGCCACCTGGATGATGGCGATCCGCCGCTCGACGTGCCGCGGGTACATCCGCGTGCCGCCGTCGGTGCGCTCCGGGTGGATCAGGCCCTTGCGCTCGTAGAAGTGCAGGGCCGAGGCGGCGACGCCGGTACGGCGGACGATCTCGCCGATGGGCAGCAGATCGGTCGGCCGCGGCGCCGGGATCTCGACCATGGTGGAGATCCTACTGCTGGAACGACTCCCAGAGCAGGAACCCCGTGAACAGCACGAACGGCGTGCAGGCGACGACGTTCAGCCAGCGGTGCTCGACGATGACCGCGGCGAACTCCCGCAGGAACGCACTCGGGACGTAGTACGCCGCCGTGCGCGCGCCGACGACCTGGGCCGGTAGGCCGAGGCGACGGGACAGGGTCGCCGCCCGCAACACGTGGTAGTTGTTCGTGACCACGACCATCTGGCCGTCCCGGCCGGCGGCCGTCTGCACGTCCCGCGAGAACCGGAGGTTCTCGCGGGTGTTCCGCGACGCGGTCTCCGCCACGACGTCGTCCGGGTCGGCGCCGTGCGCCACCAGGTACTCGGCCATCGCGGTGCCCTCGGGGCGGGGTTCGTCGTCGCCCTGTCCGCCGGACGGCACGAGGAGCGGGCGGCGTCCGGCGGCCCGTTCGGCCCGGTAGACGCCGAGGGCCCGGTCGAGCCGGCTCTGCAGCAGGGGCGGGACCTCGCCGTGCACGAGCCCGGAGCCGAGGACCACGATCGTGTCGGGGACGATGCCGTGCCGGGTCCGCCCGTAGACGACGGAGTACAGGGCGAACGCGACCAGCGACAGCGCGAAGTACCCGCAGACGAACACCATCAGGACCGCGATCGCGATCTTCGTGCCGTCCCACAGCGTGAAGCCCTCGCCACTGCCCGAGACGAGCAGGGCGATGGCGATCGCCGGCAGCACGAACACCGCCACGCCGGCGGCGAGCGACAGCAGGTTGCCGACGCTGCGTCCCTCGGCGCGGAGCATCTGCAGGCCGTTCGCGACCAGGGCGACGCCGAGCACCACCACGGCGAGCGGCACGAGCAGCAGCACCACGGCGACGAGCAGGCTGAACCCGGGGACCACCCTGGTCAGCACGGCCACGACCGTCGCGAGCCCGAACAGCACGGCCGCCGTCAGGAACACCCCGTTGCGGAGCATCCGCGGGTCCCGTCGCCGCCCCAGGACGTACAGCACCAGGAACAGCAGGGCGAAGACGGGAGCGGCGCCCAGCCCGAGCACCGTCAGCCGACCGCGCGACGGATCAGGTCAGCCACCCGTGCCTCGTCGGCCTCGGAGAACTCGGGGCTGATCGCCCACGACGTCGGCCAGAACGTGCCGTCGTCGAGCGCGGCCGAGTCCTGGAACCCGAGTGTCGCGTACCGGGCCTTGAACTTCGCAGCATCCTGGAAGAAGAACACCGCCTTGCCGTCCCGCGCGTAGGCGGGCATGCCGTACCAGAGCTTCGGCGCGAGCTCCGGCGCGACCTCGAGCGCGATGCGGTGGACGCGCTCCGCCAGGCCGCGGTCCGGCTGGGGCATCTCGGCGATCTTCGCCTCGACCGCAGCGGCGTCGGCCGCCGCCTTCTCGGCCTTGGTGCCCTTCGTGCCGCGGGCCCGCTTGACCTCTGCGGCGTGCTCCTGCATCGCCGCCCGCTCCTCGTCGGTGAAGGTGGTCTCGGTCTTCGTCGTCCGTGCCATCGTCGTCTCCTCGTGGTCTCGTGCACCCATCATGGGTCCGCGAAGCGAAGCATGCGAGGCCCGAACCCGAACGAGTGCCAGGCTCGTCCCATGACCTACATCGCCAGTGACGACCGCTACGACTCGATGACGTACCGCCGGACCGGCCACTCGGGCCTCGACCTGCCGCTGCTCTCCCTGGGGTACTGGCACAACTTCGGGGACGACATGCCCTTCGAGAACCAGCGCGCCATCAGCCGCCGGGCGTTCGACCTCGGGATCACCCACCACGACCTCGCGAACAACTACGGCCCGCCGTACGGTGCCGCCGAGGTGAACTTCGGCCGCCTGATGCGCGAGGACTTCCGGCCCTACCGCGACGAGATGGTCATCTCGACGAAGGCCGGCTGGGACATGTGGCCGGGGCCGTACGGGCAGGGCGGTGGCTCGCGCAAGTACGTGCTCGCTTCGCTCGACCAGTCGCTGCAGCGGACGGGCCTGGACTACGTCGACGTCTTCTACTCGCACCGCCTCGACGCCTCGACCCCGCTCGAGGAGACGATGGGCGCGCTGCACACCGCGGTCCAGCAGGGCAAGGCGCTGTACGTCGGGATCTCGTCGTACGACGCCGAGCGCAGTCGGCAGGCAGCCGAGATCCTCCGCGACCTCGGCACCCCGCTCCTGATCCACCAGCCCTCGTACTCGATGCTCAACCGCTGGATCGAGACCGAGGGGCTGCTCGACACCGCCGGCGAGCTCGGCTTCGGCGTGATCGGCTTCACCGCGCTGGCGCAGGGGCTGCTGACCGGCAAGTACCTGAACGGTGTGCCCGAGGACTCCCGCGCGGCAGCGGGCAAGTCCCTCGACGCGTCGAGCATCACCCCCGAGGTCGTCGAGCACCTCCGCGCCCTGAACGACGTCGCGGCCGCCCGCGGGCAGTCCCTCGCGCAGCTCGCCCTCGCCTGGGCGCTCCGCGACGAGCGGGTGACATCGCTCGTGATCGGTGCCTCGCGGGTGTCGCAGCTCGAGGACAACGTCGCCGCGCTGTCGAACACGTCGTTCACCGACGAGGAGCTCCGCGTCATCGACGAGCACTCGGTCGGCATCACCGACGTCGACCTGTGGGCGGGAGCCCGCGCGGGCGAGGTCTCCTGACCTGAGCGCCATGCCGGATCAGTCCCTCGGCCGGTCGCATCTCGTCGCTCTGCGGGTTGCGCCGACCGGTCACGACACGTCGCCGGTCGCATGCCGTCCGGTCACGAACTGTCGGCTGGCGGCGCCGCAGGCGACGGTCTGCGACCGCACCGCGCACGGCCGACGGGGTGTCGTGACCGGTGCGGGGCCCTGGGCGCGCGGCGCGCCGGCCGGGAGGCACGGGGCACCCCGCCACGCGCCTCCCGTCCGTCGTCCCGTCACGTAGCGTCGCGTGGCCGGCCCCGGCGGGCCGGCCACGACACGTCGCGGGTTGCGTGCCGTCCGGTCACGAACTGTCGGCTGGCGGCGCCGCAGCCGACGGTCTGTGACCGCACCACGGCTGACCGGCGGGACGGCGCCCGGAGCGAACTCCTCCGGTGCGCGGTGTCCGGTTGGTACCATCAACAGCGTTCGACAACACGCAGTGTGTATCTACCGGCCGCCGGCATCCCGGCGGACAACGGCGGCACCCGATGGGTCCGCCGCCACCGAACCGGGCGGGCCGAGAAGGCACAACCCCGATGCTCCAGACCCGTCCCACCGACGCCCCGCCCGCTCCGGACCGCTCGCTCGTCTCCCTCGCCGGACGCTGGTACTTCCCCGTGGCGTTCATCGCCCGGCTCCCGTTCGCGATGATGGTGGTCGGCGTCCTGACCCTCGTCGTCGCCGCCCGTGACTCCGTCGCCCTCGGCGGCGTCAACTCCGCCGCCGTCGGCATCGGCTCCGCGATCTTCGGCCCGATGGTCGGCGCCGCCGCGGACCGCTTCGGACAGCGCGCGGTGCTCGTGCCCGTCGGCCTGGTGAACGCGGCGCTGCTCGGGCTCTTCCCGTTCGTCGTCAGCGGCACCGCGCCCGACCTGGCCGTCCTCGCGGTCGCGTTCTGCATCGGCGCCTCGGCCCCGCAGGTCGCCCCGATGTCCCGCACCCGGCTCGTCGCGATCATCCGGCAGCGGATGGCCCCGGCGCGGCGCGAGAAGACCCTCAGCGGCACGATGGCCTACGAGTCCGCCGCCGACGAGACCGTGTTCATCATCGGCCCGTTCCTGGTCGGCATCCTCGCCAGCGCGATCGCCCCGTGGGTGGCCGTCGCCGGGGCCTCGGTCCTGACGTTCGTGTTCGTCACAGCGTTCGCGCTGCACCCGACCGGCAAGCTCGTGGTCGGCCAGCACGCGGAGCACACGCGGGCCCCCGCCCGGCAGCTCCTGCGTCCGCGACTGGTCGTCGTGGTCGTCGGCATCCTCGGCATCGGCCTGTTCTTCGGCTCGACGCTCACCTCGCTGACGGCGTTCATGGAGACCCACGGCGAGGCCTCGCAGGCCGGCCTGCTCTACGGCCTGATGGGCATCGGGTCCGCCGGCTTGGCACTCGGGTCGGCGGCGTTCCCCCGTGCCTTCGGCCTCGGCTGGCGCTGGCTCGTGTTCGGTGTCGTGCTCCTCGGCGGTGCGATCGCGTTCGCCAGCGCCGACTCCGTCGTCGCCGCGGGCGTCGTCCTCGCGATCATGGGCATCGGGATCGGCCCGACCCTGGTCGCCCAGTACAGCCTCGGCTCGGACCGGTCACCCGTCGGCCGCTCCGCCACCACCATGACGATCCTCGGGTCCGCCGTCATCGTCGGCCAGTCGATCGCGTCCGCCGTCACGGGTGACGTCGCCGAGCACCACGGCACCGCCGCCGCGATGCTGCTGCCGGCGGTCTCCGCCGCGATCGTCGTCGTCGCCGCGGTGTGCAACCTGCTGCTCCCGCGTCGGGTCGCGACCGCCTGACTGCGAACGTGGCCACCTGACGGACCGGAGGCCCGTAGCGACGCCGCCACGGACCTCCGGTCCGTCAGATCGGTGCGTCAGGACTCCGTGTCGTCGACCAGCAGGTCCTCGTGCCGGTAGTCGTCGGCGCGCAGGCCGGCACGGGCGATCATGTGCGTCGACACCGGCACCAGGAACAGCTGGAACACCATGATCGGCAGCACGACCCAGAACGCCGTCCACGTCCACACCGCGACGACGATGGCGGCCAGCGCGAGTGCGAGCCCGAGCACCTGCGGCTTCGCCATCGCGTGCAGACGGACGAGCGGGTCCGGGAACCGGACGATGCCGACCCCGGCGCCGAGCGACAGCAGCGACCCGACGAGCAGCAGCCCGACGGCGATCCAGGCGCGGACGCCGGCGTCGTCGACGAACGACTCGATGATCTCGATCACGACTGGTCCTCCTCGGCGCGCTCGGGGGTGGTGACGGTCAGGCCCTCGTCGGACGGGTCCGCCGAGGGTGTGACGGCCCGGGCCACGGCGACCGTGGCGAAGACGCTCGTCGCCGAGATCACCACGAGCACGGGGATGCCGGTCAGGTCCTGGCGGATGACCATCGCGGCCGCGATCACCACGAGCACGGTGGTCAGCACCATGTCGGAGCCGATCATGCGGTCGAGGATGGTCGGACCGCGCACGATGCGGAACACCGCGAGGGCGAACGTCACCCCGAGGAGCGCGAGCACGAGCGCGACGGCGATGCCCATCACGACGACTGCGGGGCTCACTGGGTCACCTCCGGCAGCGGCTCGGACAGCTCGGAGACGTCTTGTTTGGAGCCGAGTGCGCGGATGACCATGGCCTCGATCCGGAGTGCGACGCGGCGTTCGTCCTCGACCTGCTCCAGGCGCTCGGTGTCGAGCACGTGGAGCAGCAGACGACGGCGCCGCAGGTCCACGTCGGCGACGTACGAGCCGGGCACGAGCGAGATCGCGAGGGTGGCCAGGGTGAAGGTCATCTCCGATGTCGAGTGCAGCTGCACGAGCGTGATCGAGCTGCGCCGCACACCGCGGGGTCGGAACGCGACCCACGCGACCCGGAAGGACGCCACGACGACGAGCCCGGACCACACCACCAGGAACCGCAGCACGTGCACGATCGAGAACCGTGCGGACAGCGGGACCGGCGGGAGCGGCAGTGCCTGGGTGACGAGGAGCGCCACGACGATGCCGCACAGCAGCGTCAGCGGGGTCCACGATCCCCAGAGCAGCGCCCACAGCACGGTGAGTCCCGCGACCAGGGGCACGTCGTAGCGCCACGCCAGCGCGATCCGCCGGGCGTTCGAGATGCGGCGGACGTCGGTCATCGCTCACCTCCGAGCACGGCCTGCACGTAACGGTCGGGCGACTCCAGCGACTCCGCTGCGCGGGTCGCGTAGCCGTAGAGCGGGCCGGCGACGACGGTCAGGGCGACGGAGCCGAGCACCGCGACGGTCGTCACGCCGACGAGCATGCGCGGCAGGCGCACCTTCTCGGGTGCCTCGCCGACCGCCTCGGTCGCGCCGGTGGTCGGACTGGAGGCGGTGGCTGCGTGCGGTGCGTCGGTGACCGTCACCGAGCCTCCCGGGTGGTAGGTCTCGCCCGTCTCCTCGGAGACCGTGAGGGGCGCCGGTTCCGGCGACCGCAGGTGGGCGTGCGGTTCCGCGCTCGTCGCGTGCGGGGCGGCGGCCTCGGCCGCCGGCTTCGGCCGCCAGAAGGCGGCGTCCCAGACCCGCATGAGCGCGTACAGGGTGAGCAGCGACGTGACGACGCCGGCGCCGATGGTGACGTACGCCATCGGGGAGCCGTCCTCGGCGGCGGCGCGGAACAGGCCGAGCTTGCCGATGAAGCCGGAGAACGGCGGGATCCCGCCCAGGTTGAACGCGGGGATCAGGTACAGGGCGGCCAGCAGCGGTGCGGCCTTCAGCAGCCCGCCGAGCGACCGGGTCGAGGTCGTCCCGCCGACGCGTTCCATCAGACCGGACACCAGGAACAGCGTGGTCTGCACGACGATGTGGTGCACCGTGTAGAACACCGCTGCCGCCGTCCCCGCGACGGTGCCGAGTCCGACACCCATCACCATGAAGCCGATGTGGCTGATCAGCGTGAAGGACAGCAGCCGTTTGACGTCGGTCTGCGACACCGCGCCGAGCACCCCGACCACCATCGTCAGCGCGGCGACGACGAGCAGGACCTCGTTGAGTTGTGGTCGCGGGAAGATCACCGTCTCGAGCCGGATGATCGCGTAGATGCCGACCTTCGTCAGCAGGCCCGCGAAGACCGCGGTGACCGGCGCCGGGGCCGTCGGGTACGAGTCCGGCAGCCAGAACGCCAGCGGGAACACGGCCGCCTTGATGCCGAACCCGATCAGCAGCATCGTGTGCAGGAGCAGCTGGACGTGCTCCGGCAGATCGGCGACGCGCTCGCTGATCTGGGCGATGTTCACCGTGCCGGTGGCACCGTAGACCAGGCCGATGGCGGCGAGGAAGATCGCCGACGCGATCAGGCTCGTGACGATGTACGTCGTGCCGGCCCGGACGCGCTGTTCGCTGCCGCCCAGCGTGATGAGCACGTAGCTCGCCACCAGGAGCATCTCGAACGCGACGTACAGGTTGAACAGGTCACCGGCGATGAACGAGTCGAGCACACCCGCGGCGAGCACCAGGTACGTCGGGTAGAAGATCGTGACCGGGGCGTCCTCGTCGTCGGCGGCCAGGCCCTGCCCGATCGAGAACAGCAGGACGAGCAGCAGGACGCTCGCACTGACGGTGAGCAGCAGGGCGCTCAGCCGGTCGACGACGAGCGAGATGCCGTACGGGGCGTCCCAGCCGCCGACCTGCACCACGATCGTGCCGTGCCGGTCGACCAGGACCATGAGCGTGGCGGCGACGGCCAGGGCCACGACGAGCACCACGACGGTGATCGCACGCTGGAGCTTCTGGTGCCGGAGGAGTCCGAGCGCGACCGCGGCACCGAGCAGCGGGACGAGGACGAGGAGCGGGACGAGCCAGGTCATCGGGTCGCCTCCTGTTCTGCGTCGGTGGTGGTCTCCGGGTCCTCGTCGGCCGACTCGTCGCGGTCACGGCCGATGGCGGCGTCGGCCTCGTCGACCTCGACCTCGTCGGCGCGGGACAGCTGCCACGACCGGTGGATCAGGGCCAGCAGGAACGCGCTGACGGCGAAGGTGATCACGATCGCGGTCAGGGCGAACGCCTGGGGGAGCGGGTCGGTGATGCCCTCGGCGCTCCCGCCGATCGGCGGGTCGCCCGCGGCGCCGGACATCACCAGCAGCAGCAGGTTGAGCGAGTTGCCGAGCAGCAGGAAGCCGAGGAGCATCCGGGTCAGGGAGCGTTCGAGCAGCAGGTAGACGCCGCACGAGAACAGCACCGCCATGGCGATCACGAGGACGAGGGTGACGGTCATGTGGCGCTCCCTTCCGGGGTGGGGGCATCGAGGGCGTCGCTGACGGACCCCTCGGTGGTGTCGCGGGTCGGGGTCGAGGCGTCCTCGAGGCGCTGCCGGTCGACCTCGGCTCCGAGGCTGCGGAGGACGTCGAGCACCAGGCCGACGACGACCAGGTACACACCGATGTCGAAGAACGTGGCGGTGACGAACTCGACGTGTCCGAGGATCGGGACGGTGGCCTCGAAGAACTCGGAGTACAGGGCTTCGCGACCGAAGAACAGCGGCACGATCGCCGTGACGGCGGCCGTGGCGACCCCCAGCCCGAGCAGGCGACCGGCACGCACCGGGGCCGCCGCGCCGAGCTCGGCCGGGCCGCCGGCCAGGTAGCGGGCCGCGAGGGCGATGCCGGCGACCAGGCCCCCGGCGAACCCGCCACCGGCCGAGTTGTGCCCGGCGAACAGCAGGTAGAGCGAGAGCACGACGAGGCCGTGGAACAGCAGTCGGACGACAACGTCGAGCAGGGCCGAGCGGCCGGTCGGGATCGCGGCGCTCGTCGGCAGCCAGGCGCGGGGCTCGCCGTCGGTGCGCTCGCCGTTCGCGGTCAGGGTCTCCGGCAGGTCCCGCAGCCGGGGCAGGGTGTCCTCGCGCGAGTTCACGAAGATCAGGCTCGCGACGCCCGTGGCCGCGGCGACCACGACGGTGAGCTCACCGAGGGTGTCCCAGCCGCGCAGGTCGACGAGGGCGACGTTCACGACGTTCAGACCGTGCCCGAACGAGCTCGTCAGTGCGGGCAGGTCGGGCCAGAGGGGGCGCGCGGTGCGGGCCGAGGCGGCCACGACGACGACGATCGCCAGCGTCAGCCCCGCCAGCCCGGCGAAGAGCGCCCGGACGACCCGGAACCGCGACGGGTTGGTCGTGGCGATGCGCGGGGGCAGCCGTCGGAGGACCAGGACGAAGGCGATCAGGGTCACCGTCTCGACCACGAGCTGCGTCAGGGCGAGGTCGACGGCACCGTGCAGCACGAACAGCACCGAGAGGCCGTAGCCGGTGACGCCGACCAGGACCGCGGCGGCGAACCGGGTCTTCGCCGTGAGCACTGCGATGCCGGCGATCGACATCACGATCATCACCGGGATCTGACCCCACGAGTCGGCGAACCGGACGTGGAACTCCCACGGCCCGCCGAGCACCAGGTTGGCGAGCGCCCCGGCGACGAAGACCGACAGGATCACCGTCAGGTAGTAGGGGAGCGAGCCGCGCTGCAGGCTCGCGGTGAGTCCGGTCGCTCCACGGTCGAGCAGCCGCATGCCGTGCCGGTACGCGCCCGCGGCGCTCGGGAACCCCGCGAGCCGGTGCTGGAGCGCTTCGACCGGGCGGCGCAGGGCGAACAGCGCGAGGCCGCCGACCAGGGTGATGGCGGACAGGCCGAGTGCGGGTTCGAGGCCGTGCCAGAGCGCGAGGTGCGGGACCTCCTGGCCGCCGAGCGCTGCGGTCGTGGCAGCGGGCTCGATGCCGTGTGCGACCACCGGGGTGAGCAGACCGAGTGCGAGCCCGGCCAGTGCGAGCACCGAGGGCACGACGCCGAGGCCGTGCAGGGCGTGCGGCTCGGTCGTCGCGACGCCGGGCTTACGGGCGAAGGCGCCCCACAGGAACCGCAGCGAGTAGGCCACGGTGAGCACCGATCCGACGGTCACACCGATCAGGGCGAACCAGGCCCAGCCGGCGTCGGAGCCGTGCAGGGACTCGGTGAACCCGGTCAGCACGGCTTCCTTCGCCACGAACCCGATCGTCGGCGGGATCCCGGCCATCGACAGCAGTGCCAGCACCGCGACGACCGCCAACCACGGGCGGGCGCGGCCGAGCCCGCTGAGCCGACCGAGGTCGCGCGTGCCGGCGACGTGGTCGATCGCGCCGACGACCAGGAAGAGCGTCGACTTGAAGGCGGCATGGGCCACGAGGAGCGCGACCCCACCCAGAGCGACCGCGGGGGCACCCCAGCCGGCGGCGAGCACGAGGAACCCGAGCTGGGCCACGGTGCCGTAGGCGAGCAGGAGCTTGAGGTCGGTCTGCCGCAGTGCCCGGTACCCGCCGACGAGCATCCCGGCGACACCGAGCAGCGTGATCGTCTCGCGCCAGCCGTCGAGCAGTGCGAACGCGGGGGCGAGCCGGGCCACCAGGTAGATGCCCGCCTTCACCATCGCGGCGGCGTGCAGGTACGCGCTGACCGGGGTCGGCGCGGCCATCGCGGCGGGGAGCCAGAAGTGGAAGGGCACGATCGCCGACTTCGTGAGCGCCCCGAGCAGCACGAGGACCACCGACACCGAGACGACCGTGCCGCTCGGGGGATCGGCGACGATCGCGGACAGCGAGGTCGTGCCCGCCGTGACCGAGAGCACCACGAGGCCCGCGAGCATCGCCAGACCACCGGCGGTGGTGACCACGAGGGCCTGCATGGCGGCGGCACGACTGGCACGCTTCGCGGCGTCGTGCCCGATGAGCAGGTAGGAGAAGACCGTCGTGGCCTCCCACAGGACGAACAGCACGATGACGTCGTCGGCGATCACGAGTCCGTACATCGAGCCGGCGAAGGCCGTCAGGACGCCGGCGAACCGCCCGAGCCCGGGTTCGTCCCGCTCGAAGTACGAGGCGCAGTAGACCAGCACCAACGCGCCGACGATCGACACCACGAGGGCGAGCACCCACGACAGGGCGTCCATCCGCAGCGTGACGTCGAGGTCGAGCTGGGGGACCCACCGGTGCCGTTCGACGACGCTGCCGTGGAGGGCCGCGTCCGTCTGCACCACCGTCAGCACGGCGGCCGCTGCGGGCGCGAGGGCCGCCACGTAGAACACGCGGCGTCCGAGGACGGGGGTCAGGGCTGGGACGATCAGGGCGACGATCGCGAACGCGACGAGGACGAGGACCATCGGGCACCTCCTCGGGGTCGGGCTGCAGTCCGGCTCACTGGGCCCTCACAGCCTACGAGGAGGGCGATGTGGAGAACCTGTGCGGTCGGACAGCCGCGTGCTCAGGGACGGCCGTACGCGCGAGCGGGGATCTGCGTCGCGAGCTTGCCGCCGGAGACGTCGAGCAGGGTGCCGGTGATGTACCCCGAGGCGTCGCTCGCCACGAAGACGAGCAGGTCGGCGACGTCGTCGGCGGTCTCCCACCGGCGCAGGGACAACGTGTCGAGCAGGCGGTCCTGTGCATCGGTCGGCATCGTGGCAAACCCGTTCATCGCCGTCGGCACCATGCCCGGGGCGTACGCGTTGACCGTGATGCCCCACGGGCCCAGCTCGGACGCGAGCACCCGGGTGAACGAGACGACGGCGGCCTTCGACGCGGCGTAGGCGGCGCTCCCGACGCTCGGTACGATCGCGGCGAACGAGGCGGCGTTGACGATCCGACCGCGGCCGGCCGCCTGCATCACCGGAGCCACGGCCCGGCTCATCAGGAACGTGCCGCCGAGGTTGACGTCCATGCAACGGCGCCAGGCGTCCCACTCGAGTTCTGCGACCGTGCCCGTGACGTTGATGCCGGCGTTGTTCACCAGCACGTCGATCGTGCCGTGCCGCCGGACGACCTCGTCCACGGCGTCGCGCACCGACTGTGGGTCGGCGACGTTGCACACGACGTGGTCGAGCGGGAAGTCCGGTTCGAACGCCAGGTCGAGCGCGACGACGCGGCACCCCTCGGCGACGAAGCGGTCGGCGAGCGTGCGGCCGATCCCGCGCGCTGCGCCGGTCACGACCACCACGCGGTCGGTCAGGTCGAGGTGCATCGTTGCTCCCGTCGTCGGTGCCTTGTGTAGGCATACCATCCGAGCATGACGGATCAGCGTGTGCTCTGGGTCACGGGTGGGGGCAGCGGCATGGGGGCCGCGAGCGCCGAGGCAGCGGCGTGTGACGGCTGGACCGTGGTGCTCAGCGGGCGCCGTGCCGAGCGGCTCGAGCAGGTCGCACGCACGATCCGAGCCGCCGGGGGAACCGCGGACGTCCTGCCCCTCGACGCGAACGAGCCCGACGCCGTCGCAGCCGCGCGGGACACCGTGCTCGAGCGGCACGGGCGGCTCGACGGGCTCGTGCTGGCGGCCGGGCTCAACGCCCCGCGACGCCGGTGGGACGACCAGTCGCTCACCGACTTCCGCGCGATCGTGGACACGAACCTCACCGCCGTCGTCACGATGGTGGACGCCGCGCTGCCGGCTCTCCGCGCGGCCGGAGGCGTGGTCGTGGTCGTGTCGTCGTACGCCGGGTGGTCCTTCCAACCGGGCGCGGGTGTCGCGTACTCGGCGAGCAAGTCCGCGCTCGCGTCGGTCGCACGGACGCTCAACCAGCAGGAGGCCGCGCACGGCGTTCGCGCCACCCACCTGTGCCCGGGCGACGTGGCGACCGACTTCCTCGACCAGCGGCCAGAGGTCCCCGACGCGGCCGCCCGGCAGCGGATGCTCCGACCGGAGGACGTCGGGCGGACGGTCGCCTTCGTGCTCGGGGTGCCGGAGCACGTGCGCATCGACGAACTCGTGCTGTCGCCGGTCTCGCAGCGGTGACGAGCACCTTCGAACGGGTCCTCGACCAGATCGGTACCGCCGTCTCCGGTGCCATCGCCGTGGGCAGCCGCCGGAGCATCGACGAGGCCTCGGCCGTGCGGGCGAACGTCGACCGCACGTGAGCGGAGTGCCCCGGACCTGCGAGGATGGAGGCCGGCGCGCCCCTCCGGCGCTCGTGGAGGGTGAGTCGTGGACGCAGCACAGGACCTGGTCGTCCAGCTCGTCGGTACCCCGTGGGCGTTCTTCGTGGTCGGCCTCGTGCTCGCCGTGGGCAGTGTCGCGGTCTTCCTGCCCAGTCAGGCACTCGTCGTCGCGATCGGCACGCTCCTGGTGGGCGGTGACGGCGGTCTCCTGCCGGTCCTCTTCCTCGTCGTCGCGGCGTCGATCGGGATGGTCCTCGGCGACCTCGGGCTGTACCAGCTGGCGCGGTCCGTCGACCTCGGCTCCAGGTCGTGGTTCGCGCGTCCGAAGGTCCGCGCGGCACGGGACGCCATCGACGGCCGCTACCGTGCGGCTCCCGCGCGCATCGCGGTGCTCGGACGCTTCATCCCGATGGGCCGGTTGACGACGAACCTGGTGGGCGCGGACAGCGGGCTCGACCTCCGGCGGTTCCTGCTCAGCTGCGTGCTCGCCGACGTCGTGTGGGCCGCGTACTGCGTCGGCATCGCCTCGGCCACCGGGCGTTGGAGCCGCGAGCAGCCCTTCCTCGTCACGACCCTCGCGGTCGTGGCGTCGATCCTGCTCGGCCTCGCGATCTCCGCGATCGAGAAGGCCGTCCGACGACGGAGCGAGGCTGCGTCCGCGGCCTGACGAACGTAGGCTGGGCACCCCGTTCGAAGGAGAACCCGTGCTGCTCGACGACCTCGTACCGGACCCCGACGCGATCGAGCGCATCGCCACCGGCAGCACCTGGGCCGAGGGGCCCTGCTGGATCCCGTCGACGCGCACGCTGCGGTGGTCCGACATCCCCGGCGACCGGATCCTGCAGTGGCACGCCGACTCCGGGGAGACCTCGGTGTACGCGGACGGTGTCGAGTTCACCAACGGCCGCACGCTCGACCGGGACGGCAGTGTCGTGCAGTGCTCGCACGGCCTGCGTCGGGTCGAGCGCGACCGGGACGGCGTCGTCACGACGATCGTCGACGCGTGGGACGGGGGTCGGTTCAACTCCCCGAACGACGTCGTGATCGCGCGGGACGGCGGCGTCTGGTTCACCGACCCCGCCTACGGCATCACCCAGCCGCGTGAGGGGCACCCGGGCGTGCGTGAGTACGGCGACCACTGGGTGTTCCGGTGCGGACCGGCGGGTGAGGACCTACGGCCCGTGGCGACCGACCTGGACGAGCCGAACGGGCTGGCCTTCGACCCGGACGAGCGGGTGCTGTACATCGCGAGTTCGTCCGGCGACGAGCCGGTCATCCGCGCCTACGACCGCCGAGGCGACCTGCTGAAGAACGGCCGGGTGTTCGCGCGGCTCGAGCCCGGAGAGGGTGCGCCGGACGGCATCCGGGTCGACGTGCACGGCAACGTCTGGTCGTCCTCCCACCGCGGCGTCGTCGTGTTCGACCCCGATGGTGGCCGGATCGGTACGGTCGCCGTGCCGGAGGTCACGTCGAACCTGTGCTTCGGCGGCGACGACGGTACGACGCTGTTCCTGACCGCGACGACGTCGGTGTACCGGATCGCCACGACGACGAGGGACGCTGCCGTATCCTGACTCGGCCATGCAGTGCGACTACTTCGACCGCGGGGTGTGCCGGTCCTGCACGCTCATGGGCCAGCCCTACGCCGACCAGGTCCTCGACAAGGAACTCCGCACGCGCGAACTCCTGCACGCCGCCATCGAGGCGGCCGGGGGGCCTGGAGCGGTCTCCTGGTCGCCCGCGATCACGAGCCCGGAGTCGGGGTACCGGAACAAGGCGAAGATGGTCGTGGGCGGGTCCGTCCAGCACCCCACCGTCGGCATCCTCGACCACCGGCAGCGCGGGGTGGACCTCCGGCACTGCGGCATCTGCACGCCCGGCATCCGGCACGCGTTGCCCGTGCTGGCCGAGTTCGTCTCGACCGCCGGGCTGATCCCGTACGACGTCGCCGCGCGCCGGGGCGAGCTCAAGTACGTCCTGGTCACCGAGTCGCCCGACGGCGAGCTGATGATCCGGTTCGTGCTGCGTTCCGAGGGGCAGCTCCCGCGGCTCCGCCAGCACCTCGACGCCCTGCGTGCCGCACTGCCGAACGCGGTCGTGGTGACCGTCAACCTGCTGCCCGAGCACAAGGCCGTCACCGAAGGTGACCGCGAGGTCGTGCTGACCGAGCAGGAGACCCTGCCGATGCGGCTCGGCGGGATCACGATGCACCTGCGGCCGCAGAGCTTCTTCCAGACGAACACCGGCGTCGCGACCGAGCTGTACGCGCAGGCCTCGGCGTGGATCGACGAGCTCGACCCGGCATCGATGTGGGACCTGTACTGCGGCGTCGGTGGGTTCGCACTCCACGCTGCCCGTCCCGGCCGCGTGGTGACCGGCATCGAGACGAGCGCCGAGGCGATCCGCTCCGCGAAGCAGTCCGCTCGTGAGGCCGGCCTCGAAGGCCTCCGGTTCGCCGCAGACGACGCGACCGAGCACGCCGTCCGCGCCCGTCCGGACGCGGTGCCCGAGCTCGTCGTCGTGAACCCTCCGCGTCGCGGCATCGGAGAGCGCTTGTCGACCTGGCTCGAGGAGTCGGACGTCCAGCACGTCGTCTACTCGAGCTGCAACCCGGTGACCCTGGCGAAGGACCTCGCGCGCATGCCGTCGTTCCGACTGCGTCGCGCCCGGGTGCTCGACATGTTCCCGCAGACCGGCCATCTCGAGGCCGTGACCCTGTTGTCGCGGACGTGATCCGGGCCTCCCGGTCGTCATTGCCAGGGAATTGCCAAGGACACGTACCCGGGTACGGCTCGATCACCATGGCCATGGGGATCGAGCCGTTCAGGTTCCCGGGAGGGGTACATAGCATGCACGGGTAGAACCGTTTGTCTCGGTTTGATAACGGTCAAGAGTTTCCTATGGTTGCCGACCGAGGTGCCGCCGGCCCGATGACCACTGCCCCCGGTGGCGCACCCCCACAACTGACCGCGATCGGTCGGGGTGGGCAGTGGATCCCGCAGCAGATGCGGCTCGTGACCCCGGTGGAGCAATCACATGAAGAAGCTTTCCCGTACCCGCACCATCGTCGGCGGCCTGGCGTTCGCCGGCATCGCCGCGACCGGTGTCGGCCTCGCGGCAACCCCCGCGAACGCAGCGTCCGGTTCGACCTGGGACGCCCTCGCGCAGTGCGAGTCCGGCGGCAACTGGGCCATCAACACCGGCAACGGCTACTACGGCGGCCTGCAGTTCAACCTCGGTACCTGGCAGGCGAACGGTGGCGCGGGCAACCCCGCCGCCGCCAGCCGCGAGGCCCAGATCGCCGTCGCCGAACGTGTCCTCGCCTCGCAGGGTTGGGGCGCATGGCCCGCCTGCTCGGCCCAGCTAGGGCTGATCGGCACCAGCGGTGCAGCCCCCGCCGCGGCGGCTCCGGCCCCCGCACCGGCTCCGGCGCCCGCACAGCAGGCCGCCCCGCAGCCTGCTGCTCCGGCGCCCGCCGAGCAGGCCGCCCCGCAGCCGGCCGCGCCGAGCACGACCGAGTCGACGCCCGCCCCGGCAGCGACGACGCCGAGCAAGCCGGCCCCGGTGAAGACGAGCGGCAAGACGTACACGATCGCCTCGGGTGACACGCTCGACACGATCTCGACGAAGCTCGGGATCGAGGGTGGCTGGAAGCAGCTCTGGGCCGCGAACACGTCGACCATCGACGACGCGAACCTGATCTACGCCGGCCAGGAGCTCCAGCTCCCCGCCTGATCTCTCCGCAGACCGAACACGACGACGCCCCACGACCCCGAGTCGTGGGGCGTCGTCGTGCGTGCCGGGCTACTGCGGGTCGTCGGCGAGCCAGCCGGCGACGTCGTCGGACCGGAGCGCCTGGGACAGGGACCCGACCGCGAGCTCGTTCAGCGTCACGACCGACTGCCCGTCCGGTGACGTCCCGGAGCCCGCCGTCGGTACCGTGAAGGTCACGAGGTCATCGGCCCGGACCGTGCGGAGCGACCACCCGAGTTCGGCCATCCGAGTGAACGTGAACCCGGCGTCGACCGACAGGTGTGCGCTCGTCGCAGCGACGAAGTCCTGGATGCGCCCGGGGTTGGTGACGGTGCCGCGGGACAGCAGTCCGTCCACGACGCCGCGCATGAACGCCTGCTGGTTGCGGACCCGGGTGTGGTCGGCGTCGGCGAAGGCGTGGCGCTCCCGCACGAAGGCGAGTGCCTCGGCGCCGTCGAGCCGGTTCGTCCCCGCCACGAAGTCGTGGTGGGTGGTCGAGAAGGCCTGCGGGGACGTCACGGTCACGCCGCCGAGGGCATCGGTCATGTCCTCGAACCCGGTGAAGTCGATCTCGGCGACGTGGTCGACCCGGACGTCCAGGAGATGCTCGACGGTCTGCACCGTGAGGGGTACCCCGCCCCAGGCGTACGCGGCGTTCATCTTGGCGCGCCCGTGCCCGGGGACCTCGACCCAGGAGTCCCGCATGATCGACATCAGGTAGACGTGCTGACGATCGGCGGGCACGTGCGCCAGCATCAGGGTGTCCGAACGCCCGCCCGCCGCCGCGGGTCCACCGTCGGGGTTGCCCTGCGCCCGGGAGTCGGAACCGATGAGCAGGACGTTCTCGCCCGCCGTCGGCGTCGGCCGGGTACCGCTCGGGAACGGGTTGCTGATGGTCTCGCGTCCGGCGTCGAAGCTCCGAGCGAGACCGCCGACGAACGCACTCGCGACGACGGCGACGACCAGGGCGACGCCGACGAGCGAGCCGAGCGTCGCGATCAGCGCGACCAGGAACGGCCGCCGTCGCCGTCTGCTGCCGGCGGCGGCGTGCTGAGCGTGTGCAACGGCCGCGCGGGCGGCTCGGCGTTCGGACATTCGGGGCTCCTGTGGTCAGGTCGGCACGAACCGACCACGGGATACTACCGCATGTGGTATTTCAACGACAGTGTTTCAATCAGTCGCTAGCTTGGCGAGTAGCTCACCCAGCGCCGACCGGAGTGCGGGGTCCTCCGGCAGGACCTCGCGCTCGATGTGCCGCGCGGTCTCCCAGGCGGACCGGCCGGCGGCCGTCACGCTCACGATGCGGCGCCGACGATCGGCGGGGTGCGGAGCGCGCTCGACCAGGCCGTCCCGCTCCATCCGCTCGAGCGTGCGGGACATCGTCTGCGGCTGGACCCGGGCCGTGCGGGCGATGGTGTCGGCGCCGGTCGGACCGGTCCGGATCAGGATGTCGATCGCGACGACCGCGGCGTGCGAGAGCCCGATGGCGCGGAGGCGTTCGTCCCAGTCCCGCTCGACGGACCGTGCAGCCGCGGACAGCAGGCGCCCGAGGGGCCACTGCTCGCTCGTGTCCTGCATGCCGTGATTCTATGGTCGCCGAGCGCCCTCGACGGTCAAGTAGTCAGCATGCTGACGATCGGTGTACGCTCACCGACGTGTCCCGCTCCCTCCGCATCGTCCTCCCCGCGCTCGTCATCGTGGTCTGGCTCGGCATCGCCTCGGTCGGCGGTCCCTTCTTCGGCAAGATCTCCGAGGTCTCCACCAACGACCAGACCTCGTTCCTGCCCGCATCGGCCGACGCCACGAAGGTGCAGGAACGGTCCTCCGAGTTCCGCGACGAGTCGGGGGCGCCCGCGATCATCGTCCTCGAGCGCGACGGCGGCCTGACGTCGACCGACCTCGCCGACGCGAAGGCACTCGCCACGACGCTGTCCGACCGGGCCGACGTCGAGGCCGTCAGCCCGGTGATCCCGAGCGAGGACGGCGACGCGGTCGAGATCGTCGCCACGCTCACACAGGACGCCGAGACCGGGGACGCGGTCGAGGCCATCCGGTCAGACGTCGACGATGCGCTGCCGTCCGGTGTGAGCGGCCACGTCACCGGCCCGGCCGGGTTCACCGCGGACCTGACCGAGGCCTTCGCCGGCATCGACGGGCTGCTGCTCGGGGTGGCGCTCGCCGCGGTGTTCGTGATCCTGATCATCGTCTACCGATCACCCCTGCTGCCCGTCCTCGTGCTCGGTACCGCCACGTTCGCCCTGTGCGCCTCGATCCTCGTGGTCTGGTGGCTCGCCGAGGCCGACATCGTGACGGTCAACGGGCAGGTGCAGGGCATCCTGTCGATCCTGGTGATCGGTGCGGCGACGGACTACGCGCTCCTGTACACCTCGCGCTTCCGGGAGGCCCTGCGCGACCACCGCACGGGTTGGGACGCGACGAAGGCCGCCCTGCGGGGGAGCCTCGAGCCGATCCTGGCCTCGGGCGGCACGGTGATCGTCGGGGTCCTCTGCCTGCTGCTCTCCGACCTCAACTCGAACAAGGCGCTCGGCCCCGTCGCGGCCATCGGCATCGCCTTCAGCCTGCTCGCCGCCCTGACGCTCCTGCCCGCGCTGCTGCTCGCGTTCCGCCGCGCGGCGTTCTGGCCGCTGCGTCCCGCGTTCGGCAGCGCCCACCCCGAGCTCACCGGTCCGGACGCCCGTGGCATCTGGGCGCGCGTCGGCCGGCTCGTCGCCCGGCGGTCGCGAGTGGTGTGGATCGTCTGCACGGTCGGCCTGCTCGCGATGGGTGCCGGCCTGTTCGGACTCAAGGCGGACGGGGTGCCGCAGAGTGACCTCATCATCGGATCGTCGCAGGCGCGTGACGGGCAGGACGTGCTGGCCGACCACTTCCCGGGCGGCTCCGGCAGCCCCGCGCAGGTCATCGGCGCGGAGCGCGACCTCGACCAGCTCGTCGACGCGATCACCGCGGTGGACGGGGTCGACGGTGTCGTCGTCGCGGCGAAGGACAGCCCCGCCGGGACCGTCCCGGTGACCGGGGACGCCGCCGGCAGCAGCACGCCGACCGTCTCCCGCGGTGACGTCCTGCTCGAGGCGACCCTGTCCGACGCCGCCGACTCGGACGCCGCCGAGCAGACCGTCCGCGACCTCCGCACCGCCGTCGAACGGGTCGACCCGGGAGCGATCGTCGGTGGCGTCACCGCGACGGCGGTCGACACGAACGACACCGGCATCCGTGACCGCACGTTGATCATCCCCGTGGTGCTCGTGGTCATCCTGCTGATCCTGATGCTCCTGCTCCGCAGCATCGTCGCGCCGCTCGTCCTGATCGGCAGCGTGATCGTGTCCTTCGCGGCGGCCCTCGGTGTCGGAGCGCTCGTCTTCGACCACGTGTTCGACTTCCCGGGCGCGGACCCGAGCGTGCCGCTGTACTCGTTCGTGTTCCTGGTGGCACTCGGCGTCGACTACAACATCTTCCTCATGACACGAGTGCGCGAGGAGGCGCTGCGACACGGTCCACGCGAGGGTGTCCTGCGCGGACTCGGCGTGACCGGCGGGGTGATCACGTCGGCGGGCGTCGTGCTCGCCGCCACGTTCGCCGCCCTCGGCGTCATACCGATCCTGTTCCTCGTGCAGATCGCGTTCGTCGTCGCGTTCGGCGTCCTGCTCGACACGATCGTGGTCCGCTCGCTGCTCGTGCCGGCGCTGGCCTACGGCCTCGGGCACCGCGCCTGGTGGCCGTCGCGCCTCTCGCGGACGAACCCTGACATGTGACACGCTGGGTCCATGCCAGTTCCCTCGACGCAGCCCGCTGCCGAGCGCAAGCTCCTCCGTGACACGGTGCAGGACAAGATCCGCGACGCCATCATGGACGGCACGCTCGAGCCCGGGGAACGGCTCAACGACGACGACCTGATCGCCTGGCTCGGGGTGTCCCGCACCCCGATCCGCGAAGCCCTCGCCGAACTCGCCCGGGCCGGGCTGATCGAGATGGCACCGAACCGCTACACCCGCGTCGCGGCGCCGACGAAGGGGGAACTCCTCGACGCGTACCGCACCCTCGGCGTGATCTACGGCGGCGTCGTGCGGCTCGCGGTGCCCCGGTTCACGGACGCCCAGCGCAGGAAGATCGTGAAGATGCTCGACGACGTGCACGCGCGGGTGAGCGCCGACGAGCAGGACCAGGTCGCGCGCGACGGAGCCGGCATCTACTCGATGTGGGCCGACGCGTGCGGCAACCCGTCGCTCGTGCAGCTCTGCAACTCGACGACCGACGGGCTCTCGTTCAAGCTCCGGGTGCCGGAGCTCGCCGAGCTCGTGCCGGCCGACGTGATCCTGCCCGAGCTCACGAAGCTCAAGGACGCCGTCGTCGCGAAGGACCCCATCGCTGCCGAACTCGCCATGGAGGCGATCCACCTGCTCCCGTCGCGCGACTAGCGTCACGAGCGCGACGGGGTGACGGACAGGAGGCCCGTGGCGGCGCCGCCGACACCGTTCCGTGATCCAGGTGGTGACGGCCACTCCGGGGCGACCTTCCAGGCGCATCCCATGTCCGTTCCCCGCGCGGCGGTTATGGTTTCCCGGTGAGCAACGAACCCGAGCAGACGACCGAGCCCGCACACCGCGGTGCCGCGACGCCGCGCCACGGGCGCCAGAAGCGACGCGCAGGCGTCGTGTTCCCGGCGGTCGCGGGGGTGCTCACCATGGCCCTCCTGCTGAGCGGTGGGTACGCGGCATTCGCCTACAACCGCCTCCAGAGCGGGGTCACGCGCATCGACGCGATCGCCGGCACGAAGAACGCGAAGGACGACGTCGACGGCAAGGCGCAGAACATCCTGCTCGTCGGCGACGACCACCGCCCGGACAACGCGACGCCGGAACAGCTCGCCGAACTCAGCACCGAAGAGGACGGCGGTGCCACGAACACCGACACGATGATCGTGCTGCACATCAACGCCGACGGCAGCCAGGCGACGATGATCTCGTTCCCCCGCGACTCGTACGTCGACATCCCGGACGTCGGCAAGGGCAAGCTCAACAGCGCCTTCTACTACGGCACCCTCAACGGCGGCGGGGACACCGGCGGTGCGAAGATGCTCATCAAGACCATCGAGAACCTGAGCGGTCTGCAGATCGACCACTACGTGCGCGTCTCGCTGCTCGGCTTCTACCAGGTGGTCAAGGAACTCGGGCCGGTGCAGGTCTGTCTGAAGCAGGCCACCAACGACCCGTACTCGGGCGTCAACCTGCCCGCGGGCAAGTCCTCGCTCAACGCCAAGGAGGCGCTGTCCTTCGTCCGACAGCGTCACGGCCTGCCGAACGGTGACCTCGACCGCAACGTGCGGCAGCAGTACTTCCTGTCGCAGGAAGCCCGGAAGGTCCTGTCGGCGGGGACGCTGCTCAACCCGGTGAAGATGAACAACATCCTCGGCGCCATCGGCGACTCGATCCAGACCGACACCGACCTGGTGTCCCTGGCCTCGCAGATGCGCAACCTGCGGCCGGGCAACATCCAGTCCGCCACGATCCCGACGCTGGGCACGCCGACCATCTACGTGAACGGCTCCGCCCTGTCGATCGTCGAGGTCGACACCGTCGGCCTGCCCGCCTTCGTGCAGGGCCTGGTCGGCGAGCCCGAGGCGTACACGAAGGCCGGCCGCGCGCAGCCGGCGAACACCTCGGTCACCGTGCTGAACGGCAGCGGGGTCGAGGGTGCCGCGACGGCTGCGGGCCAGGTCCTGACCGCCCGGGGGTTCCAGGTCGCCCCGGCCGGCTCCTCCGAGACGACCAAGACGACCCAGGTGCAGTACCCCGCCGGCCAGGAGTCGCAGGCGAAGGCCATCGCCTCCGCGGTGCCCGGCGCCGTCGCCGTCCGCACCAACGCGGTCACCGGTGTCACGCTCGTGCTCGGTACCGACGGCAAGACCGCGAAGCCGATCGCGACCGAGCCGAGTGCCGGAGCATCGACGCCGTCGACCGGCGGCTCGAGCACCGGCTCGAAGCCGACGAAGCAGCCCGCGAAGGAGCCGACGCCCAAGTCGACCGACGTGCACAACTACGGGAACGACAGCACCTGCATCTACTGATGGGAACCCGCCGGGCAACCGGTCGGTAGGTTCACGGTGTGACCAGCGCCGCACGCCCGATCGTCCTGATGACCTACAACATCAAGAACCCGGACCCCGCGCACGACTGGCCGGCCCGCCTGCCGGTCGTGCTCGACCTGATCCGCCGACACGACCCCGACCTGCTGTGCGTGCAGGAGGCCTTCGCGCACCAGATGGACGACCTGCGTGTCGGCCTGCCGGACCACGCCGACGTCGGGCAGGGGCGCGAGGGCGGTGACGCCGGCGAGCACGCGGCCGTCTTCTACCGCCGCGACCGGTTCCGGCCGTCCGACGAGGGGTCGTTCTGGCTGTCGGACACCCCGGACGAGCCCGTCTCGAACACGTGGGGCAGCCTGTACCCGCGGATCGCGAACCACGCCCGGTTCCTCGACGCCGAGGGACCCGCGTTCACGCTGGTCACCACGCACCTGGACCACGAGCCCGGTCCGCACGGCGACGAGGTCCGCGGCCGGAGTGCCGCACTCATCGCCGAACGGCTGGCGGGCGCCACCGGCCCGGTCGTGTTCGCGGGGGACTGCAACGAACCCGCGGGCAGTGGGACGGCCTCGCGGGTGTTCGCCGAGGCCGGGTTCGCCGACGCCTGGCTCGCCGCGGGGGACCCCGCCGACCGCACTGCCACGTACAACGACTGGCAGCCACCCGTCGACTCGGGCGAGCGGATCGACTGGGTGCTCACCCGCGACGTCAGCGCCGTGGACCGCGTCGTCATCGACCACGACGGCCCCGAGACCTGGTTCGCCAGCGACCACTTCCCGGTGATCGCGACCCTGCGGGTCTGAGACACCTCAGCAGCTGCGCGCTCTGCTCGCTGTCAGCAGCTGCGCGCTCTGCTCGCTGTCAGCAGCTGCGCGCTCTGCTTGCTGTCAGCAGCTGCGCGCTCTGCTTGCTGTCAGCAGCTGCGCGCTCTGCTTGCTGTCAGCAGCTGCGCTGCGCGTGGACCGGCATCGGTGAACCGAGCACCGTGACCGTCGTCTCGTCCGTCAGGGCGGAGACGCCGTTGGTACCGGCGTCGTCGGAGTGCTTGCTCGACTCGTCGTCGTCGTCCTCGTCGTGCCGGTCCATCCACCCCTCGCGGAGCAGGAGCTGCCAGGCGCGTGAGTCGTCCGAGCCGTAGGACACCCGCTCCGAGCGGGGGGCATCGGCGATCTCGTCCGCGATGTCGTCGCCCACCCGGACACCGCCCGGGCCGGTCAGCTCGATCTGTCGGCCGAGCACGCTGCGGACCGAGTCGCGCAGCACCCGGATCTCGACGGCGTTGCCGGCCGCCGCGTCGGTCGTCAGGGCTGCGACGCGGATGGCACCGCCCCAGGTGTAGGTGGTGCCCGCGGGGAAGCACGCCCCACCGTCGCCCTCGGCCGTCTGGGTGCGGGACGGTGTGCCGAGCAGACGGTTCAGGACGCTCACGGTCAGACCGGAATCGCGCATCGAGGACTCCACCACGGCGTCGTCGTCGTCCCGGAGCACGAGTGCCTCGGCGTCGAGCTCGATCGAGTCCACCCGTCGGAGTTCCGCCTTCGTCACGTGCACCGGAGCGGCGTCGCGCGAGGTCTCGGCGGCAACGGCCACGTCCGCCCCGAGCCCGGTGGAGCCGTCGAACGCGAGCGCACCGGCGGAGAAGGCCAGCACGGCGGCGCCGAGCGCCAGCAGGGTCCGAGGAGTCACCGTTCGACGGTAGGGCCTCGACCGGGACAGAACGACAGGTGTTACCGAATCGGAGCCTGCCCGTCACCGGACCGTGACAAACGAGGATCACGCACCTGCGGCCCTGGAGTGGCGCGGTCGACGGGCGTAGGCCGCTCCGCGCAACGGGGGACAGCCTCCTGGACGGCCCGCAGCGACCCCCTGCGTACCGTCGGCGGCATGACGGACCAGCAGAACGACCAGACCGGGCCTGACCAGTACGTGATGCAGGACCCCACGAAGATGTACGCCGACAAGAAGCCCGACGAGCAGTACCTCGAGGGTGCCGGCACCGACGCGGAGATGGCGCAGAACGTCCCCGCCGACCACGGTGAGGACACCTACCGCGGCTCGGGTCGTCTGACCGGCCGCAAGGCGCTCGTCACCGGTGGCGACTCCGGCATCGGTGCCGCCGTGGCCATCGCCTACGCCCGCGAGGGAGCGGACGTCGCGATCTCGTACCTGCCCGAGGAGCAGGAGGACGCCGACCGCATCGTCGGGCTCATCGAGGCAGCCGGACGCAAGGCCGTCGCGCTGCCGGGCGACATCACCTCGCTCGAGGTCTGCGAGCAGCTCGTCGCCGACGCGGTCGACCAGCTCGGGGGCCTCGACATCCTGGTGAACAACGCCGGCAAGCAGCAGAACGTCGACGACATCACCAAGATCTCCGACGAGGAGTTCGACGAGACCTTCAAGACGAACGCCTACGCGACGTTCCGGATCACGAAGGCCGCCGTGCCGCACCTGCAGCCCGGCTCCACCATCATCAACACGACGTCGATCCAGGCGTACGCCCCGTCGCCGCACCTGGTGCACTACGCGGCCACGAAGGCGACCGTGAACAACCTGGCGAAGGGCCTGGCGGCGCAGCTCGCGCCGAAGGGGATCCGCGTCAACGCGGTCGCCCCCGGTCCGATCTGGACACCGCTGCAGCCGGCCGGCGGCCAGCCGCCGGAGGCGCTGCCGAGCGCGGGCGAGCAGACCTACCTGGGCCGCTGGGGGCAGCCGGCCGAGCTCGCGCCGGCCTACGTGTTCCTGGCGAGCGGTGAGTCGTCGTACGTCGTGGGTGAGACGCTGCACGTCGACGGCGGGATGCCGACGCCGTAGGGCGCCTGTTCCCGACGGGGCTCTGACGGGAGGCGCGGTGCCGGTGGGTACCGCGCCTCCAGTCGTCCGTGTGGTCGGGTCGACGGCGCCTGGTCGCGTCGGCGGGTCCGCTGCGGACCCGTCGTGGCGTCAGCAGCTGACCGAGCGCGCCATCCGCTCGAGGAGCTCGCGCGCCGACAGCGCAGCGGCCAGCTCGACCTCGACGGGGTTGATGCCGATCGCCCGCTCGAACGCACGACGGCGGGCCTGGTCGGCGATCGGCACCTCGGGCCGTTGGGGCAGCACGGCGATGGCCCGAGCCGCCGCCTCGAACGCACCGGTGGGGCGTCCGAGCTGCTCCCACATGGCCCGGACGTCGTGCGCCACCTGGTCGGGGTCGCCGCCGAACTCGAAGCCGGTCGAGGCCATGGTCGCGAGTCCCTGGGCAGTGGGGTCGTTCGGGGTCATGGCGGCATGGTCGCACGGGCGGCCGCGAACCGGCTCGACGTCGTGGACTGTCCCCCCTTGTGCCGACACCCGTACCGGGGATTCTGGTGTCCCCCGTTCTGCGTTTGGATGGAGGTGCCCCGGACCCGGGGTGACACGGACAGGACGTCCGGGGACGACGGAGGGCACGATGCTCGAACACACCAGCGCCGACACGCAGGCCGCTGCGGCCGCGGCGGCCACGCTGCACCTGCGGATCACGATCGTGGGTGCCACCGTCGACCTGCTCCGGGACGTCCCCTTCCACGAAGCCCGGCCCGTGCAGGTCGCCGAGCGGATGGGCATCAGTGTCGCTGAGCTGGAGCAGCACTTCCCGTCGTGGGACGGCCTGGTCCTCGCCGCACTCGACCGCTGGAACGGTGCCCGGATGGACGAGGTCACGCACGAGGTCGGTGACGGCTCCACCGTGGACCTGCTCCGCGCCATCGTCGCCTCGAACGCCGAGGACCCGGCCCTGATGCGCCTGCTCGTCGCCCTGCTGTCGGTCGCGGGCAACCCGGCGCACCCGATGGCGACCTACCTGCGGTCGCGGTACCAGCTCTTCTTCGCGCAGATCAAGCGCGGCCTGGAGCACGACGTCGCGATCGGCCGTGCCCCGCACACGATGGACCCCCGCCGCGGCGCCGAGCAGCTCATCGCCCTGTACGAGGGACTGCAACTGCAGGCCCTGCTGCGCGCGGAGCTCGACCTCGTGGCGGCGTTCGACCGCGCGGTCGCCCGGCTCGAGCGCGGCTGGATGGAGCGGTACGAGCCGCAGGCCGCCCGCCGCCTGGCGATGTGGGACGACGACGACTCGGGCAGCTGGGAGATCTGACCGGCGGTTCGTCCGCGGAGCGCGTTCCCCGCGCCGTCGTGCAGCGCCCCGCGGGTACATCGGGAGTCGCAACCCGACGGAAGGAACCGACATGGCAGCACCGAACCCCATCCAGGTCCAGAAGTACCTGAGCGGCATCGACTACCCGGCGTCCAAGGACGACGTGGTCTCGACGGCCGAGCAGGAGGGCGCCCCGGACGACGTCCTCGAGGCGCTCCGCGCGATCCCGGACGGCGAGTACGACGCCCCGACCGCGGTGTCGAGCGCGGTGTCCGACGCCGGCTGAGCGCGGCACATCCACTCGGTGAGCAGAAGCGGTCGCGTGCGTGCGTCGCACCCGACCTCTTCTGCTCACGGAGCGCGGCCCGGACCGATGCCGATCACGAAGCTCCGCTCGAGCGCGACCCGCGCGGCACCGACCCGTCGCCGGGGTCGTACCCGGTGTCACGGATGACCCGCAGCGCCGTGGTGTCGTTGTGGACCGAGTGCACGACGACCCGGCGCGTCCGGCGGAGCGCTCGACGGGCACCGGGCGTCGCGAAGAGCCCGCCGAGCACCAGGCCCGCGCCGATCCCGAGTGCCACGGACACCGCCGCCACGAAGTCGAGCGCGGCGCTCGACGACCCGGACATGAAGTTCAGCAGGGCGTTCGACACGGCGACACCTGGCAGCAGTGCCCCGCAGAACGCTGGCACCGCGATCGCCGCCACGGCCGTGCGCATCCGGACGGCCGCGTAGGTCGAGAGCACCCCGAGCAGCACCGCCGCCAGGAACGTCGCCCCGAGCAGTGGCAGCCCGGCCTGCCGCAGCGACCACAGCGCGGCACCGGCGGCGACGGAGAACACCACGGCGACGGGGATCACGCGGGCGCTGGCCTGCTGCACGAAGCAGTTCGCGCCGGCCGACACCACGGTCAGCGACAGCGACGCCCAGAGCGGCAGCGTCTGCGTCACGATGCCGGTCGGGTCGACCTCGATCCGCAGCCAGTGCGTGATCGCGATCCCGGCCGGCACCCCGACGACGATCGCCGCGATGACCAGCCCGATGTAGAACGCGCGGGCCACCGCCATCGCCCGGAACCCCGAGATGGCGTCCTGCGCCCAGGTCACCAGGGACGGGTGCGGCAGCAGCAGCACCACGAGCGCTGCGACCATCGTCGCGGCACCGTTCGCGGTGAGCACGCCGGCCCAGATGGCCAGCGTGCCGATCGCCGAGGCCACCGCGCCCTGCGCACCGGACACGAAGAACTGCGGGTACCCCCGGTCGGTGAGCCAGCGCCCGGAGACGATGATCCCGAGCATCAGCACGAACGCCCCGAGTCCGGCCCGCCACCCGCCTCCGGCCTGCACGGCGATCGAGATGCCGAGGATCGACAGGCCGACGTCGGACAGCCACATCGGCCACCGCGGCGGGAGTCGCAGCACGGCGACCAGGGCGCTCACCGCCGAGGTCATGTCGCGGTCGTCGTGGATCAGGTCGTCGACGATCTGGTTCGCCCGCGCGAGCTTGTCGAGGTCGGAGCCGTCCGAGCGCACGGTGCGGACCTTGACGAGCGGCGGGACGTCGGCCGGGGCGTACTGGATCGTCACCGAGCTGCCGGAGAAGTCGAGGTCGAGCGGCGCGAGGTTCCACTTCGTCGAGACCGCGACGACGGCCGTCTCGACGCTGCGGGTGTCGGCGCCGGAGGCGAGCATGACCTCGGCCAGGTCGAGGCAGAAGTCGACGATCTGGGTCGCCGTGTACTGGTCGCGCCCCTTGGCGTCGGGCTCGACGTGCTCGTAGATCGTCCCGCGCAGGCGGGCCCGTGCGTCGCGCAGGTCGTGCTGCGCGAGACTGCGGCGGCGTGGCCGGGGTGGGCGGCCCGGCTTGTGCGGGCCCGGAGGGTGCTGCTCGGCCATCACGCCATGGTGCCAGCCGACGGCGGCCGAGTCCGGACGTCCGCTGGACGCTCCGGATCAGCCCCGGCGGCGCGTGCTCAGACGACCGAGGGCGAAGGCCGCGACGACCGCGCCCACCAGCACGAGGACCGGCCCGACCGTCAGTTGCCAGGGACGGGCGCCCCCGACGAACGCGTAGTCGGACAGCGGTGCGTAGGCGAACCAGCCGGACGAGGACGGCGGTGCCGTCAGCACGAACACGATCCCGACGACGACGGCCAGCAAGCCGAGCCAGAGAGCGACGAGGGTCGGGGTGGCGAGGAATCGGGGCACGGCACCCAGCGTAGGTGGACGACGGACGGGAGGCCCGGTGCCAGCCGGCACCGGGCCTCCCGTCCGTCACGTGGTGACGACTCCTGCGGTCTGCGCTTACTGCGCTGCGTTCGCTACTGCTCGAAGGTCGCGTGCAGCGTGATCTCGACGCCGGTCAGCGCCTTGCTCACGGGGCAGGTCGCCTTGGCGTCCTCGGCGGCCTTGAGGAACGCGGCCTCGTCGATGCCGGAGACCTCGCCGCTGACGGTCAGGACGATGCCGGTGAGGCGGAAGCCGCCCGCCGGGTCCGGGCCGAGCGAGACGTCGGCCTTGACGTCGAGGGCCTCGACCGTGCCGCCGGCCTCGCCGAGGACGGCGGAGAACTGCATGGCGTAGCAGGCCGAGTGTGCGGCGGCGATGAGCTCCTCGGGGCTCGTGGTGCCCCCGGCGTCCTCGGCGGCGCGCTTCGGGAACGAGACGTCGTACGTGCCGACCTTCGAGCTCGAGAGTTCGACCTGGCCGGAACCGTCGTCGAGGCCGCCGTTCCAGGCGGTGCGTGCGGTGCGAGTGGGCATGCCCGCTCCTTTCGTGTGGGGGAGCGGTCCCGAACGGGACCACCGCTCCTGAGTCAATCGGAGAACGATCGTTCTCGCAACCCGCTCACGGCGAAGACGCAGGTCTGCCCTACGATCTGGTACATGGGGGACACGACGTGACAGGCTTCCGCGAGTCCGTGCTCGAGCAGGGCCCGGCCGACGTGACGAACCCGGTGGTCGCCTGGCTCCGGTTCTGGACCCAGGGATGGCGGTTCCACGGGCGGGCGAGTCGCTCGGAGTTCTGGTGGGTGATCGCGCTCGAGCTCGCGCTGGTCGGGGCTGCGCTCTTGATCGTCGGTGTGCACGGGACCGGTGGCCGGTGGGAGCTGTACGTCGACCCGTTCGGAGCCGTCCCGTCGCCGCGGGTCTCGTTCCACCTGCTCGACCGTGGTCAGGACGGGTGGTTCGGCTGGGGAGCCGGCGACCGGGAGGTCTGGCCGGACGCGTGGGACCTGGTGCTGCTCGTCCCGACGATCCTGACCACCGTGCCCCGGTGGTCGCTGCTCGTGCGGCGACTGCACGACCGGGACCACACCGGCCTGTGGATCCTGCTCCTCGTGTTCACGGGGCCGATCGGATGGCTCGTGGTGACGGTGATGGTGGCACGGTCGTCGCGTCCCGGTGGCGCTCGGTTCGACCGCGGGTCGTTCGCCGGGCGGCGTGGCCTCGAGGCGAATGGGCGACACATGTCGTCTTCGACGACAGGTGTAGCGTGAAGGGCGATCAAAGGAGAACCCATGCGCGCCGTCGTGTTCGAGCAGTACCAGACCTTCCCGTCCCTGACCGAGGTCCCGAAGCCCGCACCCGGGCCGGGTGAGGTCCTGCTCAAGGTCGCCGGGGCCGGTGCCTGCCACTCCGACGTCGCCGTGTACCGCGAGTTCCAGCAGGGGCAGCCGGGAGCCCAGGCCCCCGCGTTCGTGCTCGGCCACGAGAACTCCGGATGGGTCGAGGCCGTCGGTGACGGGGTCACGGGCTTCACCGAGGGCGACGCCTACCTGGTCTACGGGCCGGTCGGCTGCGGGCACTGCTCGTACTGCTCGAAGGGTCAGGACACCTACTGCGAGAACGCGGCGACGAACCCGTACATGGGGATCGGTCTCGGGCGTGACGGCGGCATGGCGGAGTACGTGAGCGTCCCGGCGCGGAACCTCGTGCCGCTCGGTGACGCCGACCCGATCGCCGCTGCACCGCTCAGCGACGCCGCGCTCACGCCGTACCACGCGATCAAGAACTCCCTGCCGAACCTGGCTGGTGGCGGTCGCTTCGCGCTCGTCGTCGGCCTGGGCGGCCTCGGGCAGATCGCGGTGCAGATCCTCACGGCGCTCACCGGCGCCACGGTCATCGCGACCGACATGAAGCAGGACGCGATGGACCGCGCCGCAGCACGTGGTGCGATCACCGTCCCCGGCGGACCGGACCAGGCCGAGCGCATCCGCGAGATCACCGGCGGTCGCGGCGTCGACGCGGCGTTCGACTTCGTCGGTGCCACCCCCACGATCAAGGTCGCGCAGGCCTCGATGGCGGTCGGTGGCCGGTTCACCGTCGTCGGGATCGCCGGCGGCACCACCGAGTGGAACTTCTTCGCGACGCCGTACGAGTCGACGATCACGAACACCTACTGGGGCACCATCGAGGACCTGCACGAGGTCGTCGCGATGTACCGCGCCGGCCAGATCGTGCCCGACGTCGAGCGGTACGCGCTGTCCGACGCGCTCGAGGCCTACCGGAAGCTCGAGGCCGGGGAGCTCTCGGGCCGCGCGGTGGTCGTCCCGACGCTCTGAGGCGCGGCATACCTGGTCGGATCGGGCGTACCTGGTCGGAAGTTCTGACCAGGTATGCCCGATCCCACTTTCCAGTGCGGGTGTTCTGGGAAGGAACGGGCGACGGGTTTCAGCGTCCCGCGGCGTAGCCCTGCGCGCCGCGGGGGTTCGCGGCAGCGCCGAGGACACCGGTGTCCGGGTCGCGGGTGACGCACGAGAGCCGGCCGAGGCTCCAGTCACCGCCGCGGGTCACGACGTGTCCGCGGGCCTCGAGTGCCGCGATGACCTCGTCGCCCAGGCGGTCCTCGACGACCAGGCCCGCGGGCTCCCACGTGCGCGGCCAGAACGACCCGGGGAACGACGTCGTGTGCAGCGCG
The DNA here is from genome assembly GCF_031844325.1 of Curtobacterium sp. BRB10. Classification (NCBI taxonomy): domain Bacteria; kingdom Bacillati; phylum Actinomycetota; class Actinomycetes; order Micrococcales; family Microbacteriaceae; genus Curtobacterium; species Curtobacterium sp. BRB10. The sequence continues at coordinate 44,720 of NZ_JAUZVA010000010.1, forward strand.
GGTGCGTCGATGGCCTGCTGCGGGGAGTACCCGCCGACGATCCAGCGCAGCAGGAACAGCAGCTGCCACTGGTCCTGCTGGTCACCGCCGGGAGAACCGAGCGCAGCCACCGGGTGCCCGTCGCGGAGCACCAGGGTCGGGGTCAGCGTGGTGCGGGGGCGCTCGCCGGGCCGCAGGGTCGACGCGGTGTCCGGTTCGAGCCACGTCATCTGCAGGCGGGTGCCGAGGCAGAACCCGAGCTCGGGGATCGTCGGTGACGACTGCAGCCAGCCACCGGACGGGGTCGCGCTGACGATGTTGCCCCAGCGGTCCACGACGTCGATGTGGCAGGTGTCACCGCGGGTCTCGCCGTCCGGGGTCACGAACGGCTCGCCGCGGTCCTCGAGCGGAGCCGCCGGCGGGACCTCGGTGTCGGCTTCGGCGTCGCGGGCGACCTGCACGGTGGGTTCGCCCACCCCGACCGACCCGGCGGAGTCGTACGAGGTCCGGACGGGTGGCATCGCGTGTTCGACCCCGGCGACCGTGCCGGGTCGGAGCTCCGCCGAAGCGCGCTCGCCGATCAGCACACGGCGCTCGTCGGCGTAGGCGTCGGAGAGCAGGACGTCCATCGGGACCTCGCCGTCGCCGTAGAACGCCTCGCGGTCGGCGAGTGCGAGCTTCTGCGCCTCGATGATCGTGTGCGCGCCGAGCTCGGTCGACGGGTCGAGCAGGGCGTCGTCGAGCGGTTCGAGCAGCCGTAGCGTCTGGAGCAACGCCGGACCCTGGCCCCACGGCCCGGTCTTGGCGATCGTGCAGCCGCGGAACTCGGCGGTCGTCGCGGGTTCGTACGACGCCCGGAACGCCGCCAGGTCCGATGACCGGATGACCCCGGCGTGGTCGGTGCCCGACGCGTGCCGGTGCGGTTCGCGGACGAACCGGTCGATCGCGTCGGCGACGGACCCCTCCGCCCACTCGGACCGGGCCGCGTCGATGCGGCCGGTCCGGCTGCCGGCACCGGCGCCGGCGTCGACCAGCCGGTCGAGCACTGCGGCGAGTGCTTCGTTGCGCACCAGGTCCCCGGGGACCGGCACCGTGCCTCCCGGCAGCCACTGCGTGGCGGAGGTGGGCCAGTGCTGCTCGAACAGGTCGCGCACGGCGGTGATCGTCCGGACCACCGCAGGTGCGACCGGGTGGCCGTCACGGGCGTACCCGATCGCGGGGGCGAGGACGTCCGCCAGTTCCCAGGTGCCGTGGTCGCGGAGCAGGAGCAGCCAGGCGTCGACCGCGCCGGGGACGGTCGCGGCCAGCGCGCCGGAGCCGGGGACCAGGTCGAGGCCCTCGGCGCGGTAGTGCTCCGGCGTCGCGCCCTCGGGGGCGGGGCCCTGCCCGACCAGCACCGTCGGCACGGGGTTCGTGGCCGTCGCGAACACGGCCGTCAGGTCACCCCCGGGGCCGTTCAGGTGGGGCTCCACGACCTGCAGGACGAAGGCTCCGGCGACGGCGGCGTCGAAGGCGTTGCCGCCGCGCTCGAGCACCGACTGGGCGGTCGCCGTCGCGATCCAGTGCGTCGAGGCAGCCATGCCGAACGTGCCCTGCAGGTCCGGGCGGGTGGTCTGTGCTGCGGGCGGGACGAAGGCGGGGTTCGGCGTCGACATGGTCCCATCCTGTCCCGCGGCGATCGCTGCCGCGCTGTACACCCCCAGTCCAAGGGGTTGTGCACCCCGCGCAGAAAAGCGAACATCGTTCGGCGACTCGTGCAGGGCGAGCGCCGAACGACCGAGCGCTCGCACGGTCGGTTCCAGGGCAGGGGATCCATGACCACCACTCCGTCGACCGTCGCACGTGCGCGCCGACTCCCACGCATCGCCGGCGCCGTGACGGCCCTGGCCCTGGCGGCGGGGGCGCTCGTGGCGACAGCCGAACCGGCAGCGGCCTCTGCGGTCTGGGTCGGGTCGGCCCCGGCCGGCACCAAGCTCCTACCAGGCGACCAGGTCACGTCGCCGAACGGCCAGTTCAAGCTCATCATGCAGGGCGACGGCAACCTGGTCGAGTACGGCATCGGCAACCGTGTGCTGTGGGCGTCGAACACCGCCGGCAACTCCGGCGCGATCGCCGTGGTCGGCAAGAACCGCGCCCTCGACATCACGAAGAACGGCAAGCGTGTGGCCCGCTGGGCCTCGGCCGGCACCGTGAACTCGACCGCGCTGAAGGTGCGCGCCGACGGCACGATGGCGCTGCTCGCCGGCAAGACCGTCGTCGTGAGCTGGAACGGCTACCAGGACCGGGTCCCGTCGGGGAACACCATCCTGGGTGGGACCGTCCTGCGGTCCGACACCTCGAACACGCGCATCCTCAACATGCGCACCGACGGCAACCTGGTGCAGAAGGTCAGCGGTCGCGTCGTCTGGCAGTCGCGCACCGGCGGACACCCGGGCGCCTGGGCCGAGCTGCAGGCCAAGGGCAACTTCGTCATCTGGACGCGTGACGCGTCGCGCAAGAAGGTCGCCCTCTGGAGCTCGCGCACCAGCACCGCCGGGTCGGGCAACCTGCTCGTCCAGGTCGACGGCAACGTCGTGCTCTACGGCGCGAAGGACACCCGGGTCTGGTCGAGCCGACCGGTCACCGGCCTGGCCTGGCCCGTCAACGGTACGAAGATCACCGGACGGTACGGGGACGACCGCGGTGCCGGGCACGTACCGCGCTACCACCAGGGCACCGACGCTCCCGTGCCGGTGGGGACACCCGTGTACGGCTCCGGGACGGGGACGGTCACCAAGACCATCGCGAACGACGCCGCGTACGGCAACTACATCGTCGTGACGTACGGCATGACGGCGGTGCTGACGGCGCACCTCAGCAAGATCGAGGTGAAGCAGGGGCAGATCGTGAAGCTCGGCACCGAGATCGCGAAGTCCGGCAACACCGGGCAGTCGACGGGGCCGCACGTGCACGTCGAGACGCGGCGGAACGGCACCCTCGTCGACCCGCTGAAGAACATGCACTTCCGCTGACGCGGGGCGGGCGGGGCGTGGGGTTCGGCGTTCGCTTCGTGAGCAGGAATGGTCGGGTCGCCTTCGGGCACCCGACCATTCGTGCTCACCAAGCGCGGGTGACCTCGCACCGTGCGAGAGCACGCCCGCGCCGCGGATAGCCTGGGCGGGATGAGGAAGCGCGGCGGAACGATGCTCGTGTTGGTGGCGATCGGGGTGCTGGCGGGCGTGCTGTCCGGGCTGTTCGGTGTCGGCGGTGGGGTCATCGTGGTGCCGGCGCTCATGGCCTTCGCGCGGATGGACCAGCGTCGGGCCTCGGCCACCTCGCTCGTCGCGATCGCGCCCGCGGCCGTCGTCGGCGCGGTCACCTACGCCGTGCAGGGCGAGGTGCACTGGCTCGCCGCCCTGACCCTGGCGGTCGGCAGCGTCATCGGCGCCCCGCTCGGTGCCCGGCTGCTCCGTGCCCTGCCGCTCCGCGTGCTGCCGTGGATCTTCGTCGGGTTCATCGCCGTCGTGCTGGTGTCGTTGTTCACGACGGTGCCGACCCGCGGCGGCGAGGTGCACTTCGGGGTCGTCGAGGCGATCGTCCTGCTGCTGCTCGGGCTGCTGTCGGGGGTGCTGTCCGGACTCGTCGGGGTCGGCGGCGGGGTCGTCATCGTTCCGGGGCTCGAGGTCGTGCTCGGCGCCGGAGACCTGCTGGCGAAGGGCACGTCGCTCCTGACGATGGTGCCGACGTCGGTGTCCGGGACGGTCGCGAACCTGCGGCGCCGCGCGGTCGACCTGCGGGTGGGGCTGACGGTCGGCATCACCGCCGCGGTCTGCTCGCCGGGTGGTGCCGTGCTGGCGCGCCTGGTCGACCCGCAGGTCGGTACGTGGCTGTTCGCGGCGTTCCTGGTGGTCGTCGCGGTCATCGTGCTCAGCCGTGGGCGTCGGAGGGCACCCCAGGACGACGCGAGCGGCGGTGAGGTCGCGTGACGGGCCTCCCGGCAGGGCGCGACGCGGAAGCCGTGCTGACGGCGTTCGCCCGGACCACCGGTGACGTCGCCGCAGCCCGCAGGGTCGCGCGGCAGTTCCACGACCTCGACGAAGGAGAGCGTTCGGCGCTGCTGTGGAGCGAGGACGACGGCGCGAAGCTCGTCGCCGTCCTGCTGCTCGTGCAGGCGATGCGGGCGCACCCGGATCCGGAGCTCACCGACGAGTACCTGTCGGCGGCGAAGGCCGAACGGTTCGGAGATCCGGTGCTCGTCGACCTGGCGGCCGAGGAACTCGTCGGCGCCCCGTTGCTGGGCGCGTCGACCGGCCCGTTGTTCGCGCTGGCGAAGTCCGACCTGGCGATGGTCCGGCGGATCGCGGTCGTGGCGACCCTGGCGTTCGCGAAGCAGGGCGACGCCGAGGTGCCGCTCGGGATCGCCGGCCGTCTGGTCCGGGAGCGCAGCGAGACGGTCCAGTCGGCGCTCGGGCTGGTCCTGCGCGAGACGGGGAAGCGGGCGTCCGAGGCGGCGCTCGTGGCGTTCCTCGAGCAGAGCGGCCGGTTCCTCAGCCCGGCGGCCCGCCGGACGGCGACCGAGCACCTCCCGCCGGGGGAGCGCGACCGGCTGCGGGGCTGATCGGGGTCCGCCGGCCCCGCGCGCCGACGTGCGAGGGGGACGCGGGGCTGGGAGCGTCCACGGGGCGGGCGCGTACCGAGGAGGGGAACGCGAGTCGTGCCTCCAGGCAGGCTCGAAGCGACCACGAGAGGAACGCAACGTGCGCGCACTGACCTACCAGGGCACCGAGAAGGTGTCCGTCGAGACCGTCCCCGACCCGACCATCCAGGAGCCGACCGACGCGATCGTGCGGATCACCTCCACGGCGATCTGCGGCTCCGACCTGCACCTGTACCGCGTGCTCGGCCCGTACATCGACCGCGGCGACGTCCTCGGCCACGAGCCGATGGGCATCGTGGAAGAGGTCGGATCCGGCGTCACGAACCTGAAGGTCGGCGACCGTGTCGTCATCCCCTTCAACATCTCCTGCGGCCACTGCTGGATGTGCCAGCACGGCCTGCAGTCGCAGTGCGAGACCACCCAGGTGACCGAGTACGGCACCGGTGCCTCGCTGTTCGGCTACACGAAGATGTACGGCCAGGTCCCCGGTGGCCAGGCAGAGTACCTGCGCGTGCCGCACGCCGACTACGGCCCCATCGTCGTGCCGGACGACGGCACCCCCGACGACCGCTGGCTGTTCCTGAGCGACATCCTGCCGACCGCGTGGCAGGCCGTGCAGTACGCCCAGGTGCCCGAGGGCGGCACGCTCGCCGTGCTCGGCCTCGGCCCGGTCGGCCAGTTCGCCGCCCGGATCGGCAAGCACCTCGGCTACCGCGTGCTCGCCGTCGACCCCGAGCAGGTCCGCCGTGACCTGGGGGCGAAGCACGGCGCCGAGGTGTTCGACCTGACGAAGGACCTGGTGCCCGAGCTCGTCGACCTGACCGACGGCCGCGGCCCCGACGGGGTCGTCGACGCCGTCGGCATGGAGGCCCACGGCAACCCGATGGCGGGCTTCGCGCAGCGCGCCGCCGGCCTGCTGCCCGACAAGCTCGCGCAGAAAGCGATCGAGACCGCCGGCGTCGACCGCCTGGCGGCCGTGCACGCGGCCATCGACCTGGTCCGTCGTGGCGGCACCGTCTCGCTGAGCGGTGTCTACGGCGGCATGGCCGACCCGATGCCGATGATGACGCTGTTCGACAAGCAGATCACCATCCGCGAGGGCCAGTGCAACGTGAAGCGCTGGATCGACGACATCATGCCGCTCGTCTCCGACCCGTCGGACCCGCTCGGCACGCTCGACCTGACCACCCACCGCGTGTCGCTCGAGGATGCCCCGCACATGTACGAGGTCTTCCAGAAGAAGCAGGACGACTGCGTCAAGGTCGTGCTCGACCCCGCGATGGCCGCAGCCTGATGCGCGTCGTCGTCGTCGGCGCGACCGGCAACGTGGGGACGGCGGTGCTCCGTCGGCTCGCGGCCGTGCGCGCCGACGGCGACGGTGACGCTGCCGACGGTGCCGCCGCCGCTGGCGCCGCCGCCGGTGTCCAGATAGTCGGCGTCGCGCGGCGGCTGCCGGACCTGCGCGCGGAACCGTACGCCGCCGCCGTCTGGCACGCCGTGGACGTCGGCGACGCGGACGCCGTCGACCAGCTCACGGCCGTGTTCCAGGGCGCCGACGCCGTCATCCACCTGGCGTGGGCGCTCCAGCCGACGCACGACATCCCCGCGCAGCACCGCACGAACGTGACGGGGACGGCGAACGTCCTGGCGGCCGTCGCGCGCGCCGAGGTGCCCCAGATCGTCGTCTCGTCGTCGGTGGGTGCCTACCGCGGGGTGGACGTCGCCGGCAAGCACACCCCGGTGGACGAGACCTGGCCCGCCGACGGCATCCCGACGGCGACCTACTCGATCCACAAAGCCGCCAACGAGGCGGCGATGGACGCGTTCGAGACCGCCCACCCCTCCGTGACCGTCACCCGGCTGCGCCCGGGGCTGATCTTCCAGCGGGAGGCCGCCGCCGAGATCCGTGGGCTGTTCCTCGGACACCTGGTGCCGATGTCGATCGTGCGGTGGATCCGCTGGCTCGTGCTGCCGCTGCCGTACCCGTTCGTGTTCCAGGCCGTGCACGCCGACGACGTCGCCGACGCCTTCTGGCGTGCGGTCGACCGACGGGCAGCTGGAGCGTTCAACATCGCCGCGTCGCCGGTGCTCAACCCGCCGCGACTGGCCCGGGCCTTCGGCATGCTCGGTGCCGTGCGGATCCCGCTGCGCCTGCTGCGCGGGATCGTGACGGTGACGTGGCGGCTGCGGTTGCAGCCGACGGATGCCGGGTGGATCGACATCGCGGCGGGCGTGCCGATCATGCGGACCGACCGCGCCCGGTCGGTGCTCGGATGGGAGGCCCGACACACCTCCGAAGAAGCGTTGCGTGCACTCGTGGCCGGGTTCGCGGACGGTGCGAACGTTCCGGGGTCGAGGCCGCTGCGCGGCTGAGCGGGCTGGCCGGGGTTGCGGGGACGCTCTGGGTGTACCGGGTGCTCTCGGGCGTACCGGGTTGTTTCGGACGTACCGGGTCGGAAGTTCTGACCAGTTACGCCCATTTGGACATTGCATCGCGGGCGTTCTGGGAAGGAACGCCCGCTCGTGTTCCCCGTCACGCGCTACGCTTCGCTCGTCGTTGTGAGAAGGGGGAGTGCGATGGTGCTCAGTTGGTCCGCGTTCAGTGAGCTCGAGGGTCCGGGGGAGTCGGGGATGCCCGACCTGTTCGACGGTTGGTTCGGCATCGCGTTCGGGGTCGTCGCGGCGTTGGCGATCCTCACGACCCTGACGATCGTCATCCTCGCGCTCTACCGGGGCAAGCGGATGGCCGACCGTGGTCAGAACCCGCTCACCATGCAGGAGGACATCGCGTACCAGGCGATGCAGAGCCGCACGTTCGCACCGGACAAGCCGCTCGAACAGCGCCTCGCCGAGCTCGACGACCTGCACGCGCGCGGCGTGATCTCCGACGAGGAGCACCGCAGCGCCCGAGCCGAGGCCCTGCGCGGATGATGATCGCCTCCGAAGAAGTGCGCAATCCCCTGATCCCGCCGGTCTACGACCTCGTCTGGACCCTGCTGATGGTGCTCATCGTCATCGCGGTCATCGTCGCCGTGTGCATCGCGGTCGTCCGCAGCAGGCGTCCCCACGGCGCCCGCCGGAGCTCGCCGGAGCAGCGGCTCCTCGAACTCGACGAGCTGCACGCCCGCGGCGTCATCACCGACGACGAGCGCCGAGCCGCGCGGGCAGAGGCCCTGCGCGGCTAGCCTGGGCGGGTGCTGCTACCGACGGACCTGCTCGGGGTGTGGGACCTCGACCGCACCGTGCACGACCACCGTGCCGGGGCCGCGGGGACCGTCACCGGGACCACCACATTGACCCGGGTCGGTGACGACGAGGTGCGCTGGGACGAGTCCGGCGTGATGACGTTCGACGGCCGGGCGACGCCCGTGTCCCGGACCCTCGTCCTGCGGCGGACGAGTACCGGCGGCTGGACCGTGCACTTCTCCGACGGTCGGGTCTTCCACGACTGGGTGTGGGGCACGAGCGTCGCCCACGCCTGCGCTCCGGACGACTACACGGGGGCCTTCGACGGCGACGAAGACCGTTGGACGGTGCGGTGGGAAGCGCGCGGTCCGGCGAAGGACTACCGGCTGGACAGTGTCCTCACCCGACCACGGTCGTGAGCCGCGGGGTCGGCGGTCACCGCCAGACTGGGGGCATGGCACGCTCCTCCGGCACCGACGCCCCGCGCATCACCCTGACCGAACCGACGAACCTCGAGGACTGGGCGCCAGCTCCCGGTGACGTCCTGACGGGGGACCGCATCGAGGGCAAGCGCATCGACGTCCTCGACCTGGCGGGCGAGCGACTGCCCGACCTGGAGATCGAGGAGTGCGTCATCGACACGTTCCGGGGCGACGACGCGGACTTCCGTGGGCTCCGGGTCCGTGACTCGATCATCGACTCGCTCGACGCCCCGATCCTGCGGGCGTCGAGTAGTTCGTGGCGCGAGGTCCGGGTCGCCGGCGGCCGGGTCGGCTCGGCGGAGCTGTACGACTCCGGGCTGAACGGCGTCGAGTTCGTCGGCATGAAGTTCGGGTTCGTGAACCTGCGCGGCTCGACGATCACCGACGTGGTGTTCCGCGACTGCGTCATCGACGAGCTCGACATCGCCGACGCGAAGCTGCTGCGGGTGTCGTTCGACGGCAGCAGCCTCCGCGCCGCCGAGGGGTCGAACACCCGCATCGACCACGTGGACCTGCGCGGAGCGGACCTCGATCGGGTCGAGCGGCTCGAGGGGTTCCGCGGGGCCACGATCGGCGCGGACCAGCTGTACACGCTCGCGCCGCTGCTGGCCGCGCAGGCCGGCTACCGCGTCGGCTGACCGGCGCCCGCGCCAGCACCAGAGCCGACGCCAGCCCCGTCCAGCGCCGCCGCCAGGTCCGCCTGCACCAGGTCGCCGTGCACCGCCGCGCCCGTCTGGGTACCGGCAGCCGCCGACGCGATGACCGTCGCCATCGGGGCCGTCACGTTGCCGGCAGCGTAGACCCCACGAGCGACGGTCTGCCCGGCGGCGTCCACGGTCAGCGCGGTCGCGAACCGGTGGTCGCCCATGAACTGGTCGGTCGCGGCGAGGCCCAGCCCGGACAGGAAGCCCACCCGCGCCTCGGGCCGGCTCGCCGTGGCCAGGGCATCGAGCTCGACGAACGAACCGTCGCCGAGTCGGACCCCGGTCAGCCGGTCGCCGTCGGAGACCACTTCGGCGACCGGGCCCTCGACGACCGAGATGCCGCGGGCGGCCAAACCAGCCAGAGCGGTGTCGTCCATCAGCGCCGGATCGGTCAGGAACGCGGTCACCCGATCACTCAGCGCCCGGAACATGAGCGCGTGGTGTGCGGCGTTCGGTGTCGTGACGAGGACCCCGATCCGCTGGTCGCGGGTCTCCCACCCGTGGCAGAACGGGCAGTGCACGACCCCGCGCCCCCACTGTTCGGCCAGGCCCGGGACCTCGGGCAGGACGTCCACGGCGCCGGAGGCGACGACCAGTCTGCGGGCCGTGACGACCGCGCCCGAGTCCAGCGTGACCGAGAAGCCGACCGGGTCGTGACCGTCACCGGTCGTGGTGGACGTGGCCACGACCCTCCCGGCCGTGACCTGGACGCCGTAGGCGGCGACCTCGTCGCGACCGATGCGGATCAGTTCGGCGGGCGCGACGCCCTCGTGGCCGAGGTAGTTGTGCGCGCCGGCCGCCGGGGCGTTGCGGGGCTCGCCGGAGTCGACGACGAGCACCGAGCGCCGCGAACGGCCGAGGATCAGGGCGGCGGAGAGGCCGGCGGCCGAGCCGCCGATGACGATGACGTCGAAGTGTTCGGACATGCGCTGATCATGCGGCCGGTCACGAGGGAACAGCAACGACGTTTGCCGGTGTGGCAACATGTCCCGCATGGCACACCGCACCCGGGGACCGGTCGCCCCGCGCACGACGGCCGACGTCGTCGACGGGGTCGGCCCCCGACTCCGCGCGCTGCGCGCCCACCGCGACGTCACGCTCGCGGCACTGTCCGAGGAGACGGGGATCTCGGTGAGCACCCTGTCGCGGCTCGAGTCCGGCCAGCGGAAGCCCACGCTGGAACTGCTGCTGCCCCTCGCTCGGGCGTACCAGGTGCCCCTCGACGACCTGGTCGGCGCACCGCAGACCGGCGACCCGCGCGTGCACATGAAGCCCGAGGTGCACGGTGGCCGTGTGGTCGTGCCGCTGACCGAGCGGACGGGTGGGGTGCGCTCGTTCAAGCAGCTGTTCCCGCCGAACACGCCGGGCGGGGAACCGTCGCTCAAGACACACGAGGGCTACGAGTGGCTCTACGTGCTGTCCGGCCGGCTCCGGCTGGTGCTGGGTGAGCACGACCTCGACCTCGGTCCCGGTGAGGTCGCCGAGTTCGACACCCACACCCCGCACTGGATGGGCAACGTGACCGACTCCGTCACCGAGGTGCTGTGCCTGTACGGGCCGCAGGGCGAACGAGCGCACGTGCGGTCTCGACCCGCCCGGTGACCTGCAGCGTCAGTCCGCGAAGACGTGCGCCACGACGTCGTCGAGCAGATCGGTCGTCTCGACGTTCGACTGCTGGACGTGGATGCCGATGTCGCCCCGCGTGAAGTACGTGTCGCCGTCCGTGACCGGGTACTGCGAGTTCTTCGAGACCTTCTGGCACAGGTACCCGTCGGACCCGTCGCCGCAGTCGTAGCCCTTCGCGCTGAGCTGGTCGAGTGCGTCGCGGGCTGCGGCCGGGTCGACGGCGTCGACCGCGATGGACAGGTACGAGACGTCGGCCTGCGGTTCCGCCCACACGCAGTACAGCCGCCCGCCGTCGCCCTGCAGCGCCGGGGTGAACGCGCTCTTCGGGATCGCGATCGGGTCGCCGACGACCGAGGGGTCGTTGAGCGGTGCCGATGCGAATTCCTCGTCCCACTTGCCGGGAGTGATCAGGTCGGTGCAGCTGGCCGGGACGGTGACGGTGTCGTCGCTCGGGGCCCCGGTGTCGGCGGGGCTCGGCGCGGTCGTGGTGTCGGTCGGGGTCGGTGCCGTCGTCGGGTCGGCCGCGGTGGTCGCGGTGGCGCTGGCCGGTCCGGCCGGTCCGGCCTGCGCGCAGCCGCTCAGCGCGAGGCCCGCAGCCAGCAGGGCAGTGAACGTGATCGTGTGGCGCATGGTTCCCCTTCATCCGGTCGCGTCAGGTCGTGACTGTCACTCACGAACATACCGACCGGGGGTCGCGGTGGCAGGGACCGTCACCGATTCGTTGTCCCCCGACCCGGCCGGTCAGCGGCTGCGCCACCACCGCCGCGACCGCGACCGCAGCCGTCGTGCCCACCGGCGCACCGGGTTCGCCCGCCGGCCGTTCACACGGAACGTGTGGAAGGCACGTCGCGTCCGCACCCAGACGGACGGGAGGCCCGACAACGGTCGCGCGGACACCTGCACCGCGAGCACGGGGTCGGCCACCACCCGCCACGCCGGGTCGAGCTGCATGCTCAGGTCGACGTCATCGTGCACCTCGGCGTCGTCACGGTGCGCTCGCCCGCCGATCGCGGCCCAGGTCGACCGGCGCATCGCCATCGCGGACCCGAACAACGGCGGGTGCCCGAGCGCGCTCCACATCAGGACGAAGTACGGGCCCATGTACACGGCGTCCCACAGTCGTCGCACCACGGGGCCACCGCCCCGGGGTCGGCCCGGACCGGTGACCGCGACGACCTCGGGGTCTGCCAACAGCCGGATCGCGTCGGCGATCCAGGACGGCGGTGGGACGGAGTCGGCGTCGAGCCGCACGACGACGTCGCCGGACGCACGGTCGTAGCCGCGCGCCGAGGCTCTGGCGATCCCGCGCACCGGCTCCGTGAGCACGACCGCCCCGGCGTCCCGGGCGATCGACGCGCTGTCGTCGGAGCTGCCGTTGTCGACCACGACGACCTCGTCGGCCGGCCGGGTCTGGGCCGCGAGGGCGGCGAGGCACCGCCGCAGGTGCACGGCATCGTCCCGCACGGGGATCACGACCGAGACACGGGGCATCCGTCGATCCAACCGGCTGTCGCCTGTGCGGATTGCCGGACCGCGTTTCCCGGCATTCCTGGGTCCTGGCCCAGAGGGCAGCGCGCACGTTCGGTGGCGACACACCCCGGTGCACGCCGGGGGTGACGACTACCGGAAGGCCGACCATGACCACGAACCCACCCGGGAACGACTCCGGGACGCCCATCCACGACCGCACCGCAGCCTCCGAGGGCCACGAGGTCGCCCCCGGCGTGACCGTGCCGTCGTACGCCAGCGGTACCCCCGCCGCGCGACCCGCAGATCCCGGTGCGCCGCAGACCTACGACCCGTACGGCGACAGCGCCGCCGAGGTGCCGTTCGACGCACCCCTCGACGCCGTCCCGGCCGACGAGCAGCTCCCCGCCGTCCCGTCCGCCGCATCCGCCGGCAGCACCGGCAACGCCAGCGGCTCGGGCAGTGACTCGGGCAGCGGCTCGGGCAAGGCCGACGCGGCGAAGGGTGCCGCGCAGGACGTCGCCGGCGACGCCAAGGAGAAGGCCGCGAACGTCGCGGGCACCGCCAAGGAGCAGGCATCGAAGGTCGCCTCCGAGGCGACCGACCACGCCAAGCAGCTCTACGGCCAGGCGTCCGAGAACCTCAAGCAGCAGGCCGGCGAGCAGCAGCAGCGCGCTGCCGGCGGACTCCGCTCCCTCGGCGAGCAGCTCGGTCGCATGGCCGAGAACGACGACGAGCAGGGCGTCGCCTCGAAGGTCGTCCGCGACTTGTCGGGCCGCGCGACCTCGGCCGCCGGGTTCCTCGAGAACCGCGACCCGGGCTCCCTGCTCGACGAGGTGAAGACCTTCGCCGCGAAGCGCCCCGGCACCTTCATCGCGATCGCCGCGGGCGCGGGCCTGCTGGCCGGACGCCTGACCAAGGCGCTCGCGACCGAGGTCAAGCACGAGAAGGAGGCCGGCGACGGCACCACCGGATCGGGGAGTGGCGTATGAGCCAGTCCTTCCCCGGCGCGGCACCCCTGGGCGAACCGACGCCCGAGGAGCGCGCTGCGACCACACCGCTCGGTGAGCTGCTGTCCGACGTGTCGCGTGACCTCTCCAGCCTGTTCCGGCAGGAGGTCGCCCTCGCGAAGGCCGAGCTGACCGACTCCGCGAAGAAGGCCGGCAAGGCGGGCGGGATGTTCGGCGGCGCCGGACTCACCGCCGTGTTCGCCCTGCTGTTCCTGTCGATCGCCGCGTGGTGGGGCCTCGGTTACCTGATCGGCAACGCCTGGTCCGCCCTGATCATCGCGGTCGTCTACGCGATCGTCGCCGCGATCCTGGCCGTCCGCGGGCGCAAGGAGATCAAGGAGATCAAGGGCGCCCCGCAGACGGTCGAGACCGCCAAGGAAGTCCCCGAGACACTCAAGCCCAACACCGGGAGGAAGCCATGAGCACCCCAGACGAGATCCGCGCCGACATCGAGCGCACCCGCGGCGAACTCGGCTCCGACGTCGACGCCCTCGCCGACAAGGTCAGCCCGTCGTCCATCGCCCACCGCCAGAGCGAGAAGGTGAAGGGCCGGTTCCAGGACGTCCGCGAGTCCGTGATGGGCGCGGCCCAGTCGGCCCGCTCGAGCGCCTCCGGTTCCGCCTCGGGCGCGACCGGCCAGGCGAAGGACGTCGCGCAGAAGGGCGTCGAGAAGGCCAAGGGCAACCCTCTTGCCGTCGGCCTCATCGCGTTCGGTGCCGGTTGGCTCGTGTCGTCGCTCCTGCCCACCACGGACAAGGAAGAAGAACTCGCCGGTGAGCTGAAGGACAAGGCGGCGCCGCTCGTCGACGAGGTCAAGGAGCAGGCGAAGGACGTCGGCTCGCAGCTCGGCGACGTGGCGAAGGAGCACGCGCAGGACCTCAAGGGGACCGCGCAGGACGCCGCGCAGACGGTCAAGGACGAGGCGCAGGGGGCCGCGTCCGACGTCAAGGACAACGCGCAGGGTGCGGCGGACGACGTCCGCAGCAGCTGAGCGGAACCCGATGACGGACTGGAGGCCCGTGGCGACATCGCCACGGGCCTCCAGTCCGTCACGCGGTAGCGTTCCGGTCATGGATCCGATCGACGAGCTCGCTGCGGAGCTCCGACAGTCCATCGGCCGGGTCGTGCGTGCCGCACGACGCGACGCGGACGCGCTGCCGGCCACACACACCACCACCCTCGGGTTCCTGCACCGCGAGGGCTCGATGACGATCGCGGAACTCGCGCGCCGCCGAGGCGTGAAGCACCAGGGGCAGTCCCGCACGGTCGGCGAACTGGCCGAGCTCGGGTACGTCGACCGGACGGTGTCGGACACCGACCGCCGGGCGTCGGTCATCCGGATCACGGACGCCGGCCGGGCCGCGCTGCAGCGTGACATGGACGCCCGCACGGACTGGCTGGCCGACGCGATCCGCGAGGAGACCGACGCCGAGGAGCGCGCCCTGCTGCGCCGCCTGCCCGAGCTGTTCGAGCGGGTCGCGCGTCGCGCTGACTGAGCGACCCCTCACCTTCCGGGCAGCCATAGAAGTACAACACGGCTGTACAGTTGTCTGCATGGAGTTGACGAAGTACAACCACGCCACCGTCGTCCTCGAGCAGGACGGCGTCACCCTCGTCATCGACCCCGGCGTGTTCACGCCCGAGGCCGTCGACCTCGTCCGCGGAGCCGCGGGCGTCCTCGTCACGCACGACCACCCCGACCACTTCGACATCGACGCCCTCCGCGCGGGGCTCGCCGCGAACCCGGACCTCGTCATCCGCGGTCCGGAGACCGTCGTCGAGCAGCTCGGCGAACACCACGGCCGGGTCGCAGCGGTGCAGGCCGGCGACACGATCACCGTCGGGCCGTTCTCCGTCCAGGTGTTCGGCGAGCAGCACGCGGTCATCCACCCCGACATCCCGTCCACCGCGAACGTCGGCTACCTGGTGGGCGACGCCGTGTTCCACCCGGGCGACGCGTACCTCGAGCCGGGTGTCCCGGTGTCGACCCTGCTCCTGCCGACGAGCGGGCCGTGGACGAACACCGCCCAGGCCGTCGACTACGTGCGAGCCGTGGCACCGGAGCGGGCCGTGCAGATCCACGAGGCGATGCTGAGCGAGCTCGGCCAGCAGTCCGCCGCGCGCTTCCTCGGCCCGGACGGTCTCGGGCCGGTGCCCGTCCTGATCCTGCCGGCGGGGGAGACGATCACCGTCTGACGGACGTGGGACGCCCCTGGGAGGCGATCCGGGCCTCCCGAGCAGCATGGACGGATGGCCGACGCACCCACCACAGCAGTCCTCTTCGACATCGACGGCACCCTCGCCGACTCGAACTACGCGCACATCGACGCATGGTGGCGGGCGTTCCTGGCGGCGGGGGAGTCCGTCGACGCCTGGCGGATCCACCGCGCGATCGGGATGGACTCGGCGAAGCTGCTCGAGACGCTGCTGCCGGACGCGTCCCAGGAGACCCGCGACACCGCGAAGCAGTTCCACACCGCCTACTACGCCGAGCAGATGCCACGGCTCCGGCTGTTGCCGGGTGCGCGCGAACTCCTGCAGGCCGTCGCCGAGGCCGGGCACGCCGTGGTCCTGGCGACCAGTGCGCCCGAGCACGAACTCGCCCGCCTGCGCGAACTGCTCGACGCGGGTGGGTGGGTCACCGCCGAGACGAGCTCCGAGGACGTCGAGCAGGCGAAGCCGGACCCCGGCATCATCCGGGTCGCGCTCGACAAGGCCGGGGTCTCCGCCGACGACGCCGTGATGGTCGGGGACGCCATGTGGGACGTCGAGTCCGCCGGCAAGGTGGGGGTCCGGTGCGTCGGCGTGATGACCGGCGGCATCGGCGGTGACGAGCTCCGCGGTGCCGGAGCGGCCGAGGTGTACGACGACGCGGCGGCCGTGCTCGCGGCGTTCCGCGCCGGCGAGGGCCCGATCGCGGCGCTCGGTCAGCACGCCTGACGGGCGGTGCCGGTCGCGCCTGACGGGCGCCTCGGTTCCCGCGCCGTCGGGCGCCTCGGTTTCCGCACCGTCGGTCGCCCGTGCCAGGATCGACGTTCGTGATCACGATCGAACGCGTGTCCTGGGACGACCCCCGCAGCGTGGTGCTCCGCGCCCGCATGGACGACGAGATGCACGAACGCTACGGGGCGGCGAACGCCGGCGAGGACCCGGCGGTCACCGCCGAGCGGGGTCGTGCGCTGAGCGTCGACCCGTCGACCGTCGTCACGTCGATCCTGGCCGTGGACGAGTCCGGTGAGCCGGTCGGGCACATCGCCGTCCGGCGTCTGGGTGACGAGGTCGAACTGAAGCGGCTCATCGTGCTGGCCTCGGCACGCGGCAAGGGCGCGGCCACCGCGCTGCTCGACGAGTGCGAGCGGGTCGGCCGTGAACTCGGCGCGCCGCGGCTCATCCTGCAGACCGGCGACAAGCAGCCCGACGCCGTGGCGCTCTACCGCAAGACCGGCTGGGACCAGATCGCGGTCTACGAGCCCTACGCGGCAACCATGCCGTGGTCGTTCTGCTTCGAGAAGGCCCTGTAGCCCGACCCCGTCCCGTATTGCACTTTCAGCGGGAGAGTGCAATTCTTGCTCGGTGAGCACCACCGAACGCACCCGCGCGCTGCGCCGACGCATGATCGTCGAGGCACGTCGGGCGACGGTCGAACACGGGCTGCACGGCTTCACGATCGAGCAGCTCTGCGAGACCGTCGGGGTGTCGCGCCGCACGTTCTTCAACCACTTCGGGTCGAAGGACGACGCCGTGCTCGGCATCGAGCTCAACGCCGACGTCGAGGCGATCGACGCCTACGCCGCCGGCGGGATCGTCCCCGGCGACCTCGACCCACTCGACTCGATCGTCGCGCTCGCGGTCGATCAGCTGCGACGCGTCGGCATCGACCGCGCGGACGAGGTCCTCGTCCGCGGCGTCTTCGAGCGGGAGCCCGCGCTCGTCGCGCGGTTCCTGTCCGCCACCGACGCGCAGCTCGGCCGCATCACCGCGGCGGTCCGCACCCGGTTCGGCTGGGACGACCCGGCCGACCGTCGCGCGCGCCTGGTGACCGAGGCGGCCGCGGCGCTCGCGAAGGTGACGGCGGAGACGTACTTCGACGACGCCTTCGACGAGACCACCGGGCCGACGTTCGACGCCCTGCTCACCGAGAACCTCCGCCTGCTCAGGGCGGTCACCACGACCGAACGGGAACACACCACATGAGCGCCACCGCGCCGGGCACCACCAAGCGTGCCCGCCCAGGCTCCGACGGCCCGCTGCTCCTCACGCAGCGTCGCATCTGGATCATCTTCTCCGCCCTGATCGCGGGGATGCTGCTCTCCAGCCTCGACCAGACCATCGTCTCCACCGCGATGCCGACCATCGTCGGCGAGCTCGGCGGTGTCGCCCACCAGGCCTGGCTGACCACCGGGTACCTGCTCGCCTCCACCATCGTGATGCCCGTCTACGGCAAGTTCGGCGACGTCCTCGGGCGCCGCAACCTGTTCCTCATCGCGATCGCGCTGTTCACCATCGCGTCGGCCGGTTGCGCGTTCGCCACGGACTTCACGCAGCTCGTGGCGTTCCGCGCGATGCAGGGGCTCGGCGGCGGCGGGCTGATGATCCTGTCGCAGGCGATCATCGCGGACATCGTGCCGGCCTCGCAGCGCGGCAAGTACCTCGGCCCGCTCGGTGCGATCTTCGGCCTGTCCGCCATCGGTGGCCCGCTGCTCGGTGGGTTCTTCGTGGACCACCTCACCTGGAACTGGGCGTTCTACATCAACATCCCGGTCGGCATCGCGGCGTTCTTCGTGGCGTGGTTCGCGCTGACCCTGCCGAACAAGAAGGCGACGAAGCGGATCGACGTCCTCGGCGTGCTGTTCATGTCCGCCGCGACCACGTGCCTGGTGTTCTTCTCGGAGTTCGGCGGCAGCAAGGACCACGGCTGGGACGCCCCCGAGACCTGGGCCTGGTTCGCCGGTCTCGTCGTCTCGGCAGCGCTCCTGGTGTTCGTCGAGTCCCGTGCACAGGACCCGGTGCTCCCGCTGTCGTTCTTCCGCAACCGCACCTTCCTGCTGGCCACCGGCATCGGCCTCGTACTCGGCATCGGCATGTTCGCCGCGATCGGCTTCGTCCCGACGTTCCTGCAGATGGCCTCGGGCACCTCGGCGGCGGTCTCCGGCCTGCTGATGCTGCCGATGATGGCCGGCCTGATCGGCACGTCGATCGCATCGGGTGTCCTCATCACGAAGACCGGGCGCTACCGGATGTTCCCGATCGTCGGCACCGTCCTGGTGGCCATCGCGATGCTCGCGATGACCCAGCTGGCGGCGGACACCCCGATCTGGCTCATCTGCGCGTACCTGTTCGTCTTCGGTGCGGGGCTCGGCCTGATCATGCAGGTGGTCGTGCTCGTTGCACAGAACGCCGTGCCAGCCGAGCAGGTCGGTACCGCCACCTCGACGAACAACTACTTCCGTGAGGTCGGCGCCTCCCTCGGCACCGCCGTCTTCGGTGCGCTCTTCACCGCGCGGCTCACCACGTCGCTGACGGACGTGTTCCGCGGTGCCGGTGGGTCGGCGACGGATGCGGCGTCGTCGGCGGGCAGCATCGACCCCGCGACGGTTGCGAAGCTGCCCGAGGCGGTGCAGGACGGCATCGTGAACGCCTACGCAGACTCGCTCGCACCGGTGTTCTGGTACCTGCTGCCGTTCATCGCCGTGGCGTTCCTGCTCGCCCTGTTCCTGCCGCAGATCACGCTGTCCGACACGGCCGGCATGGTCGCCCGTGGCGAGGCCGTCGGCGGCGACGAGGCCGACGAGCTCGAGCGCGCCCAGCGCGCGGCGCGTGCGGAGCACGCGCAGCCGGTCGAGTCCGCGGACCGCACGCAGCAGTAGCCCGCCTCGCGAAAGCGACAGATCTGCGCGGAACGTCCGCGGACATCTGTCGCTTCCGCGTCGGCGATGGTGCGCGACGGGAGGGGTCTGTCGCCTCGGCGGTGTGGTCGGTACCGTGCGCGGACGGGAGGCTCGGGGCCAGCTGGCACCGGGCCTCCCGTCCGTCGTGGCGTGCCCCACCGCCGCGGCCGAGTGCGGCGGCACCCGCATCGCGAAAGCGACAGACTGCCGCGGAACATCGGCGGCGCACTGTCGCTTCCGTGGAGATGACGTGAGCGCCTCGGGGAGCAGCGTCGCTTCCGCGTGCCGGACCGGGCAGGACCGGGCCGGACTGGACCGGCTGCGCCAGCGTGGGGCGCTACGCCCCGGTGCTCGCGCGCGGCACGAGCCGCGTCGGCAGGGCTGCGGCCTCCGCGGCCGTGCCGTCGAGCATCGCGAGGAGCCGCAGCGCCGCAGCCCGGCCGAGGTCGGCGCCGGGCAGCGCCACGCTCGTCAGGGCCGGGGCGGTGACCGACGACGACGGCAGGTCGTCGAAGCCCGCGACCGCGAGCGCACCGGGGACGGCGATGCCGAGCGCGCCGGCGACCCGCAGCACTCCGTAGGCCAGGGTGTCCGCGGCCGCGACGACGGCGGTGACGTCGTCGTCCTGCCAGGCCTCGATGACGTGCTCGGTCGCCGAGGCCGCGGCCTCCACGGTCAGGTCGGCGCGGGCGGTGACCTCGGACACCGTGATGCCGGCGTCCGCGCAGGCCTGCTCGAACAGCTCGCGGCGCACGCCGAACGTCGCCGCCCGCGAGGTGCCGTCGAGGTAGCCCACGTGCCGGTGCCCCTGGGCGTGCAGGTGGGCGACGAGGTCGTGCACACCGGTGGAGAGGTCGTAGTTGACGGCCTCGGGGCCTCCGGGGGCGTCGAGCAGCACCACGGGGACGCTCGCCGACATCTGCTCGTCGACGGCGGGGGCATCGACCAGGATGCCGGCCGGCCGCAGCCGTTCGAAGCGCCGGACGTCGGCCGCGACGGGCTGCGCGCCCCGCTCGGTGACGGAGAGCACGAGCTGGAACCGGTCGCCCAACGTGTCGCGGACGCCACGGATGACCTCCGCGAAGAACGGGTTCGACAGGTCGGGGGCGATGAACACGACGAGGTCACCGCTGCCACGGGCCAGGGAGCTGGCAGCGTGGTCGACGACGTAGCCGAGGTCCTCCACGGCGTCGCGGACCCGCGCGGCGATGGGGGCGGAGACCCGCCCGCGGTCCTTGCCGTTCACGACGAGGGAGACCGTGGCGATGCTCGTGCCCGCACGCTCGGCCACCATCGCAGCGGTCACACGACGGCTCGGGGCGGCGGGGGAGGGCACTCGTCGATGCTAGCGAGCGCGGTGGTCGAACTTGACGTCAAGCGCTTGACGTGTTTCGATGTCAAACGCTTGACGCGCCATGTCGCCAGCGCTCTGCCGGCCCGTGGATCCCCACCACGTCGAGCACTCACCTCGATTCCCCGAAGAAGTGGAGCGCCCAGCGTGCCCGATGCGACCCAGCCCGCCGCGAAGATCATCCTCGACTGCGACCCCGGCCACGACGACGCCGTGGCGCTCCTGCTCGCCCACGGCAGCCCGGCGATCGACCTGCTCGCGGTGACCACCGTCGTCGGCAACCAGACCCTGCCGAAGGTCACCCGCAACGCCCTGGCCGTCGCCCGCATCGCCGGCATCACCGGGGTGCCGTTCGCTGCCGGTGCCGCCCGCCCGCTGCTGCGCCAGATCGAGGTCGCGCCGGACATCCACGGCGAGAGCGGCCTGGACGGCCCGATGCTCCCCGAGCCGTCGTTCGACCTCGACGAGCGCCACGCCGTCGACCTGATCATCGACACCGTGATGGCGCACGAGCCCGGCACGGTCACCCTCGTGCCGACCGGCGGCCTGACGAACATCGCCCTCGCGGCCCGCAAGGAGCCCCGCATCGTCGAACGCGTCAAGCAGGTCGTGCTCATGGGCGGCGGCGTGCACGTCGGCAACTGGAGCCCGGTCGCCGAGTTCAACATCGTCATCGACCCCGAGGCCGCGGCCATCGTGTTCGAGGCCGGCTGGGACGTCGTGATGGTCGGCCTCGACCTGACGCACCAGGCCCTGGCCACCCCCGAGGTCGCCGCGCGCATCGCCGGCGTCGGCACCGCCCCCGCCGCGTTCGTCGGCGAGCTGCTCGACTTCTTCGGCCAGACCTACAAGGACGCCCAGGGCTTCGACGCCCCGCCGGTCCACGACCCCTGCGCCGTCGCCTACGTCATCGACCCCACGATCGTCCGTGCCGTGAAGGTCCCGATCCACGTCGAGACCCAGGGCGCGCTGACGCTCGGTATGACCGTCGCCGACTTCCGCGCCCCCGCACCCGAGGACTGCCGCACGAGCGCCGCGATGGAGCTCGACCACGGCCGCTTCTGGGATCTCGTCGTCGACGCCCTCGAGCGCATCGGGGAGACGGCCGACACCGGCTGGACCCCACGTGCCGCCGCCGACGCCGTCGAAGCCGGCATCACCATGACCCCGGAGCGCTGAACCCCCATGACCACCACCTCGACGAAGAAGTCGATCGGCGCCCTCACCGCCGCACTCCTCGCCGCGTGCATCGCGTTCCAGCTGAACGCGAGCATGCTGAGCCCCGCCCTCGTCACGATGGCGCGCGAGCTGCACACGGACGACGCCACCATCGGCCTGTCGCAGACCCTGTACTTCACCCTCGCGGCGCTGTTCTCGCTGTTCCTGCCGCGGTTGTCCGACATCGTCGGCCGCAAGCGCGTGCTGATCGGCATGCTCGCCGTGATGCTGGTCGGCAGCATCGTCGCCGCGCTCGCGGTGAACGTGCCGATGCTGTTCGCCGGTCGCATCATCCAGGGCGTCACCGGTCCAGTCGTCCCGATCTGTCTGCTCGTCCTGCGCAACGAGATCAGCGACCCGAAGCGCTACGGCGCCGCCCTCGGGCTGCTCACCGCGGTGAACGGTGGCATCGCGGGCGTCGACGCGCTGGCCGGCGGGTGGATCGCGACGAACTTCGGGTTCCGCGGGATCTTCTGGGTCATCGCCGTCGTCACCGTGATCGCGCTGGCACTCGTCGCCGTCTGGGGTGTCGAGTCGAAGCCCTCCGCCGGTACCCGGATGGACTGGGTCGGCGTCGTGCCCCTCGTGGTGAGCGTCGGTGCGCTGCTCACGGCGTTCAACGAGGCCGGCAAGATCGGCGCCGCGAACCCGGTGCTCGTGGTCGGTGGCGTCGTCGTCGCGCTCGTCGCCTTCGCCGTGTTCTGGGCCGTCGAGTCGCGGGTGCGGGAGCCGCTGGTCGAGACCCGGTTCCTCAAGCGCCGTGCCACCTGGGCGCTGCTGACGACGACGTTCCTGACCATGACCGGCGTCTTCGCCGTGGTCAACGGACTCGTCACGAGCCTCGCGCAGAACGGTGACGCCGGCTTCGGGATGGAGCCCGACCTGGCCTCGCTCGTCTTCCTCACCCCGTACGCGCTGGTCGGGTGGATCGTCGGACCCTTCGCCGGTCGCCTCGCCCCGACCATCGGGTACCGCGCCGTCCTACGCGTCGGCCTGATCGGCAGCATCGTCTCGACCGTCCTGATGGCGCTCGTCGGGGTGCACTCGTTGCCCGTCCTGGTCACCGCGACCGTGCTGATCGGCATCACCTACGCCGGCATCGCCAACATCATCCTGAACGGCCTCGGCATCGTGCTGTCACCGGAGTCGAACCCCGGGTTCCTGCCCGGCCTGAACGCCGGTGCGTTCAACCTGGGCGCCGGGGTCAGCTTCGCCGTCCTGCCCGCGCTGCAGATCGCGCTCGGCGTCGGCGGTTCCGCGGGCACCGCCGGGTACTCCGGTGGCATGCTGCTCGGGGCCGCGATCACGACCGTCGCGCTCGCGATCTCGTTCCTCATCCCCCGTCCGGAGGGCGCCGAGACCGCGTCCGTCGCCCCGCAGAAGGAGACCGTCCGTTGACCGAGAGCATCGTCGTCGTCGGGTCGCTGAACGCGGACCTGGTGGTCCGCACCGCGCGCTTCCCCCAGCCCGGTGAGACCCTGCAGGGCTCCGACCTCGCGATCCTGCCCGGGGGCAAGTCCGCCAACCAGGCGGTGGCTGCCGGGAGGCTCGGGGGCACGGTGCGCATGATCGGTGCGGTCGGCGACGACGGGAACGGTGTGCTGCTCCGCGACTCCGTCGCGGCTGCGGGTGTCGACACGACGCACGTCGCGATCCGGGAGGGCGTCGCGACCGGCACCGCCGTCATCACGGTCGACGCCGCAGGCGAGAACACCATCGTGATCTCCGCCGGGGCGAACGGCACGCTCACGCCGGACGACGTGCCGGCCGACGTCTTCGCCGGCGCCGCGGTGCTGGGGCTCTGCCTCGAGGTGTCGATCGACGTCGTCCTCGCCGCCGCACGGGTCGCGCGCGCCGCCGGGGTCACGGTGCTCACGAACCTGTCGCCGTTCGGCGCCGTGCCGGCCGAGCTCCTCGAACTGACCGACGTGCTGCTGGTGAACGAGCACGAGGCCGCGGCGCTCGGTGACCACGGCGTCGCCCGGTCGATCGTCACCCGCGGCGGTGCCGGCTGCGTCGTGCACGACGGGGGTGCCGAGCCGGTGTCGATCGACGCCGTCCGGGTCGAGCCCGTGGACACCACGGGCTGCGGCGACGCCTTCATGGGGGCGGTGGCGCTGCGTCTGGCCGAGGGGGACACCCTCGTCGACGCGGCCCGGTTCGCGGTGGGGGTCGGGGCGTACGCCGCGACCGGGCCGGGCGCTCAGGCCTCGTACCCGACCACCGCCGAGCTGGAGGCGTTCCTGCGGGCGTAGGACGGGCCTCCCGGCGTGGGGTGACTGCGCGGGCCACTAGCGTTGTCCCCATGCGCGTGGGAGTCCTCGACATCGGGTCCAACACCGGCCACCTGCTCGTGGTGGACGCCCACGGTGGCGCCGCGCCGCTGCCGGCGTCCTCGTTCAAGCAGCCGCTGCGGCTGGCCGAGCACCTGGACGACGCCGGCGCGGTGACGCCGCAGGGCGTCGACGCGCTGACGCAGTTCGTCGCGGACGCCGTCCGCGTGGCCGAGGAGCGCGGCTGCGAGGACATGCTCGCGTTCGCCACCTCGGCCGTGCGCGACGCGGTGAACTCCGACGAGGTGCTCGCCCACGTCGAGGCCTCGACCGGCGTCGAGCTGGCCGTCCTGTCCGGTGGCGACGAAGCGCGGCTGACGTTCCTGGCCGTCCGACGGTGGTTCGGGTGGTCCGCCGGTCGTCTGGCGGTCTTCGACATCGGCGGTGGCTCGCTCGAGATCGCCGGCGGTGCCGACGAGGCACCGGACGTCGCGTGGTCGATGCCGATCGGCGCCGCACGCCTGGCGCGCTCCTACTTCGCGGCCGGCACCCCGACCGAGGACGACGTCCGCCGCATCCGCCACGAGATCCGCGTGGAGATCGCCCGGGACGCCGGACGGCTGCTCCGCTCGGGCCGCCCGGACCGAGCGGTGGCGACGTCGAAGACGTTCCGGTCGATCGCCCGGATCTGCGGGGCCGCGCCGTCCGCCGCCGGACCGCTCGTGCCCCGCGCCCTCGACGGCGACGTGCTGCGGCAGCGGCTGCCGGAGCTGCTCACGATGTCGGTCGACGAACTCGCGGCGCTGCCGGGCGTCTCGGCGAGCCGCGCGCACCAGGTGGTGCCCGGGGCGCTCGTCGCCGAGGCGTGCCTGGACATTTTCGACCTGCCGGCCCTCGAGATCTGCCCGTGGGCGCTGCGCGAGGGCGTCATCCTCGAACGGCTCGACCAGTTGTCGGTCCTCGGGAACCCGTAGCGGCCAGTCGGTCTAGCCGCGCGGCTGCCGGGCCCGCTGTCGTCGCTGCCTCGGCGGAGCGAGCAGCCACGGACGGATCAGCTTCGTCACGAACGGCAGCACCCAGAACGTCATGATCGGTGTGAGCACGACGGTCGTGATGAGCACCCGGGGCAGGATCGCGACGTGCGTGAACGCGGGGACGAGCCAGGCCGTCAGGTAGGTGAACGCGAGGTTCACCGGGAAGAAGCCGAGCCAGATGCTCACGGACTGCTTCCACCGCGGGGGAGCGCTCGAGGCCGGGGCGTCCTGCGGGACGTCGAACCAGCCCTCGATGCCGGTGCGCTTCTCGACGCGGGACTCCACCACCAGGTCACGGCCCAGGTCGAGCCAGCGCAGCCGGTCGTCGGAGTTCTCCCACGTGGCCAGGGAGTCGTGGTCGGCGAACCGGTAGAGCATGTGCCACTCGCGGGACAGGGCGGTGGACCGCACCCACCCCGAGCCGAGGAAGCCGGGGTAGCGGTTCGCCAGGTTCACCCCGGACTGCACCCAGCGGGTGACCTCGGGGATGCGATCGGGTTCGACCAGTCGGGTGACGGAGACGGTGACGGGCGGGCCTGCGGTCTCGGATGACGACTGCAGGCTCCCAGGCTCTTGTGGAGTCATGCGACCAGTGTCCCGGACCCGTGTTTCCGGCTCGTGACACAGCTCGTCGGTCGTCGACGCGCCAGTGGGTAGGTTCGCGGTATGAGCGAGACCGAGCGCGGCCGGCACGAGACGCCGACGGAACGGTGGGACCGGAACTGGGTCGACATCCAGCAGGAGCTCCGGATCGTGCAGACCGGGACACAGATCCTCGCCGGGTTCCTGCTGACGTTGCCGTTCCAACAGCGCTTCACGAGCCTGTCCGACCGGCAGGAGACGGTCTACCTCGTGCTGGTCGTCCTCGCCGTCGTCGTGACCGTCGTGGCGCTGTCGGCCGTGGCGACGCACCGGCTGGTCTTCCGGCAGCGACAGAAGCACGACCTGGTCCGAGTCGGCAACGTCATCCTGCTCGCCGCACTCATCGCGAGCGCGTTGCTCTTCTCGGGGACGGTCTACTTCGTCTTCGACGTGGTGCTCGGTGGCGCCGGAGGCGTGATCGGCGGGGTCGCGGTCTTCGTGGGCACGGCGGCACTGTGGACCGCCCTGCCCTTCGGCCTGCGGCGGACCGAGCGTGACGCCGACGGAGCGAACGACCGGTCGTCGGCCGGCTGAACGAGTCCTCCGGCGGAGCGCACCGCTTGTCCAGCTCGATGGTCGACGGTGTCGGTGATGTCCGTCAACACCGCCGCCAACGCCGTCTCGGTCCCGCTGGGTCCGCCGATCGCCGCGCACGCCCTGCGGTACACCGCGATGTACGCGCCGAAGCCCTTCGCCGAGGCGCTGCTCGTGTACCGGGACAACGGCACGTACACGATCCTGTCCCCGGGCGAGGACCACCACGGCTGCTACGTCTCGGCGACCGATCCCGCCGAGGGGATGCGGCACGTCGCGTTCATGTCGTGGCCGTCCGCGGACTGGGGCCGGAACGTCGCGTCGCACACCCTGACCTTCGAGGCGGGGAACGGTGCCTTCACCCAGGAGCTCCGGCTGCCGGGCGACCCGGTGCCGAGGGCACAACACGGGTACGCGGTGCCCGTCGAGCACCCGGAGCGGATCGACACCGGTGCCGGGTGGAGCGCCCTGCGCGACGTGCACGCCGAGGCGTTCACCGTGCTGGAACGGTTGGCGGGCGGCGGGTCGACAGCGGCCTGAGCCGTCAGCTCGCCTGCTTCTTGGCGGCCGGCTTCTTCGCCGGCGCCTTCTTCGCGGTGGCCTTCTTCGGTGCCGACTTCGCGGGAGCCTTCTCGGCCGCACTGTCGGCAGCCTTCTTGGCTGGCGCCTTCTTCGCCGGCGCCTTCCTGCCCGAGCCGGACGTGCCCGAGGCGGAACCCGACGACGACCGTGAGGTCGACGACGAACGCGACCCCGAGCCTCCTGTCCGCTTCTTGTCGACGGACGCACGCAGGGCGGCCATCAGATCGAGCACGTCACCGCCCTCGTCGTCGTCCTCGTCGTCCTGCGCGCCGAAGGTCTTCTCGGTGTCGATGTCGTCGCCCGTCTCGAGCTTGGCGTCGATCAGCTGCTGCAGTTCCTCCTGGTAGGAGTCGGTGTAGCGGTCGGGGTCGAAGTCGGTGGACATGCTCTCGACGAGCGAGGACGACATCTTCAGCTCGTTGGCGCTGACCTTCACCGTCGTGTCGAGGGTCGTGAAGTCGGCGGCGCGGACCTCGTCACCCCAGAGCAGCCCCTGCAGCAGGATGACCTCGTCGTGCACCCGGAGCACCCCGAGCCGCGTCTTCTGCCGCAGGGTGAACTGCACGATCGCCAGGCGGTCGGTCTTCGCCAGGGTCTCGCGCAGCAGCACGTACGCCTTCGGCGAGCGCGAGTCGGGCTCGAGGTAGTAGGTCTTCTCGAACATCATCGGGTCGACCTGTTCGACGGGCACGAACTCGAGCACCTCGACCTCGTGCGACTGCTCCTCGGGGAGCTGTTTGAAGTCGTCCGCGGTGAGCACGACGGTCTTGTCGCCGTCGTCGTAGGCGCGCTGGATGTCCGCGTACTCGACCTCGTGGCCGAACTCGCACACCCGCTTGTACCGGATGCGGCCCTTGTCCTCGTCGTGGACCTGGTGCAGGGACACGTCGTGCGTCTCGGTGGCCGCGTAGACCTTGATGGGCACGTTGACGAGCCCGAACGCGATGGAGCCCTTCCAGATCGACCTCATGCGCTCATGATGCCCGCCTGCACGCGTGCGTGCCCGGAGCCATCGGTTCCTCCACAGGTCCGACGGCCGGGGGATCGTTCCACGGATGTCCGGCTCGCTGGACCGCCGCGAGGCCGACACGAGCACGATGGGCCCATGAGCCAGCTCGACAAGCAGGACCCGCGCGACCAGTTCCCCCGTCCGCCGTTCCCCGCGCAGACCCAGCAGGGGTCCGGGCTGGCGAGTGCCATGGACCCCGCCCCTGATCACGGCGAGACGAGCTACCTGGGCACCGGGCGGATGCGCGGGTACCGGGTGCTCGTCACGGGCGCGGACTCCGGCATCGGGCGCGCTGCGGCGATCGCGATGGCGAAGGAGGGCGCCGACGTCGCCCTGAACGCCCTGCCCGAGGAGCGCGAGGACCTCGAACAGGTCCGCGACGTCATCGGAGACCTCGGGCGCAAGGCCGTGCTGCTGCCCGGCGACCTGACGGACGAGACCTTCTGCGACGTCCTGGTGCAGGACGCCGTGAGCGAGCTCGGCGGCCTGGACGCGCTCGTGCTGGTCGCGGGTCACCAGCAGGTGCACGAGGACATCACCGCGCAGAGCACCGCGGACTTCGACCGCACGATGAAGGTCAACCTGTACTCGCTGTTCTGGCTCGTCCGGGCTGCCGTCCCGCACATGGCGCCGGGCAGCTCGATCGTCACGACCAGCTCCGTGTCGGCGTACCAGCCGCAGGACCGCATGATCGACTACGCCGCGACGAAGGCCGCGATCATCACCTACACGAACGGGCTCGCGCGACAGCTCGCGAGCAAGGGCATCCGGGCCAACACGGTGGTGCCCGGCCCGGTGTGGACGCCCCTGCAGCCGATCAGCTACCCGGGCGACGAGATCGCGGCGTACGGCCAGGACACCCCGTTCGGCCGTCCCGCCCAACCCGTCGAGCTGGGCAGCGCCTACGTCCACCTGGCCGGGCCCGAGTCGTCGTACACGTCCGGCACGACCCTGACGGTGGCGGGAGCGACCGGGGTGGCGCTGTGAGTCCCGCCTCGCGCAAGACCGTCGTCCTCGTGGGCGACCGGCGGCTCGCGCTCACGAACACCGACAAGGTGCTCTACCCCGAGACCGGCACCACGAAGGGTCGGGTGATCGAGTACTACGAGCGGGTCGCGCCGTGGATGATCCCGCACGTCAAGGACCGTCCCGTGACCCGGAAGCGCTGGGCCAACGGTGTCGAGGGCAAGGTCTTCTTCGAGAAGAACCTGCCCGACTCGGCTCCCGACTGGGTGCGGCACCACACCATCCACCACTCGGAGCACGACAACGAGTACCCGATCGTCGACGACCTGCCGACCCTGGTCTGGATGGCACAGCAGGCCGCGCTCGAACTGCACGTCCCGCAGTGGCGGTTCGGCACCCGCGGCGCGCAGCAGAACCCGGACCGGCTCGTCCTCGACCTCGACCCGGGCGAGGGCGTGGGGCTGCCCGAGTGCGTCGAGGTCGCCGTGGCCGCGCGCGAGATCCTGCACGGTATGGGGCTCGACCCGTACCCGGTGACGTCCGGCTCCAAGGGCATCCACCTGTACGCGGCTCTCGACGGCAGAACGACGACCGCGCAGGTCTCCGACGTCGCCCACGAGCTGGCCAAGGCCCTCGAGACGGACCTGCCGGACCTGGTGCTGTCGTCGATGAGCCGTGCCGAGCGGAAGGGCAAGGTCTTCGTCGACTGGTCGCAGAACAACGGCAACAAGACGACCATCGCCCCGTACTCGCTGCGCGGCCGCGAGCGGCCGACGGTCGCAGCACCCCGCACCTGGAAGGAACTCGAGGAACGCGGGCTCGCGCAGCTCACGTTGGACGAGGTCCTCGAACGCCTGGAGGCCCGTGGGGACTTCCTGCACCCGGTCGCCTCCGCCTCGCTGGCCGTCGGACGCGACGACCATGGTCACTGGGACAGCGACCGGACCGAGCGCGCGAACGACGCCGAGCAGCCCGCACGTGACCGGCTCGCCGCCTACCGTGCGAAGCGGGACGCCTCGAAGACGCCGGAGCCCGTGCCCGAGGGTGCACCCACCGTGCGGAAGGACGGCACACCGACCTTCGTCATCCAGGAGCACCACGCCACCCGCGACCACTACGACTTCCGGCTCGAACACGACGGGGTGCTGGTGAGCTGGGCCCTGCCGAAGGGCGAGCCGACCGACCCCGGCAAGAACCACCTCGCCGTGCAGACCGAGGACCACCCGCTCGAGTACGGGGCGTTCGAGGGCACGATCCCGAAGGACGAGTACGGCGGCGGCACGGTCACGATCTGGGACGACGGCACCTACGAGCTCGAGAAGTGGCGCGAGGGGCAGGAGGTCATCGTCACGCTGCACGGTCGGGCCGGCGGCGCTCGCCGCCTCGCGCTGTTGCACACCCGCGGCCGTGGCGGCGGGGACGAGAAGAACTGGCTCATCCACCGCACGAAGGAGCAACCCGAACGGCTGGCGGAGGGCGCCGGCTCTGCCGGGCCGGCGGTGGCGCGACGGGCGGACCGGCCGTCGGACGGGCACGGCGATGCGCACCGCGCCGGGCAGCGACGGATCAGCGGGGCCGCGGACGCCGAGACCCCGCCGTCGGAGCGCCGGACGATGCAGGCGACCCTGGCCAAGGGCGAGCCGCGGCTGGATCCGGCGGACTGGGCCTTCGAGATGAAGTGGGACGGGGTGCGCGCGCTGGCGACGGTCCGCGACGGGTCGGTGACCCTGCGCAGCCGCAACGACAACGACTTGACGGCCCAGTACCCCGAGCTGCAGGAACTGGGCGAGCGGGCCGGTGTGGACGGCGTGTTCGACGGTGAGATCGTGGCCGTCGACGATCGTGGCCGACCCTCGTTCCAGCTGCTCCAGAACCGCATGGGCCTGACGAAGGCACGCGAGGTCCGGAGCGCGCAGGAGACGACGCCCGTGCGGTTCCTGCTGTTCGACGTGCTCGAGGCGGACGGGCACGAGCTCACGCGGCTCGGCTACGACGCCCGGCGACAGGCACTCGAGACGGTCGTGGAACCCGGCGGTGCGATCGACGTGCCGCCGGCGGTGCAGGGCGACCTCGACGCGGTGCTGGCTGCATCGCGCGAGCAGGGACTCGAGGGCGTGGTCGCGAAGAAGCGGTCGTCGAAGTACGCCGAGGGCCGGCGGTCCGAGGCCTGGCTGAAGCTCAAGCACCACGCCACGCAGGAAGTCGTCGTCGGCGGCTGGAAACCGGGCAGCGGTCGGCGTGCCGGTGGGATCGGGTCGCTGCTGCTCGGGGTGCCCGGCCCCGACGGGCTGGAGTACGTCGGCAAGGTCGGCACCGGGTTCCGTGACCGTGACCTCGACGAGATCGCCGGTGTCCTCGCACCGCTGGAACGGAAGACCCCGCCGTTCGTCGACGTCCCACGGCCTGACGCGCGCGATGCGCACTGGGTCACACCGAAGCGCGTCGGTGAGGTCGAGTTCGCCGAGTGGACCGGCGACGGACGGCTCCGGCAGCCGTCCTGGCGTGGGTGGCGCGTGGACAAGGACCCGGATGACGTCGTGCGGGAGACCTGACCCGGGTCTCGCCTTCGGGCCCACATGCGTGCGCATCGGGTCCGCCGCTGGCGAACATCCGTCCCCCGTCCGCAGACTGCGCGGGGGACAGTATCGGCATCGCTGACCACGATCGGCCGTCGGCTGTTACGTTCGCCGGGACGAAGGGGGCTCCGAGGATGAACTCGAGCAAGTACCTGCCGCCCTACACGGCCGCAGAACGCGTCGCGATCACGGGGGACGACCTGTCGCAACGGACCGTCGAACCGAGCGGCGCCGCCACGGAGACCGAGGTCCGGTACGCGGACTTCCTCGCCGACGAGGACGACGACTAACGAAGACGACGATTGACGGGGCAGCCCTGAACGTCTGACCGCTCGGCGCGACCGACAGAAGCGAACAGACCCGACGGCCCGCACGCTGGATCAGGGAGCGCACGGACCGCCGCCGAGGCACGTGACCAGCCGGTTCAGGGAGACCGACCACGAAGCCCCGCACCGGGCTCGCCGAAGCGACACTCGGTGGGTCCACTGGTGAGACGTGCCGAGTGAGCGTTTCGTCACGCGGGCGCAGAGAAAAATCGCCGGGCGACCTCGATGGTCGCCCGGCGATCTCGTCTGTCCGGGGGGATCCTGTCGGATCAGGACGGGGTCAGGCCGCGGGCGCAGGGCCGTCGGTGGGCACCGCGTGGTCAGCCACGGGTGCGTCCTCTTCGATGAGCTCGTCCTCTTCCGGTTCGACCACCTCGGCCGCGGCGGCCTTGGCCTCGTCGATGGACTCCTGGGAACGGCGGAGCAGGTCGTCGTCGTGTGCTGCCTGATCGGTCATGTCCAGGAATCTACGCGGGCGTCCCTGTGTCGGCGTCCCGACGGCGGGCTCCGTGCGTCGGGTCGTGCCGGCCGGTGTGCGGTGGCTCGAAGTCCACCGCAGACGTCGGTGCGGGTGTCGAGGGCATCGCCGGGGCGGCCGGCGCGCCGAACGCGTCAGCGGCGTCGAGCACCGCGCGGGTGGCGGCGACGGCCGTCCGGAGCGCGTCGCGGACGGGCATCGCCCGGTGCGCCGGGGTCCGGACCTCGACGCCCCACGGTTCGTCGAACCCGAGCTCGCGCACGGTCCGCACGAAGCCGGGCAGGTCCCACGCCCCGGCACCGGGCAGGTACCGTGCCGTCCGGGACTCCTCGGCGAGGGTCATCCCGCTCGGGGTGTGCAGCAGTCCGTCGCTCAGCTCGACGGCTGCGAGGACCCCCGGTCCGACCCCCTGCCGGATCGACGCGAGGGTGGAACCGCCGCGGAGCGCGTGCATGGCGTCGATGAGCAGGCCGCCGTTCGGGTGCCCGGCGGCGGCGACGAAACGGGAGGCCCGCTCGACCGTGGGCAGGTTCGACCACGGTTCCGGTTCGAGCACGAGCTGCGCTCCGACCGCCTCGGCCTGGTCGGCGAGCACGACCCAGTCGTCGGCCATCGTCGCGGGGGAGGCTCCGGGCAACGAGGTGTCGGCGCGCGCCACCACCTGCCAGGCGCTCAGCGTCGCCGCGGCCTCGAGCACGACCCCGCGGTCGGCGTCCTCGTCCCGGGTGCGGCTCGTGCACGTCCACCACCGGTCGAGTGGTCCGAGCTGGACCCAGACGATGCCGGCGGCGTCGAGCATGCGCCGCAGTTCGGCGAAGCCCGTCGTTGCGCGGACCTCGTGCAGGTCGTCGAGCGACAGCGACAGGCCGGCGAACCCGGCGGCGCCGACGGCGTGCACGCGGTCGCGGACGCTCTCGTCGCCCGCCCACGTCCAGGACGTGGCGAGCAGGTCGTGTTCCAGCACGGTCGTACCTCCGGCAGTCCCGAGGTGTCCGCGTCGCCCCGTCGCGATGCGCCGCCCCGTGTCCGCCGCGGGCCCCACCCGCGACGATGCCCAAGACTTACCCGCGCTGCCTGCGAAGGCTCCCAGCCCGTCGACACATCGGCGACACGTGCTTCAGACGATCCGGGTCCGGACCTCGCCGACGCCGGCGATCGTGCCGACGAGCACGGCGCCGCGTTCCAGCGCACCGACACCGTCAGGAGTGCCGGTCAGCACGAGGTCGCCGGGCGCGAGCGCCACGGACCGTGACAGGGCCGCGATCGTCTCGGCGACCGACCAGATCTGGTCGGCCAGGTCACCCGACTGCCGGAGTTCCCCGTCCACCGTCAGCTCGATCGCGCCGCTGGTCGGGTCGACCTCGGACGCCGGGGCGAGCGCCCCGATCGGTGCCGAGGCGTCGAAGCCCTTGGCCGTGTCCCACGGGCGCCCGAGTCGCTTCGCCTCGGCCTGCAGGTCGCGGCGGGTGAGGTCGATCCCGACGGCGTACCCCCAGACGTGTGCGAGGGCGTCGGCGACCGCGATGTCCGTGCCGCCGGTGCCGATCGCGACGACGAGCTCGACCTCGTGCTCCAGTTGCTGCGTCAGCGGCGGGTACGGGGTGTCGGCGCCGTCGACCACGACCGCGTCCGCCGGCTTGGTGAAGAAGAACGGCGGCTCGCGGTCCGGGTCGTGTCCCATCTCGCGGGCGTGCGCCGCGTAGTTCCGGCCGACGCAGAACACACGGCGGACGGGGAAACGCGCGCCCGTCGTCGTGGGCACGGTCGGGAGGCTCGGGGCCGGGATGACGAGTTCGGTCACGGTCCCAGCGTGGCAGGCCCGCAGGGCATCGGTTCAGCCCTCGCCGAAGGACGCCTCGTCCTTGAGCTTCCGCGCCCGGGCGCGCTCCTGGCGTTCGCGCCACTCGATGCGCGCTTGACGGAGCTCCTCTTCGGCGCCCTTCGCCCGCATCATGGGCCCGTAGTGCGGGTCTGCCAGCAGTGCGGGTGTCGTCAGTTCACGTCCGTCGAGCCATCGCTTGAAGTCCTTGTCACTCAGCTTCGAGATCATCGTTCGCTCCTTCGATCGTCGCTGCGGTCAGGTCGTCGAGTGCCTGACCGACCCAGCGGTCGTCCGCGGTCGTCCAACTGCGGGTCACCAGCGCAGCGGACATCACACCGGCGGCCGCGCGTTGTCCTTCGTCGTCCGAGGTCGCCCGGTCGGCGACCCATGACCAACGCTGCCACCACAGGTCGCGGCGCACCGAGAACTCTGCATTTCGCCGTCCTGCGCGCCCGTCGAGCACCGAGGCGACGAGCGCACCCAGCGCGACGGACGCACTCGTGACCGACACGAGTGCGCTGATCCAGCCGATGTCCATGCCGGAACCCTGACAGCACGGAACCGGCCGCGCGGCCGGCGTGACTGGTCCTGTGGAGGGTGGCCGGGCCTCCCGGCCTGTGGAGGAGTGCGTCAGTTGCCGGGTGCGGCCGCCTCGGTCTCGCCCGCACCCGGGTCGCCACCGGTCCCGCCGCTGGCGGGCTCGTCCTGGGGCCAGCCCGCGAACTCCCAGCCCGCGAGCGACGGGTGGTCCTCGCCCTTCGTGTACGCGAACGTCCGTGCAGCGTCACGCGCCTCGGACAACTTCGTGAGCAGGTCGGCGTGCGCCTCCGCATCCACCCGCGTCAGGGCGTCGTGGGCCAGGGCGAAGCGGTCCATCTCGTTGCGCATGAGCATGTCGAACGGCGAGGTCGTCGTGCCCTGCTCGAGGAACCCGTGCACGTGCAGGTCGTCGTGTCCGTTCCGGCGGTACGTCAGCTGGTGCACGAGCGTCGGGTACCCGTGGAACGCGAAGACCGTGGGCGTGCCGGGCAGGAAGAGCGCGTCGTACTGCTCGTCCGGGATCGGGTGCTCGTGCTTGCGCGGGTCACCGAGCGCCAGCAGGTCGACGACGTTGAGCACGCGGACCCCGACGCCGGGCGCGTGCTTCCGGATGATGTCGGTGGCGGCGATCGCCTCGACCGTGGGGACGTCACCGGCGCAGGCGAGCACGACGTCGACCTTCCCGACGGCCTGCTCGGTGCCGGCGAAGTCCCACACGCCGAGTCCGGCCGCCGCGTGCGCGACCGCGTCGTCGAGGGACAGGAAGACCGGCTCCGGGTGCTTGCCCGCGACGATCACCTCGATGCGGTCCGTGGTCTCCATCGCGTGCGCGGCGACGGCGAGCAACGTGTTGGCGTCGGCCGGCAGCTTGATCCGGACGAGGTCCTGCTGCTTCGAGGCGACGATGTCGAGGAACCCGGGGTCCTGGTGGGAGAACCCGTTGTGGTCCTGTCGCCAGACGTGCGACGAGAGCAGGAGCGACAGGTTGGACACCGGCACACGCCAGTCGATGTCGGTCGAGGACTCCAGCCACTTGGCGTACTGCCCGACCATCGAGTCGATGATGTGGGCGAACGCCTCGTAGGTGTTGAGCATCCCGTGCCGACCGGACAGCACGTAGCCCTCGAGCATCCCCTCGAGCAGGTGCTCGGACAGGACCTCGGTGACGCGTCCGCGTGCGGCGAGGTGCTCGTCGCCGGCGGCGCGCTGGGCCCGCCAGACCCGCGAGGTCACGTCGAACACGGCGTCGAGCTTGTTCGAGATCGTCTCGTCCGGGCCGAACAGCCGGAAGGTCGACGCGTTCTTCTCGATGAGTGCGGCGAGCCAGGGGCCGAGCGTGCCCGTGGCCGACGCCGTGGAACCCGCCTCGACCGCGTACGGCTCGAGCGGCGGCCGGTCGAGCGCGGTCCGCAGCCGACCGCCGTTGCCGTGCGGGGTGGCGCTCATCCGCTCGTCACCGGTCGGGCGGATCGTGGTCATGATGCCGATCGGGTGGCCGTCCTCGTCGAAGAGCTCCTCGGGGCGGTACGAGCGCATCCACTCCTCGAGCTGGGCACGGTGACCGTCGTCCTCGCGCACCGCGGGCAGCGGCACCTGGTGCGCGCGGAAGGTCCCCTCGACCTGCTCGCCGTCGACCTCCTTCGGCCCGGTCCAGCCCTTCGGGGTGCGCAGCACGATCATCGGCCAGCGTGGACGCAGGTCCGCGGCGCCGGCGGGCTGCCCGGCGGCGGCACGGGCGGCCTGGGCGC
Organism: Curtobacterium sp. BRB10; assembly: GCF_031844325.1. Classification (NCBI taxonomy): domain Bacteria; kingdom Bacillati; phylum Actinomycetota; class Actinomycetes; order Micrococcales; family Microbacteriaceae; genus Curtobacterium; species Curtobacterium sp. BRB10. The sequence continues at coordinate 80,797 of NZ_JAUZVA010000010.1, forward strand.
GGGCAGCGGCCTGGATGTCGTCGATGCCGGCGAGGGCGCGTCGCAGGGCACCGTCGAACAGTGCGTGGACCGCGTACGGGTCGTCGTCGACGCGGCGGGAGTCGACCACGATCGGGTCGTAGCCGAGCCCGCGGAAGTACGCGGTGAGGTCCTCGTCGGGGATGCGGGCCAGGACGGTCGGGTTCGCGATCTTCCATCCGTTGAGGTTGAGGATCGGCAGCACGGCACCGTCGGAGACCGGGTCGAGGAACGTGTGCGCCTGCCACGAACCGGCGAGCGGACCGGTCTCGGCCTCACCGTCGCCGACCACGCACGCGACGACGAGGTCCGGGTTGTCGAGCGCCGCACCGTAGGCGTGCGACAGCGAGTAGCCGAGCTCACCGCCCTCGTTGATGGAGCCGGGGGTCTCCGGGGCGGCGTGCGAGGGGATGCCACCGGGGAACGAGAACTGGCGGAAGAACCGCTGCAGGTCGACGTCCTGGTACAGCTCGTTCCACGTGCCGTCCAGCCAGGCGTTCGCGTTCATCGCGGGGCCGCCGTGCCCCGGGCCGCAGATGTACAGGAACTCGCGCCCGGTCTCCGTGATCAGCGCGTTGCAGTGCGCGTACACGAGGTTCAGTGCGGGGGAGGTGCCCCAGTGGCCGAGCAGCCGCGGCTTGACGTCGTCGGGTTCGATCGGCCGGGTGAGCAGCGGGTTGTCCAGCAGGTAGATCTGCCCGACCGTCAGGTAGTTGGCGGCGCGCCACCAGGCGTCGACCGCCCGGAGCCGGTCGGTGGTGGAGATGTGTGCTGGAGCCATGGGTACACGGTACGAAACTCCGGGCTGCGGCACCTCAGGAAAGTCGTCCCAAACCGTTCGGGCGGGGGTGCCGAATGACTTGCACAGGGCAAAAGCCCAGGGCGCTCTCCGGTCACAGTTGGCCGGGCTGCAGCTTGCTCACAGCAAGTGTGCACACAAGCGTGCACGTTCGGCCACCGGCCGGAGCGCCTCCAGAGCAAAGGACTGATCACGATGCGTAAGAGCCTCAAGACCTCCATCACCCTCGCCACGACCGGCGCCCTCGTCCTCGGCGGTGCCGCGTTCGGA
>NZ_JAUZVA010000011.1:0-44748 GCF_031844325.1 Curtobacterium sp. BRB10
CGGCGAACCGCCGCCCGCGTCAGCGTCGGCCGGGGAGCCGAGGGCGTAGGCAGTAGGGTGCAGATGCCGTCCGGTTGAGCATGCTCGCCAACGGCACACGGGCGTTCCCCCGGCAGCGTGGGACGCCTGGCCGGGGTGGTGTTTCAGGGACAGCACCCCGGCACCAACCCCTCTCCGACAGGGGATCGGATACCGAACTTCGGATCTAGGCCCTGCCGGAAGTATCCCCTCGGCGGACTCCGTTGCCTTCTGCTGTCTGGCCGGGGGCGTTGCCGTGTGGCTGTCGGGCAAGATATGCCCGGCGAAGGAGCGCTAATCGCTACGCGCCGACGACGTCGCCAGCGGCTGGATCGGGGGCAGCGGGGGAAATGGGTGTCGCGAGCATCCGGTAGAGAGTTGTGCGGTCGATGCCGAGCCCTCGAGCGATGGTGGTCTTCGGGACGCCGGTGCTGATGAGGCGGCGTGCTTCGGTGATCTGGTCGTCGGTGAGCTTGCGGTTTCGCCCCTTGTACTTGCCGGCAGCTTTGGCGATACGGATGCCCTCGCGCTGCCGCTCGCGGATCAAGGTGCGTTCGAACTCAGCGAACGCACCGAGGAGGTTCAGCATGAGCCGGCCGATGGCGTCGTCGGTGTCGCGGCTGTAGGTCTGCTGCTCCTTCACGAACTCCACCGAGGCCCCCTTCGCTGTGATCTCGTCAACGATGTCCCGCAAGTCGCCGAGGGAGCGCGCGAGCCGGTCCATCGACGCGACACGGACAACGTCGCCGTCCCGGACGTATCCGATGCAGTCGGCCAAGGCCAAGCGGTCGGCGCGTGCACCGCCGGAGATCTTCTCTTCGAACACTCGGTCGACGTCGCCGATGGTCTCGAGCTGCCGGTCGAGGTTCTGATCGACCGAGCTCACCCGAACGTAGGCGACGGTCTGCGTCTTGTGTTGCACCACTCCTAGACCCTCGCACACTCCTGTAGCAAAATGACCAAACGGCACCCTAGAACCACGTGAATCGACCACCCGAGCCGGTGTGGTGCTGGGGTATACCCCAAAACGGCATCGATTCCGAACGAGAGCCAGTCTCGTTGGTGAGAAGCAAGCGAGCGCGACTGCTGCTGTCGGAGGGGCAGGTCACAATAGCGTTGGACGAGAGAAGGAGGTCGCAATGGTGCGCTCAAACTTGTGGCCACGGAATCGGTACGGAGGGCCGGGCGGTGGTCGGTACACGGGCCCCGGCGGAGGGTTGTACGCCGGACCCGGCGGAGGGAGATACTCCGGGCCCGGCGGGGGCATGTACACGGGCCCGGGCGGAGGCATGTACACGGGTCCGGGGGGAGGGCTGTACACCGGCCCCGGGGGAGGACTTTCCACTGGTCCTGGTGGAGGCCTCTCCACGGGCCCTCGCGGTGGGCTGTCCTCGGGTCCTGGCGGTGGCCTATCTGCAGGGCCCGGGGGTGGGTTGTACGCAGGTCCAGACCAACATCCGTACACCGCAAACCAACCGCCGATCGATGTCTTCATCGCCGAACTGCGACACCGTGGTCTCAATGCTCAGGCGGACATGTTGGCGCACGCTCACGGGCTCAGCATGTAGTAACGCGGCAGCATCTTGTAGGCGAGTGCGTCAAGGCGGAGAGTAATGCTCGGCTCACAACGTGCGCTCGCATGGCTGGCATCAGAGCGCTGTTTTGTCACTAAGAAGGAAGACGGCCGGACCGTCAGGTATGACGCTCCGGCCGTAGATTGGGCTGCGGAAGGAGTTACTTTCCGAGGCGTCGGAGGGCGATGCCGAACAGGGAGGTGACGAGGCCGAGGCCGATGGCGAACGCGGCGGTGCCGAACGAGACCACCGACGTGAACAGCGATGCCCGCAGGAATGACGCGTTCATGATGACGGGCCGGTTGGGGTCGTCTTGGGGTAGTTCGGCGAAGGTCTTGCCGTCGCTGATCGCGGTCGCGTGCGTGTTGATGATCTCGGCTTGCGCGTAGGCGGTGAGGGGACCGCGGACGGGGCGTTCGGGGAGGAGCTTGCTGTCGGGGGAGACGGTGATCTTCTGCGCGGCGAGTTCGGCGGAGACCAGACGCCACACCACGGCGCCGGCGGCGCTGAGAACACCGCCGGCGAGGACGCCGATGGTGCCAATGGTCCGAACGGTGCGGACGTGCTGACGGCGAGAGTGAGACATTCGAGGAGTTCCTTTTGCTGCGTCGGACAGGGGCACCCGGCTCCGGGTGCTGGGGAGGTCAGTGGGCGGCGTCGTAGGCGTCGCGCACGGTCTGGCTGATCCGGCCGCGGGAGGAAACGTCGTACCCGTTGGTGGCAGCCCAGTCGCGGATCTTCGCGAGCTCGTTCGGGTTGCTGCGGAGCTTGCTGTTCGAGCTGCCGCGCCCGCTCCGGCTCGTCACCTTGCGGGCGGCGGCGATGTAGTCGGAGAACGCTCCGCGCAGGGCGTCTGCGTTGTCGTCGGTGAGGTCGATCTCGTAGTGGCCGCCATCGAAGGAGAACTGCACGGTATTTCCGGTGCCGGCTTCGATGGTGTCGCCGGTGAGGTCGTCAATCAGGTGGGTGGTGACTTTCTGCGCCAAGGTGTCCTCCAGCGTGATCGGGTGGGTTTCGGTTCCACCGTGGCATAGGAAGCTGGCGTCGTGCGGGACGACCCTCGGATGTTAATGCTGGCAGAGGTGCGGCAGCTCATTCCACATGGCCCGAACTCGATGCTCACTCCTGAGCGCGTGGACGCGTTCGCTGCGGCGGCTGGAGCGGCTCGCGCGGTGTCGTGGATTGGCCGCCGGCTGCTGGGCGAGCCGGGCCTGGACGGGCTGAGAGTCAGGGTGCGTCTACTGCGCAGTCGGGGTTGTGACGGGCCGGGATAGGTAGGCGAGCTGGTGTTCATCGCAGAACCGGCCGGGCAGCTCGTGCCCGGTGTCGAGGTCGACGAATTCCCACGCTTGTGGTTCCGCCGCTGCGGGACAGCCGTCAACGGTGCAGGCGGTGAGGTCCGCGAACTGGACGAGCCACGGCTCCGACATCACCACCGGCCCGGTTTCGGCCGCACGTTCGACGTCGTTCGTTCGCGTTCCAGCGTCGACGTCGTGCTTGAGCGGGGCGACGGCCAACATGTCGCGGTCCCGTTGATGCTGGCGCCGGCGTCCTCCACGACGAGATCCCATACGGGGATGCTGCCACACCCGAGCGTCCGCGAGCAGCACCCTGCACTTCGATCGGGCTGTGGGGCCGGGGCGGCGTGTACCCACGATTCGTCGTCACCGCCCCGGCACCGGCTGCGAGGCGCGCGTGCCGGCACTGTGCACCCTGCTCGATGTGCCGCGGGCATGTCCAATGCTCCCGGCCAGCTGTCGGGAGCCGCTGCCCGGCCAAAGCCAGCTGCCCCAGCAGCCCTTTGTTCCTGTCCGAGCGGGCACGCACTCGTTCCGCGACGACAGCGCGCGGCAGCGTCGTATCCGCTGAGGAGCTCGGCTGGCTGCAGTCCGGTCTGTGAGGCCGGCTGGGGCTGCGGGGTACTGTCATGTGGGCTACCCCGTGTTCCCCTAGTTGCGGGTGCCCGATTCCCTGTTTTCCGGGCTGGCTTCGTCTTGACCATGCGTCGAACCCGACGGCGTTGTAGCGCGCGGGCGGTGGTCCCGGACCCGAACCAATGACCACCGCCTGCGCACCCTCTTCCTACCCGCACACCGTGATGATCACGCCTCGGAGCGGTGTGTGTGCGGTCAGCGGATGATGAGTGCTGCAACAACGAACATGCTGGCACCAACCGCGAGGGCAGCGAGTCCTGCCCATTCCCACCAGGTCATTCGCCGGACGCCGCGGGGTGGCCGCTGTCGGCGGCGCGAGCGACGTCGGCGGGAACGTGTCGCGGTCATCGTTCGCACGGTACCCCCGGGGGGCGGGGCATGCTGTGGGGAGCAGCTGGGTGGTTCCCGCTGTTAGTGGGGCGAGCTGGGACCTGATCTGCCTGGCTCGCCCCGCGCTTACCCGGTGCCGGCGCGGTGGACGAGTGCGCGGTGTCGGGGTTAGTGTCGCGGGCACGTGCGTCTGGTTTGAGCGTGCTCCTGGGCGTGCCGGGGTGCCGTCGGCTGCACGGGCGGCGCTCCTGGCCGGGGTGGTGTTGCTGCAGGAGGGTGACACCACCCCGGTCACCTTCGTCGTTAGGTGCGGGGTGCGATGGGGATGTCCCAGTAGGTGGGTTGTTCGTACTGCTCGGCCCAGCCGCGTCGCATTCGGGTGGCTGCTCGGTCGAACTCGTCGACGACGTCGGTGTCCGCGGTGAGGAGTGATTGGAGGCGGAGGCCGTCGTAGAGGGCGAGGAGCTGTTTTGCTCCGCGGACCGGGTCCATCGTTGCTGGTTCCCGCCCGTCGCGGACGTCTGCGGTGAGTCCGGTGCGGATGGTTTCCCGGAACCGCCGGTACGCGGACCGGTAGTAGTCCGCCCCATCGAGGGTGGTGTCGGCGGAGGAGGCGAGGCTGTAGGCGAGCAGCTCCATCAGTGCTGGTTCTTCCGCGTGTGCGGCCATCAGGGCGTGTAGGAACGCGACGGTGCCCTTCTCCGCGATCAACGGCGCCAACGGAGTGGAGATCGCCTGCGTCCACCGCTCCACGGTCGCCGCCAGTAACGCACGGTCGGTCGGGAAGAACTCCCGTACCGCTGCCGCACTCATGCCGGCATGCTCCGCGGCGGTCTCGAGGGTGAATCGGCTCACGCCGCCGTCGTGGAGCGCAGTGATCGCGCCGTTGATCGCGCGGGTCTTCGGGGCTTCTTCTTCCGCTGCGGTCTGGCTGGTCAGCGGTGCGAGGGGGTGCTTCCGAAACCACTCCAGCAGCCCCTTCGCGCGCGACTGCCCAAACGCGTGATCCGTGGGCCGGTCGGGGGTGAAGAGGTCGCTGAAGCCGGGCACGTCGCGCAGGAGCGGGTCGAGGGGTTGGAACGCCATCGACCAGTCCGGGAACGTGCGCTCCTGGACGGGTTCGTCGAGGAGGACCCGGACGTTGGTGTGGCGGGGATCGATACGGACCTGCTCGAACCGTGCATGAATGACATCGTCGTCGCCCTCGAGGATCCCGAGACAGTTGTCACCCTTGTGGGCGAGGATCCCGGTGACGCCGAGGGCGGTGTTCTTCTCCCGGCCCACGGCGAGGATCTGCGCGAGCTCGGAGTCCGTGATCGGACGAGTCTGCGTGCTGGTGTAAACGAGTGAACGCATCAGTACTGGGCCTCCCTGCCGACCATGCTGGCCGCCACAGACGAGTCAACGGCCACCGGGGAGCTGACGCAACCCCACCTTCGAGGCCCCGGCATAGCTGCCCGGGAGCCGATCGGCTACCGGGCGACGCCTGCAGCTGATGATCGTGGTGACCACGCGTATCCGCTTAGCTCGTCCTCGCGCTGCCTGGTTCGTCGATGGGCCTGGTTGCGGGCTACGTTCCCGTTGCGGCCGGGAAATCCCCGGTGTTGGTCGGGTGGGGGAGTCGGCGATGTTGACTGCGATCGCGTGGGAGGTGCAGTGCGCTCGGTATGAGTGCCGGTTGCCGGGGGTGGTGGCGGTGTCGTTTCGTCCGCATGCGGTGGGGCCTGCGGGGTGGGCGTTGACGGTGTGCGAGCATCATGGTGTCCCGGTTCCAAAAGCGGTTGCGGGGCAAGGATGGGGTGTGGGTGTGAGCGCGTTGCGGTTGGCTGGGAAGTCCGACACGGAGTGGGACATCATCGAGGGCCGCTCGGATCGGGTGGTGGGCCGGGTGGTGTGGGAGAACGGTGCGTTCTTCCTCACCGATGTCGACGGCGGCACCGAGCTCGGTGCGTTCTACCGTCTCGAGCACACGGTCTCGGCCGCGGAAGCGCTCCTGGTTGGTTCACCCTTTGAGCCGCCGTCGGCGGCGTAGTTCCTGCAGGAGAGGCTCTACGACGGCGGTGCGGGTGCCGGAGGGAGACCGCGAGCGGACCACACCACCGCCTACCGCGTGGCCACCACCATCGGACTCCAAGCCCTCCGCGACGTCGAGCTCGCCGCATAACGACCCGGCGGACGCCGTGGGTAGCCTTCGACAGGTGAGACACCGCGACCGGACCGATGAACCGCACGACGACTACTCCGCGTTCCGACGTGCCGTGCAGTTCGACCTCGCACAGGACATCAACGCCGGCTTCGTCTCCGCGTACTTCCGCTCCTTCGCCACCCCCGACAGCGCCCGCGTCCTCATGGCCTCCGGAGCCATGCAGTCCGACCCGTTGAAGCGAGCCACGGACACCGGCGTGGTGATCTACGAGCTCATCGCCAACGGGTTCGACCACCCAAGGAGCATGCAGATGCTCGAGCTGCTCCGCCGCGTCCACAAGGGCCTACCCGTCACCGCCGACGACTACCGGTACGTGCTGCTGTCGATGCTGATCGTCCCGTACCGCTGGTGCGCCCGCTACGGTATTCGGCCCTGGACAACCGAAGAGACGGCCCAGGGGGTGGCGTTCTTCACCGAACTCGGCGACCGCATCGGCATCGACCGGCTCCCGCCGACGATGACCGCGATGGAAGCGTTCTTCGACCAGTACGAAACCGACACCGTCCGCCCCTCCCCCGACTCCCACACCCTCGTCCTCGCCTCCCTCGACGTCTTCCGCTTCCAATTGACCGGACCCATGCGGCTCCTCCGGTTCCTCGCACCGCAACTACTCTCAGCCACCGTGGAAGACCCCCGCATCTGCCACGCCCTCGGCATCCCACCCGCAGCACGCTGGACACGAGCACTCCTCCACACCAGCGCCGGCGCCCGTCGTGCTGTCAACCGCATCACCGGGCCCCGGCGTCGGCTCTTTTTCACCCCCGGTGCCCCAGTCGGCGCGTACCCACACGGATACCGCCCCTCCGATGTCGGACCTGAGCGCACCAAGCTCTAGTCAGGTGGACGGCGTTGTTCTCATAGGCGCTAATGGCACTATTCGCGCCTTTAGCGCGAATGACGGTATTGACACCATTAGCGTCAATGGGTACGTTGGGTCTTGCGGTGCTAATGCCGCCTATGACACCATTAGTGCTTATGGAGGCCAGACATGGACAGGACGGCTCTTAATCGCGTCATCGCCGTATCGAACGGCAAGGGTGGCGTGCTGAAGACAACGATCACGGCGAACATCGGGGGACTGCTCGCCGCCAGCGGCTCGCGGGTTCTGCTCGTAGACCTGGACCCACAGGGCAACCTCGCCGAGGACCTCGGGTTCACGGGGTCCGATCGAGACGACAGGGGTGCGGCCCTCGCAGACGCTCTGCAGACCGGCGGTCGGTATGGCGCGACCCCTGTCCGGACGATCCGCGACAACCTCGACGTCTTCGTAGGCGGGCCGGAGCTCGAGCGAGCCAGCGCATTCCTCGTCACGCGCGGGAGCCAGTCTGAAACGACGCAGCTCGCGCTCGCCCGTGTGCTGGCCCCGATCGCAGCAGACTACGACCTCGTGCTGATCGACTGCCCTCCCGGCGAGGAGGCGCTGCAGACCGCGGCTATGGGGGCCGCGAAGTGGGTACTCGTCCCGGTCAAGAGCGACGCCTCGTCGCGCCGTGGATTCGAAGCAGTCGCCAACCGGCTCGAGCTTGTGCGGGGGCAGCATGACGGCGTCACGGGATACAACCCGGAGGTGGGTCTACTCGGAGTGGTTCTCGTCGGCGTCGGCACCAACTCGACCGCCATCCGCCGTGAGGCCCGACACCGCATCGTCGGCGAGGACACAGCTGCTTCCCGCGACGTGTTCGAGAGCACCATCCGTCACAGCGAAGCGACCGCACAGGCCACGCGTGAAACCGGGCAGCTCGTACATGAACTCGACGACCAGGTCAGTCGAGCCCCGAAGTGGTACCAGATCAGGCGAGGCGAGGCCACGGCACCCGACTTCGCGCCTCGGTCCGCCACGAACGTCGCGGACGACCTCCAGGCGGTCACCGAGGAGCTCGTAGCCCGCCTCGCTTCTGCCGAATCTGAGGGAGACACCGCATGACCGACGCAAGCGCGCCTCGCCGGCGCATCGAGGGCGTGTCCGCGCTGAGCCGGATGCGGAGCACTGCGGCTGCACCCGCACGCACAGCGGGTCCGACCCCGGATCCGTCAGCGGTGATCGAATCGCCAGCCGAGGCTCCGGGGGTTGCTGTCGAGCGGGGCGCGGATCCGCAGGGCGCCCGCGCTCGTCTCTCCGGGTACACCACCACGGACTTCGCCAGCCTCGCCAAGAGCACCTACAAGGCGACCGCCCATCTCGAGGATGAGGCCAGCTTCTCCGACTTTCTGCAGAGCGCCGTGGATCGCGAGATCAAGCGTCGCCAGGAGCTCTACAACGACGGACGCCCGTTCGCGGCGTCGACGTCGCGACTGCAGGCCGGACGGCCACTCCGAGGCTAAGCCTCGTGCTCACCGTCGACGCGCGCCAACGTGAGATCCGTCGACGCTGCGATCGGAGCACGATCACGAGCGCGGTAGATCGTGGCGCGGCCGACGCCGAACAGTTCCATCAGTTCGGTGATCGTGTGGTCGCCGGCACGGTAGAGGTCAACGAGGAGTCGTTCGCGAGTGGGGGAGAGCTTGGGCTTGCGGCCCTTGAGCTTGCCTTTCACCTTCGCGGTGGCCGTGCCCTCACGGGTTCGGGCCCTGATGAGGTCTGACTCGAACTCGGCAACCATGCCGAGCACGTTGAAGAGCAGCCGGCCGACGGGGTCGGTCGGGTCGTAGACCGACCCGCCGAGGTTTAGCCGCACGTCCTTCTTCGTGAGCTCCGCGGCGATGTCCGTCGCGTCCCGCAGCGATCGCGCGAGTCGATCGAGCTTCGTTACTACAAGGGTGTCGCCGGGCCGACAGGCCGCGAGGGCTGCTCTGAGTCCTGGGCGGTCCCGCTTAGTACCCGTCATGCCCTTGTCGGTGAACACGCGTTCCATCGGTACGCCGAGTGCCACGAGGGCGTCGGTCTGCGCGGTGAGGTCCTGGCCGGCGGTCGAGACGCGGGCGTAGCCGAGGGTCCATCCGGTGTCCATAGAGACAGTTTCACATGAGGCACCGTCACCGGACTCATTTCCGGACCGGGTATACGGGCCTTGTGCTACCCAGTGTTCATGCGGGGTCACTCGGACGCTCCACCGGTACCGGAACGCGATCGTCTATCGAGACGGTCTCGTCACTCCTGGAATGCGGTTCGGTAGGCGGTGGGTGAGGTGCCGATGATGCTGCCGAAGTGGCGTCGGAGGTTTGCGTCGGATCGCAGTCCGGTGACTTCGGCGATCTGGGTCATGGTGTGATCTGTGCGTTCGAGGAGTTCTCGGGCTCGGTCGATCCTGGCGCGGAGGATCCACTGCATCGGGGTGATCCCGGTGTCGGCTGTGAATCGGCGAGAGAACGTCCGCGCGGACACGTTCGCCTGGCCCGCCAGGACCGTGAGAGACAGGTCGGCGTTGAGGTGATCGAGTGCCCAGGCGCGGGTGGCAGCGAAGACGTCGCCGAGGGGTTCCGGGATGGTGCGGGGCACGTACTGGGCTTGTCCGCCGCTTCGGTAGGGGGCGCTGACGAGGCGTCGGGCGACGTGGTTGGCGAGGGCGACGCCGTGGTCGCGGCGGATGAGGTGGAGGCAGAGGTCGATGCCGCTGGCGGCGCCGGCGCTGGTGAGGACGTTGCCGGCGTCGACGAACAGCACGTGCTCGTCGACGTCGACGTGCGGGTACTGGTCGCGGAGGACGTCCGTGTAGTGCCAATGCGTCGTCGCGGCTTGCCCGTTGAGGAGGCCGGCGGCGGCGAGGGTGAACGCGCCCGTCGAGATCGCGGCGATCCGGGCACCGCGTTCGTGCGCTGCGCGGAGCGCTGCGATGACCGCTGGCGGTGTGGTGACGTCGGCGGGGTTCCGGTAGCCGGGGACGAGGATGGTGTCGGCCCAGGTGAGGGTGTCGAGGTCGTGGCTGACGGCGTAGGCGAGTCCGTTCCACCCGTCGACGGTGCCGACGCGTTCGGCGCAGACGCGGACCTCGTAGGGCATGCTCGGTCGCTTCGCGAACACGTGCGCGGCGATTCCGACGTCGAGGGCTTTCGCTCCGTCGAGCACGAGTACCGCGACTCGGTGGTCGCGGTCTGTGCTCACGTGCCGGAACTTAGCGTGCGGAGCGTGCACGGGCGGTGACGGCAGCGGCGATGGTAAGGACGGTGAGCACGATGATCGCCGCAGCGACGTACACGGCACGGTACGGGGAGGGGAACGCCCCGAGTGCGGCGATGAGGAGCCCGGCGAGGACGGCTCCGGCGCGGCGGGTGTTGGTGAAGAGACCCGAGGCGAGTCCGGGGCTCGGGAACACGTCCTGGAACACGGTCAGTCCGAGGCCGGCGACGGTCGCGAAGAACCAAGCGTTCAGCGGTTGCAGGGTCAGTAGCTGCCACGGCTCCTGCACCAGAGCGACCAGGCCGTAGTACGCGACGCCGCACACCCACCCGCCGGCGAGGAGGAGCCGGACGGAGCGGTGTTCCTGGAGTCGGCCGATGAGCAGCAGTGCGGGGATCTCGAGGAGGGCCGCGGTGCCGAGGGTGATGCCGGCCCAGATGAGTGGGGCATGGAGGTCGTGGGTGACGAACAGGGTCGCGATGGTGACCGTGGCGATGTTCGTGGCCTGCAAGAGCGTGAACGCTCCGACGACTCCCCAGCGGTTCCACCCGCGGAGCTGCGCCAACAGCCGTGGCCGAGGTGTGGCGTCATCCGTGAGGGTGTCGCTGCGTCGGAGGAGGAGAAGAAGGGCGGTGGCGACGTTGACGAGGCCGATGCTGGCGAGGAGCGCTATCGCCGCCGGGGAGCCGGCTGCCCCGGTGACGAGGGTTGCCAGGGGTGGACCGATGACCCATGCGAAGGACACGATCGCGCGGGTGCGGATGACCTGCGCGGGTGGTGCTCCTTCGTGGCGGAGCTGCGCGAATAGGAGCGTCGACCCGACCCCGGGCGGCCCGCCGAGGATGACCAGCGCGAGCACGACCACCGGAAGCGACGTCGTGAGGGCGAGGACCGCGACGAGAGCGACCCCGCCGATGGCGCAGAACATCAGCGGCCGCAGGTAGTTCCGGGTCCGGTCCGCGAGGGTCGGGATCACCAGTGACGCGGCGAATCCGCCGACGTTGTAGAGTCCGAGAACCCAACCGACCTCGGCCGGTGTCGCGGCGTACAGAGTCACGAGGAGCACGGCGAGGAGCGGGTTGAGTACCGCGAACTGCAGCGCCCAGAACCATGCAGCGATCGGCCACAGGAGGCCTCGCGCTTTCGCGCCGTCAGCGCTTTCCGTTGTCGTATTGCCCTCGTTGCGGACGTCCTTGTCTGTCACAGGCCCAGCCAAGCTCGGGCTGTCCCTCAGCACCAGTGGCCGCCGCGACACCGGCCGTACAGATCGCGCCACTCCACACCGCACCCGACTCGATACCGTGCAGGGATGGTTTCACTGCGTTTGCCGGTCATCTCGTGCAGCCTTGATCCCGCCAGCTCCAGCCGCCGGCTTGCCGAACAGTCGGCGGCACTCCTGACGGCGAACGGTCACTGGTCAGAAGTCATCGACCTCGCGGCGGCCTCGCTGCCGGCATTCGACAACGACAAGGTGTTCGACAGTGACGCGTTCGGTGCGCTGCACAGTGTCATACAGGAGTCCGATGGCGTGGTGTTGGCGTTCCCGATCTACAACTGGGCTCCGTCATCGACGGTCAAGTCACTCATCGAGGCCACCGGCGCGACTGGAGCCGACAGGCATGCTGCGTGGTTCGACAAAGTGGTCACCTTCGTGTGCGCTGCCGGACTGCCGCACAGCTACATGGCGACCGGCCCGCTCGCGCAATCACTGATGCTCGACTTCAAGTGCGTCGTGAACCCTTACACGGCCTACATCTCGGAGCGCGACTGGGAAGCGGGAACGCTGATCCCGGACCGAGCTGCGCGCCTCGACAAGACCATGACCGTGCACGTCGAACTCGCGACGCTGCTTCGTGGCAGGACGTATCGCTCGGACTGGGAAGTGTGAACTCGACGGATACCGTGTCCGATGACCCATCCTTCTGTGGGAAGGGCGCGCGGTAGCTTCGGAGCATGCCGGTCTCTCAGTACGTCCGATCGCTGCGCGAGCGGATCGGGAGCAGCTACCTCCTACTCCCGGGCGTGACAGCGGTCATCCGAGACGACGATCGCTTCCTCTTCGCGCGGCAGCGCGACTCCGGACGATGGAGTCTGATCGGGGGCGGCATCGAGCCCGGCGAGGACCCGCCCGCGGCGTTGCTGCGCGAAGTGCGAGAAGAACTCGGTGTGGGCAGCGACGTCATTCGGATCATCGGGGCTTACGGTGGCACCACCCTCGAGAACGTCTACCCGAACGGCGACCAAGTTGGGTACGTGACGGTCGCGTATCTCTGCTCACTGCGCACGTCGTCGTTCCTCCTCGACGAGGACGAAGTGCTCGAAACCCGGTGGGCGACTCTCGCCGAGATCACCGAACTCGATCATCACGAGTGGATCGAGCAGGTGCTGACCGACGCCGCCCGGTAGTGGATCGGCTACCGAGCCGCCTTTGATCGCGTTTCAGTTCGTATCCGCTTAGGGGTAGGCGGGGGGGGCTCGCATGCCTTCGGCTCTGGGGCCTGCCGTTTGAAGGGGTCGGGGTGGTCTCTCTCTTGACTTCGCCGCCGTGTGGTCGTAGACAGAGCTGACTCGCCCTCGCTTGCGGGTGGTGGGTGTCGCTGGTTGACAAGGGGGTACAGCGGTATGACGGTACGAGTTCTAGGGCTGTTGGGGAGTGCGGAATCAGCAGCGATCTTGTCTGACATCGAGACGCTCGAACATCCCTCCGCGCACGGAACGCTCCTGATCCGGCATGGCTACCTGAACGGGCAGGAGGTCGTCGTGTTCCCGCGGTCTGGGCCGCGTCATCCGTTGCCGGCGCACAGTATCGACGCTCGGGAGAACATTCAGATCCTCAAGTCGTATGGCGTGACCGATGTCATCTCGAGCGGTATGACGGGCTCTTTGCGACCGTCGATCCCGGTTGGCTCGGTCCTCGTGCTCGACCAGTTCCTGGACTTCACTCGAGTGCCGCGCCCGACGTTTTTCGATGACGACGAGTTCGGTTTCGTTGATTTCAGCGAGCCGTTCTGCAGTCGGCTGCGCGGTGATCTCGTCGCGGGTTTCCGGGACATCGGTGTTCCGGCGATACCGAGTGGCTGTTACGCCGGCGTTGACGGGCCCCGCTTTGAAACCTCGGCGGAAGTTCGCATGTTCGCGCAGCTCGGTGGTGATGTCGTTGGGTGCACCGTCCTCCCGGAGTGCGTGTATGCACGGGAGGCTGGCCTGCACTACGCGACGGTTGCTGGTGTCGTGAACCTGGGTGCTGGGCTGCAAGCCGGCCCCCTGCACGCGCCCGACTGGTTAGCGATGCGAGAGGAGCACATGGCGAGTATCGCGGCGGTGCTCGACGTCGTCACCAAGGCGATGGCGGGGAGCCAGACCGAGCAGCGTGGCTGCGACTGCCCTCCAATCGCGTACGAACGAGTCCGGGACACTGCGGAAGCGATATCGGTGTGAGTTCGCAGACACTGAACGTGCAGCTCGGGCAGTTGCACTGCGACTCGTGCGCGCAACTCGTCGAGGACGTCCTCGAGGACCTTCCCGATGTGCATGCTGTGCGGCTGGACCGAACATCCGGTGAATTGGCTCTTTCGTCGTCGACGACGATTGAGGCGAGCGATGTCGCTGCCTGGTTGAGCGATATCGGGATTCGTTCCGGGGTGGGGGAGGGCTCATGACGGAGCGGCTGCTCTTCGTTGGACTGTTCCGGTGGAACGCAGGATCAAGTCAGACGGTCATCGGCTACCACCGGGCCGCCGCAGACCTGAACATTGAGGTCGCGGTCTGTTCAGACGCGGGGGTCGTTGACCCGATCGTGGCGCAGCATGTTCCCGCAAGGCCGATCTCATGGGCCACCCATCTGGTGTTCGCCTACGAAGATCCGCAGTTCCTCACCCACGACGAGATCGATCGATGCCTGGACGTGCCGCGTGATCGTCGGGTCATCATCGATACTGACGCGCACTGGGGGCCTGATCGTCGTTTCAGCGCCGACAGCACCGGTGGGATCTACGGGGCGAAGCGCTGGAACGCGCTCTACACGGAACTCAGCGACCTGATCCTGCAGCCACGGCTCGGGCCGCTGCCCGACGGCGCCGAGTACTTCCCGTACTTCGGCGTCGGTGACGCTTCGCCCAGCGTTCACCCCGGTGCGGGCGGCCCCGACGTGCAGTACATCGGGAACAACTGGTGGCGGTGGGACGCTCTCCGCAGCTTCGTCACGGCGGCAGCGGCTCCGGGCCGGGAGATCACTGTTCGTGGACGGTGGTGGGACGACCGCACGTGTCCTGGGTATCGGGAGGCGACGTACTCAGACCCGGCATTGCTGGCGGAGCTCGGGGTGTCACTGCTGCCATCGGTGCCGATCGGGGAAGTGACGACGACCATGGGAACGGCGACGGTCACGCCCGTGCTGTCCCGGCCGAAGCTTTCCGAGCTGCGCATGCTGCTGCCGAGAGTGTTCGAAACGATCTCCTCGGGCAGCTTGCCGCACTTCCCGACGACGATGGCGTACCTGCTCGAGGTGCTGCCCGAGATCGCCCCGTTCGTGCAACACGACGAGGACGACCCGCTCGTCGAGCGACTGCTCCACGAGCCGACCCGGTACCGGGTCGCGCAAGAAGCGGCTGCGGCGGCAGCCCACGATCGATTCAGTTTCCCCACGAACCTGCAGCGACTCCGAGAGCTCGTCGCTGCCTGACCCGCTCGGACTCACCGCGTGGAAGGAGAATCATGCAGACCGACACTGTGCGGCTGCTCTCGTACGGCGGCAACGGAGAGGACGTTGTCCTCTGCCGCGGGTTCTACGGTGCACCTCCGGACTACTTCGTCGACGTGGGCGCAGCACACCCGGTGTGGGGGAGCGTTTCCCGGAACCTCATCATGGAGCTCGGGTGGACGGGACTGCACGTAGAACCCCACCCCATCCAAGCCGAACGTCTCCGCCTCGCGTACCCGGACCATCATGTCGAGCAAGCCGCCGCCGGTGCCGAGCACGGGCACGCTGACTACTTCCTTGCGTCGGGAACACCGGATGAGACCAGCACAGACCCCACGGCAGGACTGTCAACAATGAGCGGCGCCGCCGCCAGCGCGCTCCGCTCGTCTGGAACGCAGCTCGAGCGTCGCCGCGTCGAAACCCGTCCGCTCCACGACATGCTCATCGACGCGAACGCGCCCGTGGGATTCGGCTTGCTTAAAGTTGACGTCGAAGGGTTCGAGCACGAGGTGCTCTCGGGTGCTCGGCTCGCGTACTGGCAGCCCAAATGCCTCGTCGTTGAGGCGACCCGTCCCAATACGTCCACCCTCGCCGATGGCGGGTGGCGTTCGCTGATCCCTGGCGACCTGTATCGGATGGTGCTCTTCGACGGAGTGAACGAATTCTTCGTCCGCCGCGACTTGCCCGACCTGGCGCAGAAGATCGGGATCCCGGTCAACAGCATCGACAACTCCCTGTCCGTGTTCTGGTACAACCGCCTCGACCCGGACGTACGACCGGGCGTTAAGCTCACCCCATGGCCGGTCTGACCGGCTACCCCTTCTAGACAACGTTCGCAGGCTCGGTTCGCGTTTCTTGACGCGGGTGGACAACCGAAGGCTGGTACGCCGGCCCCTGCGAACGTCGGAAAGCCCAACCGTGATCCGAAGCGGGACATCCCTCAACGGCAACGCGTACCGGCAGCTGTTCACAACAGCAGCGGTCCGACAGTTCTTTCTCCGCTCTGTTCCCGGCCGATTCGGCACGGCAGCGGCGAGCTTGGCAGTTGTCGTCGCTGCTCAGACCATCAGTGGCTCGTATGCAGTCGCCGGGGCAGCCGCCGCGGTCCTGGCCGTCAGCAACGCGATCTGCGCCCCACTTGGCGCGATAATCGCGGCGCGGACGGGGCAATGGCGAGTCCTGTATGCGAATGCTGTCATCGTCCTCGTTGCCGCTGCGGGGTTGATAGTCGCGGAACGCACCGGCAGCACCGCGATCCTCATCGGCGCGGTGACGCTCCTCGGGGTCGGTATGCCACAGATCGGAGCGGTCGCGGTCTCCCGATGGTCGACGCTCATCGCCGACCCCAGGCGCCTTCGAGCAGCGTTCGCGATCGAGTCGATGATGAACGAAGTGACGTTCCTGACTGGACCGATCCTGGTGAGCGTCGCTGTGGCTGCCGGCGGTGCGGCACTCGCGCCGGCAGGCTGCGCATGCTTGATCGCCGCGACTGCCGCCCTGGTCGCAGCAGCCCGGGCATCGGAACCGCCACGATCACGAACCGCCCGCTCCGATCGGGACTACAGGCGCGGAATGCGAGCTCCAATCGTGGTGGTTGCGGCGGCAGCGGTGGTGAACTTCGCCATTGGAGGCTTCTTCGGCAGCGCCCAGGTGAGTGTCGTTGCCACGGCAACTTCGCTCGGCGCCGCAGACGTCAGCTCCGCCATGTATGCGTTGATGAGCGCCACGGGAATTGTTGCCGGCTTCGGTTACGGTGCAATCCACAGGACGGCGAAGCACGCACGTATCGATCTCATCGCCGGTCTGGCGTGCATTGCCGTCGTTGCGGCCGTCGCAGCCACGATCACTTCCGTTGCGGCGCTTGCTGTCGTTCTGCTGCTCGCCGGCATCTTCACGGCGCCATCGATCATCGCCGCCTCCGTCATCGTGGAGCAGGCCACACCCGCTCACCAGGTGCAGTCGGTGTTCACCGTCCTCACCTCGATGAGCAGCGCGGGGAGCGCGACCGGCGCCGCCCTCTCCGGCATCTTGATCGAAGCGATCCACCCCGAGGCCGGGTTCGCCATCTCTGCCGCCCTAGCGACCCTCGGCTTGTGTGCAGCTCTGTTGCTTCTCCGGCGTACCCGTGACGCTCACACCCCGCGCAAATCTGGAGTCCGCTGACGAGGTAGCGCGTCTGCCGACCGTGAGGTCAGATCCGTTCACGGGGCGTTGCCCTTGCCGACGGCGTCTCAGTTTGGGTCCCACCTGCACCAATCTGGTTCATGGTGGTATTTGTCACTTCCACTACCGCCGGAACGGTCCGAGAAGCAGCATTATCGGAACTGATGTGGGCGGGGGTCACAGGACCTGTTTCCGACGGATTTCGCTTCCCAGGACGCCCTCCGAGCGTCTGGAGAGCCGTGTACACGAAGACCGTCGTTGCCACCGAGGACCGCGAGATCTCGGTTCCTGTCCTCGAACAGCGGACCACGCTCGGTCGGCTCAACGACGCGAGTCCCTCGGACGCCGGGATGTTCCTACTCCACGCCTTCGCCTGGGCGAGCACGCCGGCGTGGAGCGCCCACGACATCGTCAGTACGGCGCGTGGTCGTGCCACCAACGCGGCGGGGGAGTCCGTGAAGGCCCTCTCGGGTGCGAACCAGGTCATCGTCGAGCAGTACGTGGCAGACGGCATCGCGTGGCTCGTGGCCCGAGGCCTCCTCGGCCCGAAAGCTGAGGCGCACTACGGTCCCTACTTCATGCTGACCACGGACGGGCTCGAGGCAGCGAAGCACCAATCCGTGACGCACATCGAGTCCACCCTGCAGCTGCACTCCGAGCTCCACCCGGCGCTGAACACCACGGCGCGTCCGAACTTCGAGCGCGGCGACTACGCCACCGCGGTCTTCTCGGCAACCCAGCAGGTCGAGATCGCCGTCCGTGAAGCCGCCGGCTTCGGCCAGGAGAAGCTCGGTACCCACATGATGCGGGACGCCTTCAAGGTCGGCGGACCCCTCGCGGACCACCGCGAAGTGCCGTCCGAGCAGGAGGCGGTCCTCAACCTGTTCGTCGGCGCCATCGGCGCGTTCAAGAACCCCACCAGCCACCGCACGGTCGAGTTCGACAGCCCGATCGAGGCGGCGAGCATCATCCACCTCGCAGACCTGCTCCTCCGCATCGTCGACCGGGCTAAGGCACGCCTCGCTAACGAGGTGTCCGGTGAGTGACGAGCCGGGGGAGGAGCTCGTCCTCTCCGGCGACGCACGCGAGGACCTCGTCCCGGAGCTGGTCGGTGATGACCGGCTAACGCTGCGGCCGCTGCGAGCGGTGTCGGGCAAGGCGATGACCGCCGAGCAGCGCGCGGCCGCCGAGCGCAGTCGCACCGCGGCGGCCGTTCGTCGTGCTGCAGCGCGGGGGCCGCGGCCGCCTGTCGTGGCAAAGACGGCTGAGCAACTCGCCCTCGAGGCGAAGTCCGAGAGCACGGTGCGCGCCTACCAGAGTGATCTCCGTCAGTTCGCGCGCTGGCTCGCGGGCTTCGAGGACGACGAGGTGCACGATCCAGCCGACATCGCCGGCGTGCGCACGGCGCCGCGGACCCCGAAGGTGGTCGCCGACTTCCTCGCAGCGAAGGCGGCCTCGGAGGTTGCTCCAGGGGTCCGTCGCTACGCGCCGTCGACGATCGCGCGCTACCTCGCCGCAATCAACTGGGAGCACGAGCGCCGCCACTTCGATCCGCCCGGGAAGCACCCGCGCGTCCGCGACACCATGCAGGGCATCCGACGTGATGACCCACCACCCGTCCAGCGTGCTGCTCCGCTGACGCTGAAGCTCCTGCAGCGCACCCTGCGCGCGATCGACCTCACCGACCTGCAGCGCGGAACCATCAACACCCGCGACTACGCCCTGCTCCTGTTCGGCTTCGTCGGCGCGTTCCGCGAGAGCGAACTCGTTGCGACTGACGTCAGCGACTACCGTGTCGTGCCCGACGAGGGGGTCCGCATCCGGATGCGTCGATCCAAGACGCAGCAGGAAGGCGACGGGCCAGCGAAGGTCATCCGCTTCGGCTCGAACCCGCTCACCTGCGGGCCCTGCGCATTCGTGCGGCTGTACCGGCTGCAGGTCGAGCAGCATCAGCGCGGAGAGGCCGGGATGTTCGCCGCGCTCAAGGACGCCGCGACCGACGTCCACATCTGCGACGACGGGCTCCCGCCGCACGAGGAGCGTCTCAACCCTGCAGCTCCGTTCTTCCCCGCGGTGAGCAAGTGGGGCTTCTTCCGCGAGACCCGGCTCACTCCGACGGCGGTCGGCAAGGTCGTCCAGTCCCGGATCCGGAAGGCCGGCGTCGACGCCGAGGGCTTCAGCGGGCACTCGATGCGTGCCGGCTTCATCACCGAGGCTCGCAACGCCGGCGCGACCGACGTCGAGATCATGAACCAGACCGGCCACACCTCCGCGGCGACGCTGCGGATCTACGACCGCGAGTACGCGCCGCTGGTGCGCAACGCCTCAACCCGGATCAAGCTGTGACCGAGACATCGCAGCTCGAGCGGCACTGGGCACGCTTCGAGGCATGGTGCACGGCGTCGGGAAGAGACGCCCTCCCGGCGACGCCCGAGACAGTCGAGCAGTTCCTGGAGTGTTTCCCCGGATCGAAGTCGCAGCAGCGGCTTCGACGTCAAGCGATCGCCGCCCAGCACCTCGCCGCAGGGGAGCCGTCCCCGATCATCGTGCCGCCGGCGGATCGTGTCTGGACGGGCGAGGCGTCGGTCGCGGACGTCGAACAGGCGTTGGTGGAGATCCCGAAGTACCGCCACCCCGTTGGTCTCCGGGGCCGGCGTGACGCGTTCCTCGTGGTCCTCGTCGGCCTCCTGCAGTTGAGCCGCCAAGAGGCCCGGAGTATCACGCCCGGGCTGATCGAGGTCGGCAGCATCGTGAAGATCCACGGTCGCGTCATCCCCAGCAACGACGACCCGGCCACGTGCCTGGCGTGCGCCGTCACACGCTGGCTCCGGGTGGTCGGAAACGCGTACCTCGGCCATCAGCACGAGACACGCGCGCTCCTGGACTCGACGAAGGCCGATCTCTCCGAGCACGACTGCGGCCGCCCCGTCACCGAACCGTGGCGTCGTGCAGCCAAGTTGCTGCTCTCCCTCGACAGCTACGGCTGGACCAGGACGGACGTACCGCTATCGACGCGGTCGATCACGTCCATCGTCCCGGCCAGGCGCAGCTCGTCCGGGTTCGTCGAGGACGTCGGACCGCACACTCGGAAGCCGAGCCGCTTTGACGCTCTGAGTGCTGCCGAGACCTACAAGGAGGTCGGCGAGCTCGAGGTGCGGGTGGCCGCAGCGTTCGCACGGTCCGCCGAGGTGCTCGCGGAAGCTCACCGGCTCGGCCTGGCGATCGACGACCTGCTAGCGCCCATGCACGACGACGACGAGGATGATGAGGGCGTGTGATGACCCGACACGAAGAGCTAGCCAGGGAACTCTGCGGCCGGTGGGGCAATCCGAGACGCAACGAGATCTTCGAGCTAGCGTCCCTCTACCCAGAGGTGGCGCGCCGATTTCTCGCCGTGATTTCCCCCTGGGACGAGCCAGGCAACCCGCCGGCGCGGTTCGATGACCACGACATGCCCCTCCGCTACTACGAGGCCGCCGCGGATATCGACGTCACCGAGGGGTACGGGCAAGAGTGCCAGGAGCTAGTGGGGCGCTTAACGCCATGAGGTGCGCGTGAAGTAGAAGGCGGTTGCGCGGGAAGTTGCGAGAAGAAGAACCTGAAGGTGCGGCGATCACCACGCTGGTCACCGTGCCGCTCACGATCGTCGAGCCTGTTCGGCTTCAGCCTCCGCTAGATCGGCTGCCGAGAGGGTGCTGCTGATCGAAGCGTTAGCTACGTCCCCTCAGTATGGCGCCTCGTCCGGCGACTGATATCCGGGATATGGTTCCGGTATGCCTGTTCCGAAGTCTCCGACCAGTCAGGGTCCTCGCCGTCTTCTCCGTGATGTCGTCTACGAGCAGATGCTCGAGGCGATCGAGAACGGCACGCTCGAGGCGGGGGAGCGTCTGAACGATGAGGAGCTCACGAGCTGGCTTGGTGTTTCGCGTACTCCGGTGCGGGAAGCGATTGCCCGGCTTGAGTCGGAAGGGCTCGTGGAGATGGCCGCGAACCGGTACACCCGGGTTGCCAGCCTCTCCGGGCCGGCGCACGACCAGGCCGCGATGCTCCTCGCTGCGCTGCACGCGTGGGCGATCGACCACGCCGAGGAAGCGACCACTGATGCGCGGAAGGCCGCGGCCGCGAGCAAGCTCACTGCCAGCGTCGACGCGCACGACGTTGACGCGTACCGGGGGCTGCAGGACGCGGTCGCTGCGCTCATCGCCGGGTTCGGCAACCCGCTCTTCACGGCGACCGAGGCAGCGGTGCGTGGTCGGGTGAAGTTCCACGCCCCTGCTGCTGACGCGAACATCGACTGGGACGCGGCAGCTGCAACGGCTGGCGCCCTCGCGAAGATCTGACCGCCGGCACTCGGCATCGGGCGCGACGCATCCCGGACTCTCGCTGATGCCATTCCGTCCCCTGGGTTTTATGGTCGCGCGCAGGGGTCTCACCAGCTCCTGCGCTGGCCGGAGTTGAGACAAAGCTCCTCCGGCCCGTCCACACAGCCCGGTGGGCTCGTACCGACCGTGCGGCGAGCGATCGTCGACCTCGGGAACGAGCCGGAAGAGGGGTTAACTCGATTCCGACCCGCCGGATCGCAGCAGACTGCTCTCCTAGCGTGTTGCCGTCCTGACCCGAACAGTTCCGCAACTCGCTACCGCCAGTGTCTGCTGGTGCGCGTGAGTGCGTTCGCAGTGCCGCGCACATCGGCGTCGGGAGCTCTGAGACGTGCGTTGGCCAGCTAGGTCGATGTGCCAGTCGCGGCCCCGTAGTGCGGTCGGGTGCGCGTGTAAGCAGTGCTGCCGTCGTCGGGCCGACTGCTGGCGGGGAGGGGAGACCGGTCGGGCATGCGTTCGGGTCGATGCCCGACCGGTGGTTCGGGGAGACCCGTCGGCATGGCGCCGAGGGGGGAGGGCTGCAAAGTCACACTGATTCCTTGGTCATCATGGAAAGCAAGAGGTGTTTCCGGCGACCAAGGACTGGGGCAGCTGGGGGCAACGCTAGGGGAGTCGTGGCGTGGGGCACAAGCCCCCGGCGTGAATTGTTGAGGGCGCCTCGCTCGGGCGGTGTTAGGTGCGTTCCGTGATGGCGGGCAGTACGGTCTCGCCGGTGGCAACGGCCCGGGCGAGCTCAGCGAGGGGCATCTGGTGTGAGCGGGCGTAGCGTCGGAGGAGCTGGAACGCGGTGTGCATGTCGACCTGGTGGGTGTGGGAGATGAAGCCCTTGGCCTGTTCGATGACCACTCGGCTGTTGAGTGCCCGTTGCAGCTGCTCTTGGGCGAGGGTGGCGTGCTCGACGCTGCGTTGCTGCAGGATGCTGATCGTGGCGACGTCGGTGAGTGCTCGTGCGGCGATCGCGTCCTCGTCGTTCAGTGCGCCAGCGGTCTCACGGAACAGGTTCATCGATCCGAGCGTCGTGTCCCGCAGGCGTAACGGAATGGAGTGCACGGAGGCGTAGCCAGCTTCTTCGGAGGCGGCCGCGAAGCGCGGCCACCGTTGCCGCATTTCGTCAGCGTCGCTGACGGACACGGCTGTTCCGGTCGTGAACGCTTCGACGCAGGGCCCTTCGCCGGCTTCGAGCTGCATCAGGCCGATGAGGTTGCTGCGTTCGCTCGTCGACGCGACGACCTCGAGCTCCTGCCGCTGGTTGGCGAGCAGGATGCCGGCGGCAGAGGCGTCGAAGAGCGCGGTGGCGTTGTCGACGAGGGATTGCAGGAGTTCAACGACGTCGTAGTCGGCGACGAGGGTGTCGGTGAGGGTGACGAACGCGTCGACGAGGCGGTGCTCTCGAGTGGTGACCATGGTCTGTTTTCCTTCCCTACGGTGCATCGTCGTTGTGGTCTGTGAAGTCGACGACTCGGGAGACGACGTCGGCGGCGAGATCCCGGACGGATCGTCCGGCCGCGAAGGCGTGCCCGCGGAGGATTAGGAGAGCGTCGTCCACGTTAGCTCCGGTCTGTGCGGCGAGCATGCCGGATGCTTGGTGCACCTCCCGGCGAGAGTATTCCCCTGCGGCGGTCGCTGGGGTGCCGTCCGCTTCCGATTCGATGCGGAGCAGTGCCCGGCGCAGCACTTGCCGGGCGGCGGCTTCGGTCAACGCGGCCGCCTGCCGGACCGGGCCCGGGTCAAGAGTGCTGGGGGTGCGCGTGTAGAGGTCGACGACTCCGATGTCGAGCGTGCCGAGCCGCATCGGGAACGCGAACACGGCGCCAAGTCCGGTCGCTTGCATTGCCTCCAATGCGACGGGCCACCGCGACGACGTCGCTCGCTGCACATCCGGTTCAAGCACCGGCGTCCCGGTTCGCACGGCTTCCCAGCAGGGTCCTTCGCCGAGGTCGAGCTGGATCTCGTCCAATCGCGCTGCTGTCATGTCGCTCGCGCACACCGTTTCGGATCCGAATGGGTTTCCGACGGTGGAGATCGCGATACCGGTGACCGGTAGCACCGACAAGAACGGTGCACAGAGATCCTCGTCGACCGCAGCACTGTGAAGTGCGGCGGCGGCGCGAGTGAAATCGTCGGCCGCCGTCACCAAAGCTCACCTTCAGTACCAGGGTCGCTGTGCAACTGCTGTCCCTGCCCGTGCATGGTTGACCTCCTCGCTGTCACCAGCGCGAGGTCCAGGCACCGGGTCGCTGCCCACCGTATCGTGCCAGCGCAGTCGCGGTGCACGGTGTGGCATGTTCGGCCTTGCGCCACCTGCACATCAGGTCTACCGTTGCTGACAGCTGCCCCAGCCCCTGGTCGCCGGAACCACCCGGATTCTCGATGACGAACAGGGATGACACCGTGACCACGCAGCTGATTCACCTCGGCGGTTCTCCGCTTCTGCACCATGGACCACCGGTCGGGCGCGCCCCTGATCCCGTGCCCGACCGGTACACCCTCCCCGACGGTCGCTGGCCCGACTCCGCATCAACCGTGCCCGTGGTCGAAGCGGCCCAATAGGCCGCCCTCCCGACCCGTACGACGCACTCTGTGTGGTTGGAAACGAAGTCCGCACTGAAGACCACCGAGTTCTACGTCTGGCTCGTGGTCTCCATCGCGATCCTCATCGCAGCCGCCGTCACCGACAACGGCGACGACAACCAACGCTTCGGCGCCGACCGCGCGTGGCTGTACGTCGCAATCGTGACCGCGGTGTACATCGTCAGCCGCGGCCTGGCCAAGGCTGGCGCCCACCGCCACGACCGCGAAGACAACGACCGCTCCTAACCAAGAAGCACCGATCCATGCAGCCCCTGGTGCCCATGCCTCGTATTGGCACCGGGAGGTGAACCGTACCCACCGGTGACCGGTCATCTAGAGATAAACCGTCCCGGTAGCCGATCGGCTACCGCACACGCGGCAGCCGATTCCTGCACCTGTGAGCAGCTTCGTTCTGTGTCGTCGTTCTCGCTTCGCTCCGTGTCGTGTTCACGTCTCGATAGCGGATTGACTTTCGGACGAGCGCTCGAACGTTCGATGGATCAGCGCTTGCCCTGATTTCGGAGACTCCAAACACCGAGGTGCAGAGACCAAGGCATGAGCACGATCAGCGGCAGCCACGAGCCGATTTTTGACCAGTGTTGATCACCAAGTTCAAGAGCCCCAGGGCAAGCATCAGCGCGGCAGTGATAGTGACGAACCATGCGAGCGCACGAGGTAGGGGTTTGATTGATCCCACGGCGGGATGCTATACGGCACGATCGTCCGGTAGCCGATCGGGTACCGAGAGACATCGGTCCGGGCAGATGACCATGCGAGTGCGACACCCTGCCGGCCGGCTTCGAAACTGACCGCATCCACTGAAGTGCGCCCGTTCGTGACGGCGTAGATCGCGATGACGCAGCCCGCCTCCCGCCCGTCGATCAGACAGTTGCCGCCTTGGCTGTACGTCGCGATCGTGACCGCGGCACACATCGTCAGCAGGGGACTGGCCAAGGCCCGCGTCCACCGCCACGACCGCGAAGACAACGACCGCACCTGAGCGAGAAGAGCTACTACATGCAGCCCCTGGTGCCCATGCCTCGCATCGGCACCGGGTCCGAACCGTACCCGCCGGTGACGGTTCATCGAGAGACGAACCGTCCCGGTAGCCGATCGGCTATCAAGATGCCCAGTAGGGGCGGGCTGAGTGGCTGGACGTGTCTAGCATGGTGGCGATGTCAGGGGAGTGGGTATCGGCGTCCGCTCGGTGTCGGACGGGAGCGATCCGACCACGTTGGACAGGGCGGCTGGTGTTGAACCTGATGGCGACCGTGTCCGGATCGTGTCCGGATCGTGTCCCCGGGTTGCCGGTTAGCCGCCGTGCTGCTCGAAGAGCGCCAGCGACCTTTGCAGCAGCGTCTGGTTCGCGACACCGTTGAAAATGAAGATGCTGCCGTGATCGGTGTGCGGGATCCGCACCGTTGTCACCGCCGCACCGGCTCCACGAGCGGCTTCGGAAAAGCGCAGTGCGCCCGCGATGGGGACCAGGTGGTCGTCGCCGCTGAGTACCAGCAGGGTCGGTGGTGCCTGGTCGCTGACGAAGGTTGAGGGCGACACGGCGGCGGCCCGCGCAGGGTGGGAGGCTGGGCTGCCGCCGAGGTAGTCGGTGACGAACGTCCGCGACGCTCCGCCGAGCACGGCGTCGGGGTTGCCGTAGATGCTCGCCGTGTCGACCCCGGGGAAGGCCGCCGAGACCGCTCGGAGGGCCGGCACAGACCCACCGCATGACGACTCGGCGCGCCCCTGTGCGGCGGCGTAGCCGGCGGTGAGGATCAGACCTCCTCCAGCTGACTCGCCCCACGCGAAGAGCCGTGCAGGATCCCCGCCGTACTGCGCGGCGTGGTCGCCGACCCACCGCAGCGCGCAGCCGACCTGCGGCCCCGCGGTGTCCCACGTCGCTCGGGCGCTGGTGGAGAGCACGTACTGCGGAGCGACGGCGAGGTAGCCGCGGTCCGCGAACCATCGTAGGTTTGCCGCCTGATCCTCCGGCGCGCCGCCGCTCCACCCGCCGCCGTGGACATACATCACAACCGGGTGCCCGCCGCCGCGCGCCGTTCCATGGGGCCGGTAGACGTCCATCTTCAGAGCCGTGCCGTCGACGGTCGTGTACTGCACGACCTCGTCAGGAGCCCCGGCTGTGATCGGCTGCGGATTGAACGTACCGAGCACGTTGATCCGCGCACCCGCGGCGTCCGCGGCACGTACCTGACTCGACAGGATCAGACCGGAGCCGATGGACGCGACCATCCCGACGGCGGTGAGCACCGCACCGGTCCGACGAAGGCCGAGTCGGAAAGCCAGCAGCGTCAGGGCCACGCCCACCAGGGCTATGACGACGAACTGGGGTGCAAGCGGCGTCAGTACGAAAGTTCCGATAGTGCCAATGACCGGAAGGCGGGGTATCGCCGCACCCAGCAGCAGTACCCCGCTCAACAGACAAAGCGCGCCTCCGAGGAGGAGGAGGATCAACCGGACAACCCGTCGGGTCCTCCCCGCCCGCTTCGAACGCTGCGCAACGCTGATGGAATGGGGCACGGATCCTCCTAGGGTTTGAACGAACGGCCGGTGACTACGCTGAACGGCCGGGTCGGGATGAGCGACCGCCGCTGATGCCTTACCGGGCATCATGCTCCGCGCGTTGGGTGAGATGAGGGCTCGACTCCCCGCAGATCGACAGTCCGGGAATTCCCGGCTGAACGGCGGGCGGCGATCGTCTTCGACTATTTGTTTGAAGTCGAAGGGGTGAGGCCCTGCTCTTCAAGCCACTTCAGAGTGATTGACCGGTAAAGCTGAGAACCAAGCGGGCTGGACTGAAACACGTGCTCGCCGTGTGGAACCGAAACGTACGTCGTGTCGACGCCCGCGGCACGCGATGTTCTGGCGAAGTCAGCAACGGCGTGAGCTTGCACGAGGTGATCATTCGTTCCCTGCAAGATGAGCGTGGGCGGTGAAGCGGGAGTGACGTGGGGCGCGGAGGCAACCGCCTTGTATTCCTTCGGGAATTCGGTGGGTGAGCCGCCGACGTATTGCTCGAGGAAGGTCTGCCCCGGGTGCACACCACCGGTCACGCTGTCGTTCCAGAGCGCCACGGGGTTGACGGCAGGGAAGATGACGGCGACGGCATCGACGTCAGGCATAGCGCCAATGCGGTCACAAGCGAGGTCGCCCGAGGCCGTGCGGTAAGCGGTGTTGATGGCGAGGTTCCCGCCCGCGCTGTCACCCATGGATACAAAGGTGGAGGGGTCTCCGCCGTAGCTGGCGGCGTTGGCTTGAGTCCAAGCCATGGCGCAACCAATCTGATCTTCGACGAAGTTGACCGTATGAGATCTTGGGGTTGCGAGGGTGTAAGCGGGTCCGATGACAAGCCAGCCAGCGTTGGTGAGTGCGGGGATGATCTCTTGCATCTCAGCCGGTGAACCGTTGACCCACCCTCCGCCGTGAGTGATGAAAGCAACGGGTGCGTTCTCCGCGGAGCCAGTAGTCGGGCGCCAGATCGATACGTTCAAGCTCTTTCCATCGTGCTCGCCATATGAGACGACATCGTCGGGTGCGGATGTCGACACGGTCAGGCCGAACGGGTTGATCGCAACGCCGTACTGCGCTCCGAGGCTGACGAGCTGCGTGGTGATGACGGCGCAACCGATCACGGTCACGGCCGCAACGCCGGTCATGATGCCTCGCCAGATGCCCCGACGTCGCAATAGCAACCACACGGCCACACCCAGGCCGATGAGAGCCGCTAGACCGAGCCAAGTCGACGCTCCCGACAGCGCCGCACCGATGACGCCGAGACCCAGAAGCCTGGGGAAGAACGCGCCGAGAACCACGAGACCGAGCACGACGATCAGGACCGAGCCAGCGATCTTCGCCACCCACAGGGCGATCACCCAGCCGGGAGAAGGGCGCGCTGGTCGGTGGTGAGCGTCGGAGGTGCCTCGAGTCATGCGTACACCCTAACGCAAAATTACAATCAACTGCACTATTGCATCTGGTAGCATCATCCTGTGACCGACGATCCATCCCATCGAGAGCGCGCGAAGGCGCGGCGAACGAAGGCAATCGAGCTGGCGGCGATGCAACTGTTCGCTACGCAGGGCTACAACCAAACGACCGTGGCCGATATCGCGTTGGCCGCGGAGGTGGCTCCACGAACGGTGTCATTGCGTTTTCCGACGAAACTCGATATTGCTCTCGCGTCGACCAACGCAGCAATGCTGCGCTTGGCGGATGTTCTCTCCAGTTCTCATCGGACGCGTGGAGTGGTTGACACGGTGGTTGACTGGGTCCAGAACGAGATTGCTCTCACTGATCCCGGCGAACGCGAACTTCGCGCATCGATGTTCCGGGCCAACCCTGCACTACGCGCCATGACAAGCATCCAAGGTGAGGCAACGGTCAAGGTCGGTATCCAGGCACTGGCCATGGAACTCGGGGTGCCGCCAGAAACGCCAGTTGTGCACACGATTTACGGCGCTATTGCGGGCGCAATCCAAGAGACCGAGCTGCTACCCGATGTCCGTGGCGAAAGCGGGCAGACATTCGAAGCGCTCCGAACATTTCTCCACGCGGGCATAGCTGCTCTGCAAGCACAGCCGCGCAGCTGAATCAACGCGTAGCCAGGCCGCAATGCCCAGTCCTGATGGTCGCGAGGGAGTGCTTTTGCCAGCCTGCTCTTGCAGGTGGATGC
Source organism: Curtobacterium sp. BRB10 (assembly GCF_031844325.1). Lineage (NCBI taxonomy): Bacteria > Bacillati > Actinomycetota > Actinomycetes > Micrococcales > Microbacteriaceae > Curtobacterium > Curtobacterium sp. BRB10. The sequence goes on from NZ_JAUZVA010000011.1 coordinate 28,616, forward strand.
GCGGAAAGCTGTACATTGCGTCAGCTCGTTCGCTCGTCTCGCCTTACCGAATTGCACTGTGGCGCAATGCGTGGTTCGGCTTGTGGCGGTACGTCTGTTCTGAGCCAAGACGAATAATTCAGTACCGGTAGAACCCTTCGCGGGTGGGGATGCCGAGCTTGCCCTGATCGAGGCAGTTCGCCTTGAGGTACGCGGCCCACACCTGGCCGGCGGGCTCGGGGCTGGCGACGGCGACGTGGTAGGCGGTGGTGAGTCCGATCACGTCGTAGATCTGGAATGGTCCCGAGGGAGCCCCGGTCCCGCGGCGCCAGGTCTTGTCGACGGTTTCGGGGTCGGCGACGCCCTCGAGCACCAGTCCGGCCGCGGCGTTCAGCAACGGAACGAGGAGTGAGTTGAGGACGTAGCCAGCCTTCTCCTTCCTGATCTCGATCGGCACGAGGCCGCTGCGCTCGGCGAAGTCGACGACCGCGCGGAATACCTCGGGATCGGTGTCGGTTGTGCCCATCACCTCGGCGGTGTTCTGCCGCCAGACGTTGTTCGCGTAGCGCAGCGCGAGGAAGCGGTCCGGACGACCGGTGGGGTCCTTGAGGTCGCTCGGCAGGAGGGTTGATGAGTTCGTCGCGAAGATCGTCTTCTCGGGAGCGGCAGCGCCCAGTGCGGAGTAGAGGGCGCGCTTGATCTCGAGGTCCTCGGGGACAGGTTCGATGACGAGGTCGGCGTTGACCACAGTCTCCGCGAGGTCGCTGGAGTAGCGCAGGCGGGTGAGCGCGAGCTCCGCGGCCGTGTCGCCTGCTGCGACCTCGGTCGCGTAGATTTCCGAGCCCGGCGAATCGCTCGTGGGCGCCCTCGAGGGCGGCGTCGGTGCCCTCGGGAATGCGCGCGATGAGGTCGATCTCCGTCGCGGACCGCGACCATCGAACGGAAACGGCTCCGGAGGAAGTGAGGAGCTCGCTCTCGACCCAGTCGAGGGTGCTCCCGGGTTGCGGAGCGATGAGGATCCGGCGGTATCCAGGTTCGAGGGGCGCGATGCCGGCGACGACACGGTGCATCCAGGTTCGAGGGGCGCGATGCCGGCGACGACACGGTGCATCCAGTCGGCGACGGAGCCGAGGGCGTAGTGGTTGAAGCTCGTCATCTCGCCCGGGTTGATGGTGCCGTCGGGCAGCATCGAGTCCCAGCGCTCCCAGATGGTGGCCGCGCCCATTGTGACCGTGTAGAGCCAGGACGGGCACTGCTGCTGCAGGAGCAGCTCGTAGGCCGTGTCGATGTGCCCGATGCTGCTGAGCGCGTCGGTGATGAACAGGGTTCCCGCGAAGCCGGTGGAGATGACGTGACCACTGGCGGCGACCAGCTCGGCGAGGCGGTGGTGCAGTCGCTGAGGATGCGGTGCGCCGAGGTGTCGACGTAGCCGTCGCGGAACGCGGCGCGGAGGCGGGTCGCGAGCTCGGCGAACTCGCTGTGAGCGTCCTCCAGGCCGAGGAGGGACGCTGCTTCAGCGGTGACGACGGCACTGCGGTAGGCGCTGGCGGTCGCGACGACACCTGGGTCGACTTTCGCCGCCCACGGCATCTGGGATCGGTGTCGGGATCGAGCCAGTCGCCGAACTGGGAATTCGCGTTTCAGAGCCTGTCCGAGGACAGCAGCGACGCGACCCGGCGCAGATGAGCGGCCATGGACGGGAAGGCCTCCTGCTGTACCGTCCGGTCGCCGTACGCCTGCCACAGCGCCCGCGGCACCCAAACGACGGCATCGCTCGGCAATTGCCCGGTGGGAAAGCCACCCGTCGTGCCCGTCGGCGTCGCGACACCACGCCCAGCCGCTCTCCGGATCATCCAGGACGAGTTGGACCGTGGTGTGCGGCTGGCTCTTCCAACGGTCGACGTCGCCGACGCATAGGCGCACATCGAGTCGGCATACGCGGCAACCCCGAACGCGGGGCTGTTTGTCCGCTCGGCGTCGTGTTGACTGGTTCGATGGGACCAGATGCGGCGCAGGACGGCCCGGACATAACCGTGGCCAGTGCGCCGGCTGGCCGCCGGCTGGTCCGGATCCGAGGCGACGCGGATACCGGCCCCGTCAGCTTACCCATCGGCCAGCCGCTGATGGCTCCGCTGGTGAAGCAGGCGGTCGTGGCCGGGTTCATCACATCCGCTGCAGTCGCCAGCACGCTCACGCCGTGGCTTCCTGTGTCCGAGCCCATCAGCATGTGGACCGGGGTCGCGTGTGCGCTGCTAGCGCTCCTGGTCGCGGCCGCGATTCCGCGGTGGCCGTGGCTCCTGCGTGCTGAGTTGCTGCTGCCGGCGGTGGATTTCATCGCTATCGGGCTGCTGCGGTATGGCACCGGGGGGACCCGGTCGGTGTTCCTGGCGATCGTGGTGTTGCCCGTCATCTGGATCGCCGCTAACCCTGGCCGTCGGCATATCGTCTACCCGCTGATCGGTACATGCGTGACGTTGCTGTTGCCGTACGTGATCGCACCGGGCGCGATACCGGGCAGTGAGGCTGTCCGGCTCGTGGTCGTGGTGCTGGTGTATGGCGCGGCTGCGGCGGTTACGAACGAACTTTCCCGTCGTGCAACGCTCCGCCTCGACGTCGCGCAACGGCTGGGACGGGTGATGGAGTCGGAGATCGTGCAGGCCGCGCTCATGCAGCAGGCGCTGCTGCCGAACGATGCTGCCTCGCTGCCCGCGCAGCTCGAAGCGGTCGGCGTATGCATCCCGGCGAAGCGTGTTGGCGGGGACTTCTACGACTGGTTTCCAACACAGACCGGAGCAGCATTCACCCTGGGCGACGTGATGGGGAAGGGCGTCGCTGCCGGCATGATCGCGGCTGCGGTGCGGTCGGTGATCCGAAGCACCGTTGACGACTCGGACGCCGCGCAGGGACTCCGCCGTGCGGCGGCCGGGATTGCATCGGACGGCAGCGCCCTCCTGAGCGGCCAATTCACAACCTGCTTTCACCTCCGCGTCGACCGGGACGGCACCGCGCAGTGGGCCGACGCGGGCCACGGTCTCACGATCCTGCGTCGTGCCGATGGGACACAGGAACCGCTTCGTTCCGCTGATCTGCCACTTGGTATTGGCATGTCGTGGTCGAGCGTGCCCGTAACCCTGGTCGACGGCGACGCGATCGTTTCTATCAGCGACGGCGTACTCGACCTCTTCGGCACCGGCGCCGACACCTTCGACCGCTTTTCCGACCTGCTCGAGGAACACGGCACTGCTGCCTCGGTTGTCGCAGCAGTTGCCGCCCTCGCGACCGCGAGTGATCACCCCGACGACGTCACCATCCTCGCAGTCACGTACCGTGCGTCGGTGGCCGCCGAAGGGCAATGAACGGGAACCTTCCGCTGTCACGCGTCCTGCACCGCGCTCTCATGGTGGTGTTCGAGCGGTGAAGATGGATTCGTTCGAGATGTTTGTGCGGCCCTGAGTCGATGTCGAGATGGTGGTCGCTAGCGTCGAGACGTGGGCAGCCAGTGCCGGCGCGACGGTGCTTGGAGAGCGATGAAGAATCTCGGCTACGGCTCAGAGACGATCCTGGTGACGGATGCTGCCGCGTCGGCGGTCTTGCACTACGCGGCGGTCCTTGCGCACACAGGCGGTGGAGATGTCGTGGACGTGCCAACCTGCGACGAATATGGCGTTGCTGCGACCGCGAGTGTGGTCCTCGGTCCCGGGATTCCGGTGCTGGCGACCAACGCTTCCGATGACTTGTCGGAGGACGACGATCCTGATTTCGTTCAGGAGCTCACCAGGCGCGTCGCTCTCGCTCTCGCTGGCGTGCCGAGCCACAGACCCGGTGGGGCCTGACCTTGCTCGCTGACTAGCCGTACAAGCGGCTTGTTCGCGATAGTGGCCCCTCGAGCGAGTCCGCATCAGCTGAGTGGTGAGTGCGGGTCTTCCAATGTCCGCGTTCCGCAACCGGGATCTGCGGTGGAGTTCAGATGCGGGCTTGGCGATGTCAGGATGCTGTGGTGACGGCAACGCCGCTCCCGGAACGGCCGCCCACGTTCCGGAGGACGAAAGTGGTGGCGATCAGCGAACACCGCGGTGCTGAGCTCGAGGAAGCGTACGGCCTCACTGATGGCGTCGAGGGATCTCTCGATCAGTTTCAGTACGTCAGCGCCGGGGATGCGGACGTGTCGATGCGCGGGGCCGTGGTCGCGGGCACCCGGACCGGTCGCATGCAACGGCGGCCCCAACACATTGTTTTCTGGATCGGGGACGGCTCCGCAACCATCACCCCTGAGTCCGCTGCTGCGATGACCGTCGTGCCCGGTCGGCCGATGTTCCTCTCGAGCAGTGTCCTTTACGACTTCACCGCCGACACCCGCAAGGTGTCGATGCTGCACCTGTCCAATCGGCTCCTCCGACAGCATCTCGGGAACCGTGGCATCTACGTGCCCGGTCCAGTCGTCTTCGACGAACAACCCGCTGACCTCGACGCGCTGCGTCGGCTGCGGGAGGAACTCCGTCGGAGCACCCCCGACCTGGTGGACGAGTCGATCGAGGGGGCCGCTCGAACGATGCTGAACGCACGGGTCGCTGACTCGATCATCGACACCTTCCGTGTGCGTGTTCCTTCGAGCGACACGTTGACACCCGTCGCACGTGCGGTGGACTTGATGCATCGTGAAGCGTGCAGTCCGCTGGCGTTGCGCGATCTTGTGGCTGCATCTGGGTTGAGCGCGAGGGGGCTTCAGGGTGCCTTCGCCCGCGTGCACGGGATGACTCCGCTGCAATACCTGCGCAACGTCCGCCTCAACGGTGTACGACGAGACCTCCAGGACGAGGCCGCGACAAGCGTCGCAGACATCGCACGCCGTTGGCAGTTCCACCACCTCGGCAGATTCGCGCGCACCTACGCCGATCGGTTCGGTGAGCCACCGAGCCAAACGCTCCGACGACGGCAGCACTGACCGCGCAGGCGCTACCGGGCGACCGGCGAGCTGTGATGCCCAGGGACGTTGTGTCGTTGAGCATCACACTCGGTGCTGTCAGGTGGTGAGTGCGGCGGTGTCGGGGTGGGGGATGGTGTGCCAGAGGTCGACTTCGTCATCGGCGTCGAAGCCGAGGGCGGCGGCTGTTTCGTCGGGGGTGGAGGCCACGATGGTGATGGCGGTGCCGGATTCGGGTTGTCCGGTGCGGATGACGATGCGGCTGGATTGCACGGACTCGAGTTGGTGGGCGGCGTCGTTGAGGAGGGCGTCGAGTGCCGGTGCCGTGATTTTGTCGAGGCCGCCGTCGTCGAGGACTTGGACGAGAGTGCCGCGGCGGCGGTGGTCGGAGATGACCTGGCGGATGGCGCTGTTGAGCAGGCTGCGGCCGCGTATTTCGTCTCGGAGGGCTTGTTCGAGGACACGGCATTCGGTCCGGGAATCCTCATCGAGGATCCCGTTGGTGGTGATGATGCGGTGGAGCATGGGGGCGGCGGTGTTACCGGCGTGCTGGAGTCGCTGCTGCCGCTCGTTGTTGAATGCGTCTTGCTCTGCGTACTGGATGGTGAGGTCGCGGTGTTTCAACGCAGCGGTTCGGGCGGCGGCGGTGACTTGCCGGATGGCGCGGTGGATGAGGAGTCCTGCGATGACGATGACGATTTCTCCGGCGAGACCCAGGCGGATGACCCCGGCGGGTCCGGCCCACACGGCGATTTGGGTCACGAGCGCGGTCACGGTGATGACAGGGGGTACCCGACGGCCGGCCATCCACCCCATGGCGGCGCCGGCAAGGACTCCGCAGGTGTAGCGGGCGACGGACGCGGCGTCGAAATCGGCTGGATCAAGCCCGATTGTGGCGATGCTGCACAGCAGCACGGCCACGCAGGTGGTCGTCCATGCCGCCCGGTCAGACATGACTCCTCGCCTTGCGCCTCGGATGAGGGCGGGAAGGATGGCGAGGCCCAGGACTGAGGAAAGGATGGACGCGTAAGCGTGGGTGTTAACGAGGGCGTCGACGGTGGCGATCAGGACGGCTGCAACGATCGTTGCGGCGAAGAGCTGGTAGAGGCGTCGGCGGGGCAAAAAGCTCAGGAGTGATTCGCCGGGTCGACGGGTCAGCGGTGTGTATGTCGGGTCCGGATGCCATTCCAGAGTGACCACGGTGCCGTTGCCGGGTGAAGAGCGGATGTGCGCCGTGCCACCGACGTGTCGGATGCGTTCCAGGATCGAGACTCGTATTCCGAGCCGTTCGGCGGTGACGGCGTTGGGGTCAAAGCCGTGGCCGTCGTCGGAGATGACGACGCGGAGGCCGCCGCCTCTGACGCCGGAACCGACCACAGACCGTGTCGCCGACGTCCCGGCGTGCTTGACGCTGTTGACGAGAGCCTGGACGGTCGCCGAGACAAGCGCATCACCCACCTCCGGCGGCAGTTCTATTGAGTCCACATCCGTCAGCGCGAAGTGAACGGTGTCGGGAGAGAGCGACAGGCCAGCTGCAACCGATGACCAGACGAGACCGAATTGTGCGACCGTCGGCTGCGTGGACTGGCGTTCGTGGGACGAGACGATCGCGAGGGCTTCGTAGGACATGCTGACTGCGCGCTCGGGTGTCTGCTGGCTCGCGGCCGTCAGCAGAGCAGCGAGCACAGTGTCATGCAGCAGCGCATCAGTGCGGACGCGTTCTGTCTCCGTCGCCGCCTGCCGTTGCTGGTCCTCGAAGAGGAGCTGTGCTTGACGTTCGACCGTGTCCGCATGATCGGCACGCACCCGCAATGCCCGCACCCCCATGATGAGTCCGACGATGAGGAGTTGGAGGCCGAGGAAAACGATAAGGGTGTGACTGATGGGGAACCGTCCGGCGTAGACGCACGCGAGAGCGACGTTGAGTCCGGTGCAGACAAGCCCCGCGCGCAGTGGACGGACCTCGGCCAGCACGGCGCAGCTGAAAGCGATGAGCGACAGGCCGAGAAGCCATGGCGTTGACCCTGACGGCAAGGAGTCAGGAATCGTGAATGGTTCCAGGAGGAGAAGACCGATGTAGCTGGCGACCGGGATCCACAGTCCCGCCTTGACTGCTCCCGTGCGGCGTAGAAGTGCAATCGGCAAGGCGACAACCATCACGCCGGCCAAGGACAAGGACACGGCGATCAGTGGAAAGGGGGCAATCCAATGATCAGCCGGGAATCCCGGTAGGGCTAGTAGCGTCAACAGCGCTGCCACGGTGGCGAGAGTCGCGGTCATGCCGCGCTCAACCCCGAACCGAAGCAACGCCGAAGCGCTCCATGGGCGATGCTCGGGGCTGGGGAACCCGCCTCCGGATGCCTCGCGGCCCGGAGGCGGTTGATGGACCGCCAGGTCAATAGGTCTCGCGGGCACGTCCCAACGGTAGACCGACCAAAGCCACGAAGGGACTCCCCAGAAGGGGCCACGGTGCGCGCTCGTCCCTGGGGAGACTAGGGCATTGAGAATGATCGCGGCCGACTTCCCGCTGACTGGGCACTAGGTGGTTAAGAGGGCTTGCTTCGATACCTGCCCTACTGATGTCCGCTGACATAACTGCGCCCCATCGGCGCGAAGGAGAACAGCCGGCCACCTAGATGGTCGCTGGCTGGTCTGCTCGGGGGAGCGGCGTCAGTGCGCGACATCGAAGGCGTCGCTTGGGATTCGATGCCGGAGGACCGAAGACGTGACCCATACCGACTACGCGTCGACTGCGCTCGTGCGGCGTCGTGCAGCCGGGTGTCGGTTGGGTAGCTGGGAGGGCCCGCCGCCCTGGATACGCTGCCGGAGAGTTTCGCCCGTGCTGTAGCGCTCGGGTAGTCGTCCACGCTCCTGCAGGAGCGGTGTGACGTATGTTCCGAAGTCCCGCACGGTGTCGAACGAGTGGTATTGGCGGAGGTTGATGCCGTCGAGGCCGTCATCGTCGAGCCACCCCTCGATCTGCTCGGTGACCGCCTCTGGTACACCGGCGGCCCAGAATGCGCCGTGCCACGCTTCGTTCACTCGGTCGAGCAGTTCACCGACGGTGGCGTCGAGCGCTACCCGGCCGACGAGCCGTTCGCCGCCTTCGACTCCCTCGGCCTCGAGTGCGTCACGGACGGTGCGGTTTCTCGGGTGGCGGAGTGCGTTGAACGGGATGCTGCCGTGGATCAGGGGACCTTCCTCGCTTTGGAACGCCCGGTACTGCGCGACCTTCTCGTCGACCTCCCGCTGCGTCGGAGCGGTGATGACGGCCGCCTGGGTGACGAATTTTACGTCGTCGCGGTCGCGTCCAGCGGCTTCCGCCGCGTCACGTACGGCGTCGGCGGTTTGCTGGACTCCGTGACCGCCGGTGAAGACGACTTCGGCGTGCGTGCCCGCGCGCGCGATGCCGGCGGGTGATCCGGTCGCAAGGAAGAGCGTGGGGGTGCGCTGCGGCGAGGGTTCGGAGAGGTGTGGTCCGGCAACTCGGAAGTGCTCGCCGACGTGGTCGATGGTGTGCACCTTGTCCGGGTCGGTGTAGACCCCGCGCTCCGCGTCGCGCACGACGGCGTCGTCTTCCCAAGAGCCTTCCCAAAGTTTGTAGAGGACGTCGAGGTATTCGTCGGCGATCTCGTACCGGGTGTCGTGCGGGATCTCGTCGGCGAGCCCAAAGTTCCGGGCAGCGTTCGGGAGGTAGCTCGTGACAACGTTCCAGCCCACCCGGCCGTTGGTCAAGTGGTCGAGGGTCGACATCCGACGGGCGAACGCGAAGGGCGGCTCGTAGCTGGTCGAGAAGGTGATACCGAATCCGAGGTGTTCGGTGACCGCGGCCATCGCTGGCACGACCAGCATTGGGTCGTTGTTTGGGATCTGCAGCCCCTCCCGAAGTGTCGGCGCGGCGGAGCCGCCATACACGTCGTAGGCGCCGAGAACGTCGGCGATGAAGATCGCGTCGAACTGTGCTGCTTCGGCGGTGCGGGCAAGCTCGGTCCAGTACCGAATGTCGGTGTACCGGTGGCGGTTGTTGCCGGGGAGCCGCCAGAGACCGTGGGTGATGTGCCCGACGCAGTTCATCTCGAACAGGTTGAGCAGGAGTCGCTTCGGCATGCCGCCGAGGTTAGGCACCGCAGGTTTTCCGCGGAGTCCCGTGACGATGTGTGTCGTTGCGTTGCCGCGCGTTGCACGACACCTGGTGCCCGGATTGTGCCGCCCTTACTGTCGCCTCTCATGACACGCACCCATGGTTTGCGCTCCGCTTTTGCGGTCATCTCGACCGTCGCCGTCGTCGCGGTGATAACCGGGTGCAGTGGCGCTTCGACGGCGGCGACACGCGATAGCGGTCCGGTGCGTGGCGGCACGCTTGTGTACGCCACCGACCGGGAACCGACCTGCCTTGACCCGCACAACTCCGGCGACATGCCGCAGACCTACATCGCCAGGCAGTACTTGGACTCGCTCGTGTCGTTGCAGAAGGACGGGTCGGTGAAGCCGTGGCTTGCGTCGAGCTGGAAGATCTCCGCCGATGGCAAGCAGTACGACTTCACGCTGAAGCCGAACGTGCAGTTCACCGACGGCACCCCGTTCGATGCCCAAGCGGTGGTGGACAACTTCACCCAGATCCTCGATCCGGCGACGCAGTCATCGACCGACCTGCTGTACCTGAGCGGGTACTTCGACCGCGCCACCGCGATCAGTGACCACGTCGTCCGGGTGTCCCTGAAGCGGCCGTACTCGCCGCTCTTGGCCGCGCTATCGCAGGCGTTCTTCGGCATGGAGTCCCCGAAGGCCATGGCGCGCGGGCTTGCGGCGAATTGCGAGTCACCGGTCGGGACCGGACCGTTCAAGGTCGCGAAATGGAACCACGAGCGGGACGTTGAGCTGGTCCGGAACGACCACTACAACAGCGCGCCGGACGATGCGAAGCACCAGGGCCCCGCGTACCTGGATGGGATCACGTGGAAGTTCCTGAAGGACAACACGACCCGGTACGGCGCGTTGAGTTCCGGGGAGGCGGACGTGATCTTCAACGTGCCACCGGAGAGCGAAGGGCTGGCGAAGTCGGACCCGACGATCGACTTGCAGTCGTTCGTGCACTCGGGTTCGCCGTTCAGTCTGGACATCAACACGCAGAGCACCGTCTTCAGCGACATCCGGGTGCGAAAGGCCTTCGTGCACGCCTCCGACGCCAAGGAAGCTGTGGAGAGCGCCTACAACGGTGTGTTCCCGTACGAGGGCAACAATGTCTCCTCCGGGACGTCGCACTACGACCCGGCGTACCACGAGCCCTTCCCGTACGACCCAGCGTCGGCGAAGCGACTGCTGGACGAGGCCGGTTGGACCGGACGCGACGCCGATGGCTACCGGACCAAGGACGGACAGACGCTCACGGTGAAGCTGCCGTACAACGCCGACTCCGCCGAGACTCCGCCCGCGGATGTCACGATCCTGCAAGACATCCAAGCGATGGAGAAACGCGTCGGGATCAAGGTCGTGCTGCAGGCGCTGGACTCGTCGTCGATGAACGCCGTCTGGGGTGACCCAAAGGCTTACGACCTGCTCGGAAACTACTGGAACAGCCCAACCCCGCACGTCATGTACATCAAGTACTCGAAGGCGACTTACGACATCGACAACGGGCAGAACTCGGCGTTCGCGTACGACGACGAACTCGACCGGCTGCTCATCGAGGGCACGGCGACGACCGACACCGCGCAGCAGGCGGCTGCGTATTCGAAGGCGCAGGCGCTGCTGTCGTCGAAAGCCTGGTCGCTGCCGCTCTACCCGATTCAGACCCGCCTCGGCATCTCCGAGCGCGTCGGCGGCGTGTGGATTGAACCCAGTGAGGGCGAGCCGGTCCTCTCCGACGCCTACCTGATTGACGGAGGCAAGTGATGGTCATCCGAGTTACCCGACGCATCATCGAGGCGGTGATCCTACTCCTCGCTGTCGGCACCATCGTGTTCTTCCTCGAACACGCGGTGCCCGGTGACCCGGCGGTTGCGATCCTCGGCGGTGCTGCTGCGCACCCCACGAAAGAAGCCGTCGCCGCGGTCACGGAGCAGTACGGCTTCGACCGGCCGCTCCTGGTGCAGTACGTCGACTTCCTCGGCGGGTTGTTCCGGCTCGACTTCGGGGAGTCCTACACGCTGAAGCAGTCCGTCACGACCGTCATCGCGGGCCAGATCGGCCCGACCTTGGCGCTGACGGTGTCCGCACTCGTCATCGCGTGGGTGCTCTCGATCACCTCGACGCTCCTCACCGCCGGCAAGCCGGGCATCATCGGACGCCTCGGGTCCGTTGTCGAAACCGTCGCCGCAGGCCTCCCGCAGTTCTGGCTCGGCCTGGTGCTGCTACTCGTCTTTGCAGTACAGCTGCACTGGTTCCCGGTGATCGGCTCGGGAGTGCTCGGCATCGTTCTGCCAGCGCTGACCCTCGCCATCCCGCTCGCGGGATTCCTCGGGCAGGTCACCCGCGACGAGTTCGAGGACAAGCAGCAACAGCCGTTCGTCCTATCCGCCCGCAGCCGGGGTCTGTCCGGTCGTGCAATCCGCGGGAAGTATGTGCTCCGGCACGCGGCGCTGCCCGGTGTGACGCTGTCCGGCTGGGGCCTCGGGTCGTTGATCTCTGGAGCCGTAATCGCCGAGGTCGTCTTCGCCCGCCAGGGCATCGGGCAGGTCCTGGTCACCGCCGTGAGTGCGCAGGACCTGCCGCTCGTCATCGGCATCACGTTCGTCGTCGCACTCGTGTACGTCGTGGCGAACATCCTCACCGACCTCGCATACGTCGTGGTGGACCCGCGACTGCGCAGCACGAGCGGAGCCGCAGCATGACCACAGCAACGATCGCGCCAACCGAATCCACGACCCTGCAGCCCGATCCGGCGTCGGCCAGGCCCGATCTGCGAACGGTGCGGCGGGCCTCCCACCCGTTGCAACGCATCTCGTTCTGGGTGGCGGCGGCGTTCATCGCGCTCGTCACAGTGGCTGCTCTCTGGCCGTCCCTGCTCGCACCGCAGGACCCGCTCGCCATCGACCTCGGCAAGAGCTTCGACGCACCCAGCTGGCAACACGTGTTCGGTACCGACCAGTCCGGCCGAGACGTCTACTCGCGCGTCGTGCACGGCGCCGGGCAGTCGGTCCTCATCGGAGTGGGCGCGACCGCGCTCGGCCTCGCCGGGGCCGTTCTCCTCGGCGCCCTCGGCGGACTCGGCGGCCGAGCCGTCGACGCCGTCGTGACGCGTGTCATCGAGGTGCTCTACGCGTTCCCGGGGATCCTGCTCGCGCTGATCTTGATCGCCATCTTCGGATCAAGCGCCGGGACGCAGATCCTCGCCGTCGGCATCGCCACCATTCCGGGATACGCCCGGATGGTGCGTGGACAGGTGCTCGCGGTCCGCGGTGCCGCATACGTACAGGCCGAACGCACGCTCGGGCATTCGGCGGCGCACGTCCTGTTCCGGACGCTGCTGCCCAACGCGTTCCGGCCGCTCACGGTGCTCGTCACGCTCGGTATCGGACAAGCGATCGTTTGGGCGTCCGCACTCGGATTCCTCGGCATGGGCGTACAACCCCCAGCCCCTGAGTGGGGCGCGATGCTCAACGCCGGCCGGAACTACCTGCAGCAGGCGTGGTGGCTCGACTTCTGGCCGGGCGTCGTGATCGTGCTCCTCGCGCTATCGCTGACCGCCGTTGGCCGCGCCGTCCGAACCCTGACCCAGCCTGGAGGCCCACGATGACCCCGTCTTCCGTTCGCACGTCCGCCCCGGCTCCGGACGCCCCAGCGGACGCCCCCGTGGTCGAGGTCCGGGACCTCTCCGTCGCCTTCGGCGGCAGGACCGTTGTGCAGGACGTCTCATTCACCCTTGAGGCGGGCCGGAGCGTAGCGATCGTCGGGGAATCCGGCTCCGGTAAGAGCGTCACCGCGAAGTCGCTGCTCGGCCTCAACGGTCCGTCGTCGACGACGACCGCTTCGGCTCTGTCGCTTGGCGGACGCGACCTGCGGAACCTGTCCGACGGCTCATGGCGGAAGGTGCGGGGCAAGGACGTTGGGTACGTCCTGCAGGACGCCCTCGTCTCACTCGATCCGCTCCGGAAAGTCGGCGCCTCCGTCGCCGACGCGCTCCGCGCGCACGGCGTTGGGCCCCGATCCGTCCGAGAGCAGCAGGTACTCGCCCTGCTCGAGCGTGTCGGAGTGCTGTCGCCGGCGCTGCGTGCCCGACAGCTGCCGTCGGAACTGTCCGGCGGGCTCCGACAGCGGGCACTCATCGCCGCAGCGATCGCCCTCAACCCCGCCGTCCTGATCGCCGACGAGCCCACGACCGCCCTCGACACCACCGTGCAGGCGCAGATCCTCGCGCTCCTCGACGAGCTTCGCGCAGGCGGAACCGGACTTGTACTTATCAGCCACGACCTCGGCGTCGTCGAGCAGCTCGCTGACGACGTCGTGGTGATGCAGCACGGGGTCGTCGTCGAGCAGGGACCGGTCGGCCACGTCCTCGGCGACCCGCAGCACCCGTACACGAAGCGGCTGCTCGCAGCGATCCCTTCAGCGCACGCGCCGGGGACGCGGCTGTCCGACGCTTCAAGAGCGACTCTTGCGCCGCGGCCGGCGTCACGACCGGTGCCCGCCCCCGGGTCTCTGGTGCTGTCCGTCTCGCACGTGACCAAGCGTTACCGGGGACCCGACCGAATCGTTCGGACCGTGGTCGACGACGTCTCGTTCGACCTGCGTGCGGGAGAGACGCTCGGCATCGTGGGGGAGTCCGGGTCCGGGAAATCCACGACCGCCGCGATCGCGCTCGCGCTGACACCACCGTCCTCGGGGGACGTCACATTAAAGGGAAGGCCCTGGTCGGCACTGTCGGAACGTGCTCGCCGAGCGGATCGGCCGCGGATCGCCATGGTGTCGCAGGACCCGTTGTCGTCATTCGACCCACGCCGAACCGTGGGCGAGTTGATCCGTTCGGCGCTCACTGGAGCGCGCGCCGCCCGTGGAACACCCGAGGACGCCCGCTCCGACACCGCGCGCGTGGAGGAGCTGCTCACCGGCGTCGGAATCGACGCGTCGCTTGTACGGCGACACCCGTCGACGCTGTCCGGCGGGCAGCGACAGCGCGTCGCGATCGCCCGCGCGCTTGCCACTGACCCCGACGTGCTCGTCCTCGATGAAGCCGTCAGCGCGCTTGATGTGTCTGTCCAGGCGCAGGTACTCGACCTACTCGCCGATATCCGTCGGGAGTATGGCACCGCCGCGCTGTTCATCTCGCACGACCTCGGTGTCATCCACCACGTCAGCGATCGCGTGCTCGTGCTTCGCGACGGCCGCGTCGTGGAGGAAGGAACAGCCGACGAGGTGTTCCGCTCACCACGCGACCCCTACACGCAAGGGTTGCTCGACGCGATCCCCGGCGTCAGCGTCCACCGGAACCTCCAGGAGACATCATGACCACCACGACACTCCCCAACAGCAGCACCCTGCTGCAGCGCTTCACGCCGGTCTTCGAGCGAATCGCAGCCGGTGCGGTGGAGCGCGAGCAGACCCGCTCCCTGCCGCACGAGCAAGTCAGGTGGCTGGCGAACTCGGGGTTCACCGCCGTGACGGTACCGACATCCTCCGGCGGAGCCGGCGCATCAGCCAGTGACCTTTTCGCCCTGCTCATCCGTCTCGCCGAGGCCGATTCAAACCTCCCGCAACTCCTCCGCGCACACTTCGCTTTCGTCGAGGAACTGCTCCTCGAGCCCGACATCGTCCGCCGTGACGAGTGGCTCACGCGCATCGCCGCGGGGGAGGTGTTCGGCAACGCCAGCCATGAGCGCTCCACCGCGACAGTCGGATCCTTATCGACGCACATCGTGCCCGACGGCGACGGCTGGCGGCTGCACGGCGAGAAGCACTACAGCACCGGCACGATCTTCGCCGACTGGACGACCGTCACCGCACGCACACCCGACGGGCACACCGTCGGGGTCACCGTACGCGTCGATGACCCCGGCGTGGAAGTCCGCGACGACTGGAATGGCTTCGGGCAGCGACTGACCGGCAGCGGTACAACAAAGTTCAACGGCGTCCGAGTCGAACTCTGGCAACTCCGTCCAGAGCGTGCCGAGCGCCGGACAGTTCTCCCGGCCTACCTGCAGGCAGTGCTCCTCGCCTCACTCGCTGGAGTCAGCGCCGCGGCCGCGCGTGATGCCGCAAAGTTCGTCCGCTCCCGGACCCGCCACTACCAGCACGGCGCCGGCCCGACAGCAGCAGCCGACCCGCTCGTGCAGTCCGTGGTCGGACGGATCGCGGCGGACGCCGTCGCCGCGGAGGCCCTCGTGCTGAACGCCGCGGCGGCCATCGATGACGCACACGACGCAATCGTGGACGGTGTGACCGGCGCTGATCTCGGCGCGTTGATCGACGCAGCGGAACTGCGAACAATTGCGGTGCAGAGCACGGTTGTCGAAGTGGTCCTCCGAGCCGTGACGACTCTGTTTGACGTCGGCGGCGCCAGTGCAACCGACCGTGATCGTTCCCTCGACCGGCATTGGCGGAACGCCAGGACACTGTCGTCGCACAATCCAGTCGTGTTTCAGCAACGAGTGATCGGCGACCACCTCCTCAATGGTGCTTCGCTGACCTATTTCTGGGCCACCGGCGAAGCCGCATCGTCAGCGTGATTCACCGGCCGTAACACGTGCCACGAAACGTCGAGTTGCTCAACCAGTGACATACCGACGCGGACACGAACAGCCGGCCGCCTCGAGGGGTAGCCGGCTGTTCCGCGTGGGGGAGCGGTGTCAGTGCGCGGCGTCGTACGCGTCGCGGACGGCCTGGCTGATGCGGCCGCGCGAGGAGACCTCGTGGCCGTTCGCGTTCGCCCACTCGCGGATCTTCGCGAGCTCTTCCGAGTTGCCGCGCTTCGGGCTGGTGGTGGCGCCCGCGCGCCCGGAGCGGCCGCTGACCTTCCGGGCGGCGGCGACGTAGTCGGAGAACGCTTCGCGGAGCGCGTCGACGTTGTCGTCAGTGAGGTCGATTTCGTAGTGGGCGCCATCGAAGCCGAACGCGACGGTGCGGCCCGCGCCGTCTTCGATGGTGTCGCCGGTGAGATCGTCGACGAGGTGCGTGGTGACTTTCTGCGCCATGGGAGGTCGCCTTTCGCTCGAGGGGAACACATCCACCTTGGCATAGCGAAACCCCTAATACGCATTCTTGAGTCCTCGTTGAATCTTCCGATCAGGCAGACTGGGCA
>NZ_JAUZVA010000012.1:0-32090 GCF_031844325.1 Curtobacterium sp. BRB10
TTACAACATCCCGGGCGCACAACCGAAGGTCATGTTTCCGAGGAGTTGGTTGCCTGAGCGGGACCCCGTCCGGACTGCGCATCCAGGGCTTGCACCCTGTGACCGTCTCGGCCGTTCCGTTCTCCGCCTCAGCGGCAACGAGTGATTACTTTACACACGCCCCGGGGGCCCGGCCAACCGTCGTCCCTCCCGGGCGTGTCGCCGCCGGGTGAACGGCACGTGTCCCCCGGGTTTCCTGGGATCGACGGGGTGGGCGCGACCCCGGGAACGACGGGAGGCACGGTGCGAACCCGCACCGTGCCTCCCGAACGAACGAACGAACCGGACCGACCTACTCAGCCGCTGCCAACTGCCCGCACGCCCCGTCGATCTCCTTGCCGCGGGTGTCGCGCAGGGTCGTCGGGATGCCGGCGGCGTTGAGTCGGCGGACGAACTCGTCCTGCACGTGCACCTCGGACGAGGTCCACACGGAGCCCGGCGTCGGGTTGAGCGGGATCGGGTTGACGTGTACCCACCCCTTGCCGCGCTTGTTGAGCTTCTCGGCGAGCAGGTCCGCTCGCCAGGCGTGGTCGTTCATGTCCTTGATGAGCGCGTACTCGATCGAGACACGACGGCCCGTCTTCACGTAGTACTCGTGGGCGGCGTCGATCGCCTCGTCGGCCTTCCAGCGTGAGTTCACCGGGATGAGCTCGTCTCGGAGCTCGTCGTCGGGTGCGTGCAGGGACAGCGCGAAGGTGAGCGGGATGTTCTCGTCCGCCAGCTTCTTGATCGCCGGCACGAGGCCGACGGTCGACACGGTGATCCCGCGCGCGCTCATCCCGAGGCCCATCGGCTGCGGTGCGACCATCAGGCGCACGGCGTCCATCACCCGCTTGTAGTTCGCGAGCGGCTCCCCCATGCCCATGAACACGATGTTCGTCACGCGCTCGGCGTCGACGCGGTCCTGGCCACCCTTGCGGGGATCACCCCCGAGCTCACCGGCGGCGATCGCGGCGTTGGCCCGGACGATCTGCTCGATGATCTCGGCGGTGGACATGTTGCGGGTCAGCCCCGCCTGGCCGGTGGCGCAGAACGGGCAGTTCATGCCGCACCCGGCCTGGGACGAGACGCACAGGGTGATGCGACCCGGGTAGCGCATGAGGACCGACTCGACCAGGGCGCCGTCGTGCAGCTTCCAGAGGAACTTGATCGTGTCGCCGTTGTCCGTCGCCAGCCGCCGGGTCTCGGTGAGGAGCGGCGGCAGCATCCCGGCGACGAGCTGTTCCCGCTGGGCGGCGGGGAGGTCGGTCATCTTGGCCGGGTCGGACGTGTAGTGCTGGAAGTAGTGGGTCGCGAGCTGCTTGGCGCGGAACCCGGGCAGGCCGAGTTCCTTCACGCGGGCCTCGCGTTCCTCGGCTGTCAGGTCGGCCAGGTGCACGGGCGGCTTGCCACGCTTCGGGGACGCGAACTGCAGGAGCGGGCGACCGTCGGTGTCGGTGGCCTGCTTCCAGCCCTCGGTGCGCGGGCGCACCTGCGGACGAGCAGACTGCTGCTGTTCGAACGGGGTGCGGGTGTCGGAAGCCATCACTCCAGGATACGGGAGGCCCGTGATCGGTGGGGACGCCCCGTCCGGGTGGTCCTGCTGGTCCCCACCACGGCAGCGCCTCGGGTGGTCGGTCAGCTCCCGGCGGGCAGGACGCGCGCGAAGTGGTGCGCCGCCGAGTACATCGGGACGATGTCGACGACCTCACCCGGGTGCGGTGCCTGCAGCACGAGGCCCTGGCCGAGGTACAGGCCGACGTGGTCCTCGTCGTCGTACACGACGAGGTCCCCCGGCAGTGCCTCGGACTCGGGGATCGTGGTGGCGACGGCGTCCTGCGTCGGCACGTAGTGCACGAGCTGGATCCCCACCGCCTGGTAGGCGACCATCGTGAGCCCGGAGCAGTCGATGCCCTCGTGGCTCGCGCCGCCCTCGACGTACGGGTCCCCCATGTACTGCAGGGCGGTCTGCACGATCGTGGCCCGGTCGCCACCGGCCGAGAGCGCGGCGGACAACGCGGACTGTGCCTGCGCGGTCGTCACCCCGAAGCGGAGGTCGAGCGTCGGGTAGGACACGATCGTCGTCGTGGTGGTCATGCCGTCGGTGGAGACCACGGGGACCTGGACGTCGTGCGCCACCGTGAAGGTCTGGGCGTCCTGCGCGGTGGTCGTGCCCGAGCGGGTGTCGGTGGGCAGGGTGTCGGCGTTCGCGGGCAGAGCGAGCGTCAGGCTCGAGGTCACCGCGATCGCGGGGGCGAGCAGGATCGCGGCCCGCTTCGCGTTCGCGGAACGGCGGACGTGCCGCGGGTCGACGGCGCGCTCGGCCCGCAGGGTGGCGGTCCGGCTCAGCACCGCGCTACCGGCCGACGACGCGACGGGGGCGGGCCGCGGCTGCATCCGCACGGTCCGGGCCGGCTTCGGGTGCTCGACGAAGGTGGAGCGGGCGGCCGCAGGGCCGAGGGCCGAGCGGCGACCACGGGGACGGGACTGCTGCGTATCGGGCGTCAGCAACGCGGGGTCGACCGCGGGGTGCGTGTGCGATCGCACGGGCTGACGGTCGTCGGCTGCTGCAGGCAGGGTGTGGCGTCCCATGGGTCCTTCCGGGTCGGGACCACTCAGCGGTCCGGAAAGTAACGTATTGGTCACGGCGGCGCTCGCGGCTGGGCAGCGCCGGAGTGTTCCTGCGGCTGGTCACAGGAACGAGCTCCGCTCGCAGGCGGCTCCGACGGTGCGCACGGGCGTTCTGGATCCGGCCCGCGGCGGTGGACCCGGGTTCAGACCGGCGTGACCCGCATGACGGCGGCGATCCGGGCCTCCCGGTCGGCCGCCAGGCGGTCGAGGCGGGCCGACAGGGCGACGACCGACGCGTCCACCGGACTGTCCCCCGAGATGTCCCCCGGGATCGGGACCCCGGCGCGGACCGCGAGTGGCAGCACGCCCGCCCAGACGGCGTGGTCCTCACCGTCGGCCGGGTCCTCGCCCACCCCGTGGGCTCGGACCTTGACGCTCGCGCGGTCGAGGGGCAGCTGGAGGACCTGGGTGGCGCGGACCTCCTTCGCGGTCATCTCGCGCACCTCGGCTCGGCGGCCCGGCATGAGGTGGTCGGCCATCTGCCAGAGCGCTTCGGCGCGGAGGTCGGTCGGCACCACGGTCGCGCGCCCGGCGATCATCGCGCTTCGGTAGTTCGCCGAGCTGTCGTTGGTCGAGCGTGCGAAGACCAGGCCGTCCAGGTGGGTGACGGTGGCGGCGACCGGGACGCCCGCGGCCCCGGCGTCGAGGAACAGCCCACCACCGGTCGAGCCGTGCAGCAGCAGGACGGGGCCGCCGCCGAGGTCCCCGACGGCGCAGAGGAAGGGCAGCACGACCGGGTGGCCACCGCGGACGATGCCGACGTGGGCGACGTGCGCCTCGGCGAGGATCGCGTGCAGGACGGCGGGGTCATCGGACTGGCGATCGCGCAGGCGGCGGACGCGGAGCGAGGGACCGTCGGTGGGCGGTTCTGGTTCGGAGCACGAGGTGGGCATGTCGTCACGCTAGGGTCACCAGTGGTCCGGTGCTTGGACCAGATCGGGGCGATCGCGGTGGACCAGTCGAGCAAGGTGTCGAGTGTGGCCGCACGGGTGCGCGGGATGGTGCACGACGGCACCCTGCGCGAGGGCGATCCGCTGCCGTCGACGCGGGCGCTGGCGGCGGAGCTCGGGGTGGCCCGGGGCACCGTCGTCGCGGCGTACGAGCAGCTCGACGGCGAGGGGTACCTGCGGACACGGCACGGTGCCGTCGCACGGGTCGCGGCGGACCTGCACGGTCGAACCACGGGTGCGCCGCCGGCCGTCGGCACGGACACCGCCGGTTCCGGCTCCGGCGCGGTCGGCGTCGCGGCCGCTCCGCCGTCCGCTCCGCTGATCGACTGCCGTCCGGGGATCCCCGCCGTCACCGCCATCCGGCAACGGGACTGGCGGGCAGCCTGGCGCGCAGCGGCCTCGGCACCGCTCCGGAACGCGATCGCGGACCCGCTCGGCTCCCCCGACCTGCGGGCACAGGTCGTCGCCCAGCTCGGCCTGGCCCGCGGGTTCACGGCGACGGTCGACCGGGTGCTCGTGACCGCGGGGACCTCGGAGGCGTTGTCGCTCGTCACCGAGGCGCTGCGGGGGCTGCTGGGTCGCGCCCCCGTCGTCGCCGTCGAGGACCCCGGCTACCGCACCGGACACCGGGCGGTCACGAGCGCGGGCGGGTCGCTGGTGGGCGTCCCGGTCGGCGAGGACGGCCTCGACCTCGACGCACTCGAGGCGGCCGGACCGGTCGACGCCGTCCTGGTCAGCCCGACGCACCAGTACCCGCTCGGGTCGGTGATGCCCGTCGCCCGGCGCCGGCGACTGCTCGCCTGGGCCGCGGACACCGGCACCGTGGTGGTCGAGGACGACTACGACTCCGAGTTCCGGCACCGCGGCGCTCCCGTACCCGCGCTGGCCGCACTCGATGTCGAGGGCTCGGTGCTGCACGTGGGCGGCTTCTCGAAGACGCTCGACCCCCGACTGCGGTGCGCCTCCCTCGTGCTGCCCGCTGCTGCCGGCGCAGCGGCTGGCTCCCCGCTGACGGACGCGGTGCTCGCCGCCCGTCGGGCTCGTGGCGCGGTCGTCGCCGAACCGGTGCAGGCCGCGCTCGTGCACCTGCTGCGGACGGGTGCGCTACGGCGGCACCTCGGTCGCGTGCGCCGCGACTACACGCACCGCCGGGCCCGGATCGCGGCTCGGCTCGGCGACGTCGCCGGCCTGGAGGCCCGTGCCCTGAACGGCGGGCTGCACGCGGTGGTCACGTGGTCGGGTCCGGCCACCGGGGCGCAGATCGCACGTCGGCTGGCGGACGCCGGGGTGCTCGTCGCGACGCTCGAGGAGTACGGGCTCGCACCCGGCAGCACGCCGCCGGGCATCGTGTTCGGCTACGGCGCCGTGACGCTGCCGGAGCTCGACCGCGCGCTCGACGCACTGGTGACGGCGGTCACGGCAACCTGACCAGGGCCGTCAGCCGCCGTACTGGGCGGTGCTCACGACGTTCGACCCGGCCCGCTGGCACGCGGTGTTCAGGGTCCGCCCGACGAGTTCCCATTCGGGATTCATCTCGAGCGCTGGCCCGGACTCCGGTGCGGGGTGCGCGTCGAGGTACTCGTGCGCGTAGTCGATCGCGTCGTCGAGCTCGTCGTCGCTGCTCGACAGGTGCTCGTAGCCGAACCGTTCCGCAGCGATCAGCGCCCGGTACTGCGCCTCGGAGAGCTCGCCCTGGCTGCGGCCGACCGTCGCGTTCAGCGAGATCGTCGACAGCGCACTGATCTGGCCGCAGATCGCCGCAGCACTCCGGTCCTCCTCCATCGGGTCCGTCGCGCCGCCCGCGGGCCGGGCCTCCGAGGTCGGCTTCGGGCTCGACGTCGGCCGCGCCGCTGCGTCTGCGTCGGCGTCGGCCGAGCAACCAGCGAGCGAGCCGGACACGAGGACCGCGCTCACGACAAGGAGGGGCAGTGCGGACCGGAAGGAGACCATGGACGACATCGTGGCAGCGCCGTCGTACCGTCCGCGTGGTCGTGTCCCGATCGAGACCTGGTCGAGACCGGATCGTGAGCTTGCGTCAGCGGGAGTCGGCGGCGCCGTTCTTCCGGGCGTTCACGAGGTCGGCGAGCGAGGGCTCTCCGGCGTCGCCGGGTAGTGCGTGTCCGCGGCGGGCGGCCTTGCGGACCTGGCGGTAGGTGGTGACGTGCAGGGGGTCCACACCGTCGGCGGACTCGTAGTTCGACGGGGCAGTGGTGGTGGGCGATTCGGTCATCGCGACGGACGGTACGCGTGCCGGGAGTCGCGGAACCACGTGCTGCGTTCCGCGGCCAAAGGTCGGGCGTGGGAGGTCCGTCGGGGCGCACCGGGCCTCCGAGACGGGTCAGAGGCTCGTCATGCCGCCGTCGACGCGGAACTCCGCTCCGGTGGCGTAGGACGACTCCGCGCTGGCCAGGTAGACCATGATCCCGGTGACGTCGTCGGGGGTGCCCGGGCGTCCGAGGGGCGTGCGGGCCACGATCGCGGCTCGGGCCTCGGGGTCACTGGAGATCGCCGACACGAGGCCGGTCTCGGTGTAGCCCGGCACGACCGTGTTCACCCGGATGCCGTCCGGCGCGTAGGCCATCGCGGTCGCCCGGACGAGTGCGTGGATGCCGCCCTTGGTCGAGGAGTACGCCGCGAAGTCTGCGCCCTCGCCGTTCAGGCCGGTCGGCGACCCCGTGGCGATGACCGACCCGCCGGCGCCGCTCGCGAGCATCGCCCGGACGGCGTGCTTGATCGTCAGGAACGTGCCGGTGAGGTTGACCGCGACCGTGCGGTCCCAGGTCTCGAGCGACAGGTCGGCGACCTTCGTGTCGTGGCCGAACAGCTGCACACCGGCGTTCGCGACCACCACGTCGGGGCTCGTGCCACGCTCGGCCAGTCCGGCGAACCCTGCGGCCACGCTCGCCTCGTCGGCGATGTCCATCGTCAGGCCGGTCGCGGTCGGGCCGGCTGCGGAAGCAGCACCGGCGGCCGCGTCGGCGTCACGGTCGGCGTAGACGACGGTGGCCCCCTCGGCCACGAAGCGGTCGGCGATCGCGCGGCCGATGCCGGACCCCGCTCCCGTGACGAGTGCGGTCCGGCCGTCGAGTCGTGCGGTCATGTGGGACTCCGTCCTCGGAGCAGCGCTGCTCCGTCACCCCCATCATTGCCCAACCGGTTGACCGGTGCTAGGCATGCACCATGACTGCGACGTCGAACGACGAGATCGTGTCGGCCGGGCCCTGGCGCCTGGCCCTGCGCGGACCCGAACTCGCCGACGTCACGTTCCGGGGCACGCTCGTCCTGCGCGCCGTCCGGTTCGTCGTCCGCGACCACGACTGGCGCACCGCCGACGACACCGTGCTGACACGCACGGTGGACGGTGCGGGCGGGCGCATCCGGATCGAGTCCAGCGCACGGTACGACGGCGTCGAGGTCGTCCGCACCGTCCTCGAGGCCACGCTCGACGACGACACCCTGCGGGTCGCCGCGGTCAGGACGGCCACACGGGCCTTCCGCCGCAACCGCATCGGGCTCGTCGTCCTGCACCCGCCGACCCTGGCCGGGCAGCCGCTGACGGTGCGGCATCCGTCCGGTGGCAGCACCGCGACGGCGTTCCCGTTCTGGATCGCGCCGCACCAGCCGGCCGTCGACGTCGCCGGTCTCGACTGGGCTGCGGGTCCGGTCGCACTGGCGCTCGACCTGACCGGCGACGTGTTCGAGACCGAGGACCAGCGGAACTGGACCGACGCCTCGTTCAAGACGTACTCGACGCCGCTCGCCGAGCCGTTCCCGGTCGCGATCACGCCGGGGACGACGGCCCGGCAGGGGCTCACCCTCCGAGCGACGGCGGTCGGTCCTGCAGGTGGTCCGGGCAGACGGCCGGGAGGCGCGGCCTCCCCCGCCCCGGACCTCGCGGTGCTCGACGGGCCGGCTCCCGGTGCCGTGGTCACGCCGCCGCCGACGCTCCAGCTCCTCGCGGGTTCGGCACCGGTCGCTGCGCGCCCGGACGACGCCGACCTGCTCCGCGGGCTCCCGATCCTGGTCGAGCCGACCCTCGGGGCCCCGGACGTCGGGGCGGTGCTCGCGTCGGCCCGGCGGGACGCGGGTGGCGCTCCCCTGGACGTCCGGTTCGCCACCGACGACCCGGTGCTGCTGCGCGCGGCGATCGACGCGGTGCTCGAGGGCGGGCCGGTGGCCCGCGTCGGGGCGTTCGACCCGGTGTCGCACGTGACGACGCCGGCGCTGCAGCGGGCACTGCGCGAAGCGGTGGCAGCGGTCGGCGCGCTGGAGGTCGTCGCCGGTACCCGGGCCCACTTCACCGAGCTGAACCGGTCGATCGCGGTGTTCTCGGGCTGGGACGGCCCCCTGACCTGCAGTGTGACGCCGCAGATGCACGACCGGTCGCCCGAACAGGTGACCGAGTCGATCCGGATGCAGCGCTGGGTGGTGACCAGCGCCTCCAGGCTGGCCGCCGGCAGGGCGCTGCACGTCGGACCGGTGACGCTGCGGCCACGGTTCAACGCGGTGGCGACGGCGACGAACCGGGACGTGGCGGACGCGACCGTCGAGCGCGGGTACGGGCCGGAGACCGTTCCGGACGCGACCGACCCGGCGCAGCACACCCCGACCGCCGAGCGGTGGTTCGCCGACGCGGTGCGGGCGCTGACGGTGCCCGGCGTGGCCTCGATCACGCTGGCCGAGGCGTGGGGGCCGCGCGGGTTCGTGGCCGCCGACGGTACGGGGAACGCCCCGCCGGAAGGGGGTCGGCGGGGCGTTCCGGTCCGGGCGCGCTGACGGGTCGGCGCGGCGGTCGGTGACGGTGCGGCTCAGCGGCGGACGGCGTCGATCTTGAGCATCTTCGCGATGACCGAGTCGAGCTCGCTGTCGTCGAAGACCTGCTTCCAGTCCTCCTTGATGAGCTTCTCGCGGCCGTAGCCCATCGCGATGTGGCAGGCGTCGGAGAACGGGTTCGAGCCGCGCAGGCCGTTCGTCAGCGCGATCCAGGTGTGGCCGTAGAGCATGGCGCGGGCGGCCTCGCGGGGCACGCCGACACCGGTGACGGTCTCCTCGAGAGCATCGTTGAGGAAGTCGCCGATCATGCAGGCGATCGTCTCGACCAGGGTCGGCTCGAGCACGGCCAGCTGCTTCACCGTGACCCAGTGCACCTGGATGACCGGGGCGTACATCGTGGTGATGACGGCCTCGGCGACGGCCTTGGCGCGGTCGCCCTCGTCGCCGAGCGACTCCGAGGCGTCGAAGGCCGCGATGACCTCCTGCGGGGCGGCGATGCCACCGAAGGTGTCGTCCCACTCGGCCTTGGTGGTGCGCTCGAGGAACACCGACGGGTGGCACGGGTGCGCCACGGCGTAGTGGATGTCCTCGCGCTTCGCCAGCAGACCGGCGTAGGCGGCCGCCGGGTCGAGCGTCAGGATCGACGCACCGGGCTTCATCACGGGGACGAGCTGCTCCGAGATGCTGCCGAGCAGGACGTCGGGGACGGCGAGGATGACGACGTCGGCGGCCTTCGCGGCGTCGAGGCTGTCGGTGATCTCACGGCCGAGGGCCCGGATGCGCTCCTGGCCAGCGGGCGAGGCCTCGCTGTAGAGGGTGGTGTACTCGCTCTTCGCGAAGTTGTTCGAGACGCGGGTGCCCATCTTGCCGCCGGCACCGATCACGGCGACGGTGACGTCGGCCGTGCCGGATCCGGCAGCGACGGTGTGGGGGGTGGTGACGGTGTCGGTCATGATTCCTTGCTCCTGATGTACTCGATGGTGTGTTCGGTCCACGCCGCTTCGATGCGGGTGGTGGTCTGTGCGGGTGTCTCCCCCGGCAGCGGTTCGGCGCCCGCGTGCTCGTCCTGCCACGGCAGCCAGAACTCGATGACGCGGTTGATCCCCCGGGTGTCTGGTTCGAGCGCGGCGCGGACGGCGTCGTGGTCGACGACCCCGGTGCCGATCGGGACGCCGGTGTACTGGAACCCGACCCAGCCCGGGGAGCGCGTGAAGGCGGAGTCCTTGACGTGCCAGTTGACGACGTGCGGGGCGGTCATCGCCACGACGTCCCGCGGGTGTTCGAGCCGGGCGACGGTGTTCGACGGGTCGAGGCAGATGCCGAGGCTGTCGGAGCCGATCGCCTGGACGACGGCGACGAGGTCGGCGGTGGGGACGACCTCGTAGGTCTCCAGCGCGAGGGTCACGCCCGCGCGCTCGTAGGCGGGGAGCGCCTGCCGCAGGCGTCGTTCGGTCTCGGCCGCGTCGGGCTGGTCGTCGCCACTCGTCCACATGCTCCGCACGAGCGTGGCGCCGAGCTGCTGCGCGACGTGCAGGTACCGGGCGAGGTGCTCCGGCCGGGTGCCGCGGGTGCCGACCTCGAGCGTGAGACCGAGGTCGGCGGCCAGGGACCGGATCGAGGCCAGGCGCTCGTCGGTCGCGGTGTCGAGCGGCAGGTGATCGCAGATCTGGAACAGGTCGACGCCGTCGTGGGTCGCGGCGTCGCGCAGGGCGTCGTCGAGGGACATCGGCGACGGGACGCCGTCGGACATGCGCCAGGAGTAGGCGTAGGTGGAGAGGCCGAGCAGGGAGGTCACGCCGGTGCTCCGTCCTGCGTCGCGGCCAGCGCCTCGGCTTCGTCGAGGATCGTGCGGATCGCCTCGGGGTCGTGGGCGAAGCGGCCGAGGAACAGGCCGCCGATGCGTCCGGCCCCGCGGGCCAGCAGGCCTGGACCGGCACTGCCGCCGTAGATCGCGACGGAGCCGGCGAGCTCCGGCCGGGTCGCCAGGTGCTGCTCGATGCCGGCGAGGACCCCGACGATGTGCTCGTCGGGCGCGGGCTGCGGGGCGCCGATCGCCCACACCGGCTCGTACGCGGCCGTGAGCGGTCCGGCGATGCCGTCGGCGGTCGCCGTGGCGGTGAAGCGGTCGAGCTGCGCGGTGACCTCGGCGATCGCGGCCGCGGGGTCGCCGTCGGCGGCGCGCTCGGTCTCGCCGATGCAGATCAGGGGCCGCAGGTGGTTGCGGTACGCCGCGTGCACCTTCCCGGCGATCTCGTCGTCCGTCTCGTGGAACAGCTCGCGTCGCTCGGCGTGTGCGATCTCGACGAGGTCGACCCCGATCTCACGGAGTTCGGCGCCGGAGACCTCGCCGGTGAACGCGCCGCTGTCCGCCCAGGCCAGGTCCTGCGCGCCGAGCGTCACGGGGGCGTCCCCGATCACTGCACGCACCGGGACGAGCGCGGGGAACGTCGGCACCACGAAGAGCTCGGCCGCGCCGGACCGCACCGCCGGGTGGCTCCGGGCGATGTCGGCCACGGCGGCCGCCCACTCGAGCGTCCGGGCGTGCGAGAAGTACATCTTGAGCGACACCCCGATCGTCACCGGGGCGGCCGCCGTGGTCGCGGGCATCAGGCGTCGGTCCCGACCGGGGCGGAGCCGTCGTAGGCACAGATCGCGTCGACCTTCTCGGCGCTCGCGCTCGTCCGGTCGAAGGTGTAGCCGAGCCACTCCTTCGCCATCCGGCGCGCGACCTCGACCCCGACGACGCGCTGGCCCATGCAGAGCACCTGGGCGTCGTTCGACAGGATCGAACGCTCCACCGAGAACGAGTCGTGCGCGGTCACGGCGCGGATGCCGGGGACCTTGTTCGCCGCGATCGCGACGCCGAGGCCGGTGCCGCAGATCAGGATCGCGCGGTCGGCCTCGCCGTTGGCCACCAGACGGGCGGCGTCGACGGCGACGTGCGGGTAGGCGGTGTGTCCGTCGGCGTCCACGCCCACGTCGACGACGGAGGCCACGCGGGGGTCCTTCGCCAGGTCGGCCTTGATGGCCTCTTTGTAGTCGAAGCCGGCGTCGTCCGAACCGACGACGATGCGGAACTGCTGCTCACTCATGCGGGTGTGCCTTTCGTGGTGGGGGTCAGGCGGGGACGGCGATGGTCGAGCGGACCGCGGCGGTGATGAGCGCGAACGAGATCGCTCCGGCGTCCGGAGTGCCGACGGCGTCCTCGCCGTGGGTGCGGGCGCGGCCCATCCGCGGCAACAGGTCGGCCGTGGCGTCCGCCGCGGTCTGTGCTGCGGCCGAGGCGGCCGACCAGGCGTCGACGAGTTCGTCACCGGCGTCGACCCGGGCGGAGAAGACCTGGTCGAACGGCACGAGCGCGTCGACCATCGTCTTGTCGCCGGGGACGGCCCCGAACGCCAGGACGGCTTCGGCGGCGGCGTGCACGGCGCTCTGGACGGTGGCGACCGACGGGCGTTCGTCGTCGCCGAGGACGCGACCCAGTGCCTCCAGGGCGGCGCCCCAGATCGCACCGGACGTCCCACCGGCCTTGTCGGACCAAGCGTCTCCGGCGATCGCGAGGACGCTGCCGGCGCCGGCACCACGGGCGGCGGCGTCCTGCGCCGCACGATCGGCGGCGGTGGAACCGCGCTGCATGCCGATGCCGTGGTCGCCGTCACCGGCGACGGCGTCGATGCGGCCGAGCTCGTCGGCGTGGTCGTCGATGGTCGCGCGGATCGCGGTGATCGCGCTCGCGATGCGGACTGCTGCGGCCTGGGACTCCTCGGTGCCGGGCGTCACGGGCACGACCACGCCGGCTTCGAGCACCTCGACCGGCACCGGCTGCTGCGGGACGGCGCCGCCCTTGCGGTAGGCGGGGGCATCGGCCGGTGCTGCCCAGAGCTGTTCGAGTTCGTCGTCGAGCCAGAACAGGGTGAGCGAGACGCCCGCCATGTCGAAGCTGGTGACGAGTTCGCCGACCTCGGGCTCCACGACGACGATGCCGGCGTCGGTGAGCTTCCGCTGGACGGCGCCGAAGACGACGAAGAGCTCCTCGTACTTGACCGAGCCGAGGCCGTTGAGGATCGGGACGACGCGGGGGGTGGCATCCGTCGTGGTGCCGTCGGGGCGCTCGGTGAGGAGCTCGTCGACGAGCAGGTCGGCCAGGCCGTCGGCGGTGGGGACGTCGGCCTCGGCGATGCCGCGTTCGCCGTGGATGCCCATGCCGATGGCCATGCGCCCCTCGGGGACGGTGAAGAGCGGCTCGTCGGCGCCGGGCAGGGAGCAGCCCGAGAACGCGACGCCGAAGCTGCGGGTGCGGTCGTTGGCCCGGGTCGCGATCGCGGTGACCGCGTCGAGGTCGTCGCCGCGTTCCGCGGCCGCTCCGGCCACCTTGAACACGCAGAGGTCCCCCGCGATGCCGCGGCGCTGGTGCGCCCGGTCGGCTGGCGCGGACGCGACGTCGTCGGTCACGCGGACCGTGCGGACGTCGATGCCCTGTGCCTCGAGTGCCCGTGCCGCCGCGTCGAAGTTCAGGACGTCACCCGCGTAGTTGCCGTAGCTCAGCAGCACCCCACCGCCGTGCTCCGACGCCTTCGCGACGGCGGTGACCTGCTGGGCGCTCGGGCTGGCGAACAGGTTGCCCATCGCAGCACCGGCCGCCAGGCCGTGCCCCACCAGGCCGCCGAAGGCCGGGTAGTGGCCGGAGCCGCCGCCGACGACGAGCGCGACGGTGCCCTCGGGGCTGGTGGTGGAGCGGGCGACGCCGCCGTGCACCCTGCGGACCCGGGCGCGGTTGGCGGCGACGAAGCCGTCCACCATCTCGTCGGCGAAGTCCGCCGGGTCGTTGAACAGGCGGGTCATGCGCCGGCCTCCTTCGCGATCGCGGTCGGTCCGTCCGTGGCGGCGACCGCGGTGTCGGCTCCGGACGCCGCGGCAGCTGCTTCGTTGCGCTTCGTGGTCCGGCCGAGCACGAACATCAGCACGCTCGACAGCACCATGAAGAAGCCGACGATGAACATCGGGACCTGGTACCCGCCGGTCCACTCGCTGACGGCACCCGTGATGTACGGGGCGGCGAACCCACCGAGGTTGCCGACGGTGTTGATGAGGGCGACCCCAGCGGCTGCGGCGGCACCGGTCAGGAACTGCGTCGGGACCGTCCAGAAGTTCGGCAGCGCCGCGAAGATCGCACACGCGGTGATCGCGATGACCGCGACGGTGGCGGCCGGGCTGTTCATGTAGAGCGCGACCGGGATGCTCAGGCCGCCGACCAGGGCCGGGACGGCGATGTGCCAGACCCGGACACCCCGACGGAAGGCGTCACGCGACCAGAAGTACAGGACCACCGCGGCGGGCACGTACGGGATGGCCGTGATGAGGCCCTTCTGGAACAGGTCGAACGTGGTGCCGAACTGCTCCTGGAAGCCGTCGATGATCGTCGGCAGGAAGAAGCTGAGTGCGTAGAGGCCGTAGATGAAGCCGAAGTACACCGCGGCGAGCATCCAGACACGGCCGGAGCCGAACGCCGCACGCAGGCCGCCCTTGCCGTGGCCGGCTTTCTCCTGGTTCTCCTTCGCCAGGGCGCCCTCGAGCCAGAGCTTCTCGTCCTCGTCGAGCCACTTGGCCTGCGACGGCTTGTCCTTGAGCACGAAGAGGCACAGGACGCCGACGATGATCGCCGGGACCGAGACACAGAGGAACATGAAGCGCCATCCGGCCAGGCCGCCGAGGATCCCCTCGTGGGTCATCAGCCAACCGGCGAGCGGGGAACCGATGACGCTCGTGAGCGGCTGCGCCAGGTAGAAGAGCGCGAGCATCTTGCCGCGGTGCCGGGCCGGGACCCAGGTCGACAGGAACAGGATCGCGCCGGGGAAGAAGCCGGCCTCGGCGATGCCGAGCAGGAAGCGCAGGCCGACGAGCTGCGGGTAGTTCTGCACCCACGTGAAGAGCAGGGACACGATGCCCCACGTGATCATGATGCGGGCGAGCCAGACACGCGCGCCGAACTTGTGCAGCGCGAGGTTGGACGGCACCTCGAGCACGAGGTACCCGATGAAGAACACACCGGACGCGAAGCCGAACTGGGCGGCGGTCAGGCCGAGGTCGGCCTCCATGCCGTTGGGGGCGGCGAAGGAGATCGCGGTGCGGTCGAGGAAGTTGATGAAGAACATCAGTGCCACGAACGGCACGATGCGGATCGCGATCTTGCGGATGGCCGTCTTCTCGACGACCGAGGTGGGGATGCCTCGCGTGGCGGGGATGTCCACGATGACTCCTGCTCGGTGGGGGTGGTACGACTCCCGTCCTGGCGGCTTCGCCGGGGACGGTCCGTGCTGCTGCGCGGATCGGGAGCGGGCGCATCGGTGCGCCTGATCCAGTGTGCGGCGCGGGCAAGCAACTTGTCAACCGGTTGACCATTCTGCGCGTTCCCTGCCTCCCGTATGGACTGCTCGAGGCGCCTGCGTTGCTCCCCTGCAACCGGTTGACCGACCGGTACGCTCACTGCATGCCCGCGTTCAGCCCGGACGACCCCCTCAACATCCGACTCGAACTCGAGTCCGTGCCCGTCGGGTCCCCCGCCTCGGTGGTCGCCCGACAGCTGGTCTCGCTGCTCACCGCCGGCGAGCTGGCCCCCGGCTCACGGCTGCCTTCGGAGCGGATCCTGTCCGAGCGGCTCGGCGTCGGACGCTCGGCCGTCCGTGAGGCCCTCGCCGCCCTCGAGATCCTGGGCATCGTGCAGATCCGCCCCGGCTCGGGCACCTACCTGCGCGGAGGCACCTCGGACCTGCTCCCGACGACCCTGTCGTGGGGGCTCATGCTCGCGTCGAACCGCACCCGCGAGCTGCTCGAGATCCGGTCCTCACTGGAGCGCACGGCAGCGATCCTCGCCGCGCAGCGCGCCACCGACGAGCAGATCACCGAACTCGGCGAGTACCTGGTCCGGCAGGAGGCGACGCTCGACGACCCGCAGGCGTTCATCGACGCCGACGTCCGGTTCCACGTCCTGCTGGCGCGGGCGTCGGGCAACGACGTGCTCGCGGACCTGCTGCAGAGCCTGCGCTCCATGCTGAGCGTCTGGGTCGCGCGGCGCGTGCAGACCCGGCAGGCGACCGAGGCCGCGTTCCACGAGCACCGCGCCGTCTTCGAGGCCCTGCGCGCGCGCGACGTGCCCGCCGTGCAGCGCGCGATGGACGCGCACATGGCCACGGCGAGCGCCCGCATCGAGCACGCCGAGCCGCTGCCCGCCGACGATTAATGGGCGCGTGCGCTCGGGCTCGGGCGCGCTCGTGCGCGGGCGCGCTCGCTCGTGCGCGCTTCGTGAGCAGGAATGGTCGGGTCCCTCGAGCCGACCCGACACCTGCTGCTCACGATCCGGGCGGACGGGAGGCACGGGTCGCGCCCGCCCCGCACGGTGCGGTGTTGCCGGGTCGGCAACACCGCTTGGGTCCGGCCCGGCAGGTGCGCTGGAGTGTGAGCATGCACACCCACCACGACGGCTCCGCCGCCGGAGCCGCCACCGATACCACCGCCGAACCGTCCGTCCGGGACTGGTGGGAGGCCCGCTACGCCGAGCGCGACGGCATCTGGTCCGGCCGGGTGAACGCCGTGCTCGCCTCGGTGACGTGGGGGCTGCCGGTGGGGCGGGCGCTCGACCTCGGCTGCGGCGAGGGCGGCGACGTGGTGTGGCTCGCCGAGCAGGGGTGGGACGCGACGGGGATCGACCTGTCGGTGACGGCGCTCCAGCGTGGTTCACGGGCCGCGGTCGCCGCCGGGGTGGAGGACCGGACGGCCTTCGTCGCCGCGGACCTCGCCCGGTGGGACACCGCCGCGCGGTACGACCTGGTGACGGCGTCGTTCCTGCAGTCGTGGCCGGTGGAGATCCCCCGAGCCGACATCCTGCGCCGGGCCGCCGGCTTCGTCGCCGCCGGTGGGCACCTGCTCGTCACCGCGCACGCCGCTCCCCCGCACGACGACCTGCCGCCGGAGCTGCGGGAGTACCGGTTCCCCGCGCCGGCCGACGACCTCGCCGTCCTGCAGCTCGACGACCGCTGGGACGTCCTGGTCGCCGAGGTCCGGCCGCGCACCGCGATGACGCCGGAGGGTGATCCGCACGAGGTGCTCGACAGCGTCGTGCTCGCCCGACTGACACGCGGGTAGCGTCGGTGGCGTGAGCACCGAGGACGGCATCCGCGCACTCGTCGTGGGCGGTGTCGAGGTCGCCCTCGAACGCGACGGCGCCGGCACGGTCGCCACGTCGTCCCCTCGGCCGTCCCTGCACCCGGTCCGCACCCTCGGCGGCACCGTCGTCAGCGCGTACCACCCGGTCGACCACGCCTGGCACTGCGGGGTCGGGGTCGCGATCCCCGACGTCGACGGCGTGAACTGCTGGGGCGGCCCGACCTACGTCCACGGCCGCGGTTACGTCTGGCGCGACGACCACGGCGCGGTCGAGGTGGTGCACGCGGAGCAGCACGACACGACGTCCGCCGAGCACCTCGTCTGGCGTGGCCCGGACCGCACCGTGGTCCTGCGCGAGGACCGCACCCTGCGCTGGCGCGCGGTCACCAGCGGGTGGGAGCTGTCCTGGTCGTCGTCGTTCCGCACCCCCGGCGACTCCCCGGTGCACCTCGGGAGCCCGGGCAGCAACGGCCGGACCGGAGCCGGCTACGGCGGCTTCTTCTGGCGGTTCCCCGAGTGCACGGGAGTGGTCGTCCAGACCGCCGACGCCGAGGGCGAAGCCGCCGTGCACGGCTCGGCCGTTCCCTGGATCGCCTGGTCGGCGCTGTTCGACGGTGGTCCGGCCACGATCCGGATCGAGGCCCTCGACCACGACGACCCCTGGTTCGTCCGCGCCGAGGAGTACCCCGCGATCGGCTCGGCCCTGGCGTGGGACTCCCCCGCCGTCGTGCAGCCCGGCACGCCGCTGGTCCGCTCGTTCCGCGCGACGATCACCGACGGCGGTACGCTCGCCCGATGAGCACCGGGGACTGGGAGTCAGGCGTCGCGGCGCTGTGGGACGACGAGACGATCGACGATCAGCAGCGGATCGAGCGGATGCGCGACCTGGCCGCCGACGCTCCGCACCCCGCACTCGGCGCGTTCGAGCTCGGCGGCGCCTTCGACTCGGGCGGACACGAGGCCGACGCCGACGTGCAGTACGCCGCCGCGACCGCAGCCGGTCTGGACACCGTCGACCCGGACCGTGCGGCCCGGATGGTCGTCCAGCACGCCTCGACGCTCCGGAACCTCGGCCGGATCGACGCGGCCATCGCGATGCTCCGCGAGGCGCCGGAACACCCCGCCACCGGGGCGGCACCGCGGGTGTTCCTCGCGCTCGTCCTGCACAGCGCGGGACGCTCAGCCGAGGCGCTGCGCGTCGCGATCGAGGCCGTCGAGCCGACACTCCCCCGGTACCACCGGTCCGTCCGGGCCTACGCGGCAGCCCTCACCGAGGCCTGACGCGTCAGGCGTTCCGGCGCTGCAGCGCGTCCGCAGCCTTGCCGAGCAGCCAGT
The DNA here is from genome assembly GCF_031844325.1 of Curtobacterium sp. BRB10. Classification (NCBI taxonomy): domain Bacteria; kingdom Bacillati; phylum Actinomycetota; class Actinomycetes; order Micrococcales; family Microbacteriaceae; genus Curtobacterium; species Curtobacterium sp. BRB10. The sequence continues at coordinate 17,868 of NZ_JAUZVA010000012.1, forward strand.
TCACGGCCCACCCCAGCACGCCGACCACGGGCAGCGCGAGGATGACCACCGTCCACAGCACCTTGACCAGCTGCGTCCGTCGTCGATCGCGCCAGACCTGCACCAGCGCCACGGCCTCGAGCGCCAGCAGCACGAGGAGCACCACGGTGTGTGCCCCCGACACGTTCGTGAACACGAGCAGTCCTCTCCGCGGCGACGATCGTCGCCCGCATCGTCGACAGTAGGGCCTGCCCGGACGCGACCGCGTCATCCGTCCGACTGACTGCGCGGGCGGTCAGGCGATCACGCTGGTCGATCAGGCGATCGCGACCTCACCCCGTGCGAGCAGTGCACGGGCCCGACCGGCGTCGGCAGCCGGTGGCCTGCCGTGCAGCGCGCGGTAGTCACGCGAGAAGTGCGAGGCGCTCCGGTACCCCACCGCCACCGCCGCCTGGGCGGCGGTGTCGCCGAGCACGATCATCCGCCGCCGGGCCTCGCCGAGCCGCAGCCGCCGCAGGTACTGCACGGGGCTCATGCCGGTGACCTGCCGGAAGCGGGCGAACAGTGTCGACTCGCTCGTCCGGACCGCCGCGGCCAGGCCCGCCACCGACCACGGGTCCGCCAGCCGGTCGGTGAGCAGGGCGGTGGCCGCTGCGACGACGTCGCCGTCCCGGTTGCCGATCGCAGCCAGGATGCGCGGTGCCTGGTCGGTCTGCAGCAGGCGGAGCACGACCTCGCGGGTGACGAGCGGGGCGAGAACCGTCATGTCCTCCGGAGCATCGAGCAGTCCGACGAGCCGGGCGAACGCGTCCGCCAGGGCCGGGGTCCAGCTGCCGAGTCGTGCCGGCGGCGCCTCGTCCTGGTGCGGGCGGGACATCGCCGTCGCGACCTCGGCCACCACCGCGGGATCGAGCTGCCAGACGACCGCGACGAACCCCGCGGGTGGTTCGACCTCGACCACCCCGGCGATCACGGGCAGGTCGACGGGCGTGATGATGAAGCGCTCGCGACCCCAGAGCTGGTCGTCGTCCCCCACCACCGAGCGCTTCCGCCCGGCGAGCACCACCGACATCGACGGCGTGTAGCGCTGGTACCCGAGGTCGGTCGGACGGTCCACCCGGGCCAGGCGGAGGCCGAGCCGTCCGGCGCGCTCCGTGTCGTCGAGGTGGGCGAGGACGCTCTGCAGCGCACGGTCCAGTCGGTCCGAGGTGACGTCGTCCATGTGCCCATTCTGCCGAGGCCTGTGGTGCGAGCGGTGCCCGTGCGGGATCCGGCAAGCACTCCGGAGTCCTGGGCAATCACCGCCGGGTCCGTCGGACCGAGCATCGGAGCATGCAGACCAACGAAGCACTCCTCGACTCCCTGACCACCGACGCCCGACTGGCCGGCCGCACCGCGCTGGTGACCGGCGCCTCGAGCGGCATCGGCGAAGCAGTCGCCCGTGTCCTCGCCGCCTCCGGCGCCACCGTCGCCGTCGCCGGCCGCGACCCCGAGCGCACGCAGGCCGTGGTGGACGTCATCACCGCCTCCGGAGGCGCCGCCGTGGCCGTGATCGGCGACCTGAACACCCACCCCGACGCGGTCCGCGACCTCGCCGCCCGCGCCACCGAGGTCCTCGGCGGCCGGGTCGACGTCCTCGTCAACAACGCCGGCGTCTACCCGGTCGGACCGACCGCACTGCTCGCCGACGACGACGCCGAAGCCCTCTGGGCCACGAACGTCCGCGCGCCGCACGTGCTGGTCGGAGCGCTGGCGCCCGCGATGGTCGAACGCGGCTCGGGCGTCGTCGTGAACATCGGCTCCTGGATGTCCCGCGTCGGCGTCCCGTTCACGGCGCTCTACCCGGCGACGAAGGCCGCCGTCGAGCAACTGACACGCGCCTGGGCAGCCGAGTTCGGGCCCCACGGCGTGCGGGTGTCGACGGTGTCGCCCGGCGCCACCGCGACGCCCGGCAACGCGGACTCGCACGACGTCCTCGCGCAGATGACGGCGGGCACCCCGGCCGGCGCACCCGTCCGACCGGTCGACGTCGCGTTCGCCGTGCGCTGGCTGGCCTCCGACGAGGCGACCTTCGTGCACGGCGCGACCATTGACGTGGACGGCGGCCTCGCCGCCACCCGCCTCGGCTGAGCGCGCCCACCACGAACGGGCGGAACACCCGGGTCGGCACCCGCAGGCACCCCGGCATTCCGCCCGCTCGGCAGGAGTCGGTCAGCCGGGCATCGGATCCGCGCGTGGTCACGACACACCGCTGGCAGGTGGTCGAGCGGCCACGGACCGTCGCGCGGCAGCGCGCCAGGCGACGGGACGTGACCGCTCGGCGGACGGCGTCGGCGCGGCGGTGGGCGCGACCACCGCTCGGTCGGGAGGCGCGGTGCGGGCTGGCACCGTGCCTCCCGTCAGGCGGTGTGGTCGCCGACCACGCGTGGGACCGGCAGCGAGTCGCTGGTCGTGCGCAGGGACTCCTGGCGGATCTCGAGCTGCGAGACGGCGAGCGCCGCCAGGTCACGGAGGTTCGCGAGGTCGTCCTCGGTGGCCTGCCGCGGGCGGGTGTCGAGGACGGCGAGGGTCCCGATCGGCGCCCCGTCGTGCTTGACGAGTGGGACGCTGACGTAGAAGCGGATGCCGAGCGGCCCGGTGACCAGGGGGCTGTTCCGCATCTCGGGGTGCGCGGAGCCGTCCGGGATCACGACGGGGACGGGGACCGGCGCGAAGCCGTTGCGGAAGCTGATGCTGCGGGCTGACTCGTCGACGCCCTCGGCGATGTACGACTGGGACCACTCGCGGTCCTCGTCCAGGACCTCGACCAGGGCGATCGGTGCGTCGAAGAGCCGGGCCGCCATCGCCGTCGTGCGCTGCAGCGATTCGTCGGGCAGGGTGTCGAGGGTCGCCGGGCGATCGGTGTCGTGCCGCGTCGGCACCGTGGCCGCCTCGTCGGTCGGCTCGACCACGTGGTCGGCCGTGGCGGTCTCGGCGATCACGACGTCGCGGAGCATCGTGACCAGCTCGGCGCCGAGCGGACGGGCCGCTGGGTCCTGCGCGGTCATGGCACGGAGCAGGTGCTTCCAGTGCTCGGGCAGGGGCTCGGGGACCACGGGGTCGCGGGACAGGCGGGCGACGGCGGACTCGACGAGCGAGCCCGGGAACTCGCGGCGGCGGGTGAAGCACTGCAGCAGCACGAGGCCGAGCGAGTAGACGTCGCTCGGCGGGCCGACCTCGCCGCCGCGCGCCTGCTCGGGGCTGAGGTACGCGGCGGTGCCGGTGGTCACACCGTCGGCGGTCAGGCGTTCGACGCCGGCGGCGAGCGCGATGCCGAAGTCGGTCAGGCGTGCGCGGGCGCGGTCGGAACCGTTGCCGTAGTCGACGAGCAGGATGTTCGACGGCTTGATGTCGCGGTGCACGACGCTGTGGGAGTGGATGTAGTCGAGGGCCTCGGCCATGTCGTAGCCGATCTCGGCGATGTGCCGCGAAGCGAGGGGCCCGACGGCCAGACGCTCCTCGAGGTCCTGCCCGACGACGAGCGACATCACGATGTAGCGCTGTCGCGTGCCGTCCTGCCCGGTGACGACTCCGGCGTCGAGCAGGCTGACGAGGTTGTGGTGCTCGAGCGATGCCAGCACGCCGAGTTCGGCCTCTTGCCGGGCGATGTCCACGATGCCCGCGTGGAAGAGCTTGATCGCGACCGGGCGGTGCAGGCTCTCGTCCACGCCCCGGTACACGACGGACATGCCGCCCTGACCGATCGCTTGCTCCAAGCGGTACCGACCGTCGAGCAGCGGCGCGCTCGCGTCGTGGTCTTCCGTCGGGATCATCCAACCCTCGTTCTCGGCTCCGGCACCAACGATGCATCTTCGCATCCCGACGGGTATCTCGGTGACGGTCGACGTTTCGCGGCTGAACGCGCACCGTTCGGCTTGCAAGACGCCGGTGTTCGCGGGTCGAACACGCGCAGACCGCGGTTCATTGTGCGAACACCGGTGTTCCGCGGGTCTGCCCCGTCAGCGACGCGTCGCGACCGTGCTCACACGGAGGTCCTCGAAGGTGCTGGTGAAGCCGGAACCCCCGAGCGAGATGAGCCCGACGCGGGGCGCACTGCCGAGGTCCGCCGTCCAGGTGCCGCCCCGGACGAAGTGCCGCCCGTCGAGACTCGTGTACGCCGTGTACCGGTCCTCACCCCGGACCTGGCGGTGGACGATCCGGAGCGTGGTGGTGTCCCCGACCGGACCGACGACCATGTTGCCGTAGCTCGGTGCCCCGGCCGGTTGCCCGGACACCTGCTTGCCGAACTCGGTCTGGCGCGTGTTGAAGATCGAGTTCGACGTCAGCCGGACGTAGTCGCCGTCGCTCCCGTACACGATCAACCCGCCCTGCACGTAGTTGCGGCCGTCACCCGTCGCCGGGGTGTCGACGCCCACGGTCGTCTCGACCACCCAGTCGCCGCGGGGTGCCGGTTCGGACAGGACCGATGCGAGCGGGGTCTGCGGCGGGTGGATGTCGGCGTCCTGCGTCTGCCACCGGAGCGTGCCGTCGGCGACGGTCCAGGTCGAGGCGTCGGGCTCCCGCGTCCAGGTGAGCGCAGGCGGCAGCGTGGTGCCGTCGAACGAGCTGGACAAGCTGCGGATGGTCCGCCCGGGCACGTCGTCCGGGACCGCACGCGGCCGGTACGAGGCACGCTGCCCCGGCTGCGCGGCGGGGCCGGGCTGCACCGAGTCGGAGGGACCGGCACCGCCGCGGACGACCGGCCAGCCGCCCCGCCAGTCGAGCGGGTCGATCAGCGCCGGCCGCTTCGTGTACGTCGGCTGCCCCGCGTAGTACGGGTCGTTCCGGTCGGCCGCGTGGTAGATGATCCAGTCCTGGCCGGCGAAGTCGGTGACCACGGTGTCGTGGCCGGTCCCGACCCACCGGTTGCCGTTCTGCGCGAGCAGGGGCGTGCCACCGACGCGGGTGCTCGTGATCGCCACGCCGTCGCGGTCCGTGAACGGTCCGAGGGGGCTGCGGGAACGGGCGACGAAGACGCCGTAGCCGGTCAGGGCACCGTTGCAGCAGTTCGTCGCGGAGCCCATGAAGTACCACCACCCGCCGTGCCGCATCAGGTACGCGCCCTCGTAGCGGTTGTCGATCGCGATCTGCCGCTCGGTCGACGGGTCGGAGCGCAGCCCGTCGGCGCTGATTCGTCGGACGTTCACGCCGCCGAAGTAGCTGCCGAAGTACAGGTAGGTCGTCCCCTTGTCCGTGATGACCTCGGGGTCGAACGCCCATCGCGCGCCGTCGCCGTTCGGTGCGGTCTGCGGTGCCACGACCGGGCCGCCGGAGTCCTTCCACGGCCCCGTCGGGCTCGAGCTCGTCGCCACCCCGACCGCGGAGCCGCCGCCGCTCGGTCCCGTCGCCGACGGGGTGTCCGAAGCCGCGTAGTACAGGTACCAGGTGCCGGCCCGGCCACGGTCTCCGGCGCGGTACACGACGTCCGGCGCCCAGATCCCGTTCGCGTCGCCGACCCAGGCGGGCTTCGTCGGGAACGCGTCGTTCACGTACGTCCAGTGGGTGAGGTCGGTCGACCGGTAGGTGGGCACCGCGTGCTGCACGAGGGACCCGTCCGGGTTCTGCTCCGTCGCGGTGAGCGCGTCGGTGGTGCAGTACAGGTACCAGTTGCGGTCGCGTCCGGCTCCGTGGATCACCGTCGGGTCCGCGCAGCTCGCGGCCGTCTGCCCGTCCGGCAGGCTGAGTGCGACGGGGTTCTGGTGGCTGGGTGCAACGCGGCCGTGCCGGCTGGCGGGACTCGACGCCACGGTCGTGGTGGTCGCCCGGGTGGTCCCTCCCGGCACCGCGGACGCATCCGCCGGTGCGGCCTGGAGGCCCGTGGTCGCGACGCCGAGGAACGTCACGACGGCGAGGAGTGCGGTGGACGATCGGCGCATGCCTGACCTGCTCTCGTCGTTGAGGGAGGTGCTGCTGGAGGGACTGCGGGTGTCGACGGGCGACGTGCGCGAGCGTACGCTCGGCTCGACGAAGGAGTCATGCCATGCCCGCGAGGTTCGTCTACTGGATCAACGTCTCCGTCGACGGCTTCGTCGAACGGGCCCCCGGCGAGCACGACGGCCCGGACGGACCCGACTGGATCCGGATCGACGAGCCGCTGCACCGCGAGTTCAACGCCCGGGCCGCCGCGATGACCCTCTCCGTCGAGGGCCGCGTGGTGCGCGACATGATGGATCCGTTCTGGCCGGACGCCCGGCACGACGAGTCGATGCCGCAGTACCTGCGCGAGTACGGCGAGATCTGGACCGCGCAGCCGAAGGTCCTGGTGTCCCGCACCCGGACGACCGCCGACCACGACACCCGGGTCATCGGTGGTGACGGCGACGCGATCGCCGAGCTGGCCGCGATCCGTGCCGACGGGGAGGGCGACATCGGCGTGGGCGGGCCGAGCATCGCGAGCCAACTGCTCGACGCCGGACTGCTCGACGAGGTCATGCTCTTCACGCACCCGTCGGTGCTCGGCGCCGGCCGACCGCTGTTCGATCCGCCGCTCTCGGGGCACCGGCCGCTCGTGCAGCTCGACCTGCTCGAGCAGCAGCGGTACGACAACGGCGTCACCCTGCACCGGTACGACGTCCGGCGGTCCTGAGCCCTCGGGGCGTCAGTCCTGGTCGGGATCGGTGGCGATGATCCGGACGTACCAGGCGCTGTCCCGGTCGCTGTCGAACCCGTTGAAGGAGACGCTGTCCGCTCGGCGACGCAGCTCCGGTGGAAGGTCGATCCGCTGTGCACCGTCCCGGCAGGACATCGGCTCCGTCGGTTGGGTCTGTGCGGCGCCCGCCGACCCGATGGTGAAGGCGCCCCTCATGTGCCCGTCACCGAAGCACGAGAACTCGAGGTGGTCGACCGGCTCCGGGTGCGGGAACGTGATGGTGACGCCCGTGCCCGGGTCGTCGCTGTCGTCGTCCCCGGGCGACACCGCGGCGAACAGGACGCCGAGTTCGGCATCCGGCTCGACCGCTCGCTGCCGCTTCTCCCATGCGTGCAGCGCAGCCTCGTCGACGGGCGGCGGCCCGGCGCAGCCGGCCAGCAGGAGCACACCCGCGATCGCGGGCAGGAGCAGGGCGGGAACGGAACGCACGCTGTGAGCCTAGTGACGCGGTGGACCCGCACCGCGGAACGACGGGAGGCGCGGTGCCGGCCGGCACCGCGCCTCCCGGCCGTGGGGTGGTCGCGTCAGACGTCGCGCCGGCGCGCGAGCGTCAGGGCGAGGCCACCGATGACCAGGACCTCGGCCGCGAGGACGCCGAAACCGCCCCATCCGTTGAGCACGACTCCGCTGGTGTCGGCCTCGCTCGCGCCGTCGTACGCGTAGGCGTAGAGCTGGCCGCCCGCCATGTCGGGCAGGAACGCCGCGATGTTCGTCGGCCACTCGACGTTCATCAGCCCGGCCATCAGGCCCAGCACGACCGGCAGGACCAACAGGATGCCGAGCGTGATCGCGATGCCGCCGGCGCTCGAACGGACGAGCAGACCGATGCCGTAGGCGAGGAGTGCCAGCAGGGTCAGGAAGACCGACGAACCGAGGATCGGCATGAAGACCGACGGGTCACCGATCTCCGGCTCGACACCGTTGCCGGCGAGCAGCGGGAGCGAGATGAGGACGCCGATCCAGGTGGCGACGGCACTGACCACGAACGTCGTGACGGCGAGCACGGTGGCCTTCGCCAGGATCACGCCGGTGCGGCGGGGGTCGGCGGTGAAGGTCGAGCGGACCTGGCCCGTGCCGTACTCACCGGTGATGATGAGGACGCCGAGCACGCCGACGACGAGCGACGAGAGCAGGACGCCGACGGTGTTCGCGTTGACGAACGTGCCGTTGGCGATGTCCGTCGGCATGTCCTGCCCGCCGCTGTTCGTGTTCGCACCGACCAGCGCGGCCATGCCGATCGTCACCACGACCAGGATCGCGTAGCACCAGAACGTGGACCGGATGCTGCGCAGCTTGATCCACTCGCTCCGCACCAGGTGCGGGAACGACAGGCGGGTCGAGCCGCTCATCCGGGTCGACGGCGTGGTGGGCGAGGTGGTGGCGCTCATCGGGTGCCCTCCGATCGGTACTCGACGTCGTCGCGGGTGAGGGCCATGTAGGCCTCTTCCAGGCTCGCGCCGGTCGGGGTGAGTTCGTGCAGGGGGACGCCGGCCTGCGCGGCGATGTTGCCGACCGTCGGGGCGTCGGGCCCGACGACGAGGAACGATCCGTCCTCGCGCTGGGTGACCGCCGCGTTCGGGCCGATCGCGGTGAACAGGCCGTTCGGGTCCGGCGTGCGGACGATGACGCGGCTGACGGCGGCATCGGTGCCGGCAGCGGCGCCGCCACCGGCGACGAACTCGGCGATCGGGGCGTCGGCGAGGACCTTGCCCCGGCCGAGCACGACCACGCGGTCGGCGGTCTGCGCCATCTCACTCATCAGGTGGCTGGAGAGGAACACCGTGCGACCGTCGGCGGCCATGCGGCGGGCGAGCTGTCGTACCCACACGACGCCGTCGGGGTCGAGGCCGTTCACCGGCTCGTCGAGGATCAGCGTCTTCGGGTCGCCGAGCAGTGCGGCAGCGATTCCCAGGCGCTGCCCCATGCCGAGCGAGAAACCGCCGACGCGCTTCTTCGCGACGGAGTCGAGGCCGGTCATGTCGATGACCTCGTGCACGCGGGACTTCGGGATGCCGTGGGTCGCCGCGAGGGAGAGCAGGTGGTTGTAGGCGCTGCGGCCCGAGTGCACGGCCTTCGCCTCGAGCAGGGCGCCGACCTGCCGGAGCGGGTCGCGGAAGCTCGTGTAGGGCTGGCCGTTCACGGTGGCGCTGCCCGACGTGGGCCGATCGAGCCCCATGATCATGCGCATCGTGGTGGACTTCCCGGCGCCGTTGGGCCCGAGGAAGCCGGTCACACTGCCGGGACGCACGACGAAGGAGACGTCGTCCACGGCGGTCTTCGGACCGTACTGTTTGGTGAGATGGCTGACTTCGATCACGGCCTCGACGCTACGGGAGGGGCCGTCGGCGCCGCGTCCGCCGTTGGGGGGAGATGTGTGCTCCCACAGGGTGACGCGGGGGTGGCGCCGGGCGGGATCACGCGGGTACGGGCGGGATCGCGCGGCTCTTCGCGCTGGGCGACGGTTCACGCGCGCAGCCGGCCGAGAGGTGTCGTTGGACGCGAAGTGATCAGGCGGGGTGGTGCGCCGGGCGTTCGTCGCCAGGGTCGCGAGCGAACGCGAGGCTCTCCTCGATGATCGACAGCACGACCGCGAGTTCCTCGACGTCGCGCGGCCCGTAGACCATGAACTCGGTTCCGTGGTCCTCGTACTGGTGCGGGATCGCCCAGCCGAGCTCGGTCAGTTCGGCTCCCCGTGCGACCGGGAGACAGAGGTGGACCGAGGTGTCCTCGACACCGTGCAGGTGCACGGGCTCGAGTCGTCCATCCGGCGCCAATGAGGTCCACGGGACGAGGTGGTCGCGCTGATCGCGCAGGAACAACGCGCGTGACGAAGCCGGCGACACCTGGCTGTGCCCCTCTTCGACGCCGGGCAGCGCGACGGCACTCCCGACGAGCGCTCCCCACAGTTCCGGCGTCGCGCGGTCGGTGAGCTGACGCTGGGGACCGGCGTCGGATACGGCGGGCCGTTTGCCGCGGCGGATGGACCTGATCATCGCTCGACGATACCGTCTCGGCCGGGCTGCATCGCCCCTGTTCGGACCTTCACGAGCACGGGGAAGCGTCCGCGTCGACCTCGTACGCTTCGAACCGGTCGTCGGCGAGGACCGCGTCGATGAGCGACCGCGACCCGGCGACGATCGTCGAGTCCCAGTCGATCTCGGTGGCGAGCACCCACTCGTGTCCCTCGGGCCAGAGCATCTGCGGGGTGTGCCCGAAGTGGACGGACGTGCCCACGCGGGCGTCGTCCGTCCAGGACGGGTCGCTGAGCTGCGGCAGGGACATGGCGAGCAGGAAGCACTCGCGGGCCGGCCACAGGAAGCGCGGACCCGCGAGCGACTCCCGGAGCACAGCCTGCTCCCGCCGGTGCTGCGCCTGCCTCCAGGCCATGTCCTCCTGCATCTCCGCGCGCTCGGCCTCCGTCGGCTCGCCGCTCCCCTGCCACCCGAAGCCCAGCGTCGACGTCCCGTTCAGGTCGCCCCATCCGTCCCAGATTGCCCCGACCAGGTCGTCCGGCGTCGTCGTCGCGTCGGCGAGGAGCCCGGTGAGCCCGGCGAGGTGCGCCGGCTCGTACCAGCCTTCCTCGGGTGGATGGACGACCCAGCCGTCCTCGAAGGGCAGGTCCGACTCGTCGTCCCGACCGCTGAGCGTCCGCCACGACACGAGGGGGGCGATCGTCCGACGGGTGCGCTCGGCGACGTCGGCCCAGCGCCACTCGGCCGACTCGATGACCGGGTGCTCGTCGTACTCGTCCACGGTCGCACGGTCTTCGCGATCCGCTCGGAGCGGGTGCAGGATCCGTACGTACGCCTCGAACCCGGTGCCCGCGACGCCGCCGAACGTGGCGAACGCGCCGGCCCGGGCCAGCAGCCAGTCGCCGCGTGTGACGTCCTCGATCAGTTCCACGTGCCGAGCCTTGGTGCCCGCGTAGGTCAGCTCGCCTGCGGGCGGGGAGCGCGGAGGCCGGGGAACTCGTCGTCGCGCCATTCGCCATCGGCACGCGTGCCGTTGGTCACCGACTGCTCCTCGCGCTCCCGGAGCTCCACACGGCGGATCTTGCCCGAGATGGTCTTGGGGAGCTCCGCGAACTCGACGCGCCGGACGCGCGCGTAGGCGGGGAGAGCCGTGCGTGCGTACTCCAGGACCTGCCTGGCGGTGTCGGCCGACGCCTCCCATCCGGTGGCCAACGTGACGTACGCCTTGACGACGTTGAGACGGGCGTCGTCGGGGGCCGGGACGACCGCGCTCTCGGCCACGGCCGGGTGCTCCAGCAGGGCGCTCTCCACCTCGAACGGCGACACCTTGTAGTCGGAGGACTTGAAGACGTCGTCGGTGCGGCCGATGAAGGTCAGTTCGCCGTCGGCGTCGCGGACGGCGATGTCGCCGGTGTGGAAGAAGCCGTCGCGCATCGACGAGGCCGTGCGGTCCGGGTCGCCGAGGTACTCGGCCATCAGGTTGACGGGCCGCTCGGTGAGGTCGAGGCAGACCTCCCCCTCGTCGCCCGGTTCGCCGGTGACGGGGTCGAGCAGCGTCACGGTCACGCCGGGGAGCGGCTTGCCCATCGCCCCGGGCGTCACGGCGGCCCCCGGGGCGTTCCCGATGATCGCGGTGGTCTCGGTCTGCCCGTAGCCGTCGCGGATGGTGAGTCCCCACGCCGCCTCGACCCGGCCGATGACCTCGGGGTTGAGCGGCTCGCCGGCCGAGATGAGTTCACGGAGCGCCCGCGGCTTCGCGCCGAGCTCGGACTGCAGCATCATCCGCCACGCGGTCGGCGGCGCGCAGAACGTGTTGACCTCGGCGCGCTCGAGCTGCGCGAGGAGTGCACCGGGGTCGAAGCGCGCGGTGTTGTGGATGAAGACGGTGGCCTCGGCGATCCACGGCGCGAAGAAGCAGCTCCAGGCGTGCTTGCCCCACCCGGGCGAGCTGATCGTCATGTGCACGTCGCCGGGTCGGACGCCGAGCCAGTACATCGTGCTGAGGTGCCCGACCGGGTACGACGTCTGGGTGTGTACGACCATCTTCGGCTTCGACGTCGTGCCGGACGTGAAGTAGACCAGGCACGGGTCGGTCGTGCGGGTGAGGACGTGGGGACGGACCTCGTCGGCGGGAGCGGGCTCGCCCAGGTCGCCCGGGTACTCCGTCCACCCGTCAGCGGGACCGCCGATCACGATGCGCGTGAAGGACCCGCGGACGTCGTCGTACTTGTGCGTCTCGCCCCGGTTCGTGACGACGTGTGCCACAGAGCCCCGGTCGACGCGGTCCTGCAGGTCGGCGGTGTCGAGCATGGTCGAGGTCGGCAGGATGACCGCTCCGAGCTTGATCACGGCGAGCATCGTCTCCCAGAGCTCGAGCTGGTTGCCGAGCATGACGAGGACGTGGTCGCCCTTCCGCACGCCGGAGCCGTGCAGGCGCGCGGCGAGCCGATCGGACCGTGCGGCCATCTCGGCGTAGCTGAACCGCTGCTCCCGACCGTCCTCCTCGACGATCCAGAGCGCCGTGCGGCCGTTGTCGGTCGCGATGACGTCGAACCAGTCGGTCGCCCAGTTGAACGTGTCGCCGACGTCCGGCCAGCGGAACCCGGCGCGTGCCGCTTCGGGAGAGTCCGCGGCGAGGAGCTGGTCGCGGGCGGCACGGTACGCGTCGGTCGGGTTCACAGAAGACACGGACCGATCATGCCGTATCCGGCTCGGAGTCGATCGATCACGCGAGTCCCCGGATCCAGCGGTCGAGCCAGGGGATGATGCTCGAGAGGTCATCCGCGTCGATCACGTCACTCGCGGCCGCGCGTGCCGTCGGACTCGCGTTGAGCGCCAACGCACTGGGGAGCGCCTGGAAGAGCGGGATGTCCGAGCGACTGTCCCCGACGGCACAGCAGTGTTCGATCGGTACACCGAGGTCACGAGCGAGCGCGAGCGCCCGGTCCCGCTTGTCGAACTCGTCGAAGTGCTCGGTGACGGTGCCGTCGTGGACGCCGCCGTGCTCGCCGACTCGGGGCCCGCCGTTCGGGACGAACCCGAACCGCCCCGCGAGGAAACGGGTCACGGGCTGCCACGCGAGCGACGCGAGCACGGGTTCGACGTCGTGGGCACGGCACCACGCGACGACGGTCTCGGTTCCGGGCAACACCGGCAGGTCGTCCAGCCACCGGTCGACCGTCGCGACGGACGTGCCACGCCACCCGAGTGCGTCGACCTCGCTGACCTGCTGGTTGGTGAGGTCGCCGTCGGCGTAGCGGGCTTCGGCGTCGTCGAGCGCCTCCTGGTGCCCGAACCGGGCGGCCAGGAAGCTGCTGCTGGAACCGGGGCTGACGAGGGTTCCGTCGACGTCGAAGAACACGATGCCGACGGTCACTGCTGGCCGCTCCCCCGCACGACCGCACCGAGCACCCGGATCGTCTCGTCGGTGTCGACGTGCAGGTGCGCCCCGATGCCGAGCGCACGTGCGGCCTCGATGTTCTCCGGCACGTCGTCCACGAAGAACACCTCGTCCGGGTCCGCCCCGAGACGCGCGAGCGTGATGCGGAACGCCTCGGCATCGGGCTTGTTCACACCGATCTCGTGTGAGTAGCAGATCGGGTCGAACACCTCCGAGAACCGGAAGCGCCGCTCCTCTTCCTCTCGAGCACCATCGCCCGAGTTCGACAGGATCGCGAGGCCGATCGTGCCCCGGAGTCCGGCGAGGAAGTCGTACAACGGCTGGTTCAGGGTTCCGCAGTATGCATCCCAGAAGTCGGCCCGCATGACGGCGAGCTGGTCGGCCTCCAGTCCGAGCGCCGTCCCGATCGCGCCCCAGTAGCGATCGACGACGCCGGTCTGTCGGGAGGCGTCGGGGAGGTCCGCTGCGACCAGGCGAGCGGAGAAGTCGTCCGTCGTCATCCCGAGACGCTCGGCCCACCGCGCCCGGAACTGCCCGGGCCAGGCGGCGTCGTCGACGAGTTCGAGGACTCCGCCCACGTCGGACAGCAGCCACCGCACGGCTGGCGCCGCGGACCCGGCCGTCCCGCCGGTCACAGCGAACCCCGCAGCTGCCGGATCATCTCGACCTCGAGTTCGCTCGGTTCGAGGACGTACGCCTCGGTCGCCCCCGTCGGCTCGTAGCCACGTCGGGCGTAGAAGGCCTGCGCACGGTTGTTCCCCTGGTGCACGTGCAGCCGTAGGGCCGACCCGTGCGCAGCTGCCCACCGCTCGATCTCGTCGAGCAGCGCGTCGGCGACCCCGGCGGGACGACCCCGGTGCGACGGTGCGACGTAGACGCCGACCAGGAGCGGCCCGACCCGGGGACCGGGCACGAACACCCCCATCGTCCCGACCCACCGGCCGTCGGCACCGATCGCGGCGAGGGTCGTCCCGCCGACGTCGTGCTCACGGCGGCCACGTCGACGCCACTCCCGCTCCTGCAGCCGCTCCGCATCGGCGAGCCGCTCCCCGTACGCCTTCGGGGTGTCCCGGAGCATCTCCAGGCGCAGTGCTCGCACGGATTCCCAGTCGTCCTCCGTGGTCGGTCGGATCGTCGTTCCCCGCATGGCCCGAGCATAGGGGCGGCCGGCCCGGAGAACTCGT
>NZ_JAUZVA010000013.1:0-25271 GCF_031844325.1 Curtobacterium sp. BRB10
TGAGACGGCTCCGGACTCGTCGTGACCAGGTGCTGAACCGCAGCATCCAAAACCTGTGGCGGCAACGAATGGCCTCCGTCGAATACTTGCGCTGTCAGCAGTTCGGGACGGAAGGCGGCGAGCACCTCGCGTACTCCGTCCATTGGGAAGAGCCTGTCCACACGTCCCGCGGAGACAAAGACCGGCCGTTCGACGGCGGCCGCGACGAGCGCAACGTCTCCGGCCGATCTGAGCCCGGGCACGAACCAGGCCGGGTTGTGGCGGATGCGCGCCGCTTCAAAGGAAGCGAGCGTCCCGAGGCCACAACTCACCACTCCCCGAGATATACGCGGATCGAGAGCGAGCGAGAAGAGCGCGACTTGACCGCCGAGCGAGTGTCCAATGATGCTGAGCTGGCTCGCGGGCGAATCGGATTCCCGCATCCAGCTGGTCACCACGGCAATGTCGTGGGTGTGCTTGGCCTGCAAGCTGCTGCCGTCCGTCACTCGGAAGAGTGCGTCGAGCCGTTCGTCGGCACTGGGATCGTTGGACCAATGACGTTGCCGCTCCTCGAAGCCGATGAGATCCGGAAGGACCACCCGCGCCCCTGCGTGGGCGAGGGCAAGGCCGTACGCAAGATTCGGGTCGCTGGCGAGGCCGGCAGGCTCGCTCTTGCCAAGAGTGAACGCTCCTGCGTGTTGGTGAACGGCGATGATGTCGACTTCGGAGCGCTTGTGGGGCGTGATCAGGATGCATGGGATGGTGTCGCCATCGGAGGTGTCGAGTTCGATGTGATCCCACCGGGTGGAGTCGTCGACTCGTAGGTGCTGGCGTCGAACGGCGGTCGGGTGGATGGCGCTTGGTTCCGGGATCGCGAGCAGATCGACAAGCTTCGACCGAGCGGCACCACCGTGGGCCTGCATCATGCGGGGACGCTATCAGCGTCGTCCGGTCTGCGATCGTTCAACGGACACCCATTCGCGCTGCTCTGGGCTCCATCCACTTCGTCCCGAGCGGTAGCAGCCAGGTCGTCGTCAACGACCTGAAAATCCAAACCGTGACACCGGCATGATCTATGCCACCGCGCTTCTGCCTCTGTCTGCTACATGGAGACAGGCGGATCCGTTGGCTCAAAACTTGGACGAGACACGGGTACTTCCGAGAACCGGGCGGTGCGTGCGTCCCGTTCTCGCCCAGAGCTGACGATGAGCGGTGCGTACAAAGCTGGCTTGCGGCCCGCAATCCATCGGCGCCCCGTCGACATGTCCAGCAGCTCCAGGTCGAGGGTCGCCGTGACGATCGCAGCGCCGGCAGCGTCGGTCTCCGCAACGATACGACCGTAAGGATCGATGATCATTGAATTACCAGTGCGAATTTCGCCACCGTCTTCGCCAATTCCGTTGCTGAAGACCACAAACAGGCCGTTGTCGTGCGCTCGCGAGGGTAGCCAGCGCAGTATCCACTCACGGCCGTTTGCACCTCGAATCGCGTCTCGCATCGATTTCGGGTCGCTGTGGCGATTGCGCCACAGCTCGACCGGAATTTTTTTCATGCCGTAGGGGCTACGGGAGTCCGTGCCTCCGGTTTGGTGCGGGGCTACGAGAACGTCAGCGCCAAGCAGAGCCGTAATTCGCACGTTCTCCACCAAGTTGTTGTCCCAACAGATCAACACGCCCATTCGAACACCCCACGGAGTGTCAAAAACCGTGTACCTGTCGCCACTGGAGATGGCTTCATGCTCGAAAGCGTGGATCTTGCGATGAACGTGCGCCGTTCCGTCAGGCAGACAGACCGCGTAACTGTTAAACAGGTCGTCACCGTGACGCTCGAGGAAACCCACGCCCACGCCAACGTTTGCGCGCACGGCCAGATCAAGAATTCTGGACACAGACGGCCCGTCGGCGGGTTCGCTGAGCTCTAGAAGCTCATCGCGCTCGCGCATGGTGAGGTGCCAGTAGCCCAGTATGCACATTTCCGGAAAGGCTACGAAGTCGGCTCCGCTCCGCACGGCCGCATACACATTTTGTTCGATGAATTTGAGGTTTGCATCGACGTCCCCGTCAATCGGTTCGAACTGGATGGTCGAGACTCTCATGTGGTTCCTTTCGCCGAGTTAATGAAACCGCGAATCGACTCGTGAATCCAATACCAGATCCGTGCCGGGGTGATAACGTATGCTTATGCAGCTTGCCTGGGTGGAAACCTTCTTGACAGTTGTCGAGCAGGGCTCGTTTCGTGCTGCGGCTGAGGTTCGGCATATTTCCCAGCCCGCGTTGTCGAAGCAGGTGCAAGCGCTGGAGCAGTCGCTGGGGGTGCAGCTACTGCAGCGCGGAAGGTCCGGGACGGTGCCCACTCCGGCAGGATCAGCACTGCTCGCACGCGCTCGGTCACTCACGGGAGCCGCAGCGCTGTTCCAGGGCGAGGCGCTGCGTGTCGCCGAGGGGTCAGGCGGCCTGTTGGCCGTGGGTTTTGGTATTTCCTCCTTGCGCTTGCTCCCTCCAGTGATCAGGGCATTCCGCAAAGCGCGCCCTAGCGTGCTTGTGACCCTGGAGGACCTCTCGTCGATGCTTCAAGAGCAAGAACTCCTCGAGGGCCGCCTCGATATTGGGTTCGGTAGGCGACCGCATGACCAAAATGTGCAGTACGAGCCGATGTGGAGCGATCAACTCGCCCTCGCAACGGTGGATCTGAGCCTTGATCCCTCTGATGTCCCACGTTGGATCCGTGGGCAGTCGTTGGTCGGGCTTGAGCAGACGCGAGGTTCTGGTCTTGCCGGGCAGATCCGTCAACTTGAAGAGGCTTGGCAGGTAGCCATCAGGCCGACGACGACTGCGCACGATCTCTTCACGGTACTTGCGCTTGTAGACGCCGGTGTCGGGTCCGCGCTGGTTCCGTTGAGCGCAGCACCACTGGCCCCGGTCTCGGTCCAGCTGCTCCCGATTGCTGAGGCCGCCGCCATCTGGACAAGCGGCGCTCTCTGGCGTCGGGATTCGCTGACGCCTGCAGCAGCCCACCTGCGTGAATTCGTCCGCGCAAGCGTTGCTGGCTCGTAAGAGCGATCTACGGTGATGGGAGGTCCAGTGCCGTCGTTCGGGAGCGCGGCAGGGGATCGGCTATCGAGACGCCGTTGCTAGCAGGTCTCGCCGTGACCCCGTCGGCGCTGGCCGACACCTACGCAATGCTTCATCCACGTGGTGGAACCGCATCTCTCGAACGGTCTCGTTCCCATGCCACGAGCAAGCCCGTACGCTCCCGTCATGACTGACTTGAAAGACGCCGACCGACCCGCCACGAAGACCTGGACGACGGCGTACCGAATACCCCTTGCGGTCGGAACTGGCCTGTTGGCCCTGCTGAGCTTCTGGGCGTTGTTCGACGGCGGACCTGTCGAGAAGTGGGTCGGTGGAGTTGGGCTGGTCTTGCTGGTCGCATGGGTGTTCGTCTTCCAGGCGCTCTATCGCCGCGGTTACTGAGCGCCTGACTAAGCATCAGGCGTCCCGGAAGGCGATCGGCTATCGGCTATCGGACATCAAGGAGCTACGCACGGGTGTCCACGAGTCTTTTCTTGACACGTCCTTGGTCGAGGGCAAGGGTGACGGTAGTGGGGACTGATCAAAGGGCGGACTCTGAGGAGCCGCCGGGGGAACGACTTGAGCGCATCGTCGCCGATTCGCCTGGGTCGGTAGTTTCCGTGCCGGAGCGGACGAAGACGACGCCTCGGATCCTCGCTGCGGTGGCTCTGCTTGCGGGTATCGGCGCCGTTGTGGCCGTGGGGCTCATTGCCGTTTGGAACTTCGTGCTGTCAGCCGCTGTGCGAGCGGCCATGAGTCACTGGCCGGGTTGGTGAGGATCTGAGGAACGTGCACGGTGGCTGGGGCCACTGGAACGTCCGGTGGCCGATCGGCGACCAGACGGCTGCCGCCGATACATGGTGCGCCTGTGCTGGTCGTACCGTGAACTCATGCCAGCCGAGGTCGACAAGGTCGTTTGCTACGTCATCCACGATGGGCACCTCCTCGTGTTCACGCACGACTTGGTCCCGCTCACCAGGACTGGCGTTCAGGTACCAGCCGGCACCGTCGAGACTGGCGAGACGCCGGAGCAAGCTGCGGAGCGAGAGCTGTTCGAGGAAACCGGTCGGAGAGGCCGGGTGGTGCAGCCGCTCGGCGAGGAGCGGTACGACGTGCGTCCCGCTCGGGATGAGATCGCGGTGCGCCGCTTCTTCCTGATGGCAGTGCCCGAAGCGGACCTCGCAGAACGCTGGGGAGCCGGTGAGTTTTTCCGATCGGCGGGCGGGAAAGATGTCAGCTGGACGTGCTGGTGGCTGCCTCTCGAGGACGCGCACGTGCTCGCGGTCGGTCTCGGAGCAAAGCTCGGCGCGGCCGAAGCCGCCGTCCGGTAGCGGATCGACTACCGGACTGCATCCCACCCTGCTGCCAGCTGCGGGGCGACCCAGTTCGGTTGCGGCGTCCACTGGGACCAATCTGCATCAAACGGGAATGAGCCGGCGTGCACGGCAGCGGTGGCTTCCTCGCCGGTGTGTTCGATCATCGAGCGGTCTGCTTCCGAGACCAGGCCCTGGTCCGCGTAGAAGGCGAGTTCGTCTTCGTCCTTGTATCGAACTGACCAACGACCCTCGGCGTGCCGACGTGCGATGACGTCGAGAGTCCAGTCCTGACTGTCGAAGCCCATTGAGGTTCGGATCCACGGCAGCTCGAGGTTGATGTACCACTCCGGGAGCCACTGTGTTCCGTCGTGCCAACGCCACACCGACCACGCTGACCCCTTCGGGTGCACGCGAACAACGGGCGCTCCGAACCAGCTGTCCTCGACGTAGGAACCGTCCCAGTCGGTGGGGAGGACCAGCCTTGCATTCGGCCCGCTTCCGACGCCAGCTCGACGGCGGACCGCGGCGCCGAGCGGGCTTGCGACCACGGCGACGTCATCATCGTCGACGAGCACTCGGCCCGCGACCGCGAAGGAAACGGCCCGGCCGCGCGAGCTGAAGGTGTGCAGACTGCGAAGGGCTATGGATTCACCAGCACGGAACGGTTCGCTCCGCACGTCTCTCGCAACGTCGTCGTGCATCCTGTGATGCTCGCACAGCAACATTGGCTCCTCACCCGTCCCGGTAGCCGATCGTCATACAGGACACGGTCAGGGCCGTCAGCCCCGTCCGGTTGTCGATTGGTCATTGAGACGCTTCACCGGATGGTGTGGAGGTGCCGGGGCGCTGTGTAGCGAGGAGTTAGACCGGGGTGATGGCGTCTGTGCGTGATGCAAGGACGCTGGCGGCAAGTCGCACCCGCGCTTGGAAACCAGGTGCCGAGGGCAGGCGGATGGCGTTCACTTCATGTCGTTCACCGGTGACGATGCTGATGGCGTGGAACGTGAGGACGCGTTGCCGCTCGGTGTACATCAGGATCTGCTCGTTTGTGTACCAGCCGGCGCAGATGGCACCCTCGATGCCCGGACCAGTGGGAACGGTGACGATCTTGTCGTTCAAGAGGTCGTAGACGGCGACTCGGTAGCTTCCGGTGTATCGGCTACCAAGATCGACCTGGTGGCCGAGCAGGTGCCGGTTGTCGGGGCTCCACACCGCTGAACCGGCGATGGTGAACCCGAACCGCAGCGGATTCACGATCCCCGTCTTGAGGTTGACGACGACGGCCCGTCCTACCGGGTTATTCGGCCAATATTGACTGATGACGATCTGGCTGCCGTCTGCGGAGTACTGGAGCATCTGACCGTCGAGACTGCGGCTCAGTAGATCCCGTGTGGGGAGCTCGATCCAGCCGTCCTTGACAATCACGTCAGGGTCACGGAACGACGGAACTGGGTCTCCTGGCCGGAGGCGGATGCGGTAGATCATCTCAGTCGGCAGGCGGGCGGGCCCCGCGTTGCCTTCAACCCAAAGCTCCTGACCACCGACGCCGTAGAACGGCTCGATGTGCCTCGGGAGCTCAGGGCCGAGCGTCTCCACGCCGGTTACGACGTCCAGCGAGGCATACTCCAACTCTCGACGTCCGACCCAGCGTGAGCGCAGCGTCGCACCATCGATCGACAGCTCAAATTCGAGCCCTGCCCGCTCTCGATGCAACGGATCGAGGACCTTCACCAGGCCGCGTCCGGGTTCCCAACCCCTGATTGCCGGCCCGGCCAGGATGAATGCCAGCGGCGCACTCGGTCGCCCCGATCGTGCTCGGCCTGCCAAGAGTTCCTCCTCGTCGGATGCAGCGCCTCTGCGCCGCACCCCGATCATGATGTGGTTTCCCTCCCGCGGGCAGTCCCCATTCGAGCGTGAGCGCGACGAAGCAGATCCCGGTAGCCGATCGCTCACCGTACGGCCTGCATGACTCCACCGGCATGGGACGGACCGGAGGATCGTCAGCTCAAATCCGGCCTGCGCAACCCGCGGCGTTCACCATGGTGGCGAGGTGTTGGTGGTGGCGTGTACTGCGTTTGCGGTAGCAACATCAGGTGCGGGACCGCGTGTGCACGGTCCCGCGCCGTGCGTGGTTGTCCCTCACGGGGCGGGACAGATGCCGTCGAAGGTGATGCGCAGCTCGCTCGGTCCGCGGAGGAGCGCGTTGCGGCGGTAGGGGGGTGGGTCGATGACCAGCTGCGGGTTGATGAGGCGCTTGAAGAGGTTGGCGAGGGCGATTTGCGTTTCGATGCGCGCCAGTGGCGCCCCGAAGCACGCGTGGATGCCGGCGCCGAAGCTGAGGTGGTCGTTGCCAGCGCGGTGCGGGTTGAACTGGTCCGGATCATCGAAGTGGCGGGGGTCGCGGTTCGCGGCTGCCCAGGCAATCCAGACCGGTGAACCGGCGGGGATGGTGACGCCGGCAACGGTGACGTCGGCGAGGGCGATGTACTTCGGTGTCACCTGGGCAGGCGGTTCGACGCGGATGAGCTCTTCGAACACCTGCGCGATCGTGTGCGGGTGGTCGCGGATGAGGTCGATGGTCTCGGGATGGCGCAGCAGCGTGAGGGTGCCGTTGGCGATCATGTTGACGGTGGTCTCATGTCCGCCGATGAGCAGCATGATGGACGTGTTCAGGATCTCGGTGCGCGACATCGGTCCGTCGGGGCCGTGGTCGTTGACGAGGCCCGACAGCAGATCCCCTTGCGGGGTGCCCTTTCGGGCGTCGGCGAGGTTGCCGAGGTAGTCCGCCATCTCGCGGGATGCGTTGTCGGCTTCGCGACGCTTGACCGCAGCGTCTGCGTCGTCGACTGCTTCCGGGGGCGCGATGATGGCTTGGCTCCACTCGTGGAAGCGGGGCTCGTCCTCCGGGGGGACGCCGAGCACGTCGCAGATCATCGCGACGGGGAGCGGGTACGCGAAGGCTTCGACGACGTCGATCTCCGTGCGGCCGGCGAACCCGTCGATGAGGTCGTGGGTGATGGCGTCGATGTCCTGGCGGAGCCCGTCGATGTAGTCGGCGGCGTGCGGTGGCCCGAAGTGGCGCATCGTCTGCCGGCGGAGCCGGTCGTGGACCGGCGGGTCGGTCATCACGAACGCGGACGTCAGTCCGGGCTCCCCGGCGTCGGTGCCCTCCTTGCGGTGCGCGGCCATCGGGTCGGAGCTGATGCGGGGGTCATGGACGAGCTGCAGGATCTCGTCGTACCCGGTGATGAGGAAGGCGCCGTTGTCGAGCTGCTGCACCGGCTGGGTGCGGAGCTGCTCGTAGTGGGGGTTGGGGTCGGGTCGGCTGTCCTGCTCGAGCAATGTCGCCCAGGTCGCCGACGCAGCCGCCGTCGTCGATGCGGCATCGGTGGTCGGTGCGGTCTGCGGGGTGTCGGTCATCGTGTTCTGCTCCTGGTGGGTTCAATCGGTGGCGGGCGATGCCGGGCGCTACCGTGCCGCCGACAGCGTGGTGTCGGCGGCGGGATCGACCGTCGGGTCGTCGAGGGGGAAGGCTGCTCCGGCTTCGATCTGCGCTTGGTAGTACGGCAACCACTTCGACTGGTTCACGGCGACCGCCGCGACCAGACGTCCGTCACGGCCGAACGTGACCGCAGCGGATCGCGCTCCGAGGGATCCTTGTGTGATCTGTGCGGTGTCGGCGATCGCCGGCTCCCCCGCCGCTTTGAGCACCTGCCCGAACTGCGTCGTCCAGAACACCGGCACGTCCTGGTGGGGTGTGTCCGTGCCGTGCACCATGTTCCGCGCTGCGGTCTCGGCTTGTCCGACGGCGGCGCCCCAGTGTTCACTCGTCCACATGCCAGGCCCGGCAAGGGGGTTCGGGTGCCGGGCGATGTCCCCGGCGACGAACACGTCGAGCAGGGGCCGTCCGTCGGCGCTGAGGGCGTGGTGGGCAGCGTCGCAGAGCACACCCTCGTCGTCGCTCGCGACGCCGGACCCGGCGAGCCATTCGCTGTTCGGGACGGCGCCGATCGCGACTATGGCCACGTCGACGTCGATCGTGGAGCCGTCGGTGAGCTGCGCTGCGGTGAGCCGCCCCGCGTCGTCGCCGAGCATGGCGGTGACGCCGGTGCCGGTTCGGAGATCGACATCGTGCTCGCGGTGGAGCTCACGCATCATCTCGCCGATCGCGATGCCGAAGAGTTTCGCCATGGGTGCTGGTCCGCGGTCGACAACGGTGACGGGGATGCCGAGGCTGCTGCAGGAGGAGGCGATCTCACCGCCGGTGAAGCCACCGCCGATCACCAGAACCCTCGAGGTGTTGCTTGTCAGTCGTTCGCGGATCGCGGCGGCGTCATCGGCGGTGCGGAGTACGAAGACACCGTCCAGCGCTGCTTCGGCGGTGACGGGCCAGGGGCGGGAGCGGCGGCCGGTGGCAATCAGCAGGCGGTCGTAATCGACTCGCGCTCCGCTCTGCAGGAGCACCTGCTTGCTGCCGGTGTCGAGGGACGTGGCGGTGTTGCCGAGCCGCCAGTCGACATCGAGGTTTGCAGGCTGCGGCAACCGTGTCGTGATGGTGTCGGCAACGCCCGTGAGCACCTGCTTCGACAGCGGCGGACGGTCGTAGGGCAGGTGCGGCTCATCACCGAGCACGGTGATCGTGCCCGTGAACCCGGCAGTGCGGAGCGTCTCGGCGGCAGTCAGACCGGCCAGCGACGCGCCGACAATGACGACTCGGTCGTCCGCGGTGAGCGGAGCGTGCATCGGTTCAGCGGTGTCGGCTGCTCGTACCGACAGACGTGCGCCCGCGACACGGATCGCCTGGACGGGGCACGCGGCTGCTGACTGCAGCACCCGGAAACGTTCGTCGTCGGAGGGATTGGGGTTATAGGCGAGTGCCTCCTCGCCCTCGAACCGGAACACTCCCGGCGCGAGGAAGCAGCACTGCGCATAGCTCTGACATTTGGTCATGTCGACTGCGATTTCCATGAAGTCCTTTCGACAAGCTGTCGTGCCATCTCAGGATGCGCCAGCCGAGAGCAGCCGTCGTGACGCAGCTGGAGTACGACGATTACTGCGAACGCAGTACCGCCGGCATGAGCCGATCTGCTCGGGGGCGACCTCGTAATATTCCTGTACGGGTCCCGATTGGCTGCCTCATTTGGGGTGCGGTCACATCGAGCACTCTCGTGAGCTGGCCGGGTGTCAGGAATCGGCCGCCGGAGTGGAGGCAGGCGGTGGGCTTCGCAGTGCCGCCGGCCTGCTGAATCGGCGCTACTGCGATCGCAGTACGTGTGCAGGTCGCCGTCTTGGTCAGATGGTTCCGTCCCGAGCCGCCCGTGCTCATGGCGTGAGGAGCACCATGCGCACCGTCGTCGTCACCGGCCCCGGATCCGTCGAGATCCGCGACGAGCCAGTCCCCGAGGTCGGCCCTGCCGACGTCCTGATCGCCGTCAAGGCGTGTGGGGTCTGCGGCTCCGACGCCTTCTACGCCGCACGCGGCGGCATCCCGCCGCGCGAGGGCCACACGCCCCTCGGGCACGAGGTCGCCGGTGAAGTCGCCGCCGTCGGCGACGCGGTCGAGGGCATCGCCGTCGGTGACCACGTGGTGGTGAACCCGATGGGCGACCCGCGCGGCATCATCGGCAACGGCGGTCCCACCGGCGGGCTCTCCGAGTTCCTGCTCGTCGAGCAGGCCGTGCTCGGCACCAGCGTCGCGATCGTCCCAAAGGACCTGCCCTGGCAGGTGGCCGCTCTCAACGAGCCGATGGCGGTCGCCCTGCACGCCGTGAACCGGACCGCGCCGCAGCCCGGTGACACGGTGGTCGTGTTCGGTGCGGGCCCGATCGGGCTGGGCGCCGTGATCAGCTACAAGGCGCTCGGCGTCGGGCACGTGGTCGTCGTCGACGTGATCGGGTCGCGGCTCGAGAAGGCCCTGCTCGTCGGAGCCGATGCCGTCGTGAACTCGGCTGAGGAGCCACTCGACGAGCGCCTGATCGCCCTCCACGGCGAAGCACGAGACGGCGTCGGGCACGGTGGCAAGGCCGGCACCGACGTCTGGCTCGACGCCGCCGGTGTCCCCGCCACCGTGCAGACGGCGCTGCGCCTGGCGAAGCACCGCGCGACCATCGGTGTCGTGGCGGTGCACAAGCGGCCCGTGGAAGTCGACTTCGGTGACCTGCTGGCCGTCGAGCCGACGATCGTGACGGCCATGGGATACCCGACCGAGATCTTCGACGTCACCGAGCACATCATCGCGAACCCCGAGGCGTACGCGCGGATCGTCAGCGACGTCTTCCCGGCGAGCGACGTGCTCGAGGCCCTCGGGGTGGCGGCGACCCCGGGCGCGGCCGACAAGGTCGTCGTCACGTTCGACTGATGCCGCTGACGAGGAGGGCGGCTGTGCAGTACGCCGTCACGGTGTGGCGGGACCGGACACGCCGCGGGCTCGTGCTCGCCGTGCTGTCGGTCCCGGGCAGCCTCGTGATGGCGGGGTGGAAGGTCGTCCTGTTCTGCGCCGCTCCCTCGTTGTTCCTCGCCGCGACCGTGGTCTTCACGCTCGGGGTCGCGGCCTCGAAGGTCTGGGCCGTCCGCAGACACCGGCTGTCGTTCGCGCTCGACGCGGCGAACGGCGACCGGATGCGGTTCCGGCAGGCCGGACACCGGTGGATCGGGGGTGCCGTGACCGCGATGTCGGTCGTGTTCGTCGGGTGCAGCGTGCCGATGCTCGTCGGACGAGCGCACCCGGTGCACTACGACGAGTGGGTGGCGATCGTCATCGCGTCGGCGACCTTCGCCGAACTCGGCATCGGGGTCTGGGGTGTGGCGACCGCGCGCAAGGACGGCGAGCCGCTCGTCGAGGCGACGAAGCTCGTCAACGTGGCCGCCGCGGTGGTCCTGCTCGTGCTGACCCAATCGGCGCTGCTCTCGTTCGCGGGCAGCGCCAAGGACGCCGCTGCGTCCACGGGTGCGAGTGGGGTGTTCCTCGGCGGTGTGGCTGCGGTGATCGGGATCGCGATGGCGCTGCGCCGGTTCCCGGAAGGGCCGGCGCCTCGGTCGGCGTCGGCCTCAGTCGACCAGGCCGGCCCGGAAGGCGAACGCGACGAGTTGGGCGCGGTCGCGGGCATCGACCTTCGCCATGGCCCGGTTCACGTGGGTCTTGACCGTGAGCGGTGAGAGGAACAGCTCGGCGCTGATGGCGTCGATGCCCTGACCTCGGCTGACCATCGCCACGACGTCGCGCTCGCGGGCGGTGAGTGCCTCGAACCGCCGGGTCATCTCCGGGTCGACGGAGGAAGCGGGCGTGCTGGCGACCTGTCCGATGAGCGCCGCTGCGGCCGCCGCGGACAGGGCGCCCCCGCCGGCTGCGACCTCCTCGATCGCCGCCACGAGCTCCGACGGGCCCGCGGCCTTGCTGAGGAAACCGTTCGCCCCGGCTCGCAGCGCCGCGAAGACGAGTTCGTCCTGGTCGAAGGTCGTCAGCATGACGATGCGCACATGCTCGGCGGTGCGTTCGGCGCGGATCCGCCGGGTCGCCTCGACCCCGTCGATGCCTGGCATCCGGATGTCCATCATGATGACGTCCGCCGGGACCGACAGCGCCGTCTGCACCGCGGCGAGCCCGTCCCCGGCCTCGCCGACGACCTCGAGGCCGTCCTGCCGGTCGAGGATCGCACGGAGTCCCAGTCGGATCATGTCCTGGTCGTCGACCAGGATCACGCGGATGGTCATCGTGCTCCGTTCGTGGTGGGCAGGTGGACGCGGACGACGAACAGCACACCGTCCGCCGCAGCCTCGACGGACCCCCCGACGGCGGCGACGCGTTCGCGCATGCCGACCAGGCCGAGCCCACCGGTCCGGCCCGCGACGGGCTCGCTCGCCGAGGTCCGGCGACGGGGGTTGCGGACCTCGAGCGCCAGGTCGTCCCCGGCACGGGAGAGGGTGACGGTCGTCCGGCCCTCGCCGTGCCGGTGGGCGTTGGTGAGCGACTCCTGCAGCACCCGGTAGACCGTCACCCCGATCGGTACGGAGACCGGGCCGACGTCGTCCAGTCGGGCATCGACGTCGAGGCCGATCCGTTCGTACGACGCGACCAGTCCGGGGAGCTGCTCGATTCCGGGTGCCGGAGCCGTCGGGTCGTCGAGGGCAGCACCGTCGCTGCCGCCCGCGTCCGCCGAGCGCAGCACCGTCAGGACGTGCTGCGTCTCCGTTAGGACGTTCCGCACACCGTCCCGAGCGGCGTCCAGCGCGCGCCGGGCCTCGTCCGCGCCGGCGGGCAGGGTGACCTCGGCGACCCCGAGCTGCATGCTGACCACCGCGATCTCGTGCCCGATGACGTCGTGCAGGTCCTGCGCGATCCGGACGCGTTCCTCGGCCACGCGGCGTTCGGCCTCGAGTTCGCGGGTCGCGATCGCGTCGGCTGCGCGCTGCTCCAGCGATGCGCGGTACTGGTGCTGCACGCGGAGCCCCGAGCCGATCGCGGCACCGGCGACGACGGAGATGAGGGCGCCGAGCGCGGTGGGGACCGCTCCGCCGGCCCCGGGTGCGAGGAGTGTTCCGATCACGACCCCGGGTGCGACGATGCCCGCTCCACGGACCGGGTGGCCCTCGCGTGACGAGACCGCGAACAGCAACAGGACGGCGCAGCTCCACGTCACGATCGGTTGCCAGTCGGACAGGCCGCCGAGGACGGGTGCGACCGATGCCAGCGCGAGGGCCACCCACGGGGTCCAGGGCGCCATGACACCGGCGAGCACCGTGGCAGCGACCGCGACTCCCGGTCCGGGGCCTGCACCCGACGTCACCACGCGGCCCGACTCGATCGCGCTCGCGAGCAGGACGACGGCGGCCGTGCCGCGGAACACCCAACGGTCGTCCGGACGCCACGAACCCCAGATTGCCCGCAGTCGCCGCATGCACTCATCCTGACGTGCCGGCCAGCGGTCCGGCTACTGCGAACGCAGTAGCCCGGGGTACCACCGATCGGGGATCTGCCCGCGGCCGGTCCCCGGAACGATCGACACCAGGCCGGGACGACCCGGCACCGACCGGAGGAACCACCATGACGCTGACGAACACCGCCGCTCCCGCGACCACCACCTACGACTACTGCGCGGTCGCCGTGCCGCGCGGCAAGGACGCCCTCTACGCCGACACCTACCGCAACTTCGGCTGGACCCTCGACGGCTCGGATCACCCGGCCGGACCAGCACGTCGGCGGGTCCTGGGCTTCCGCCGTGACCGTGCGGTCCGCTCCGTGGAACTGACCGAGCTCCAGCAGAACGCCGAGGCCGCTCTGGCCACGATCGACGCACTCGAACGCTCCCGCGCGACCGCGGCGCGGGTGGTCGCCTATGCCCTCGGCGCGATCGGTAGCGTCCTGCTGGCCGTTTCGGTGTTCGCCATGCAGGACACCGTGGCCGTCCCCGACCTGCTCGGCGGGCTCGACCCGGTCACGGTGTTCCTCGTCGGGGCCGGTGGCCTGGTCAACTGGGCGATCGCGCCGGTGGCCTTCCAGCTCGTCCGCGCGGCGCGCACCAAGCGGATCCGTCCAGCCGTTGACCGCCAGTTCGACGTCGTCTACGGCGCGTGCGAGGCGGCCAGCCGCCGCCGGACCGCCTGAGTGGGGGCCGAGCCCGATGACGAACACGATCGCCCGGGCCGGCGCTGTCCTGCCCGCGCCGGCCCCTGGCCACCTCGAGACCCGGGTGCTGTACGCGCCGACGGCGTTCGTGCCGCTCCACCGGCACGCCCTGGAGCAGTTCGGCTGGACGGTGACCGTGCAGGGCGGACGGCTCGGCACGACGTCCCTGCTGCTCCAGCGTCTGCGCACCCGGCCCGAACCGGCTCGACCGATCCTCGAGCGTCGTGCCGAGCGGGCGCTGGCCCGGATCGCCGCCCTCGAGCAGCAGCCCGCGCGGCTCGCCGGTGTCGTCGCCATCGCCGGCTCCGCGGTCGCCGTGCTGACGGTCGCACTCGGCGGTGTGCTCGCCCGCGGCGGGGACCCGACGCTCGTCCCGGTCCTCGTCGGTGCCGGCGTGTGGATCGCCGCCGTGGCCGCGGCCCCCGGCATCCGGTCGTGGCGGACCGAGCGGAACCAGGCCGAAGTCAGCCGGGAGTACGCCGCGATCGACGCGTGCACGCACCCGCCCGTCGGCCGATGAGCGCGACCGGGATACCGCAGACGCAGTACGCGACGCACCCGGCGATCGACCACTCTGGGTCGGTGACCCGCACCCGCACCGAACACACCGCCCTGATCGTCGTCGACCTGCAGGCCGGGACCGCGCCGTACCAGCGCACCCACCCCGTCGAGACCGTCGTGGCCAACGTCGAGGCCCTCGCCCGCGCCACCCGGGCCGCCGGCGGCACGGTGGTGTTCATCCGCCACGACCCCGCCACGACCCCGGCAGGCGCGACCCAGTACGGCGGCGGGCCCCGCCCGGCTCCGGTCGCCTACGGCTCCCTGCTGCCCGAACGGGCGGACGACGACGGCAATCTGACCCGCGGCGGGTGGAGCGCCTTCGCCGGTACCGGCCTCGACGAGCGGCTGCGCGCCGAGGGCGTCACCGAGGTGGTCGTGGTCGGCCAGGCGACGACCTTCGGCGTCGAGTCCACGGCTCGGGCCGCGTACGACCTCGGCTACGACGTCGTCCTCGTCGAGGACGCCACCAACGACCCGGACCCCGACGCCCACGCCGCCCGGTTTCGGACGGTGTTCCCGGCCCTCGGTGTCGTCACGCAGACGGCCGACCTGGTCGGCCCGGGCGCGACCTGAGCACCGACACAGAGGCGGACGGGAGGCCCGTGGCGGGCCTGCCAAGTACTTCCCGTCCGTCCTTCAGCCGAGAGAGACGAACGAACGCGCAGGGGGCACAGGTGACCGGGTTCGCGCCCTGCTGCAGCACCTTGATCCGGCCGGCGCCATCCTGGTCGGTCTTGGACTTCCGGACGCGGGCGTAGACACCTTCCCCGTCGACGAGGCGGAGGTCGGCGACCGTCAGCGCAGTGAGCTCGGACTCGCGGAACGCACCGACGAACCCGAACAGCAGCAGCGCCTGGTCGCGTGCCGAGCGCGCCGGTCTGCAGGTCGGCGACGTCGATCTTGAGGAGCGTTGTCTGCAGCGCCTTCAGTGTCATCGGCTTCGCCCGTCGCACCGGTACCGACCGGGTGCGGCGGATGCCTTTCAGGACGTCGCGGACGATCGGGGTGGAGCCGGGCGGGGTATGGCCGCGGCGAGCGTGCTCCCAATCGATCGCGGCAACGTAGCGACTGATCGTCGCCGGTGCGTACCGCTGACCGCCATCAGGCAGGACTGCGTTGGCCTTGTCCGCAAGAAACGCCGCAACCTCGGTCGGGTCGACCGGTGCCGTGGTGATCTGCTCGAGCTCGTGCGGTTCGGAGATCTCGTGGTCGAGGAACCCAGCCCGCCACCGCGCGAACTGCCGCAAGTCCGACCGGTACGCCCGCACCGTATTCGCCGACAGAGACGCCTCCGCGAACACCCGCGGCGACGCCCCCACCGGCACCGTCACCACAGCTGACCCAGCAGGGGCGCCGTCACCGGCGGCGGTTCGAAGTCGGGCGAACGCCGTGCGGGAGCGTTCCGCCGCAGCACGCTGCTCCGCCGTCAGCGACCGCCTACCGACGGTCACGGCAGGGGTTGTCGCCTGCTGATCGGACACGTCAGTCGAGGCCCAGCTGCTGCAGGATGCCGAGCTGATCGGTGCTGCCCCACCGTTCCGCGGCGCGGCCGTCGCGGAACCCGATGACCTGCACGTTCCGGATCCCGGTGAACCGGCGCCCGGTCGGGGCGTGCCCCAACCACTCCCCCGTGTGCGTGCCGGCGAGGGTAGAGATCGTGATCACCTTCGTCGGTGTCGCGATCGTCTCGACGTCCTCCCGCTCGACGTCGGAGAACGCCTTCCC
Organism: Curtobacterium sp. BRB10; assembly: GCF_031844325.1. NCBI lineage: Bacteria > Bacillati > Actinomycetota > Actinomycetes > Micrococcales > Microbacteriaceae > Curtobacterium > Curtobacterium sp. BRB10. The sequence goes on from NZ_JAUZVA010000013.1 coordinate 16,275, forward strand.
GAACTGCTCCCAGAACCACGCGATCCCGGATCCGTCCTCGGGTTGCCCGACGGCGGCGTCGTGGTCGGTGAAGTCGTCCGTGAACCGCTCCTCGAGGGGCAGATCCTGCTGCCGCATCCGGTCCCGTGCTTCCAAGGTCGGACCGCCATCCACTGTGACCTCAACTGCCATTGGAGCCTCCTCGTCGGGTGGCTCGAGCCTACGCACGCCTACCAAATCAGTTCCGATAATAGTCTTTCTCGGACTAAATTAGCGGGGCTGGAAGCGCCCATCCTTCGGTGTAGCGGCAGATTCGGCACCCAGGCGAGCGATTCGGCACCTTGGACATCGTCGAGAACATCGACCTCACGCTCAACGAATGGCGCGACGCCTGCAGGAAGCTCACCGCCCACCTGCGCGCTAACTACGAGGGACTGCCCAAGTGGGCCCGTCAGCCGTATTTCGGTGAGGACATCTGGCCGCTCGCAACTGCCTCCGGCGGAACCTCCATGAGGATCCCCAGGTGTACTTCGGCATGACTGAAGAACAGGCGAAGCGCTGGCGGGACGTACGCGGGCAAATCTAGGTCGTGCAATCGGCGTCGGACCTGACCCCTCGCTCATGCGCTGATGAAGCAGCCCAGCGTGGCGTACCGCTACCTTGCCGTCACCGCCGCCTCCACCTGACTACCCCGCAGTCCGCACCGGGAAGCCTCCTCCAACGCAGACCTACGGACGTCGCGCGGCGCCGAGCTTTCTACGGCGAAGGCGCGATCCGGCGCGCACCATGCCGCAAGGCTCCCGCATAGACCGGCATGGACAGCAAGGACACCTACTTCCGTCTACCCACGCCCGCTGAAGCCGCAGCAGCCGAGGAAGTCGCCGTTCCGCGAGCTCCTCGGCTGTCGCGTCGGTCGCTCGTGCCGGCGCTCTGCTGGCTCGCTGGCGGGCTGTTCTTCCGGTTCGTCGTCGGACGGCACGGCGACCTCACCAGGTGGATCATCATCCTTGCTGCCATGGTGGCTCTCGCCAGCTTCGGCCGATTCGTGATGAAGGTCTCGGACTACCGCGCGAAGCTCCGCGACTACCGCTTGCGACAGGCAGAGCAGGCAGCTCCCTGACCGTCTGCGCATAGACCCAGCATGGCCACCACTCCCTGCCCGTCGTTGTCCTCGACGACGCGGGCAAGAGCAAGCACCTCCGCTTCAAGGGCGTCGTCGGTGGTGGTTCCCTGGAAGTGTCGGTCGCCGATCTTCGCGACGCGAACAGCGGCGACCGACGCTTCTTCGCGTCGCTCCAAAGGCAGCAGTTCGTGACCGTGGACGCCGCAGGGCTCGGCAACCTCGACCGTCGCTACCGCGTAGGCTTCGATGTTCCCGCCATCACGGACCTCCCGGCTCCGCCTCTGAAGGCGAGGGCCACTCCCCCGCGGGCGAAGAAGAACCGGCGCGGGTAGCGGTCAGTTCGGTACCGACGTACTCTCCGAGGAGTTCTCCACAGCAGGGTTGGTCGTCGGACTCGATACCCACGCACTTTTCGTGGGTGTCTGGTCCGTTTTCGTGGGTACCTGGTCCTCGGCCCGTGGGTATCCGGTCCGCTTGGTGTGGGTATGCAGTCCCAGGAGCACGGCACCGCTCCCCCGCCGATCGCTGTCAGCGTGCGGATGTGACCTCGCTCAAACGCGGCCCCCTGTAGTGCTTCCTGTAGCTCTCTCCGGTAGCTGATTTACGAACTGACGAAACGCAACCACAGAGGGGGCGCCAAGTTTTCCACAGACGGGTGCTTCTACCCCTTCCATTGGAGGAAAGAGAGTCACTCAGGCCGCCGCACTTCAGAACCAGATACCCACAGGCTTCGCCTGTGATTCCACGCGAGAGCTCTGCGCCGGTGGGAGGACTAGATACCCACGTTCGAAGACGCCTGTCCCCTCAAGGTGCGAGTCGAGGACTTCGCTGACAACGAGGACCGGATACCCACGCTCGCTCGTCTTGCCCGGCACGCCTATCCGCCCGCAACTAATGGCCCGCGCCCCGGGGACCAGATACCCACGCGGTGCTCCGCGGTTTCCGACCGGGAGGACCAGATACCCACGCCGGCTGGTGGACCTTTGTGGTTGGTAAGGACCAGATACCCACGGGCAAGGACCAGATACCCACACGACGTGCCAGCGGGCGTCCCGGCGGGTACCTCACCTAGCTGTCGACCGGAGCGGGGTAGGCGGGCGGACCAGATACCCACGCCCGGGGCTTTATCGCGTTCTACGCCGGAAGGTAACCGCATGAACTGGTGTCGGAGGGGACCAGATACCCACGACGCGGACCAGATACCCACGACCGCGGACCAGATACCCACGACCGCGGACCAGATACCCACGACCGCGGACCAGATACCCACGACCGCGGACCAGATACCCACGACCGATGAGCTCGCGGCACCGGGTGCGGAGAGGACCAGATACCCACGGCGCAGGGTGCACGCCAGCCGTCCGGAGTGCGCGCGGAGGGGACCGGATACCCACGCGTGCCGTCGACGGACGCGGTTTCCAGCTCGCGTGGGTATCCGGTCCCCTCGAATGCGAAAAGAGAGGCGCCCGTAGGCGCCTCTCTCCCGTCGTTTCTCTGGCCGGTTAGGCTCCGACCTCGCGTCGAGGCTTCGTCGGCTCCACATGGGGCGGAGACGGCCGGAGGATGAGGTACTCGGACGTCGGTTCGACCCGTGCTTCTGGGTAGATGATCTTGATGGCCCGCAGGTGACCCTCGAACGCCGCCTTGAACTTGTGGGGCTGCGTGTACTGCGCGCCGAACTGCAGGTTGAGGTCGTTCCACTTGATGCGGGTGGGCTTACGCAGGTAGAACATGCGGTACGTGAGCCACAGGTAGATGTCCATGCGCATCGCTGACTTCCCCAGCGCCTTCATCGCGTTCAGGTCGATGGGGACCGGCGAGGAAACGATGGAGTCGTAGAACCGCTCGGAGAGGGTCACCGTGGACTGCCAGAGCCCTTCGTTGTCCTCGACGTCGTCCTTGCCGAACCACAGACGGACGCTGTCAGCGATGCGGAAGTACTCAATGGCTTCCCCGTGACCGTCCGGGCGGATCTCGAGACCCTCGACACTGAGGTTCGCGCCGAAGAGCCGCTTCAGGCCGTCCGCGACCCGCTTCGCGTCCCGTCCACCGTGTGCGAGGCCGATCTTCTCCATGAACGCTTTCATGGAACGGCCGAGCTCGAGCTGCTTGCTCTGCGTCAGCACCGCCTCTGTTGCCATCCAGTTCATGGCCTGGCGCGGCAGGACACCGTATGGGTAAGCAGGTGTCCGCTCTCCGGTCTGTGCGTCCAGCAGCAACGCCGGCTGCATCATCAGCGAGACGGACCCGTTGCGACGCTCCCAGTATGGGATGTTGCCGGGGTTGCGGTAGGGCAGCGAGACCTGCGCCCAGATGCGCGCAGAGTACCCGATGTCCATGGCGTCCTCTTCGCCACCCTCGAGGTTCGCCGCGTAGTTCACTAGCCGCGCCGTTGTCTCGTCGATGAGGCTTGGCGCGTCGGCCGGCACGTCGATCAGTGTGATCTCGGTTGCGAGGGTGTCGGTCATCAGGACCTCCCGGGGCATGATGGAAGCAGTGGTCGCGCGGAAGCGGACTTGGTCAGTGCGTCCCACCCGGCAGAGCGCACTGTGCCTGGCGCTCCCCCATCCGAGTTGGTACTCGCACAGCGTGGCTGCGGATCAGATACCCACGTTGGAACTTGCCCGGCGTGTCGCAGTGTTCCTCGCCGGCGTCTGGACGAACCCATGCCTCTGATCTACGGGGTCCGGCCGACATTGCCGGGCGCGGATGACCAACGAAGTCAGTTCTCGCGCCGAATCGGCCGTCCGCGCGGAGCTTGCTTCATCCGCTTCGGGAACGGCTGCCCGCCGTTGTAGGTGTCCTGCAGACGCTTTGTCTCCCCCAGGTAGATGTCCACCAGGATGTCCTTCGGCGTGGTGTAGCCCTCGTGCAGGGACGCTGCCGCGAACGCGTCGTTGAACGCGTCGCGATCGCCTCGACGAATCTCGAAGGTGACCTTGACGATGTCGTCGGGGTTCTCCTCCCCCGAGTCGCCGTACCGACGCCTCGTGTACGGCGTCGTCGGGCCCTGCGCTGACTCAGCGGCCTGCCGCTGCCGCTGCTGCTGCGTCTGCGGAGCGGGGGCAGCCGCAGGCTCGACCACCGCCGGTGGGACGTCCTCGGCTGCTGCAGTCGACGGCTCCGGTTCACGGAACGTGACGGCCGGCGCCTCGGAAGGCTCGACGGTCATTACCGGGTCTTCGACCTCGGACTCTGGAGCGGACGCGATGGTCTGCTGCACTGCGCGCCGCGGCGCCGGGGGTGGTGGCGCAACCGTACGGGAAGGCTCGACCGGCTGCTCGACCTGCTGCTGCGCCGTTCGATTCGCGCGGAGCAGGGACCCCGCCCCTCCCCCGCTGTTCGGACGGCTTGGCGGACCGGAGATGATGCGGCCTGCGTCAGACATTCGCTTCCTCCGCCGCGTCAGCCTCAGCCTCGGTGAGTCGAGCGGTGAGCTCCTGGGTCACTGCGTACAGGCTGTCTGCAACGTTGCCGGCAGCCTGAGGGCCAGCGGAAATGTGCTTCGCCCCGCGGCGCAGAGCCTCGTACCACTTTTCCTGCTTCTGGACACTTTTCTCGAGCTCGTGGACGAGGACTCGCTTTTTCCTCGCGGCCTTCGCGGTTGCGCCCGAGTGGCGGACGTAGCTGGTGAAGATGAACTTCCGAGCTTCTTCGCTTTCCAGGGCCTCGACAACGTCGTCGGCGAACTCCTGCCGCACCTTCGTCTCAGACGTACTCGAGTCGAAGTTCACCACGCCGAGGAGGTCCACGTCGGGGTTGATATCCACGACCTTGTCGAGGCGCCGAGCGGTCAGTCGGAGACCATCGATGCTCGCATCGTCAGCCTTCGCTGGGATGAGGATGTAACGAGCGGCCGCGACAGCAAGCATCTGGATGCTGTCGATGTTCGGCGGGCAGTCGAGCAAGATCAGGTCGTAGTCGTCGGCGATGACAGACAGAGACGTGGCAAGGCTGAGGCGTGCTGCGGTGCCTTCGGTGCCGGACTGGCTCATCCGAGGGCTGATGCCCTTGTCGAGGATCTCGATGTGCTCCCCTCCCGGGAGTACGTCGAGGTTCGGGCGCACGTCCTTCAGGGGCTGAAGGTGATCGCCGAAGAGGACGGCCTTCGACAGACCAGAGCCCTTGTCGTCGCCATCTGCGTACCTGTAGCTGAGGTCGAGGCCGAGGTTCCCCTGCGGGTCCAGTTCGATGACGAGGACTCGCCAACCTGCCTCGGCCAGAATCCCGCCGATGTTGGCGCAGAGGGTGGTCTTGCCGACGCCGCCCTTGTTGTTGATGACGGCTACGACTCGCTGAAGGGAAGATCGGTCAATGGTGAGTGACATCTGCTGCTCCGCTGCCTACGAGGGGCACGCCCCCGCTGAATGGTGACGCTGGTGTGACTGGTGAAGCCAGGTTGCGCAATTACCTGCGCATGTCCGTGCGAACGCAGCATACCTGCTTCACTGGTGAAGCCAGTCACAACGGCGTAGGTGTTGTGAGCTGCCCGGACGCACCAGTCACACCAGTGTTACCAGTAAACGTTGACCGGTAAGGCCGGCGTCACCAGCCATAACCAGTGTGACTGGCTGCGCCAGGCTTACTGGTGACACCAGTGAACGTGACCAGGATCACCAGCGTCACCAGTTTGCGGGAATCGTCCGAGATTGGACGAATGGCTCCTTCCGTGGGTGATTGCCTCAGAACGGGGGTCTCGTCGCTCAGAGAGGCATACAGGACCGCTCGCTACGGCTTGCGCCTCGAGAGTCGTTCTGACTAGCGCCGCAGGTCATCCCAGTGTGACCAGCCGCACCAGTCTCACTGGTGACACTGGTCAAACCCGTAGACCATACGCTCGATGGGTTTGCCAGCCTGACTGGTGTCACCAGTCACACTTTTGATTCGTGGCCGGCGTCGCCAGACTCACCAGTCAGTTGCTGCATAGGAGATGACGGGACCTCGAAGACAGCGGCCACATCATCCGGGGGAGTACTACGAACGAGCAAGAACACGACACCCTCCGCGAGCTCGGTGAGGGATTCGCGTTCGTCGGTCGGCAGGTGCACTTCGACGTCGATGGAGATGACTTCTACGTCGACCTGCTGTTCTTCCACGTCGAGCAGCTCCGGTACGTGGTGATCGAGCTCAAGACTGGGAAGTTCAAGCCGGAGTACCTCGGCCAGCTCGGCTTCTACGTCGTGCTCGTCGACGACAAGCTCCGCAGGCCCCAGCACGCGGACACCGTCGGCCTGCTACTGGTCGCGGACAAGAACGACGCCGTCGTCCGATACTCCCTCGCGGGACAGCAGACCCCGATCGGTGTCGCCAGCTACGACCTCCTCCCGCCGGCGGTCCGCGCGGCTCTGCCGTCGGAAGCCGACCTCGCAGCTGCCCTGACGACGGAGACCGACACCCCCGAGTCCTGATGGGGAGCGCCTGCCACCAAAAGCCCGGCCGTGTCTTACGAAGGGACCCGTCACCGGGCACATCGCCGGGCGGGGCTCCCGAGGCACCGAGAACCTCGGATCTTCCCGGACTCTCGAATCGGCCGCCACGTGTCCGATAGCCGACGCTCGAGTGGGGGGGGGGGTGCGCACCACAACGGTGCTGGCACTCGCGACGAGGACGTCGGCGGGCGAGTGATCCGATGTTTCTGGATCTCGAGAGACGCTGAGCCCGCGGAGCTGTGTCGCTGACGGATCGTGCTCCGCACCCGATCGGGGGATGGTGGAGCAGTCGGTGACTCGGTTCACTCGAAGGCGCAACGTGTATCGGTAAATGAGGGAGTCCAGCACTGATGCGTTCGATTGTGTACACCAGCACTCAGACTCGTCCGATCACGGATATCGAGCTCGCACAGATCCTCGCGGTCGGTCGGGAGAAGAACACTGCCCTCGGTGTGACGGGGATCCTCGCGCACAAGGGCGATAACTGCCTCGGAATCCTTGAGGGTGAACACGCCGTCGTCGGTGCGCGGTTCGAGCAGGTTCGTGTTGACCCTCGGCATACCAACGTCCGCGTCCTGATGGACGAGCCAATTGCGCAGCGTTCCTTCCCCGACTGGTCGATGGCGTTCCAGCCCATCGATCCGCTCCTTCAGCACGTTCCGGGCTTCAGCGACCTGTTCGCGCCCGGCCGGCCGCTCGACACCGCGACCAGCCTTACCCGAGCCCGTAGCCTGCTGGACTGGTTCCGGAAGCACCCGCTGGCACCGCTGACGAGTCAGACCGCTGAAGCAGACGAAGCGCCACGGACACGGGCGATCAACGGTGCGATCACCGCTCTGCACGACGGGGGCATCAGCCGCTTCACCCTCGACGTCGCCGCAGCGAACGCCGGGATGCGTGTGGCTGCGGTGCGGGATGCGTTCCCGACCGAACGGGCGCTACTGGCAGCAACTGTCGAGCGGTGGACGCAGGCGATTTCCGCGCCGTTGGCACCGCTGATGGTAGAAAAGGGGACCGTCGCGTTCTTGCACGCCCTCCTGGCGGCGCACGCCGAGGAACCTGCGTTGATGGAGCTCCTCGCTGCCAGTCTGGCGTCCGCGGCCGACCCATCCGTCGATAGCGCGGACTACTACCGGTCCACGTACCGGCGGTTCCGGCAGGCGATCCGAGACGGCCTCGCAGCAGACGTCCGGGACGGACGAGAGCCCGCGACAATGGACCCGGTCCGCGGCGCGCAGCAGCTCCTCGCGCTCTACGACGGACTCCGCCTGCAGGCGCTGCTGACTACAGACACGGACCTCGTCGACGCGTTCGACCGGGCAGCGACACGGATGCGTCGCGGCTGGTCCGAGCAGTACGAGCAGCCCGCGTACTGGGACATTCCCGTCGCCAGCGCGCCGTAAGGGAAGGCGGCACCCGGGTCTGGATCGGCAAACCCGGGGCCGCCCGAGTGGCGCCGCACGGATCAGGAGTGAAGCGCGCCTCTTCCCCGGCGACCAGCCGGAGCACCCTCAGTATGTGGCTGTTCTGAGTGCGGGGTCTGTCCTCATTTTGCCCGTCTTGCGCGGTTTCGAGAGCTTCTGGAAGGGTTGGTGGTGGGTGATCAGTTCGGGTCTGATCACCCCAGGATGCCGGCTCTGGTGCAGAGCCGGCATCCGACCGACAAGCGAACGTGGCTGTTGTTAACGCCAACGCTTGCTGACGGATCCTCGCTGTATTCGTGCAATGTCGGTACCGTACTGGTTAGCTGACCGGTCGTTGCTGACCGCGACGGCAACGGCAAGCAGGGACTCGCGCCGACTGCGTGACGGACGCCCGAGGGGGGCGGCACGCGTGCGTGATGCCTGCAGCCGAACCGGGGGACGCGGAGCGACCCGAACGCTTCGCGTTCCCCGACTCCAAATGTCCTGCTTCCGCGCTCAGAAGAGGGGCATCGATTTTTGATCATGTTCGCGTTAGCGTTCCTGCAACCCGGTTTGAGCATGCTCCTGGGCGAGGGGTCGCTAACAGAGTGGTTCCGCGGCGGTGTTGCCGGATATCGGGTTCGGCAGCACCGCCGACCACGGCGTCCGCTTGCCCTCCATGAGGCCTGGTTTGGCAGATGCCGACTCCGCGACGAGTCCTCACCGGCCTGCCAGTACCCGGTGCGGCTGCCCCCATCGGCTCTCCACGGCGCTCCCACTCGATCTGCGAACAGTGCCGGTTGAGGGATCAGTCAACATGCTGGCGGGCTGCGAGTTGAAGGGAGGCGCCGCCGTGTCGAACCCGAATCGACAGGGCGGCACCTCGCGATCACCCGCACTAGGGGTGATCGCCTTCACTGCGACGCAAGATGGTCCGCGGCGGTTCGGCACCCGGGGGACGTCGACTCATGTACTCAATCAATGAGCCGTCCGTTCCAATACCCCCACAACGGGGAACGATCGTTCTCCTTCCCGTGGCGCAACGAAGAGCAAACCCTTTTCC
>NZ_JAUZVA010000014.1:0-16488 GCF_031844325.1 Curtobacterium sp. BRB10
GGGGGGGGGGCCCCCCCCCCCCCCCCGCCTCCGCCCCGGCTCACGCAAGAACCGACCATCGGAAGCCGCATGACCACAGCTCTCTACCTCACCAGGCGCGTCCTGCAGGCGCTCGCGGTGATCCTCATCGTCACCGTCGTGGTGTTCTGCCTGCTCCACGCGCTGCCCGGCGGCCCCGCCCGCGGCGTGCTCGGCGTCTCCGCGACCCCGACGCAGATCGCCCAGTTCAACCAGGCGCAGGGGCTCGACCAGCCGCTGCCCGTGCAGTACCTGCGGTTCCTCGGCCGTCTGCTGACGGGCGACCTCGGCACCTCGTACACGCTCAACGAGCCGGTCTCGCAGCTCATCGCCGAGCGCCTGCCGAAGACCCTCGTGCTCACCGGCATCTCCGCGGTGCTCGGACTCGTCGTCGCGATCCCGGTCGGGATGCTCCAGGCGGCCCGCCGCAACGGCGCGGTCGACTACGCCGCCACCGCCCTGGCGTTCGTCTTCTACTCGACGCCCGCGTTCTTCCTGGGACTCGTCCTGATCATCGTCTTCAGCCAGCAGCTGCCGTGGCTGCCGTCCCAGGCCCCGAGCGGGAACACCCTCGCCGAGGTCTTCCAGGACCCAGCCGGGCTCGTGCTGCCCGTGGTGACCGGAGCCCTCGCGATGATCGCCGTGTTCAGCCGGTACATGCGCGCCTCGACGCTCGAGAACCTGCAGGAGGACTACGTCCGCACCGCCCGCGCCGGCGGCGCCTCGACCGCGACGATCCTGCGGCGGCACGTGTTCCGGAACTCGCTGACCCCGGTCGTGGCGATGCTCGGGTACTACCTGCCGGTGCTGTTCGGTGGCGCCCTGGTGACCGAGCAGCTGTTCAACTACCCCGGCATGGGGCTGCTGTTCTGGAACGCGGCACAGTCCTCCGACTACCCGACGCTGCTCGGCTGCGTGCTCGTCATCTCCATCGCGACCGTCATCGGCACCCTGCTCGCCGACGTCGCACAGTCCCTCATCGACCCGCGAGTGAAGGCGAGCCGCGCATGACCGCCGTCCAGATGGCCCCCGAAGCCCCGGGTGCCCCCGTCACCGTCGCGGCCACCGGGTTCCGGCTCGCCGCCCGCCGGTTCCGGAGCAACACCCTCGCCGTGATCGGCCTCGCCCTGATCGTCGTCATCGTGCTGTTCTGCTTCGTCGGCCCGTTCGTGTACCCGACCGACCAGACCCACACGCTGCTCGAGCAGGCCAACCAGGGCCCGAGCGCCGCGCACTGGCTCGGCACCGACGCCGTCGGCCACGACGTCCTCGGCCGCCTGATGTACGGCGGCAAGGTCTCCCTCATGGTGGGCATCGCCGCCGGGGTCCTGGCCACCGTCGTCGGGACCCTGTGGGGTTCCGTCGCCGGGTACGTCGGCGGCTGGGTCGACGCGCTGATGATGCGCGTCGTCGACGCCGGCATCGCGATCCCGGCCCTGTTCATCCTCCTCGTCATCTCGGCGATCACGAACCCGGGAGTGGGCGGCCTCATCGTCATCCTCGGCCTCGTGTCGTGGCTCGTGCCGTCCCGCCTGATCCGCGCCGAGACCCTGACGCTCAAGAACCGCGACTACGTCCTCACCCTGCGCGCGATCGGTGGCTCGCACGCCCGCGCGATCGGCAAGCACCTGCTGCCGAACTCGGTGTCGACGATCGTCGTCGCCGCGACGTTCCAGGTCGCCGACGCGATCCTGCTGGTCGCCTACGTCTCGTACCTCGGGCTCGGCGTGCAACCGCCCGCGACGGACTGGGGCGGCATGCTGTCGGCGGGTCTCACCGCCGCATACTCCGGACGCTGGTGGCTCATCGTGCCGCCGGGTCTGGCCGTGATCCTGGTCGTCTGCGCGTTCAACGCGGTGGGCGACGGACTGCGGGACGCCTTCGACGTACGGGGCCGCTGATGACGACCGAACCGATCCTGCGGACGACCGACCTCGGCGTCTCCTTCACCACCGAGTCCGGCACGGTCGACGCCGTGCGGGGGGTGTCGCTGTCGGTCGCCCCCGGCGAGACCCTCGCCCTGGTCGGCGAGTCCGGCTCCGGCAAGTCGACCGTCGCCCTCGCCGCGATGGGCCTGCTCTCCGGCAACGCGACGGCCTCGGGCAGCGCGGTCGTCGCCGGCCACCAGGTCGTCGGCGCCCCCGAACCCGCGCTCCGGGCACTGCGCGGATCGACCGTCTCGATGGTCTTCCAGGAGCCCGCGACCGCCCTCGACCCGCTCACCCGCGTCGGTGCGCAGATCGCCGAGGTGATCCGGAACCACCGTGACGTCTCCGCGTCCGCCGCCGCGGCCGAGGCCGTCGACCTGCTCCGTCGCGTCGGCATCCCCGACCCCGAGTCGCGCACCCGGTCGTTCCCGTTCCAGCTGTCGGGTGGGCAGCGTCAGCGCGTGGTCATCGCGATGGCGATCGCGAACGCGCCGAAGCTGCTCATCGCCGACGAACCGACCACGGCCCTCGACGTGACCGTGCAGGCCGAGATCCTCGAGCTCCTCCGCGCGCTCGCCGTCGAGACCGGCACCGGGGTGCTGCTCGTCACGCACAACATGGGTGTCGTCGCGGACTTCGCCGACCGGGTCGCGGTCATGCTCCAGGGCGAGATCGTCGAGACCGGCGGGGTCGAGGACGTCCTGCTCCGCCCCGAGCACGAGTACACCCGGCGGCTCCTCGCCGCGGTACCGCGGCTCGACGTGGCGGGCGACCGCCCGTCGGCTCCCGTCACCGACGCGGAGACCGAGACGGCCGGGAGGCCCGGTGCGGCCCCGGCGGTCGACCTGCGGGGCGTCTCGGTGACCTTCGGGCGCGGGGCGCGCGCCGTCCACGCGCTCGCGGGCATCGACATCGCGGTGCACGCCGGTGAGACCGTCGGCCTGGTCGGCGAGTCCGGCTCCGGCAAGTCGACCGCGGCCCGGGTGGCGCTCGGGCTGATCAAGCCGACTTCCGGCACGGTGTCGCTGTTCGGGCAGGACCTGCGGACCGCGAAGGGCCGTGACCGTCGTGCCCTCCGCTCCGGCATCGGCGTCGTGCTGCAGGACCCGGTGGCGTCCCTGGACGCCCGGATGTCGGTGGCCGAGTGCATCGCGGAACCCCTCGCCGTGCACCGTCGCGGGATGTCCTCGGCCGACCGTCGTCGGCGCATCGACGAGGTGCTCGACGCGGTACGGCTGCCACGGACCCTGGCGTCCCGTGCCCCGCGCGAGCTCTCCGGCGGGCAGCGCCAGCGGGTCTCGCTCGCCCGGGCGCTGGTGCTCGAACCGCGGTTGCTCGTCGCCGACGAGCCGACCTCGGCGCTCGACGTCAGCGTGCAGGAGACCGTGCTCGAGGTCCTCGGTGAGCTGCAGGACGACCTCGGCTTCGCGTGCCTGTTCGTCTCGCACGACCTGGCCGTCGTGCAGCACTTCGCCGAGCGCGTCGTGGTGATGCGCCAGGGCGTCGTCGAGGAGCAGGGCACCACCGGCACGACGCTGCTGCACCCCACCACCGACTACACCCGGCGTCTGCTCGCCGCGGTGCCGGTGCCCGACCCCGTGCTGCAACGGCAGCGTCGGACGGAGCGCCTCGCCTCGCTCGCGGCGGTGACCGCGTGACCCGGGTCCTGGCCGGGGTCGACGTCGGCGGCACCAACACGAAGGTCGTCCTGACCACGCCCGACCTCGAGGTCATCGACCGCGTCGACCTGCCGACGCCCGCCCACGCGGGCGGGGCGGCGATCGTGACGGCCGCACTCGGGGCCGTGACGGGTCTGCTCGAGACGCACCGGGCCTCCTTGGCGGGTGTCGGGGTGGGCGCGGCCGGCGTCGTCGACCGGACCACGGGAACCGTCCTGGTCACCGGCAACTCGTTCACCGGCTGGGCCGGGTACGGCGTGACCCGGGCGGTGACGGACGCCCTCGGGGTCCCCGCGACCCTCGACAACGACGTGAACGCGTTCCTGCTCGGCGAGATCGCCACCGGCGCGGTCGTGGGGGAGTCCGACGTGCTCGGCATGACCCTCGGTACCGGTGTCGGCGGCGCGCTCGTGCTCGACGGACGGCTCTTCGCCGGCCCGCGCGGGGCCGCCGGTGAGATCGGCCACGTCCCCGGCTTCGGTGACGCCCGGTGCACCTGCGGGCAGACCGGGCACCTGGAGACCATCGCGGGCGCGCGCGGCATCGCCGACCGCTACGCCGAACGCTCCGGGCGGATGCTCTCGGCGCGGGACGTCGCCGTCGCCGCACGCGGCGGGGACGCCGACGCGGCCGCCGTCTTCGCCACCGCGGGGTGGGGCCTGGCCCGTGCCGCACTGCTGACCGCGGGGATCCTCGACGTCACGACCGTCCTGGTCGGCGGCGGGATCGCACGGTCCTGGGACCTGCTCGAACCGGCCATCACGGCGGCGATCGCCGCGGAACCGCCGGTCAGCGGGGCGACGATCCGGCTCGCGCAGTCGACGCTCGGATCCGACGCCGTCGCACTCGGCGCGGCGGCGCAGGTGCGAGCGCGCGTGCTGGAGCCGGAGACCGCGTAGCGGGGGAGCGCCCGGTCAGGGGACCCAGACGACGATGCCGCGCAGGTCGTGGAGCACGGCGGCGAGCCCGGCGCGCAGACCACGGGCCGCGCGCTCCTCGGTGAAGGTGTCGGGGTCGTAGTGGCTCGACGGACCCAGGCCCTCGCCGCGGAACCCGCCGCCCGTCCAGTCCGCCGCCGTGACGTTCGACGTCGGCTCGGCGATCTCGGCACCGACGACCAGGAACTGCTGGTGGAGCGCGGTCGGTGAGACGGCCGCGAGCGGGTCGACCATGTGGTTGCCGACGGTGATGACCAGGTCGGGTTCGGCGTCGACGGCGCGCAGGACCGCGGCGATCCGGTCGTCGGGGCCCTTCGCCGAGACCGAGGTGACGGTGACGTCCTCGTCCGCGGCCCACGACTCGACGGCGTCGAGCAGGGTCCGGGTCGGAGCGTCGGCAGCGTCACCCGCGTCGGAGAGCAGCACGACGTCGTAGCCGGCGGGGGCGTGCACCCCGGACCACGAACCGGGCTCGGGGTGGATCGTGGCCTCGGGCGCCGGCGGCTGGTCGGGGTCGGAGAAGCCGGTGCCCAGGACCCCGGCCGAGGCGTGCGCCGACGTGGTCGCCGTCGGGCCGGTGCCGGTGCCGCCGGTGGCGCCGTTCGACGTCCCGGAGCAGCCGGCCAGCAGGGCAGTGCCGGCCGCGGCGAGGGCGACGGCGGTCAACAGGACGGTCGTCCGGGTGGCGGGGCGGATCACGGCACCATGCAAGCACGCCCGAGGGCTGCTCCGGGCCGGTCGGGGGACCTGTCCAACACCCGTCCCGTTGCTGGTCACCGGTTGTTCACCTGCCGGTCGTCTGCGGGCCGGATCGTCTGCGCGTGCCCTCCGGAACCACCGCCGCGCTCCTGCGCGCCCGCCCTGCCCACTCCGCTCCCCTGTTCGCGCTCGTCGCACGGGTCGTCGCCGCGCTCGTGCTGCTCGGGGTGGTCGTGATCGGTGCGCTCGCGGGGGCGGCACCGGCGTCGGCGCACGGCTTCAGCTCGGTGGTCTACGCCGACGTCACGTCCGCGAAGCCGACGGTCGTGCAGGCGAAGCTCGGGCTCGAGTACGACCTGATGCTCGTCTCGGTGGCGACGAGCGAGGACGACGACGCGCTGCACGAGCAGGGGCAGCAGGCCTGGGACGACGGGGACTTCCCGGGGATGGTGACGGCTGCCGAGGCGCACACCGACGCGATCGGGAAGTACGTGTTCGACCGGTTCCGGGTGACCGGAGCCGGCGGGCAGGCCTGCACGGGCACGCTCGACGACACCGTCACCGTCGATCTGCAGGACGAGGTGCCGTACGCTCACGTGACCGCGGACTTCACCTGCCCGGAACCGTCGCAGACGCAGTCCGGGCACGTGGTGTCGTCGGAGCTCTTCCCCGACGACGAGACCTTCGTGCGCGACACCAAGACGATCGTCACCTACGACGTCGACGACCGGACGGGTTCGGCCACCCTCGATGCCTCGCAGCGCACGTTCTCGACCGAGCAGTCGGCGGGTGAGCGCTTCTGGGAGTTCTTCCGGCTCGGCGCCGAGCACCTGCTGACCGGGATCGACCACATCCTGTTCCTCGTGGCGCTCATCGCCGGGTCGCGTCGCCTGCGCGAGGTCGTCTACACGGCGTCCGCGTTCACGATCGCGCACTCGATCACGTTCATCCTCGCCGCCCTCGGTGTGGTCAGCCCGCCCGCGATCGTCGTCGAGCCGCTCATCGCCCTGTCGATCGCCGCGGTCGCTGGCTGGTACCTCTGGCGGCTCTGGCGTCGTCGATCGCGGGCCGACGAACTGGTGGTCGGCGAGCACGGGCACTTCTCGCTCGACCGCGCCGGGTGGACCCGCCTGGCCGTCGTCTTCGCCTTCGGCCTCATCCACGGCCTCGGGTTCGCCGGAGCCCTCGGCATCCACGAGGCGTTCTCGTGGCAGCTGCTCGTCTCGCTCCTCATCTTCAACGTCGGCATCGAGGCCGTGCAGCTCGCGATCATCGTCATCGTCTTCCCGCCGCTCTCGCTGCTGCGGCGGAAGGCGCACCGGGTGTCCCTCTGGGTGACGGGCGCCGTGACCGCCGGCGTGTTCGTGATGGGGATGATCTGGTTCGTCGAGCGGCTCGCGGCGGGCTGACGCTCGCCACGGAGCTGCTGGCAAGTCGCGTTCGTCCCGGAACAGCGACGAACCGTCACTCAGCGTTTACCAAGACGTTTTGCAGTGCATGCAGAGTCTTCCGTGCTGCATCATCCCACGTCTGAGAAACGGACCAACATGAGTCTCCTGTCCGGCGCCACTACCCGGCGCAGAACCACCACCCTCCGCGTCTGCGGAGCCGTCCTCGGGGCCGCGCTCATCGCCGGTGCCTCGATGGTCGGCACGAACGCCGCCACGGCTGCGACGAACACCCCCACCACCAACATCTCGACCGGTGGTCCGATCCACATCCTGCTCGGAGTCGGCGCGACCGAGAGCCAGCGCATCGCATCGTGGTACTTCCCCACGAACGTCGCGCAGTCGCTCGAGATCCAGAAGACCGCGTCCATGACGGACGGTGTCTTCACCGACGCCAAGCAGACGGTCGCCGCCTCGGAGGCCGCGAACACCGCAGCCGACACGAGCACGACCGACTCGAACACCAAGAGCATCCCGGGCATCGCCGCCGAATCGGGCTACATCAACGCGCACGCGACGATCTCGGCCCTCGAGCCGAACACGTCGTACACGTACCACGTCGGTGCGGCGGACGGCTCGGCTTGGTCCGCGTCGTACACCTTCACCACGAAGAGCTTCTCCGGCGACTTCGACTTCCTGTTCCTCGGTGACCCGCAGATCGGTTCGTCCGGCTTCACGGACGACGACGGTGCCGGCTGGGCGGACACGCTCAAGTACGCCACGTCGACCGAACCGGACGCCGAGCTCCTGGTCTCCGGTGGCGACCAGGTCGAGCACGCCAACAACGAGTACGAGTGGGGCGCGTTCGCGGACAGCAGCGACGTGCTGAAGCGCTACCCGTGGGCCTCGACCATCGGCAACCACGACGTGGGCGGCAAGGCCTACGAGCAGCACAACCAGGTGCCGAACTCCCTCAAGGTGCCGGACTTCTACCCGGGCGGCAACACCACCGCGAACTCGGGTGGCGACTACTGGTACATGTACAAGGGCGTCCTGTTCATCGACATCAACTCGAACGCCTACGCGGCCGGCTCTGACGCTGCCCACGTGAACTACGTGCGCGACGTGATCAACCGCTACGGCGACGACGCGAAGTGGATCACGCTGGTCTACCACCACTCGATCTACTCGCCGGCCGACCACGCGAACGATCGTGACAACCAGCAGCGCCGGTTCGACTTCACGCGTTCGTTCTCGGACATGGGTGTCGACCTCGTCCTGCAGGGTCACGACCACTCCTACTCGCGCAGCTACGCGATCAAGAACGGCAAGAAGGCCAACGTCAACGAGCAGCCCGCTGCTCCCGAGGTCTTCTCCGGCCCCGGCGGCGTCATCTACATGACGGCGAACTCGGCCTCCGGCTCGAAGTACTACGACCTCACCACCCCGGACGCCACCCAGGGCTACGGCGCGGACCCGCTCGACCCCACCGGTCAGCGTCACTTCGCCAACTCGGTCGAGAACCAGGAGCACGTCCGCACCTTCGTGAAGGTCTCGGTCACCGACGACAAGCTCGCCGTCGAGAACATCCGCGCCAGCGACTGCACCACGCTCAACTCGGCGGTGCAGCACGGCAAGGTCGACAGCTGCGGCGTGACGCTCCAGCCGACGGCCACGGCCGACCCGGCCGCGATCGGTTCGACGGTCGACAAGTTCAACCTGCACGCCACGCTGCCGACGACGACCACGACGCTCACCGCGTCGGCCGCCGAGCAGACCTACCGCACCGCCAAGCCGGCCAAGGTCACCGCGACCATCGCCGGTGGCATCGGCACCCAGCAGGGCACGGTGACGTTCAAGGACGGCAGCAAGGTCCTCGGCACCGCCCCGGTCAAGGACGGCGCGGCCAGCATGACGCTGCCGAGCACCCTCGCCATCGGCAAGCACGCGGTCACGGCCTCGTTCGTCAACGCGGACCCGGTGTACTCGGGTACCGACTCGAAGACGGCGAAGGCCATGACGGTCACCGTCGAGAAGGCTCCGTCGCGCACCGCCATCAAGTACAGCGGCGGCAAGGCGACCGTCCAGGTGAAGGCCACCGGCTTCAGCGTCGACGGCACCGCCCGGATCTACCAGGGCGCGAAGCGCCTCGCCACCGTCACGGTGGAGGACGGTGTGGTCACCTCGAAGCTCCCGCTGAAGAAGGGCGCGCACAACCTGCACGCCGTCTTCGCCGGGACCTCGGAGCTCACCACGAGCACCAGCCCGACCATCACGGTCGTCGTCAAGTAGCACCCGGCACCAGCAAGGGCCCCGCGATCTCGATCGCGGGGCCCTTCGCCGTGTGGTCCGGGGGTGGGCGACCGGTCCTACCCGGGACCGGCGCCGCACCGGCTGACGGGAGACCCGAACTCCCTCCCCGTCCGCTGGTGAGCGGCCGGTCAACCTGGGGTGATGATGCGCCCGCAGCCCCGGGATCCGCCTGTGACCCGGGCGGATTCCCAGCCTTCGACCGAATGTCCTGACGTATCTATGTTTTCGCTGTGCAGAAGCGCATACTTCGAGTCTCCGAGAATGCGCGCTCGTCGCCGACGACCCCTCGCCTCTCCTGCAGGCAGAGGTTGGCCGTGCACACTCATCAAACTCGACGAGGTTCGATCCTCGTCATCTCGGCGGCTGCCGTCGCCGCGCTGATCACCCTCGGGACCGGTGGCGGAGCATCCGCCGCCACGGTCATCGACGGTCCGGTCAACCTCGGAACCGCATCGACCTACGGCGTCCTCGGCGCGAGCGCGGTCACGAACACCGGCCCGTCCGTGGTGAACGGCGACCTCGGCTTGTCGCCGGGCACGTCCATCACCGGCTTCGGCGGCGCACCGAACGGCACCGTCAACGGGACCACGCACCAGACCGACGCCGCAGCGGCGCAGGCCCAGCGCGACACCACCACCGCGTACGACGTCGCCGCGTCGCTCTCCCCGACCCAGACCGGTCTGACCGAGCTGAACGGCCTCTCGCTCTCACCCGGCGTGTACTCCGGCGGCGCCCTCGCCCTGGCGAACAACGGAGCGCTCACCCTGGCCGGCAGCGCGGACTCCGTGTGGGTGTTCCAGGCCGCGTCGACCCTGACCATCGGGTCCGCCAGCCAGATCGTGATCACCGGCGGTGCCAGCTCGTGCAACGTGTTCTGGCAGGTCGGCAGCTCCGCCACCGTCGGCACCGGCGCGCAGTTCCAGGGCACCGTCCTGGCGCAGCAGTCCGTGACGGCCACCACCGGCGCGACCGTGCAGGGCCGCCTGCTGGCCCGCACCGGTGCGGTCACCCTCGACACGAACACGATCACGGCCTCCGCCGGCTGCCCGGCGCCGGGTACGCCGTCCGAGTCGCCGACGATCACCTCGGGCACCCCGTCCGACGGCACCGTCGACGTGCCCTACTCGTCCACCGTCACCGCGACCGGTACCCCGAACCCGACCTTCACCGCCACGGGCCTGCCCGACGGCCTGACGATCGACAGCACCACCGGCGTCATCTCCGGCACCCCGACCACCCCGGGCACCTCGACCGTGACGATCACCGCGTCGAACGGCACCAGCCCGGACGACACCCAGACGGTCACCATCACGGTCCGTGCTCCGGCACCGGTGCCCACCGCGACACCCACCCCGACGGCACCCGCAGTGGTGCCCACCGACACCCCGAGCGGCCCCGCGGCCCCTGGCGCCGGCGGTGGTGGGGGTGCTGGCGGCGGAACCGACCAGCCCACCGGTGAGCTCGCGTTCACCGGCTCGGACCCGACCGTCCCACTGAGCATCGCCGCCGCGCTGCTCGCCGCGGGCGCCACGCTGATGGTCCTGCTGCGCCGTCGCCGTCGCACCGTCGGCCGGATCTGAGGAACATTGCGAAGGACCCCGTGACCCAGGTCGCGGGGTCCTTCGCCGTCGCCCGCACCCAACGAGCCGTGCACACGTGGCGACGGCGCGCGGGTGCCGGAAGACGGCTACGCTCCACTGCAACGGGGTCAGGGGTGGCCTCGCAAGGGGATCAGGGGTGGGCCATGACGGCTCGACGACGCACGGCGGTCGGCATCACGACCGTGTTGACACTGGTCGGAGTGCTCGTCGCACCGACCACCGCGGCCCTGGCCGCTCCGGACGACGGGGCACTCACCGTCATGCTCACCGATCCGGAGAAGCGCCCGCTGCCGATGGCGGGCGTGGTGGTCGACCTGCGGACCCCGGAGGGCACGACGACGGCGTCTGCCTCGAGCGACGCCCGCGGGCGGCTGACGTTCGACGCGGTGCCGTCCGGCACGTGGAGCCTGCACGGTGAGCGCGAGGGCTCGTACGGCTTCGACGACGTGCTCCCCGCCGAGCGGGCCGGCATCACGGTCAGCCCCGGTGCGCACGACACCGTCGTCCTGGTCGTGCGTCGCGGCGCCTCGATCGGTGGGACCGCGCGCAACCCGTACGGCGCCGACCTGTCCGGCGCAGCCGTCGTCGTGCGCGGCTGGAACACCGGGACGGTGCGACGCACGGTCACCGCCCGCGACGGGCACTACTGGGTGCACGGCCTGCCGAGTGACGACTACAGCGTGCAGGTCAACGCGCACGACGAGACGCTCGACTCGTGGCCGGCACTGCGCGATCAGTCCTGGGGGTTCCACCGCGACCCGGGCTCCACCGCGCCGCGCTCCTACGTCCGCGTCGCGCACCAGGCGGGCGGTCGCGCCGAGACCGTGCTGGACGACGTCGACGCGAGCTCGACCGTCGGGGTCACCCTGTCCGCCATCGTGAACCCCCAGCTCGACACCGACTTCACCGGGGCAACGGTCCACGTGTACGGCGAGTCGATCGGCAGCGCCTTCGACACCCGGATGACCTCCTGGTCGCCGGGCCGGGGCGGCGTCTTCGGTGTGGTCCTGAGCCCCGGTCGGTACAAGGTCGAGGTGGTCGGTTGGTCGCCGAGCCAGAAGCGGTACGTCTCGTACTGGTACGGCGGCGAGGGCAACCGCCCAGTCGCCGACCGGGCGTCGTCGCACACCGCGGTCGTACGGGACGAGAGCCGGACCATCTCGTTCTGGAGCACGCGCTGATCCCGGAACACGACGCCCGAGAACCCGACGGCGCGCTCACCGGATGCGTCCTCGACGACGTGCCGGACCCGGCCGGCGGCGTCCGCCACACGATCCCGGGCCGGGGGCACTCCATGCCCCACACCGGGCCGTCGTACCCGTGAGGACCCTCAGGTACCGAGCCTCGACCTCATCCTCCAGGACGATCCGCGGCGAGCGGCGCGCTCCCTACTGTTGGCGACGGAGCGTGCGGTGGCGCATGCCCGTCGCACCAGGGGAGATCCGACGTGAACCGTTCGCCGAGACGCCGTTCCACCATCGCGCTGCAGATCGCGTGTTCGACACTCATCGCCGGGGCGCTCGCCGTCTCCGGCACGATCGCGGCTCTGCCAGCGACGGCCGAGCCGGGCGACGGGTCCACCACCGCGACGGGGACGACCACGATCACGACCCCGGGCATGCCCGTCGCGCAGGGTGACGACTGGACGGTCACACCGACCGACGGCGGGTACGCCGTCGTCCTCACCCTCGCCGACCCGCTACCGCTCCGTGCGGCGGCCCCCGTCCTGCTCGTGGACGGTACCGACATCGGCGTCGCACAGACGAGCCTCGACCAGCGGCAGCTGACGGTCACCACGACCGACCCCGCCGTCGCCGATGCCCGCAGCGTCGAGCTCGGCTGGACGGGCGAAACCGACCTGCAGGGCAACCGGCAGGCCGCCACCGCGCCGCAGACGGTCGCTCCGAGCGACGCCCCGACGCCCCTGACCGACGACCCGGCGGCCGCGGGTCAGTACGCGGTGACCCGGGCCGACTACGACCTGGGCAACGAAGCCGAGACGATCAAGGGCTTCGGTCGCAAGGGCGAGATGCGTGCCGCGGTCTTCGTGCCGAAGGACGCCCCGGGCAAGCGTCCGGTCGTGGTGTTCCTGCACGGCCGCCACGAGGCCTGCTACGGCGGCACCGACAACCCGAAGGCGTGGCCGTGCGGGAAGGGACAGACGGACATCCCGAGCTACCTCGGCTACAACGCGGCGGCGACCGCGCTGGCGAGCCACGGCAACGTCGTCGTGTCGATCTCCGCGAACGCGATCAACGCCCTCGACGGCAGCTACTCGGACGACGGCGGAGCGGTGGCCCGCGGGCAGCTCGTCCTCGACCACCTCAGCCTGCTGCAGCGGGCGGACGCCGGTCAGGAGCCCCGGCTCTCGCCGCTGCTCACCGGCAAGCTCGACCTGCAGGACGTCGGCCTCATGGGTCACTCGCGCGGTGGTGACGGCGTGGTCCGCGCGGCCCTGCTCAACACGCAGCGCACGAACCCCTTCGGCATCCGTGCCGTCCTGCCCCTGGCGCCGACCGACTTCGGACGCATGACCCTGCCGGACACCGACACGGCGGTCGTCCTGCCGTACTGCGACGGCGATGTGTCCGACCTGCAGGGACAGCACTTCTACGACGACTCCCGCACCGCCTTCGGGGACGACGTGCTGCGCTCCTCGGTCCTGGTGATGGGTGCGAACCACAACTTCTTCAACACGACGTGGACGCCGGGCAAGTACGCGAAGGCGTCGTCGGACGACTGGTACGACGAGTCCGACGCGGTCTGCGGGGCGAAGGCGAAGCGCACCACGCGGCTCTCGTCCGACCAGCAGTACGCCGTCGGCACGAGCCTGATCAGCGGCTTCTTCCGTCTGACGCTCGACGGTGAGCAGCAGTTCCTGCCGATGTTCGACGGCACCAACCGTCAGCCCGCCGCCCTGGGCACGGCCGACATCCGCGTGAGCGCCTCCCAGCCCGGCGCGAGTCGGCGCGACCTCGCCCTGTTCGACGTCGCGAACCCGGCGATCACCACGACCGGTGCCCTGACGGCGAAGACCTGCGCGAGCACCGACGACCTGCCCGCGAAGCAGATCCTGCCGGCGTGCGTCTCGATCACGTCCAACGCCCCGGACTACACCCCGGCGTACCTGGCGTCCTCGGTGCCGGCCACCCCCGCCCTGCACGTCTCGCCCACCAAGGCGGCGACCGGCGGCCAGGTGCACGTCCCGGTGGCTCCGGCGGCCGGTGACTTCACCGCGTTCCAGGCGCTGTCGCTCCGCCTCACCCCGGACGACACCGCGACGACGAACGCCGACGTCTCGATCACCCTCCGTGACGCGACCGGTGCCGTGGCGACCCGCCGCGTGGCCGACACCAGCCGTGCCGGACAGCTGCTCCCCGGTACCCGGATGGCCCCGCGCAAGACGATCCTGCAGCAGGCGCGCATCCCCCTCGACGCGTTCGCCGGCATCGACCTGACATCGGTGCGCGAGGTGACGATCGACGTCCCGCAGAAGAACGGCGGGGTCCTGCTGAGCGACCTGTCGCTCGTGCCGGCCGCGACCCTCGGTGCCCCGGCGGTCACGAAGCGTCCGGCCGCACGCATCGCGGACCGGTTCGTCGACGAGGGCCGCACCCGCACGGTGGTCCGGGCAGCGGTCGTGCTCTCCCGACCTGCAGAGCAGGCCACGACGGTGTACTTCGACCTCGACCAGGCGTACGACGGGCGCATCCGCCCGGCGGTGCAGCCCGTCACGTTCCAGCCCGGCGAGGTCTGCCGCGCGGTGGCCGTCTCGGTGAACGGTGACCGCACCCCGTCGTTCTCGCGGACGTCGGACTACGCGATGACCCTCAGCAACACCCGGGGCGGTTCGGTGATCGGTGACTCGGTCGGCACGATGCGCATCCGCGAGGACGACGGCGTGCGCAGCGTGAACGGACGGGCGACCGCGTCCGCTCCGGCGGTCGGCGCCCCGGGTGACGCGTGTGCCGAGGCGCAGGCGTCCAGCACGGCCATCGCCGTGACGCCGACGAGCAGCCGGAAGGGTGCCAAGGTCGCGATCTCGGCGACGGGGTTCCGTGCCGGGGAGTCGGTCACCGTCAGCATCGACGGCGGTCGGGCCACCCGCACGACTGCCGACGCCGACGGCAAGGTCCGCCTGAAGATCACGAAGGCCGTGGCGGCGCTGGCACCGGGCACGCACGTCGTGCATGCCCGTGGCTACGGCTCGGACCAGCGGGCCCGGGGCACCTTCACGACGACGAAGTAGCCGTGCGCGATCCGGCACCGGTCATCGCGCGCGCCACCACGGGTGACGCGCGCGAGATCGGTGCGTTCCAGGCGCGCTGCTGGGAGCAGACGTACCGCGGAGTGGTGCCGGACGCCTTCCTCGACGGCACGGCTGCCGTCGACCGAGCCGCGCGCTGGGAGGCGCGGATCCGGACGCGCGCTCGGAGCGTGCTCGTCGCGCGGTCCCGTGACGGAACCCTGCTCGGTGTCACGAGCACCGCGCGATCAACCGCGCCGGTCAGCGATCTGCCGGCCCTGGAACTCGTCACGCTGTACGTCGACCGGCCCGCGCACGGCACCGGTGTGGCCGCCCGGCTCCTCGCGGCGGCCATCGGCGACGAGGACGCTCACCTGCTCGTCTTCGCGGCGAACACCCGTGCACGGCGGTTCTACGAGAAGCACGGGTTCGCACGGGAGGGTGCGAAGACGATCGACCCCGGGACAGGGCTCGACGAGGAACGGTGGGTCCGGAGACGTCCCGTGTGAACCCTCAGGACGCCCCGGCCGCGCGGAGGTCGGCGAGCGGGACGTCGTCGCGTGCCACGGCGGCGGCGACCTGGCTCAGCGAGCGCTGGGTGGCACGTGCGTAGCGACGGATCATGCCGAAGGCCTCCTCGACATCGACGCCGGCCGCACGCGCGAGGTACCCCTTCGCCTGCTCGATGGCGACCCGGCTGTCGAGCGCGCGTTGGAGCTGCTCGGCGGTGTGGGTCGCGTGCTCGAGGGTCCGCTGCTGCAACAGGCTGATCGTCGCGACGTCGGCGAGGGCCTGCGCAGCTTGGGCATCGGCACCGTTCAGCGCTCCCTCGGTCTCGCGGAACAGGTTCAGCGACCCGACCGTGGTGTCCCGCAGCCGGAGCGGGATGGCGTGGACCCCCGCGTAGCCGCGAGCCCGCGATGCCTCGGCGAACCGTGGCCAGTGCTGCCGCAGGTGGTCGGCGTTCTCCGACGTCACCAACCGGCCGGTGGTCACGGCGGTGATGCACGGCCCCTCGCCGGCGTCGAGCTGGAGCAGGCCGATGAAGCTGCTGCGCTCGCTCGTCGACGCGACGACGTGCAGCTCGTCCTTCTGATCGATCAGGTGGATGGCGCCCGCGGCGGCGTCGAACAGCTCGACGGCCCGGTCGACCAGCGTCTGCAGCACGTCGACGACGTCGTAGTCCGCCACCAGGCTGTCGGTGAGGGTCACGAACGTCTCGACCAGTCGTGCTTCGCGTACCTCGGTCATGTGGGGAACGGTCCTTCCGTCGAGCAGGCGGGACAACCGTAGCCGAGCAGCGGACACGCGGACCTGTGGCTTGCACCCGGGTGCGAAGCGCCTCTAGCGTTGGGTCAGCAGCCCCAGACCCCGGCCGCCGGAACGTTCCTCCATTCCGTTGACGACCAGGGAATCCATGACCACGCAGCACGCCGGTACCAGCCCGCAGCGGGAGACCAGCTCGAAACCCCTCTCCAGCGGCTTCCGGAAGACCGGCTCCTCGGCCGGAGCGCGGACCGGCGGCACCTCGTCGTACTCTGCCCTGCTGGCGCAGGTGAAGGAAGCCGGGCTGCTCGAGCGCCGTCGGGGGTTCTACTGGGCGCTGTTCTCGGCGCTCGTCGTGGCGACGGCCGCCTGCTGGGTCGCGTTCGCGTTCCTGGGCGAGTCGTGGTTCCAA
>NZ_JAUZVA010000015.1:0-16403 GCF_031844325.1 Curtobacterium sp. BRB10
ATGCGCCGCTGCAGCTGACCCGCGGTGGCTTGGATCTGCGGACCCTCGTTGACGCCTCTTCGATCGAGGTGTTCGGTGCGGACGGCCAGGTGGTCCTCACGGACCAGATCTTCCCGGACTCGGCCAGCGCCGGTGTCAGCGCCTTCGCTACGGGTGGGACAGCCCACGTCGACGACCTGCGAGCCTGGAACCTGCAGTCGATCTGGAAGTGACGTGACGAGGAAGTGCGCCGGCCCGTGCCCCGGGCAGGCGCACTTCGTCGATGCTGGCGCTAGCGAGTCCGGAACGTCAGACGATCAAGGGTGAACGCGCCGTCCTGCGCGAAGACACCGAAGCGCCCCGCGGGGCGATCGTAGAGACGCGTGCTCAACGCGACGGCCCCGTCGACGACGGCGACACAGATGTCTCCGTCCAGGTGCACCTCGAGGTGATGCGCGCCGGGGGAGAGCTCCACTGGGCGCTCGAGCTCGACGGCGTGCGGAACGTCGCCGAGGATCTGCCATTGCTCGGTGCCGGTGCTGCCGCGCGGCCACCGGTCCAGCACGAGCCGGTTCCGATCCGGCTCGAGGCGGAGAGCGTAGCCAGCTTCCCCGTCGTCACTCGTGCGCAGGAGCACGCCGAACGACCGGGTGTCCGCTTCGAGTGTCAGGTCCGCGGACAGGAGCACCTCCGACGGGAGTTCCGGCCCGACCCAAGCCGCGTACCGCGTAGCTGCGCCCGATCCCACCGTTGCTGCAGCGCCGTTGACCGGTTCGAGGTGCGCTGTGACATCGACCTCGTTCATGTACGCGGCCTTGACGCCATCGGGCAGGTCGAACCGCAACGTCCCGTCGGCGCGCTGGTGGGCCTGCAGCGTCGCCATGGTGCCGGCCCACTGCCACGCGCCGGCATCACGCCGGTCCTCCTTCGACGCGATCCACCCGACGAAGTACCGGCGGTCGCCGAGCGCGACGGTCTTCGCGGCGTAGAAGGCTCGGCCGTCGACGGTGTCGTCAGCGGGCGCGAGCCAGGGGCCGTCCGGTGACTTCGCGATGCGGTAGCGGGTGCAGAATGCGTCGGAGAACTCCGAGTACACCAGGTACCACCACTCACCCCACTGGAATACGTCAGGGCACTCCTGCGTGATGAAGCGGTGCGGTTCCCAGATCGGCTCGGCATCCCGCCACGTGACGAGGTCATCGGACTCGAGCCGTGCCACGACGCCGGAACGCCGATACGGCTCGTCCGGTCGCCGAGTGGCGAGGAGCATCTGCCAGGGCCGGCCGGCATTGGGACGGAAGACGAAAGGGTCTCGCCAGTCTTCGGGGGAGTAGCCAGCGAGTGCGGGGAAGTCCCACTCGGGATGCTTGGTCCAGTCGGTCAGATCACCGGATGACGTCGCGTGCGCGACAACCTGCGCGTCCTTGAAGCCGCCATCGGGTCCGGTCTTGATACGGGGATTGTGCCCCGTGTAAAACAAGTGCAGCGTTCCCTCCTCATCACGAACAACGCTGCCGGTGTAGCAGTCAAAGTCGCTCGCGTCGGAGCCGCCGGAGGGCAGTACGACGCCCCTGTCGCTGAAGGTGACGAAGTCGGTTGTGGTCACGACCGCCCAGGGCATCCCGGTTGCTCGTTCGAGCGGGGGAGCGTCCGGCCGTTCGTCGAGCAGGTAAAACAACCACGCGGTGCCTTCGTGTTCAAACGGGATGACGTCCCCGACGAAGCCGTTCGGGGGCTGGAAATGGGTGCTGGACGGGAGCGTCATTCAAGTTCCTTCGGGTCGTGGGGCCGCAAGCGAGCTGCGGGCGACGTATTCGCAGGGCACGAGGTGTCGGCCGGGTTGTTCCGCCTCCGCTAGCAGCAGAGTTCCGGCTTCAAAGCCCATCTGCTGGTGCGGCAGCGCGACGGTGGTGAGCGGTGGGTGCATCTGGTCGGCGAGGTCGGGTTGGTCGTCGAAGCCGACGATGCTGATGTCCTCCGGGCATCGCATTCCCAGTGCCTGCGCCGCCATCAGAGCGCCGACCGCCATGCGGTCGTTGCCGCAGATGATCGCCGTCGGACGGATGGCCACGTCGTCGAGGGCCTCGACCGCGAGGTCATAGCCGGATCCCACCTGGAAGGTGCCGAACGTGATGCTGATCTGTGTCGACGGGATGCCCGCGTCGGCGGCGGCGCGCTCGAGTCCGCGCTTTCGTTCTTGGCACGCGTAGTCGTCCTCTGGGCCGCCGAGGAAGGCGACGGTGGTGTGGCCGGCTGCGAAGACGGCGGCAGCGACGTCGTACCCGCCCTGGTACTCGTCGGCGAGCACGGTGACTGCGGGTGCGTCCTCGGGTGGGAAGCAGTTGACGAAGACCGTTGGGACCGCGTCGAGTCCCGCGACCGGGGTGACGTACTCGGGCCCGGGCGCTGCGTAGACCAGGCCGGCGACTCCTTGCTGAACGAGGTTCTCGACGGCCGCTTTGCCTCCGTCGGACGTCTGCGCGGTCTCGACCACGAAGCACACATACCCGGCCTCCTGCACGGCCTGCTGCACGCCGAGCACGATGTGACCCGCGTAGGGCTGGGAGACGAGCCGGTCGGCGATCACACCAACTGTGTAGGACCGATTCGATCGAAGCGACTGCGCCGCCCGGTTGGGCTGAAAGTTCAGCTCCTTCGCGGCCTCGAGGACACGAGTGCGCGTCTCAGCAGCGATCGAAACGTCCCGGCGATCGTTCAGGACGAACGACACCGTCGGCTGGGACACGCCAGCGTGGCGCGCGACGTCCTTCATGGTGACGCGCTGTGACTGCGTTGTGCGCTTGCGGTTCGCCATTGAGCCTCCTCCGTTGCCATCATCATGCCAGAAGCAAATACGTATTGCGTCCGCTCCACAAGCTGTGTACGCTCGCCCTGCAAATACGTATTGGCCCTGACCTAGCGGGGTCACGATCGCTCAGAGAGGAGCGACCCATGGCGAACGGATTCAGCACCCCGATCGACCGGCGCACGCTGTTCAAGTTTGGCGGCGCAGGACTCGCGCTGGCCGGCATCGGATCGCTGGCTGCATGCTCGACCACCGGCGGCGGGGGCAGCAGCTCCGGCACAGTGAAGATGCTCTACTTCGGTGAGCAGAGCGCAGCGACCGCCCTGCAGAAGGCCATCGAGCCGAAGATCAAGGCCCTCGACAAGAAGGCGAGTCTGCAGGTCACGGCGATCAACGGCACGGACTGGAACGACTTCCTCGCGAAGGTGCTCACGCAGATCGCCTCCGGCGACGTGCCGGACATCGTCAGTGTCGCAACCGAGGGGCAGCAGCTGCTGGCGTCGAAGAACCTGCTGACGCCTCTCGACGACTACGTCACGAAGAACCTGTCGGACCTGCACAAGTACTTCACCGGCGCCCACCCGGCGCTGCTGGAGTCGACGATGTACCAGGGGCACCTCTACACGCTTCCCGACAGCTTCAACGCGGGCAGCATGTTTTACTCGACCGACCTGTTCGACAAGGCCGGCCTGTCCCACCCGACGAGCAAGTGGTCGATGGACGACTTCCACTCGTCGGCCGAGAGCCTGGCGAAGGTCGGGGGCGGCACGTACGCGTTCGACTGGGTGGTACGGCTCTGGGGCAGCTGGACGTCGTTCCTCTACGCCAACGACGGGAACCTCCTCGAGGAGGGCAAGTACTCCGGCGGTGACTGGCTGTGGAAGAGCAAGGCGTTCTCCGACAACCCGATCGGCGTCTCCGGACGCAAGGGCGGCTGGAAGTGGGGAGACCCGACGGCGAACTCGGACGCGGCCGTCGAGGCGCTCCAGTACGTCATCGACCTGCAGAAGTCGGGCGCCTCACCCTCGCCCGATGTCGGCGGTGGCGCAACACTGCAGGGCCTGATGGCATCCGGCCGAATCGGTATGACCATCGGCGGTGGCTTCTGGGCCGGCGGTCTCCACAACGCCGGGATGAAGAACGGGAGCTTCGACGTGGTCGAGTTCCCGACCTGGAAGAGCAATAAGTCGCTTTTCGGGGCCGGCGGCTACGGCATCTTCAACTCCTCGAAGAACAAGGACCTCGCGTTCGAGGTCATCAAGGTCATGGTGCAGCCGGAGAGCTTCGACGCCCTCTGGCCCGGCAACGTCACCACTCCGGCCCAGAAGTCGTTGATGACGGCCGACCGGTACAAGACCACCGGGCCGGAGCACTGGTCGGTGTTCTACGACCAGCTCGACAACTCGGTGCCGATCTCCGCACCGCCGTACTACAACGCCCTCGCCACGGCCCTCAACCAGCGCACCACCCAGGCGATTTCCTCTGGGAACGCCAAGAAGGCGCTTGACGGCCTCCAGGCAGACATCGAGAAGGCAGCGTCGCAGGCTTCGTGATGACAGCAGCAACAGAAACACCAATCCGGCGGGCTGCCAAGGTCGCAGCCCGCCGGCCGGCGGCCAAGCGCGCGCGTCGGCGTGAGTCCACGTTCGGGTTCCTGATGATCGGGCTAGCGGTGCTCTTTGTCGCCGTGTTCACCCTCATCCCCATCCTCGCCTCCCTCGGGCTCTCGTTCACGTCCTGGGACGTCATCAGCAGCCCGAAGTGGGTTGGGTTCGACAACTACACGAGGCTCTTCACCGACGGGCCAGTCCTGGCGTCGTTCGGTGTGACCGTCGCCCTCGCGATCGCGATCGTCGTGCTGCAGATCTCGCTCGGCCTGCTCCTGGCGGTGCTGGCGAACAACCGGAAGCGCAACGCCACGCGTGTGTTCTTCCGGACGTCGTTCTACCTGCCCCTGCTGGCCTCGACGGCGGCCGTGTCGATTTTCATGGGCTACATCTTCGACACCAAGTTTGGCCTCATCAACTACTACCTGAACGAGATCGGACTCCCCGGGGCGCACTGGTTGAACGATCCCTTCTGGGCAAAGGTCACGGTCGTGATGGTGGTGGTCTGGCAGCAGGTCGGCTTCACCTTCGTGCTCTTCGTCGCCGCACTGCTCGCGGTGCCCGTCGACGTGCAGGAAGCTGCAGCGATCGACGGTGCCGGCCCCTGGCGGACCCTGTTCCGGATCAAGATCCCGCTGATCAGCCCCACGATCCTGTTCGCGACCGTGATCGCGATGATCAACGCGATGCAGCTGTTCGACCAGCCGTTCATCATGACCAAGGGCGGCCCCGGCACCGCGACGACGACCGCCACGATCTCCATGTACCAGGCCGGGTTCCAGAACCTGCAGTTCGGGTTCGCCTCCGCCATCGCGATCCTGCTGCTGGTCATCATCGGCATCATCACCGGGATCCAGTTCATCGCCGCACGAAAGCTGGTGTTCTACCAATGACGACCACTGACACCCTCAACCCGCTGCACGCCCCGGAGACGGTCGCGCAGCCAGCCGTCAGTCACATCGTTCGGCGCCGGAAGCCGGTGGCGAAGGTCGGCAGCATCATCGGCATGATCATCCTGATCATCGCCGCCGTGTTCGCGCTCGGGCCGCTGCTCTGGACGCTGACCACCTCGCTGCGCACCCCGGCGGAGTCGTTCAACAACCCTCCGCAGTGGCTTCCCCTGTCCTGGGACTTCAGCAACTACGCGGCGGTGTTCAACCAGATCCCGATCGGGCAGTTCTTCGTCAACAGCGTCCTGGTGACACTGCTCATCGTCGTCGGTCAGACCATCACCTGCACCTTGTCCGGGTACGCCTTCGCGATGATCAGCTTCCCCGGGAAGAACACCATCTTCGGGATCTTCCTCGCCACGATGATGGTGCCGATCCAGACGATCATCATCCCCGTGTTCGTGATCCTGAAGGACATGGGGCTGACCGGCTCGATCGCGTCGCTCATCGTCCCGGCCCTCGGCAGTGCGTTTGGCACGTTCCTGATGCGGCAGTACTTCATGCAGATGCCCAAGGAGCTCGGGGAGGCGGCCCGCATCGACGGCGCCAGCCAGTTCGGGGTGTTCTGGCACGTGTACTCGCGGATGGCCAGCCCGGCGATCGCGACGCTCGCGATCCTGAACTTCTCCGGCTTCTGGGCCGAGTACTACCGGCCGCTGATCTTCCTCAACCAGCAGGACACGTTCACGCTCCCGCTCGGGCTCGTCGGACTCCAGGGCAATCTCGGCACCGGATCGATCTCCGTCGTCCTCGCCGGCGTCGTGCTCACCATGATCCCGAGCGTCCTGCTGTTCATCTTCGCCCAGCGGTACTTCATTGAAGGCGTCACGGCGGGATCGTCCCGATGACCGACCTCCACGCCCTGCCGACAGCACTCCAGGAAGCCGCACTCGCCGTGACCGCAGCCGACCACCACCTCCCGCAGTTCCACGTCCGACTCCCTCGCGGGTACGTCAACGACCCGAACGGCCCGATCGACATCGGCGGGCAGGCGCACCTGTACTTCCAGTCGCGGCCCAAGGTCGACCTCGAGATCCCGGTCGAGTGGGGACACGCCACCAGCGACGACCTGGTGCACTGGACCCTCCACCGCCCCGCCATCGTCCCCGTCCCCGGTGGCGCCGACTCCGGTGGCGCTTGGTCCGGCAACACGGTCCTGCACGACGGGGTCGTCCGCGCCTACTACTCCGGGAAAGTGGATCACAGCCCGTTCCAGTCGGTGCTCCTCGCCGAGTCCACGGACGGCGGGACCACCTACGGCGCCCCCGTGCAGGTCGTCGCCGACCCGTCCACGGACGAGGCGATCACCATGTTCCGCGACCCGTTCGTCTGGCAGACCGACGACGGCTGGTCGATGGCGGTCGGCGCGGCGGCCAGGAACCAGACCGCGTCCGTCCGCCACTACCGATCGACGGACGGCATCAGCTGGACGTACGTCGGCGATCTGGTGTCGATGGCGCGCGACACGGTCAACGGCATCGACACAGGTGAGGGGTGGGAGTGTCCGCAGATCTTTACCGTCGACGGCACCGACGTCGCGATCGTGGCGTCCTGGTCCCACGCCGACGGGCCGGGCGACGTCGTCGCCATCCCGCTGACCGGGTCTCCTTCGCCGTTCAAGGTCGACGACGGGCAGCACTTCTACGCGGCTTCCGTGATGCGGACCAGCTCGTGGGGGCCGGTGCTGTTCGGGTGGGTCACGGAAGGCCGAACCGAGCAGTGGACCGAGCAGGCAGGATGGTCCGGAGCGATCTCCCTGCCGCGCCGGGCGTGGATCGCGAACGGTCGGCTCGGCACAGAGCCCCATCCTGCAATCGACGCCCTCCGCGTCGGCAGCTCGAAGGCTGCGCACGGTGCTCGCATCGGCGCGCAAGCCGAGATCGTGCTGCCCGTCGCCGTCACCGGCTGCGTCCGGCTGCGCTTCTCCGATGCCGAGTACCTCGACATCACCGTCGACGTCGATGCAGACACCCTCACGGTCGACCGGGCACACGCCAGCACAGATCACCGCGCTGACCCGAGCCCCGCGGTGATTCGTGCTCCCTTCGACCAGACCGCGGACCGACCCGCAGTCCGAGTGCTGCTGGACGGATCGGTCATCGAACTGTTCACCAGCGCCGGACGTTCCATCACCACCCGCGTCTACCCGACGCAGGCGCCGCCGTGGAGCTTGGAAGCCCCAAACCAGGCGTTGGTGTGGGATCTCGAACCCAGCGTCACAACTGTTTCGGCTGCCGCCGACGTCGCCGCTGGATCCGCCTCGATCTAGCGGGGCGGCGCCGACAGGTTCGCCGGCACCACCTCGTTCCCGATCATCGAAGGAGATGACTGTGCATCGGATCACCGTTGCGGGAGAAGCGCTCGTCGACATCGTTCACGACGACGCGGTACGGGAGATCCCCGGCGGCAGCCCCGCGAACGTTGCCCTCGGGCTCGGGCGGCTCGGCGTGCCGGTCGAGTTCGCCACGTGGCTCGGGGACGACGCTCACGGCAACCAAGTCGCAGACCACCTCGAGGCGTCAGGGGTTGAGTTGGCCCCCGGCGTCTTCGGTGCCACGAGGACCTCTGCGGCGACGGTCCGGCTCGCTCCGGACGGGCAGCCCAGTTATGAGTTCGGCATCGAATGGGATCTGCCACACCTGCCGCACACGCCTCGATGGCTCCACATCGGATCGATCGGCGCATTTCTGCAGCCCGGAGCGGGCAAAGTGCGACAGCTCGTCCAACGCACTGCAGCCGCCGGCGGGATCGTCTCGTTTGATCCGAACATCCGGCCCGCTCTCCTCGGAGATGCGGTAGCTGAGCGGGTCTGGTTCGAGCAGCTTGCTGCAGACGCCACGGTGCTGAAACTCTCCGACGAGGACGCCGCCTGGCTCTACCCGGGCGACAGCGCCGATGCCGTCCTCGACCGGCTCCTCAAGCTTGGCGTGACGCTGGTCGCCATCACCACCGGTGCGGCCGGCGCAACGCTCGCGACCACTCGAGAGCGGGTGGCCGTGCCCGGCGAACGCGTTGACGTCGTCGATACGGTCGGCGCCGGAGACACGTACATGGCGGCCCTCATCTGGCAACTCCAGGACACCACCGTCACTTTCGATGCCCTGGACTCCAGCGCTCTGACACGACTCGGCCAGGTCAGCGCCAGCGCCGCGGCGATCACCGTAAGCCGTCGCGGGGCGGACCTCCCGACCGCCGATGACGTGCTCGTAGCGCGGGGAGAGCCCACCAGATGAGCGCCCCGTCCGTTCCCCGCGGGACAACGCGGCAGAAGCGCCCCGACGCCGGAACGATGTCACTCGGGCAGCACCTCAACGAACTCCGGAAACGGCTCTTCCGCGCGGTGCTCGCCATTGCAGTCTGCGCGGTCATCGGGTGGTTCCTCACACCGTTCGTGCTCGACCAACTCCGTGCACCCGTCACCGAGCTCGCAAACGCCGGTGGCGGTCACACCGCGGAACTGAACTTCCCCGCCATCAGCGGCGCCTTCGACCTGCGCCTCCAAATCACGATCACCATCGCGGTCGTCATCGCCAGCCCTGTCTGGTTGTACCAAGTGTGGGCGTTCATCGTTCCTGCCCTGGTTGGCAAGGAACGGCTCTACGCCATCGGGTTCCTCGGATCCGCGATTCCCCTCTTCCTCGGCGGATGCTGGTTCGGCTGGTACGTCCTGCCCCACATCGTGCAAATCCTCGGCAGCTTCGTCGCGCACCAAGACACCTCGATCGTCGATGCGAAGGCGTACTACGACTTCGCCGTGAAGCTCGTCCTCGCCGTCGGCATCGCATTCGTCCTACCGGTGTTCCTCGTCCTGCTCAACTTCGTCGGGGTCCTCACCGCGAAAACGATCCTCGGCGCATGGCGCATCGCCGTGCTCTGCATCCTCATCTTCACCGCACTCGTCACACCGTCCGCAGACATCGCATCGATGTTCCTCCTCGCCATCCCGATGGGCGTGCTCTACCTCGCCGCATGTGCCGTCGCCTGGCTACACGACCGCCGCCTCGCCCGGCGCCTCTCGACGGCTTCCTCAACCACCACCCCGTGACGTAGCGTCCGCTGCGCCGCCTGCACACGAAGGACTCATCATGCTCGGCAACCTCACCGGAATCCACCTGCTCATCATCCTCGGCATCGTCATACTCCTCTTCGGCGCCACCAAGCTGCCCGCCCTGGCAAAGGGGCTAGGACAGTCGCTCAACATCTTCCGCAGCGAGATCCACGCCAGCGACAACAAGAAAAGCTCCGACCCGGCCACCGCCCCGGTCGCACACGACGGCACCGTGCCGTCGCACGAGTGAGCTGGTCACCAGCGAGCTGACGAGGAAGCACCGTGGACGTCGAGAAACTGCTCGTCATCGCCGTCATCGCTGGGTTGTGTCTCGGACCGGCTCGGCTCGCCGCCCACACCAGACAGCTCACCGCCTTCTTGCGTCAGCTGCGGGGATGGGCTGACACGACCAAAGCGCAGATCGAAGAGCAGACCGGGGTCGACATCGACTGGTCCGAACTCGATCCACGCCGCTACGACCCGCGCCGCATCATCCGCGACGCTCTCACGCAACCTCAGACACCACACGAACCCGCCGTCGAATCAACGGCTCTCACCACACCGCAGGACCGACCAACCCTCGAATCGGAGTGAACGATGACATCTGAATTCCACCGCCGAGCCCTCTTCCAGGGCGCCGGCATCGGCGCCTTGGCGCTGTTCGCCACCGCGGCGCCCGCTGAAGCAGCCCAGGCTGCTGCCGCGGGATCCGCTTCCACGTCAGCCACCGCAGCGACATCATTCCGCGCGAAGTACCACATGACCCCGCCCGCTGGATGGCTATCCGACCCACAGCGACCGGTCTTCACCCGGGGCGCCTACCAGCTCTACTACCTGCACTCCGACGTCGACAACGGGGACGGCGGGTGGGACCACGTCTCCACCACCGACGGCATCAACTTCACCTTCCAGGGCACCGTCATCCCCCTGCAAACCAACCTGCCCACCTGGACCGGCTGCACCCTGATCGACACAAACAACACCGCCGGCTACGGCGCCGGCGCCGTCATCGCGCTAGCCACCCGCCCCACCGGAGGCGTTCGGAAGTACCAGGAGCAGTACCTCTTCTACTCCACCGACGGCGGCTTCACCTTCACCGCCCGACCGAACCCCGTCATCGTCAACACCGACGGACGCGCCGCCACCACCGACGCGCAGATTTCCAACGCCGAGTGGTTCCGCGACCCCAAGGTGGCATGGGACGACGCCCGCAACGAATGGGTCTGCGTCATCGGCCGGCAACGCTACGCCGCGTTCTACACATCAAAGAACCTCATCGACTGGACGCTCCAGCACAACTTCGACTACCCCGACCACAACCTCGGCGGCATCGAATGCCCCGACCTCTTCCAGATCACAGCAGACGACGGCACCAAACACTGGGTCCTCGCCGGCAGCATGGACGCCTACAACGAGGGACTGCCCTGCACGCACGCGTACTGGACCGGCTCCTGGAACGGCACCACGTACACGGCGGACAACCTCACCCCGCAATGGCTCGACTGGGGGTGGGACTGGTACGCAGCAGTCACATGGCCGGCCAACGAAGCGCCGACAACAAAGCGGTACGGCCTCGGCTGGATGAACAACTGGAAGTACGCGAACCGGCAAGTCCCCACCGACGCCTCCGACGGGTACAACGGCCAAAACTCCATCGTCCGCGAGATCACGCTGCAGAAGCAGACCGATGGCCACTACACCCTCCTCAGCGCACCGATTGCGGCGCTCAAGGGCACCGCGAAGCGGACCGTGCCGATCGCAAACCTGTCCGTCAACGGTTCAGTGGTCTTGCCTTACAACGGACGCGCATACGAAATCGAGCTCGACGTCACGTGGACCAACGCCACCAACGTCGGAATCTCGGTTGGACGCTCGGCGGATGGGGCGCGACACACCAACATCGGCAAGTACGGGAGCGACCTGTACGTCGACCGCGCGCCGTCCGACCGTGCAGGATTTGCGTTGGCGCCCTATACGCGGGCTGCAGCGCCCATCGATCCCGCCGCCCGCGCAGTGCACCTCCGCATCCTCGTCGACACACAAAGCGTCGAAGTGTTCGTCAACGCCGGCTACACCGTGCTGTCCAACCAGGTGAACTTCGACGCCGGCGACACAGGCATCTCGCTGTACTCCGACGGCGGCACCGCGACCTTCTCGAACATCACCATCCGCGAATACGGAAGCTAGCGCGCGTAGGGCGGAAGGCAGTAGCCGCCTTCCGCCCTG
This sequence comes from Curtobacterium sp. BRB10, assembly GCF_031844325.1. Classification (NCBI taxonomy): domain Bacteria; kingdom Bacillati; phylum Actinomycetota; class Actinomycetes; order Micrococcales; family Microbacteriaceae; genus Curtobacterium; species Curtobacterium sp. BRB10. Next base: position 11,617 of record NZ_JAUZVA010000015.1, read on the forward strand.
GGCTGATTTTTGGCTGCCCGCCAGCCGGTCGCTCCCCGGACGCATTCGCGACCTCGGGGGAGGGGATCGCGGATCCAGCAAACATCTAGACTTCCGAGTTGTGACCGATCAAGCTTGGTTGCGTGGTTCTGTTCACGCTGATCTGCATCGCCTCGCTACGACCGCTTCCGCCGCCATAGTTCGACAACGGGACTTCCCTGCCAACACCGTGCGCGCCAAGATGTCCAGTGAACGGCATCCTGCCGAACGAACTAATGGGGGTCTAATGAGCGATCAACGTCCCGAGTACCCGGTGCGGCAGCACTCGGCGGACTACCTGCCTGGAACGAGCGGCAACCCGGTTGCCCCGTTCCAGCGTGACTACCAGCCAGGGCAAGGGCCGGTCCGCCGCGACTGGGTGTACCTGGTGCCGATCGGGGCAGTCATCATCGCGGGCGTCATTGGCTTCCTGGTGTGGGGATCATGACGATGAGGCCGCGCCGCCCAGTGTCCCCGGCTGTCCCTAGTCATCGCTCGTGCAGCCATCAGATCCCGGGACGATGATTCTCGACGCCTTCGGCCGGACCATGCTCCTGGTGTGGAGTAGCTGGCCGGAGTGGAGCCGCTAGCAGCCGATCCTGTGGGTCATTCCCGGCGCCGTCGTGCTCAGCGTGATCGGCAAATTCCTACCCAGGCGTCGCGTCCGGCGTCGACGACGCTGATGCAGGTTCGGCCGGCTTTCGCTCCGCACGGAGGTAGGCGTACACAGTCTCTCGGCTGACACCGAACTCTCTCGCCAGCAGATGCGCTCGTACTGTGTCCTCGTCCACCCGCCGCCCCGTTGAATGTCCGGCCTTATAGGTTGCGCCCGAACTGAGCGCTTTCCGCGGCGAGATAGTCCCGACATGGCACTTGCGCCAGTTTTCGCTGACGCGAGAAGACCTCGATCCCGTAGCGTGCAGGGATGCGTCCCGGAGTCGTGACCGTGCTCTGCCTCGTTCAGTTCGTCGATGTCCTCGGCGTCACGAGCGTGGTGACGGCGATCCCCGCGATCTTGCACGGCATCGGAGCGGACGATGCAGCGGCCGGCCCGCTTGCGACGACCTACGCCATGTTCTTCGGCGCGATGCTGATCCTCGGCGCGCGGCTCGGCGACCGCTACGGACACCGGAAGATCCTGCTCATCGGCATCGCGGTCTTCGGCGCTGTCTCAATCATCGGCGGCACCGCGACCGCGCTCCCGCAAGTGCTCATCGCCCGCGCAGTGCAGGGCGCTGCCGCAGCAATCTCCGCCCCCTCCGCGCTGGGCCTGATCCTGCACACAACCGGGAGCGGCCCGGCGAGATCCCGTGCACTTGCCGCGTGGAGCGCCGTCGGAGCAGCGGCCGGTGCAACCGGGTTCCTCATCGGCGGTCTCCTCACCACCGCGCTCGGGTGGCCAGCAGTCTTCTGGGTCAACGCACCCGTCGCAGCCATCCTGTTCGCCGGGGTGCTCCTCGTGGTTCGCGACGAACCCGCCCCGGGTGCTGCCTCGCGACTCGACGTCCTCGGCGCGGCCCTCCTCGTCGGCACAGTGATGCCGCTCATCGCCGGCACGGCGCTCCTCGAGAACCGCGCCTCCCGGGTGAACGCGGCTGGTCTGCTCCTCCTCGCCGTCCTCGTTGCTGGCTTGCTCACCTGGCGGCTTCGCCGCGCGCGGTGGCCGCTGGTACCGCGTGCGGCGTTCCGGAGCGTGAACCTGCGCCGGGGCTCGGTGCAATCGTTCGTGAACACCGCGACGACCAGCTCGTCATCCGTGCTCGCGACGTTCGTGCTGCAGGATCAGCTCGGCATCCCGGCTCTGCTGTCGGGGCTCGCGCTCATGGCCTTCAGCCTCGCTGTCGTCGCCGGGTCAGCCGTCACCGGGCGCATCGCTCCTCGACTCGGTCCAGACAAGCTGGCCGCCGTCGGCACAGCGACGATCGGCGCCGGAAACGTGATCCTGGCGACTCTTGGGAGTTCCTGGCCGTGGATCGCGGCCGGAGTCGCGGTCATCGGCGTCGGGCTCGCAGCCGCATCGGTGGCGGCCACCGGGCTGGGCACGACGGTGCCCGACGAGCTCGCTGGTAGCGCCGCGGGCATCGTTAACACCGGCGCGCAGCTCGGCACTGCCATCGGAACCGCCGTGGTCATCCTCATCGCAACCGCCGCCAGCACGGCCGTCGGGTGGACGGTCGCCGCCGTCGTCGCACTGACCTGCGCGGCGTGGTGCGCAGCACGAAGGACGCCGGCCATCCCGCGCTGACGCAGCAGGCCCGGTAGCGTCGGAGTTCACGAGGGGGTGCGTGTGCGAGCACGGGGGTTGATCGTCTACTTCATCGCGGCGTGCCTGCTCCGCGGGGCCGACGCTGCCGCGATCATCGGCAGCAAGACCATTGCCAGCGTGACAGCGCTCCGCCGATCGGCTGTGCCGGCGCTTTCCGGACCCTTAGGCTCGTAGGGTGCTGCCCTCGATCGCTGTCCTCGTCTCGTTCGCGCTCGTCGTCGGGGTCCTCACCGTGACACCCGGTCTTGATACGGCTCTCGTCCTCCGGAGCGCCGCTGTGGGTGGGCGGCGTCGAGCGTTCGGGGTCATCGCGGGGATCCAGTCCGGGACGCTCGTCTGGGGGTTCCTGGCAGCTGTCGGCGTGAGCGCACTACTCCTCGCCTCGGCCCAGCTGTACGAGGTGATCCGCATCATCGGCGCCGCATACTTGATCTGGATCGGGGGGCAGATGCTCTGGTCGGCGGTCCGTGGCACCGGTCACGTGCAGGGCTCTGGCGATGAGGGCGGCGGCGTGGACGACTCCTTCTCTCGCGGGTGGCGTCAGGGCCTGCTCACGAACGTTCTCAACCCGAAGATGGGCGCGTTCTACGTCGCCCTCCTGCCGCAGTTCATCCCGGAGACCGCGCCGCATGCGGTGTGGGGATTCGCGTTGGCTGGCGTGCATGTGCTGATCGGCACGGCGTGGCTGACCCTCCTGACACTCGTCGCGCAGCGCTTCAAGCGGTGGTTGCAGCGCCGCCGCGTCGCCCGAACGATCGACGGCGTCGCCGGCACGACGATCATCGGGTTCGGCGTCGGCATCGCTTGGGAAGGTGCAGCGCGGTGACCGTCCCGGTGCAGCCGCATCTGGTCGGTGCCGGAGGCGCGACCTTGGCACGCTGCGCTCCACGGCGTGCACGGGAGTAAGGGCATGCTCATCGTCATGGCCGGTCTTCCCGGCGCCGGAAAGAGCGCCCTGTCTGTCGAGCTCGCAGGGGTGCTCAGATGTGCGCTGCTGTCCGTTGACCCCGTCGAGGCGGCGATGTGGCGTGCGGGGGTCTCTCGTGAGGAGCCCACCGGAATGGCTGCGTACGTAGTGGTCGAGGACCTCGCCCGAGAGCAGCTGATGGTCGGGAACGACGTCATCGTCGACGCGGTCAACGACGTCGAGCCAGCACGGCAGCAGTGGCGATCTCTCGCCGATCGTCTGGACGTGCCCTTCGCCTTCGTAGAGGTTTTCTGCAGCGACGAGCGTGAACATGAGCGGAGGCTGACTGCCCGCCGACGCGACATCCCCGGCTTCCCGGAGCCCAGCTGGGCATCGGTCAGTGCCCGCCGTGTCTCCTTCGAGGAGTGGGAGGAAGCCCGCTTGCGCGTGGACTCGATGCAAACTCGTTCCGTAAACCTCGCGATGACGCTCGAATACCTGACCGACCGTGGTGTGCGTATGCCGTGACTGGCGCGATGTCTCGGCATACGCAGACCACCGTCCAGCGGAACGAGTCCGTGCATGTCGGCGCTGCGACGTTCGTCTTCGACGACCACCCGATGGCCGAAGCGCTGGCCGGCACCGTCACCGCTGTGAACCGGTACGGGCTCGACACCCTCGCGGCCGAGCAGGCGCTCCAGCCGACCGGGACCGACATGCAGCGCTTCGGTCAGCAGCTCCACGAGAACTACTACGCTGACATGCCGGACGATGTCGTCGTCGAGATGGCCAGACTCACGACCAGACCGTCGCGGTGGGTGATCCGTCGTAGAGGCTGGGCGCGCAGCGGTGCTCGCTAGGATCTCGTCATGGCACAAGTCGTCGTCTACGGCCTCAAACCCACCTTTGATGCACATCGTGCGGCGCTTTCGGACGCGATTCACGGCGCCATCATGAAGACGCTGGACTACCCGATCGAGAAGCGGTTCCAACGGTTCATCGCGCTCGACCCTGCCGACTTCATCTACCCCGAGGATCGCGGACCGCACTACACGATCATCGAAATCTCGATGTTCGAAGGTCGGACCGTCTCCGCGAAGCGAGCCCTCATCAGCGAGCTTTTTGCCCGGATCGAGTCAGCGACGGGAATCCCACCCCACAGCGTTGAGATCACCATCACCGAGACGCCTCAACTGAACTGGGGTATCCGCGGGCAGAACGCACAAGACCTCAGCCTCGGGTACCAGGTCAACGTTTAAGTCGACCGCACCCTCGGTAATCCATCGGTTACCGAACAGGATTTCTCCGCAAGTGAGCGGCTTCTGAAACCCGACAGGGGGCTATCACTCATCGGCGTGTGAGCAAGACCCCACGATGATGGGGCGGCTGCGCCGCTGTTCCGCGGGCCTAATCATCATGTGCTCAACACCCGCCGCACGATTGTCGTTGTAGTTCTGACCCTCGGTGGTTCGCCGGCTACTACCGGCCCAGAACGAGGAGACGTCGTCTGAGACTGCCCGCACCCAGTCGCTGGCTTGATGGCTCCAGTGGGTGCCCGAAAGTTGCGCCTTTCGGGACAGACGTGCAGCCGGCATT
>NZ_JAUZVA010000016.1:0-11797 GCF_031844325.1 Curtobacterium sp. BRB10
ACGGTTCCGGGAAACCATCCGCACCGGCCTCACCGCAGACGTCCGCGACGGGCGGGAACCAGCAACGATGGACCCGGTCCGCGGCGCGAAACAGCTCCTCGCCCTCTACGACGGCCTCCGCCTCCAATCGCTTCTGACCGCGGACACCGATGTCGTGGACGAGTTCGATCGGGCAGCGACCCGGATGCGACGCGGCTGGAGTGAGCAGTACGAACAACCCACCTACTGGGACATCCCCATCGCACCCCGCACCTAACGACGAAGGCGACCGGGGTGGTGCCGCCTCCTGCCGCGGCACCACCCCGGCCAGGAGCGCCGCCGGTGCGGCCGACGGCACTCCAGCACGCCCAGGAGCACGCTCAAACCAGACGCACGTGCCCGCGACACTAACCCAACCTCCCAAGTAGCTATGCGCTCCTCGTTGATTCGGCGCTTAGAGAAGCATCAAAGGGTGCAGTGAACAGCCGCTATGATTCGCTGAAGCAATTTGCCTTCAAACAGTATTACGGCCCAATCTCGAAACGAAAAAAGTGGACCTCAGTAGTGCAAATCCAACCGTCTCCGCTTACGTGAGCGCATTGGAGGCAATAAGAGGAGGCGGCACGTCAGTGAAAGAGCACATTATTCTTGCTGGAAGCTAGCGGCGGCCGATTACGCCGAGAAGCATCGCCGTAGAAACGAGAACAACGCCCGCAAGGAGAGCTGCCGCCCCAGAGATAGCTCTTGGTGTGGTATCTGCGGCTACAAGTACGAAAATGCCGACTACAGCGAGCGGCACGCCGGTCATCCAGGCTACGAGGTCGCTAACCATCGTGCGGCGGGGTGAATTCATGTTCACAGGTTAGTGCCTCGTGATGGGTTACTTGGAAGATCCCTCGAGCAAGGTCGCCCGCGGTGACCGGTGGTTGTAGGGACCCGTACCGCGCTGGCCGCTTTGCTCGGCGAGGATCAAGTGCCTCCAGACTGGCTTGAAACCCTACAGTTGCGAGACGTCTCGCGGTGCGGCCCGCTCCCCCGCAGCAGACCCTGAGCTGACCGTCTCGCAGCCGTGTCTCGCAAGAGCTCGGCGGCTCTTGCGTCGGGGAGGTCGGTTACGAGACAGGGCCGACTGCGAAGTGGATCGCGTCGTCGACGGACACAGGAGCGCTGGTTTCGGTGCCCTATAGCCGATCGACTACCGGACACCCGGCTCGTCGCGCCTCAGCGCGTGCCTCGGAGACGTACGAGCCCTCGGATACCGAGCGACATACAGACGATCCCAGCCAAGGCTGCGACGGCCCCAAGAAGCACCGCTGGAAGCTGAGTTCGACCAGCGAGTGCAAAAGGGTCGGCCGCAGTCACGAATAGGAGAGCAATACCGAGCGAGACCGCTCCGAGCACCAACATCGTCACTGACCCGGATCGACTCGGCTCTTCCTCCGACTTTGCCGGTCCTGATCTCGTCATGGCCCGACTGTAGGCCGGAGTGTCCTGCTCTGCCCAAGTGGGTCGCGAGCGCGTAGCTTGCTGCGACGTCCGACAGTCGATCCCTTGCCGTACGGCCTCGGATGCTGCTCGGAGGTCCAGTCGCGTGCGGTCTTTGCTTCGAATGCCGCGTGTAGGGCCGGTTCAGGGTGGCCCGTCCCGCTGCTCTTCGGGTGAGTGCGGGCCCGGCCACACCCCGGGCCCGTCGACGGCCACCTCCAGCACTCCGGACCAGGACATGGGAACGGCCGGGCTGTCAGTGTCGTGACAGCCCGGCCGGAGCCCGGTGACTGAGCTCGAGGTGAGCGTAGCCACCGAGACGGTGCGCGACTAGTGAGCGGCGTCGTAGGCGTCCCTCACGGCCTGGCTGATCCGGCCCCGCGGTGCGACGTCGTGCCCGTTAGCTGCAGCCCACTCGCGGATCTTCGCCAGCTCGTCCGGGTTGCTCCGCTGCGTGCTTCCGGATCCGCGGCCGCCACGGCTCGTGACTTTGCGGGCGGCAGCGATGTAGTCCGAAAACGCCTCGCGGAGCTGCTCGGCGTTGTCGTCTGACAGGTCGATCTCGTAGTGGCTGCCATCAAACGAGAACGCGACGTTCTTTCCGCCGTGCTCGATCGTGTCGCCAGTGAGGTCGTCAATGAGGTGGGTCGTGACTTTCTGTGCCATGTCCTCTTGTGTAGCACCACGGTGCAAAAAACCGATGTGCACGCCGGCAGATCTACCGCCATGCTATGAATCGCGCACACCTCTTGCGCCGTCGAGATCCATGCCGTCCTGGACGGCAGGGCTCGAAGCCATCCTGAATGAAAGGACGCGCCGCTATGAGCGACGCCACGCCCTCCCAGCCCAACCCCTACAACGGCAATGCGCAGCCGTATCAGCAGTCGCCGGGACAGTCGGACCGGTACAGCGTCCTCGCGATCGTCGGCTTCATCCTCGCGTTCGTGGTCAGCATCGGCGGCCTGGTCGTGTCGATCATCGCGCTCACGCAGATCAAGCGCACCGGTGAACGCGGCCGCGGACTCGCCCTCGCCGGCATCATCATCAGCGCAGCATCGATCGTGCTGTCCATCGTCTTCGCGATCGTCATCTTCGCCGCGGCCGCGAACGCGCCTTCCTACAGCAGCTACTGAAACCCACGCCCCGGAAGACAGCCCACCGCTGCGCTGGCTCCCCAGCGGAACGGTGGGCTGTTTCGCCCGGTCCGGGCACCTCGTCCACTCGCGCCGAAGACCGCGCCGATGACACTCACGCAGTAGCACCAACGCCCAGCCGTTCAGATCACCTCGGCGGCGACCAGCTGCGCCCGAACGCACGCATCAGCACAACACCCCAATCAGCATCCGTGATCGTTCCCGTCGACGTCTCCATGCTGAACTCACCACGCTCGTAGAGCAAGGGCGCTTGACCCACCAGGTGCGCACCGAGCCGCTCGGTGACGTGCCACGTCTTCCGCGCCGTCTGCGACGGCACCAGCTCGAGCCGCAACCGATGGCCATGTACCGACACCGTGGACGGCAGTTGCGGAATACGAGGCGGCATACGCATAAGTCCACGCCCTCCCCCACCAAACCCCCGCAGACACGCTGTCACACCCGGCGACGGACCGACCACTGCGCCTTCGTCGACCAGGCGTAGCGATGGGGGCAGTTCCGATAACCGTGCTGCTCGGAGCAATCTGGCACGGGTGGAAGTAAGTGCGCGCGCCTGTCGCACGCCCGTACAGACACACAAAAACGGCGGCACTTCTCGAAAAGAAGTGCCGCCGTCTTGTCAACGCTGGGGCCTTGCTACAGCGTCAAGATACTCGCCTCTTGAATACGACCCGACCGACGGCGAATCCGACCGTACAGATCGCTCCCACAATGAGCAGCGGTAGCCCCCAAGACACTCCTGCCACGACAAGCAGGATCCCGGTGACGAGCAGGATCGGCGCGAGAACCAGGCCGCTGACCCAAACGCTCGCCCAGAATCTCCTGACCTGCTGGGGCTGAGAGGTGCCGTCAATCATGAGTTAGCAGTTCCCGTCTGACGAGAGGTAGTAGATCCCGAGTGCGGTGGACGTCGCCCCTGTGAGGAACGACCCTACTCCAAGCGCTCCGGCTGCGAGCGGGATGGTCAGGCCGGCTGTGAAGGGCGACAAGACGAGCGCAGCGCCCGCAAGTGCAAAGGATGCGATCCCGGTGATGGCAGCAGTGGCCCCGCAAGGCGAGATCGCTCGGCCGGATGGGTCAGATCCGTTGATGGGATCGCAGCCGACGAACGCGTACCGGTTCGCGTTCCCGGGATCGAGCGGCACATCGAGCGTGTCCCGTTCCGCCCATGATCCGGTTGTCGCGGAGAACCAGCGGTACCCGAACTTGGTCAGCCCACTGTCGCTGTTGCTCGAGCGGAGGCCGGTCTTGAACCCGTACGGGTTCTGCTGCCACTGCGTGCTACTCCCACCCTTGGTGACCGTTTCGGCGCCGTAGGCGTCGTAGGTGACCTGGTAGGCGATCTTGCCGGTGTCGGCGATCGACGTGGTCGGGTTGCCGATGCCGTCGAGGACATAGAGGCTGGTGACGCCGTCGCTGGTGCGTAGGTCCAGCGGCTGCCCGGTGACCGGGTCGGACACGACTGATGCGGTGCCGGTGCCGATCTGCTCGCGGGTGGCGATCACGGGGACGCCGTTCTGGTCGGTGGTGCCATACGTGTAACCGTATTCCGCTCCCCCGTCGGTGGATTGCCAGAGCAGCTTGTTCATGTCCGCGCCGGCGTACTCGTAGCTGGTCGTCACGCCGTCCTTCGTGGACGAGGTCAGCTGCTGCGCCCCGTTGTACGTGTACGTCTCCCCCGGAGCCTTGGTGAGGTTGCCGGTGCCGTCGTACGTGTACCCGTCCGTGGTGATCTGCGAGACGGCGTTGTAGGTCAGCTTCTGGTCACTGATTGTCGCCTTGGTGGCGGCGTTGGTGGCCTTGGCTTCGGTGCGGTTGCCGGCGTCATCGTAGGTGAACGCCCAGTTCGTCGGGTTCGTTCCGCCGGACTGCGTGATCCCGGTGAGGTGCTTGGTCGGGGTCTTCCCGTCCGTATCCGTGTACCCGTACGTGGTGGCCTGCTTGCTGATGTTGTCGTACGACCACTGCAGCTTCGTGCGGTCGTTCGCCTCCGTGGCGGTGCAGGTCGGGGCGGTGGTGGTTGCCATGTAGCAGTAGTCGGTGTCGACGACGAGCTGCGGGTCCTCGTTCGCAGCCCATGCCTGCACCTTGGTGACCTTGCCGGACTTGTCGTAGCTCAGCTTCTGGTGCGCGCTCCACGTGGACGGAGTGACACCGGGCGTTGCCGATGCGTCGGCGCCGAGCCACGTGTCGGTGCGGCGGCCCTGCTTGTCGGTGAGGTAGATCTGCTTCGCCGTGCCCGCACTCGTCGGGTACGTCGTCGCGGTGAGCACCTCGGACGCGTCGTACGTGTGGGTGACGGTGCCGGTGGAGTCGGTGACCTGTGTCGTGTTCCCGGCGAGGTCGTACCCGTAGGACACGGTCCCACCGCCGGCGGTGTTCACCGTGGAGATCAGCCGGTTGCGCTGGTCGTAGCTGTTGGTGATCGTGCCGGCCGCGGAGGCCTGGCTGGTCTGGTTGCCATTGCCGTCGTAGACATTGGTGACCGTCGCCGTGCCATCACTGAACGCGGTGGTGGTGTTCCGGTCGTCGTTGTCGTACCCGTACGTGGTGGTGTTCCCACGCCCGTCGGTTTCGGTCTTGACCCGGCCGAAGTCGTCGTAGGTGTAGGTCTTCACGCCGAGGGTGGTGCCGGTGGGCGGGGTGATCTTCGACAGCTGCTTGTTACCGTCGTAGGTGTACGTGGTCGAGTTCGACCCGTTCCCCGGCGCCGTCGCGCTCTTCACCGTGCCGTCGGAGTTGTACGCCACCTTCGCCTGGACCGAGGGGTCCGACCCGGACTGTGACGAGGTCTGGTTGCCGACACCGTCGTACCCGATGGTGGTGCTGTTACCCGAGCTGTCGGACACCTTCGACGGCAGGTACGCCGTCGCGGAACCCGACCCGTACTCCGCGGTGCTCGAGGAGCCGGAACCGGTGGTGGACTTCGTCAGCGACTGGCTGCTGTTCTTGCCGTACTCATTCGACGACGTCCCCGTACCCGCATCACCGGATACGCCGACGGTCGACTTCGCGACACCGTTGTTGGCGGGGTTGTACGTCTTCGACCGCTCACGGTTCGCCGGGTCGACGGTCTTCGTGACCAGGTCGTTGCCGTCGAGCGTGTACGTCGTGTGCGCCGCGGCGGCGACCGTCGCCGACTGGTCCGACCGCGGGTCAGCGACCTGCGTCGACGTGTCACTGGCGTAGGAGAATCGTGTCACCGCGGTGCCGGCGGAGCCGGCCGTGGTGTTGCGCTGTTCCACCTTCGTGACGCGGTCGGATGAGTCGTAGGTGAAGGCCGTCACGCCGCCGGTGGGTGCGGTGATCGAGGTGAGATCGCCGTTCGCGTACGCGAACGTGGTCTTCTTGCCGGTCGCGTCCGTGTACGTGGTGATGTCACCCGCGGAGCTCTTCGCGAAAGACACGCTCCGCGAGCTCGAGCCGGAGGTCTGGGAGAACGTCTGCGTGCTGTTCGCGTACGACGACTTCACCGTCTTTGCACCCGTCGCCCCGGCGGTCGAGACGATCGTGGTCAGCGCGTACCCGTCCGAGGTGTTGAAGCTGGTCTGGTTGCTGTTCCGGTCCACGACCGAGGTCGGCTGGCCAGCGAGGTTGAAGTGTGTGGTCGAGTTCGAAGTCCACCCCTTCAGCGTGTACTCGTGCGTCGTGCTGTTGTCGACACGGGTCAGGGTCTGCTGCAGACCAGCCGGACTGATGAACGCACCCTGCGAGCCCGAGGGCTTGAACTGCCATGCCGTCCCGGCGGCGTCCGTGTAGACGACACCGGCTGCGTTCGCCGTGAGGTCACCTGCGCCGGCGAGGGCGTACTGCCACCGGTTCGCGTCCATCGTGTTTACGTCCCCGACGGTGGTGCTGCGCGAGTTGTACGCGGCGCCGATCGTGGTGTTCTGCGTCACCCCAGGCAGGCTCATCGCCGTCGTGGTGACCAGCAGGTTGCCGGTTCCGACATCGACGGAGGCGTTGGTCTGGTCCGTGATCGGGAACGGCAGAGTCGTCGCCGACGTCCGCTGACCGGTGCGGTTCGTGTTGCCAGGGCCACCAGGGAGCGAGTTGTACGCACCCTGCAGGTCGACGAGGTAGTTCATCGCCGCCGTGCCCATGTTCTTGATCCGGATCTTGCCGTTCGCACCCACCGGCGCGACAACCGTGTTCGTCACCTTTGACGTTGCGTCGGAGCTGATCGCGGATGCTTCCGGCTCCGCCGCACCATCGGCCCACATCTTCGCGTACGAGTCCGCACCACTGTCGTTCACCGCGGTGAACGTCACCGCCACCGCGGAGAGTCCGCCCTCGACGGTCGGGGCGCCCTGGACGCCGCCGACCTGCAGCGTGAACGATGCACCCGAGGCGATGCTGGAGCTGTTACGGGTGTCGATGAGGCGGCCCTGCAGCGGGGTGAAGCCGCCACCGGGGTTGGACTGGAGGAAGTAGCCCTGGATGTCGACGACGAGGTCGATCTTCCCGCCACCCTCGGCGGTGTCGATGCTGAACTTCCCGTCAGCGCTCAACGCGACCTGCGCGTTCATCGCCGTGGTCTGGCCCTCGTTGGAGTTGTAGTTCAGGACGCCCGTGCTGCGGGTCTCACCGGTCGGGGTGGGACGGACGTAGCCGGCCTTTGCTTCGCGGTTGATCACGATGATGTTCACCGCGACCGCCGCAGCGCCAGCCGGGATCCCGTTCGAGCCGGTTGCCTGGATGGTGCGCTGCGAACCAGCAGGGATCTGCCCCTGCGCGGCACCGATCCCGCCACGGGAATCGAGCACACGGGACGGCGACATCGCCACGAACCCACCGGCCGAGACGCCGTTCTTCGTGGACGTGTAGTAGCCGGTGATGTCGATGATGACCTTCGACTGCGCCGTCTGGGTCATCACCTGGATCGTGCCGTCGTCGGCAACTGCGAGCAGGCCCGTGTTCGACGTGTTCCCGCCGACACCGGAGTTGTAGATCATCAGCAGCGTCGCCGCGTCCGAATCGTCCGCGCGTGCCTGCAACTGCCCAGACCCGGACGGGTCAGCGATCGTGACCATCATCGTCACCGCGCCAATCCCAGAAGACGGCAATCCGGCGACTCCGGCGACCTTGACCGTGCGGAACACGCCCTTCTCCGTCGCACCACCCAGCACACGTGCGTTCGAGGGCATCGGCACGTACTGCCCGCCCGACCCCGTCACCACAGCCTGCGCCGGAGCCGGCTGCGACACCACCACCAACAACGAACCCAGCAGCGCGACCAACGTCACCACCGCCAGGACCACTCCACGGACACGACCCGACAACGACGCAGCGAACACGCGAAAAGAACCCCTCAAGACGTTGCTCCAGCGCACAGCCCCCATGGCTGTACTGCGCAACTTCCCAGCACGTTACGGAGCATCTCTCAGCACCGCACCCCCACATAAGGGGGTCGAAACGGTGACCGAGGAACCGATAGAGCACCGGTGGCGCGCCTACGCATGCGGGCAGCTCCCGGCCGGACAGGCGGACGGTCGATGACGCCTCGCCGCCGATTGGGTGGAGGGGTCAGAGATCGCGCAGCGACTTCCCCGTGAGTGGTTCGTTCCAGCTCGCGCGCTGCTGTCCGTCTTTGTGCCGGTGCTCCCCCGCATGATCAGCCAGACGATCACAGCGCCATGGGCCGAACACACTCGCACAACGCGTATCGCCCGATGCGGCGGCTGCAGCCCCGCCGGCACAAGTCACGGGGTCACCGTCTTGCCGCGACGTCCCGCGACCGGATCGCTCTCGCGACGCAGTGCCCGGTACACCGTTGTCCGGCTCACCCCGAGCACGTCGCCGATCTGCGCGACCGTCATGTCCCGCTGCTCATACAGACGCCGAGCCGTTCGCACTTGATCCGCCGACAGCCGCGGCGGCCGGCCACCAGTCCGCCCACGAGCGCGCGCTGCAGCAAGGCCGGCGTGGGTGCGTTCCTTGATGAGGTCTCGTTCGAACTCCGCCAACGCCGCGAACACGTGGAACACCAGCCGGCCGCCCGGAGACGTCGTGTCGATCGACTCCTGCAACGACCGGAACCCCACACCCCGCTCCCCCAGTACTTGCAGCTGATCGATCAGGTTCCGAATCGACCGTCCGAGTCGGTCGAGCCGCCACACCACAAGCGTGTCGCCGGGGCGGAGCTGGTCGAGCAGCTTCACCAGCTCCGGACGGTGCTCGAGCGACCCGGACATGGTGTCAGTCCAGATCCGGTAACAGCCAGCAGCGTGCAACGCATCAAGCTGCAACGCCGCATCCTGATCCGTCGTCGACACCCGCGCATACCCAAGAAGCTCACCCACGAGCAGAAACGTAGCGGAACTCGTCCCTGACGCCGGGTAACGATGCGTAGATAGTGGCACTGGTATCCGCTACACGACTCGCCGACGATCGCGCCCCTCGCATAAGTCCGAACCCAGATGTGACACAAACGATCATTTTTGGCACATGCGCAACGTGGATGGAAAGCAGGAGTCGCGAAGCGGAGATGGGTGTCTCGCGGGCGCAACCGCCGACAGACTCATCGCCCAAGACGACCGTCGCCGACGCGGCGCGCGAGCTCGGCCTCGGCCAGTGGGTGTTCACAATCGGCCGATGCTCGTCGCGCGGCTCCATCGCGAAAGGGGCGTCAGTGCAATGGCCGACCTTGCAGGTCGACGAGTTGGACCGGCCTACCGAGGGTGGGTTGCTTGCGGGTCAGCAGGACCATCCCGACGTGCCCGTTGGTGAACCCTTCGGCGCGGAAGTGGACCTTGCCGCGGTTCGTGGTGAGCATCATCGTGGTCTCGTCGACGTGGGCGGGATGGTCCACAGACAGTCGTCGGAGGTCGGGGTACAGCAGCGTTGAAAGGCGTCGGACGCCCAGGGCCTGCTGAACCGGGCCGTACCGTTGAGTGAACGCTGGGCTTTGATGCACCTGGAAAATTGGGACTGATGCCGGCGTGCCATTGGACAGGTACCGCCCCACGACGAGCACCGCCACGGGGTGCCGACTTGTTTCTGCATACCGTCGAACCGCGGCTTGCGCGGAGACCTGGTACTCGCTATTAAGGCTGAGCGGAACATCGATGGAAGGCCGCGACGAGTCGGCCTGCTCGGTGAAGCGGTCAAGTGCAAAAATCACGTCGGCCGCGAACTGGTTCGCTTCCGCCTCCATGCCCGCCTCGCTGGCCGGGTCGAGCGTGAAGCGATCGTCGCCGTAATACGCGTCATGGTGCCACGGAAGCGCGTCGTGCCCGATCTCGTGTGCTTCGGTGAACCGTGCGCGGGCTGTGGTTTGCGTGTCGTCGATGAAGACGCGGCGCTCTGGGATGGACAGCGCGCCGAGTACCGTCGCCTTCATCTTCTTGAAGATGCCGCGCAGTGCCGGCGGCACTTCTTCCTCCCCGCCGAGGTCGTAGAGGGACTGACGATGCAGCCCGGCTGCAGTAGCGACATCGGCGAGCGGAATGGGCAGAACCGAGTGCGGGCCGAGGCCTGCTGCGCGCAGGGCTCCGGTCGCGTGCCGGCGAATCTGGTCGACCGGAAGGGCGGGCATCGGTTCCATCATTGCTCCGTCAGCTTCGTTGACTCTTGATCCAAGCGATGAAATCGCGTACCTGTCGGCGCTCGTGGTCGGACAGGTCGGCCAGTGCACGAAGTGGTATGCCGGCCAGCTCGGCGTCTCGCTCTGAGATGTCGACCGTAGTTGGCACGCGGATCCCGGCCCGTACCAAGAGGTCGCGGTAGTCGAGCCCGTACACCTTTGCCAACTGGTACAGGACGTTCGGTGAGGGCTGACGGATCTGGTCACTCTCGATCTGCGAGAGGTACCCGTTGGAGATCCCCTCGGTCTGCGCCTCAACGGCGCGCAGCGAGAGCGGAACGGCCACCCTTGCGCGCTTGAGGTGCGTACCAAGAGATTCACTGAGCTCGACATCCGGGAGGGTCACCTCCCTAGTGTGCCGCACGTTGCTCGGTTCACCAAGCAGCGCGTGGCGCACCTTGCGCTCCTGAGTGGCTTTGCTTAGTATTGCAAGCACCGCAGGGAACACCTTGCGGCTCATCGAGAACGAGGAGCGTCATCATGGCGAACCGCAGCACCATCTCCGGCCGGTACATCTCGAACGCCGCTGCCGCGCGTCACCCGCGCACGAGCGTCCGGGAGACGGGAAGCAACACGGGCAACGGCACGCACTACCGCAGCGGGATCAGCGGTCGGTACATCTCCAGCGCCGCCGCCGCACGGCACCCGAACACCAGCCAGTCGGAGACTGGGAAGTAGAACCAGCCGGCAACAAGTCGAGGGCCTCGATCTCATCGGAACTGAGATCGAGGCCCTCGTATCTATGTGCGAGCAAGGTCGAAGCGCTAGGACCGCTTCCGCTCGGCAGTCTGCGGTCCGCTCTTCGGCGCCACAGTCCGCTCGGAACTGTGCAGCAGCCGGGATGAACTCTCCCCGCCGCCCTGCTTGCTTGCGATGTTACGTGTCGCCTTCGCTCGGAGCTGCTGAGCAAGTGCTCGAGCACGAGGACTGTACTGCGTCATTCCTGCTCCTCCTTCGTCGGCTCCGCCACCGCGCCGACACTCGTCACGCTACTCGTGGGCGGCTGGATCACGTCTGCGACCGCGATCGCGATCTCGTTATCCTCTACCGTCACCCAGTCCTGGTCAATCAGCTGCGAGAGAACCGAGATCCCTAGCTCTGAGGTCTCCGTCTGAACGGCTCGGTCTGCGGCCCAGGTGAATCGAGTCCACCACTGCGCCCGCTGGTCCGCGAGTTCACGCTGTTGCCGGTCCTCCCCTGCGAGGCGGTCCCGCTGAGCACGGTCCTTGGCCGCAACCGCCGCGCTCCGGCGGCTTGTGTAGAGCGCTGCGGCCAGCGCGATGATCGCTGCGCAAACAGCAGCGAGTCCTCCAAGCCCTGGCGAGGTGACGAACGTGCCAACCCAAGGCCAATCGATGGAGAACGGTGGAAGAAGTCGACCAGCAACGGCGCCGATGACGATCAGGCCAACCCATGCCACGATGCGCCGAGCTACCCGCCAGCGCCGAGCTGAAGCCGACACTTGCTCATCGGGGGCATCTCGCGTCACAGCCGGGAATCTAGCCAAGAGACTCGAAGCGAGGGCCTAGGCGCGCCATGGTCGTTTGCCAAGCAGGGGCGGCGCGTGCAACTGCGTCGGCACACCGTCTCGTTT
>NZ_JAUZVA010000017.1:0-8022 GCF_031844325.1 Curtobacterium sp. BRB10
GGCTACCGGGCGCCCCCTTCGGTTCAGGCGCCCGCTGCGATTCGGTCGAGTGCTTGTGTCAGTTCGGCGCTTTGCTGGGGTCCGCCGTGTCCCTCATCCTCCGCGATGGTGAGCGTGCTTTGTGGGAGACCCTGGTGGAGCCGCCAGGCTGTCACCGCGGGGCCGCTGATGTCTCTTCGGCCGTGCACCAGGGTGGTGGGGATGTGTTGGATGCGGTCGAGCCGAGCCAGGATTGCGTTGTCTCCGGACATGAAGGCGTCGTTGCTCCAGTAGTGCGTCACCAGCCGAGCGAAGCTCCTCGCGGCGATCAGGACCGATGTGTCCTTCGTTCCGAAGCTCGGGGTGGTCCAAGGAGACGTGGACGTTCTCCCATTTGTCCCAAGCCGCACCTGCCGCTTCGCGAGTCGAGGCATCCGAGGACACTAGGAGACGGGCATAGGCGTCGACGATCCGTTCGCCGGAACGTCGGTGGCTGGCACGTTCGAACTCGTCCCATTCCGCTGGGAACAATCGACCGACGCCGTCCGTGATCCACTCGACCTCGCTCCGGCTGGTTGTCGTCACGGCCATGAGCGCAAGTGCGCGGACACGTTGCGGGTGTTGTTGTGCGTACGCCAACGCGAGCGTGGTTCCCCAGGAGATCCCGGTGACGACCCAGGCGTCGATCCCGAGGGTTCGGCGGACGGTTTCGATGTCGTCGATGAGTTGCTGAGTGTTCTGTCGATCCATCCGACCATGCGGTTCGCCCACTAAGCGGCTTTTGCCGGTGCCGCGTTGGTCGATCCCGATGAGTCGGTACCGTGCCGGGTCGAAGTGGGTGCGGTACCAGCCGCTACCGAGTGATCCTCCGGGACCGCCGTGGAGCCAGAGGGCAGCCAGACCGTCTGGATTGCCTGACTCTTCACAGTAAATCGAGGCGCCTCCGTCCGCGTCGACGGCGCTCGTCCGATAGGGCTCGTACCGGTCGTAAGTCACCGCTCCACGCTATCGACGATCACACCATGAGTCGTCTCGTTGGAGGGTCTTTCAACGGACGGTCCTGGCCTTGGTAGTCCGACCGCCGCCGGAACCGGGACGTCGGTCGCCGCCCTCTGCCGCTACGGCAGACTGGGCACATGGTCAGTGCAGCACCCAACACGATCCACTTCCATCGCAAGCACCACGAAGCAGTGATGTCGGGCGAGAAGGTCACCACCGTGCGGTGGAACGAGGACGTACCGGTGGGGGCAGCCGTGTTCGTCTTCGATGAACACCCGACGGCAGGGCCGGTCCCCGGCACAGTGATCGCCGTGCACCAGTACCGGCTCGACGCCCTCACTGCCGAACAAGCCCACCAGCCGCCGGAGACTGACATGCAGCTCTTCGCGCAGCAGCTGCGCGAGAACTACTACCCGGACATGCCTTCCGACGCTGTCGTCGAGGTCACCCAGCTCGCGATCGAGACGTCCCGATAGCCGATCCCCTGCCGAGACAGATTGAAGCTGGGCTACGCGGCCGCGGCTCGTGCAGTGTCGTCGTCCGCCGCTTCGTCGGTGATGAGAGTGGTCAGCTGCGTGAGGAACCCGGCGATCATGGCTGCGTCGCGGCCGCGGTACGCGGCGGCGAGGGCGTTCATCCGGCCGGTGAGTCCAGCGAGGGAGTTCGGGTCGATGCGATTCCCGACGGGCCTGATGCAAATGCAGCGGCGGTCGGTGGGGTGCTTGGCGCGGACGACAAGTCCGGCAAGGGTGAGCCGGTCGACAAGCGAAGTGACGGACGCGGAACTGATGCCGAGGTGCGCACCGATCTGCTTCGCGGTCGGCAGCGCCTGGGCATCGGCGGCAGCGTAGATGAACGTCAAGGCTCGCGCTTCGGTAGCCGAGGTCCCACAAACGCTGTCTTTGCGGTGCCGGAGCTGCGATTCAGCATGCCGGTACTGGGCGAGTGCGGTGGCGAGATCGCCCATGAGTGCTCCTGACGTGGTCCGCTCGCCACGGTAGGCCGACCCGCCGGGAGCGCCCCGGCACGTCGGGGTACGGCGCAGCCCGAATGCCGGCTCGGCGGCGGCCTGCCAAACTCGAAGACGTCCCGAACAGGTTGCGCGGGACGTGCCGCTGGAGGTGGTGACGGTGGAACACGGTGAGCAGGTTCCGGGTGGGGTGCTGTTGCTGGAATCAGTGAACCGGCTTCGGGTCGCGGAGACGATGTTGCAGAACCGGGCACGTGCCCGGATGGGGTTGAAAGCGAACGACTTCCAGACGGTGCAGTTCCTCGCCGCACGGGAAGCCGCCGGCGCTCCCGCGCGCGCAGCGGACCTCGCCGAAACGCTTGGTGTCAGCAGTGCTGCGGCGACGATGACGATCGACCGGCTCGTCGCACGGGGCTTCGCGGTCCGGGAGCCGGATCCGGACGATCGCCGCTCCCGCATCGTGCGCCTGACCACAGCCGGGCAGCACAGCCTCACCGGAGCATACGAAGACCTGCCCGCGGCCGTGCAGGAGCTCCTTGACGCAGTCCCCGCGGAGGAAGCGGAACGCATCGCCGCACTCGCGACC
Source organism: Curtobacterium sp. BRB10 (assembly GCF_031844325.1). Classification (NCBI taxonomy): domain Bacteria; kingdom Bacillati; phylum Actinomycetota; class Actinomycetes; order Micrococcales; family Microbacteriaceae; genus Curtobacterium; species Curtobacterium sp. BRB10. The sequence goes on from NZ_JAUZVA010000017.1 coordinate 2,535, forward strand.
GCCGTGCAGGAGGTTGTGGACCGCACCGCGACGGACACCACCAACCCGACCGACTGACCAGATAACGCTTCTAGTTAAGGAAGTTAGACGCCGGCTGGTCTGGGTTCGTAGCCTACTTGCTGTCAGGACTCCCGCGCCCCGGTCGCGACGACGCCGGCGCTTCTCGCCGACAGCACGACCGTGGTGGTGCCTGACCAGTCACCGTGGCCGGTTATGCCACGGGGAAGGCCGCTCGGCATGACGCCCACCCTTGTTTCTCCCGCTGCTGCACCTGTGCCAGCACCCCGCGCGGACCTCATCTTCACCGCCCACTACGGTGCACAGCGGTCCCCGTTGACCGAGGTGCAGCACGCACGCCGAACCCGACGTCTCGCCGTCCTCGCGGTCACGACCGGGCTCGTTTCGGTGACCGTCGCGACGGTAGCCATCGTCCTCGCGAGTGCCTGGTGAGCGACGACGCGGCGACGACGCCGACTGAGCCGATCGACATGGGGCCGCTCCTGCAAGAACCCACGGCGACACCGCTCTTCGAAGCTGGCCCGCGGGCGGATCCGCAGCAGTGGCATCGCCGGGGACTGTTGACGCCGGCTGAGGTCCACGCGATCGTCGTCGCCCGCATCAACGACCTCCCCACCATCGTCACCACCACCCCAGCAACCAGTGACGAGCTGATCTCTCCGACCGAGCCGACGTACGGCGACTTCCTCAGAAAGCCCCGCGCATGAGCATCCTGCTGCACCACCGCAAGACCTCCCCCGCGCTCACCGTCCCCGATTCCTCAGCCGTGCTGCGGTGGGCTGCCGCCGACGCGGGGTTCTGGGTTGCCGACCATGGCGGCGCGTTCGCCGGCACCATCGACCAGCACGGCCGCCACTTCTTCGTCCGCAACGGCTTCGGCGAGTACCTCGGCGACTACCGCACCCTGCAGGCCGCACAGACCGCACTCGACCGCCACGTCGAGACCACCCCCATCGAGCCGCCATGCTGACCACCCCCAGCGGTCTCACGGACGCGCACCGGACCGTGTTCTACCGACTCGTCGTCCTCGACGCCGCGCTTCGATACCGGTCAGCGAGTGCGCTCGGTCACGCGATGCCACGCAGCACGTCGCCGGGGAGCTGACCGAACTCCGCTTTGTAGGACGCTGCGAACCGGCCGAGGTGCGTCAGCCCGACCGATCGGGCGACCGCCGCAACCGACTCCGCCTCACCGGACTCGAGCTGCTCCCGCGCCAGCAGCAAGCGGATGCCCTTCAAGTAGAACAGCGGCGAGACCCCGTGGATGCGTTGGAACGCACCCTGCAGCCCCCGCACGCTCATACCCGCAGCCTGCGCGACGTCGTCGACGGTGATCCGCTCGGCGATGTGGTCCAACAGGAACGCTTCGGCTTTCGTCAACCGGGTGCGCGCCGGTGCCTCCCGACCTTGCCCGACCGGCCAGTGCGGAACCGCAGTTAGCAAGCCGGCGGCGGCGAACCGGGTGAGTTCTTCTTCCCGTTCTCGGGGAACCGGTCCAACGTGGCCGAGGATCTCCGCCGCGACCGCACGCACCACCAACCACCACGCCGCGAGCGGCGCCCCCTCGGGCACGTGATGCGGTTTGAACTCCAACGGCGCCAGGTTCCACCCACCCCGCTCCGCGGCGACCTGCTCGACCGTCGCCCGGTCGATGCGCATCAGGTCCTTCTGGAACCCATCCCACCGGAACGACTGCCGGCCCTCCCGGTACAGCACCGGCCGACCCCGCAAGAGCGGCTTCCCATCCACGGCGCCACGACCGGACTTCAACCACACCACGGTCACGGCAGTATCGGGCGCGACCTCCCCGCGCACGGTTCCGGTGCACTGCGTGGACTCCAGCGACAGCAACACTGTCCCGGTGATGGTCTCTTCGAACCGGAACGGCACCCCGCTCTGGGCGACATCAAGACCGAAGGTGCGATGCGTTCGCGCAACGGCTGTGCGTGCTGCAGCGACATCTGGCGTGCGCTCAACCAGGCGAGTTCGCTCCATGGTGGGTGAAGTCATTCGGTGATTCTCCTGGACAGAACTCACCGTCAACCTCTTCCCGGGTAGCAGCTACCCCGCGGGAACCCGCAGAACGCGATCAACCGTCGTTGTGGGACGCGACCCCGGTCTCGTTCGCACGGATCTGCAGGTCCCGAACGAGATCTGCGCTGCTGCCCGGGTGGTCGTGCTGCACCTGCTTCACCAAACCCTCCGCCTTCGCAGCGTCGGTAGCGTCGATCGCACCATCCATGACCGGTTCGGTCGGTTCCTCATTCGTACTCACTCCGCGAAACCTACGCCGAAGCCGGACCCGCTCCCGCAGAACACAGTCAGCGACGACGACGCAACACACACGCAGAGATGACAGCTGCCACGGCCATACCTCCCAGGAGCAGCAGGCAGCGAGCTCTGGGGAGGTGCTGGCCGAGCCACCACCCCATTCGCCAAAGCGCAGCCTCTCCTGACCGCGAGGGTGGGAGCGCCCGGACGGCGTGCTCGAGGAGACGGAACGCTCCGAGATCCCGGTCCGCGGCGTCGGTGAGGAAATACGCACCATTCTCGTGCAGGACCGAACCGATCCGCTCGCCCGTGTCGGCATCATGCACCGACCATTCCCGGTCAGTGACGGAGCGAATCTGCGCAGCACCCATCCAGTCAGTCTCGCCGGATCGAGCAGCGACAGCCCGAGTGCGGAAGTGGAATGTCCCGACAGCGTCATCCCACCCGTGTACGAAACCGTTCGAATACGACACACTCACCGGCAATGGTCGCCGAGACGCCGCTGCACCGGCGTGTCTTGTACCGGAAATCAGTCCCGGAAACTACGTACCGACACGCAGACGCGCTGACGGGTTTCGCTACAGTTACCGGCATGGGTGAGCTCCTCGGGTACGCGCGAGTGTCGACAACCGATCAGGATGCGTCGCTGCAACTCGACGCGTTGCATGCTGCTGGCTGCTACCGCGTCTGGGTCGACACCATGTCCGGGTCCCTCGAGCACCGTCCTGAGCTTGCAAAGCTGCTCGACCAGCTCCGGCCCGGTGACACGCTCGTCGTGTGGCGGCTCGACCGGCTCGGCCGAAGCATCCGACACCTCATCGACCAACTCCACGGCATCGCGGAACGCGGCATCGGGTTCCGGTCGCTGCAGGAAACCATCGACACCACCTCCCCCGGTGGCCGGCTCGTGTTCCACGTGTTCGCCGCCCTCGCCGAATTCGAACGCGACCTCATCAGCGAACGCACCCACGCCGGCCTCGCCGCCGCTCGAGCCCGCGGCCGCACCGGCGGCCGTCCACCCCGGCTCTCCCCCGACCAGGCACGCACCGCGCGTCGCCTCTACGAACAGCAAGACATGACCGTCGCGCAGATCGGTGAAGTTCTCGGCGTCAGCCGCACCACCATCTACCGCACCCTCGCCCGCCAAACCGACATCGCTACCGTCCGCCGCATCCGAACCGACGCGTCAGAGAACTAGCGCAGCAGGCGGCACCGCAGTGGTGTCCGTTGTGGCGGTTACGATCCGGGCATGGCTACGCACGTTGACTGGACTCGGCTCGAGCGCAGCGAGTTCGAGCGGATCGTCAACGTCCTGATCACCCGTGACGGAGATGCGCGCGGATTTGTCTCCGTCGCCCCAGATGGTCGTGGCGGCGATGCCGGCATCGACATTGCGCTCCGAGATCCCGCCAGCGGCCGGATCGTGCACATTTACCAGCTGAAGCACTTCCCCGAGGGCTTCTCATCGGGCTGGGCGCAGAGCCGGCGGAAGCAGATCACCAAGTCGTTCCGCAGCGCGTTGCAGCACGAACCGGACCACTGGACGCTCGTGGTACCCGAGCAGTTCACCGCTGCCGAGCAGAAGTTCGTCACGAACCTCGCCCACGACACCTCCACCACGGCGCACGTCATCGGGACTGTCGAGCTCGACAAGCTGCTCACGCAGCACACCGACGTGCACGACTGGGCGGTCCGTGACGCCGTCAACAACGCGCTCGACCGGGTCGGACGGAAAGACGTGCAACCGACCACGACCGCGGACGCCGCCGACAGCCTGAACCGCTATCTCGCGCAACAAGACACGTTCAGCCTGTACTGGGGGCGTAAACCCGTCTTCCGCGATGGGGGCGTCGTATGGGAGTTCTACGCCAAGCGGGACGACGCCCCGGTCATGGAACCGTTGCGCATCACAATGAACACCGCGTTCGGCGCCGACGACGAGCTCCGCAAGCTCACCGACGACGTCTTCGGCTACGGACGCGGGAAGCAACTGGACCTGCCCGAGCATGTCGTGCAGTCACTGGTGCTCGACGGGCCAACCGAATGGTTCGCCGGCGTCGAGCACAACGTCGCCCTGTCCTTCACCCCAATGTTCAGCACCGCCGAATCCCGACCAGCCCGCGTCGAAGCGTACGACCGAGACGGCACACTCCTTGGCGCACTGAACGGTCGAACGATCAACTCCAACGCCGGAGACGTCGGTGGCTTCGTCGAGGTGCTGTTCGAAGGCGGCCTCACGATGCTCTGGCGGTTCCCGCGTGACTCCCGCAACGGATCAACGGACATCACACTCGAAGCGGTTGGACAGCCATCCGCAGCGGTGGCACGCGCCACCCGCTTCCTGCAACACTTCAAGCAGCTCGACAAACTCCGCCTCGAGGTCGAAGGGCACCCGATCGTGGCGCAAGTCGATGCCTCACACTCCCCGCTCATCGACGACGAGCTCCACGAGTACGCCGACGACCTCGGCACGATCGAACGCCTTGCCGACGTCAGCCTGCCGTTCCCCGCAGCGATGCCCGACCTCAACGAACGCATCTGGACTCGCATCGCCCGGATGCTCCTCGAGGGCCGATGTGCGGTCATCCACAACTACAAATCCATGAACGCCACCCTGAACGGCACACGCGATGAAGCGATGGAACAGCTGCTCTCCGACGGCGCCCAAATCCTCAACGCGACCACCGCCGGCAACGACGGCGACAGCGGCGTCCGGATCCTCGACACTGAGGTCCCCATCGCCGGCATGTGCATCTGGCATCCGCGTATGCGCATCGCAGGCGCCGAAAACGTACGCACACGCCTCGACGCCGGAACCGCCGAAGGCATGCACGTCGTGATCGAACCGATGGACGGCACACCCTTCCGCGTCTACAGCAGCAAGCACACCTCCCCAGAAACCCGCGTGATCCCCGAAGCATGGAACATCACCGGCGTCGGCGAACACCCAGCACTCGAAAAAATCCGCACACAAGCCAGCGAGTGACTGAACCTGAGGATCGGCTACCGCACACGTGCGGCCGTGTCGGGAGCCCGCGAGAACCCGGGGGTATCGGCGTCTCAACAGACCCGCCCGGCGATGTGCCCGGTGACGGGTCCCTTCGTGAGACACGGCCGGGCTGTTGGTGGCAGGCGCTCCTGATCAGGACTCGGGGGTGTCGGTCTCCGTCGCCAGTGCGGCTGCGAGGTCGGCTTCCGAG
>NZ_JAUZVA010000018.1:0-7227 GCF_031844325.1 Curtobacterium sp. BRB10
TACCGGACGGTGTGGACGACTTCGACACTCATCGAGTGATCTGACGCCCGATACCGGGCGAGCGCGACTGTGGCTTCCGCCATGTCGCCGAATTCAGAGCGCCTGTGTCGTTGGACGTATTCGGCCGCCCGGGGCTCGGGGACTGCTTCCCGGTGGACGCTGATGGAGATGTGTGCGGTGTCGCGGACGAACGCCATCGGCGGCGCGACGCCGTCGTGTAGGTCCGCCGCTGCCTCACGCATCTGTCGCCGGATCGGTACCAGCGTCTCGTCGTCGAAGCCCTGCACGAACACGCCGGAAGGCGAGCCGCCGAGCCCAACCAGCCGAACGTTGACGTCCAGTAGATCGCGGGCACGCTCGACCGCGTCGACGTAGTGCTTGATCGTTGTCTGCGCGACCTTGTCGCGGTAGGGCTCCAGGCTCGTGACAGTCAGGTGCAGGTCGGCGGCGTTGTAGATGTGGTGCGTGCCGTCGTAGAGGCTGCCAATTCCAGCGGCGGCCGCGGCCACCGCGTCAACGACGTGCGCCGGCGGAAGCAGGACGAGGCTGAGACCCCAGCGTGGGTCACCGTCGACGGGCGCGTGATCCACGCGGAGCGTGCCCCTGTCGAAGGACCGGTGCGCTTCATCCCAGAGAGAGTCGTACTTCACGCCGGTTGCCATCGCTTCACGCTATCGGCCTGTCGCTCCGAGGATGAGCTGTACCGATAGCCGATCGGGTATGGGGCGGGTGAAGGCATCACCGTCAGGCCTATCCACTTAGCTCTGCGAGCAGCGGCAGCGCGGTTGCTACTGAGGCAGACCGCCTCAGTCGGTAGTCGCGGACGCGGGGACCGGGCAGGTGCTGCTGTAAGTCGGATCGACTGAGCGGTTTTTTTGAACGCGCGCCCCCTGCTGCCCCCGTAGTGGGGGTTATCCGTTCCTTGAACTTGTTCGCTACTTTCATGGCAAGTTCACAACTTGGGGGTCCCGTGAAAAGAATGCCCGTCACCATCGCCGTCGTAACGGTCATCGCAAGCGCTCTTGCGCTCTGTACTCCAACTGCGGCGTCTGCTGAGCCGGCAGATACGACGGCGGTACAGGTCGATGTCCGCAATCCAGAAGCTTTCGTCGACACCGATGGTGCGGATCTCATCATCAGCGACGACTCAGGCACGGTATCGAAGACCCGTGTCGTGACCGGGCATACGGCTGATCAAGTTCCTTTCACGGAGACGTTGTACTACGGCTCCGACATCACGAGCGCTGAGGAGAAGCCTGACGGCGACGACGGTGATGCTGCCTCAGCCCCGGACCCTGTTATCAGTGTTCAGACGATCGTCGCGACCACCCCCTCGACGCTGTCGATTTCGTGGAAGGCTCAGTCGGACGCGGGGCAGTTCGAGCTCTTCGTGGACGGTGACACGCAGGGCGTGCAAGACACGAGTTCGTACGTCGTGAAGGGTCTCACCCCAGATACCGCCTACGCTCTCCGGACGACGGCGACCACGCCCTCCCACACCGTCGAAGCACAGACCTTCGACCCTGAGGCGTGGACCGATGCGATCAATGCCGAGACTGACGCTGAAGCAGCGGAGCCGACGGTAGAGCCGACTGAGGATCCGACGGCGGAGCCGACTGAGGATCCGACGGCGGAGCCGACTGAGGATCCGACGGCGGAGCCGACTGAGGATCCGACGGCGGAGCCGACTGAGGATCCGACGGCGGAGCCGACTGAGGACCCGACGGCGGAGCCGACTGAGGACCCGACGGCGGAGCCGACTGAGGACCCGACGGCGGAGCCGACGGCGGACCCGACGGCGGAGCCGACTGAGGATCCGACGGCGGATCCGACGGCGGAGCCGACTGAGAACCCGGGACCGGCTCAAGCTCAGAGTCCGGAATTTTCTACTTCTCAGACGCTGTCGGTTCGCACCCCAGCCGCTCCAACAACTAGCTCGGCACGAAAACTGAACAAGGCTGCTCGCGCAGCGGCACCGACAGCTGTTAGCGCCACGGACTTCAACTACCGCACGTTCATCCCCTGGTCGACGATCGGCGACGGGGGCGACTGGTCCGACCAGCTCATCCAGCACGCGTGCATAGCGCAGTCCAACGTGCGGCGGCATGCGGACGAGTCAGCTGCCGACGCAGCTCACGAAACCTTCCTCGGAGACAACCGCAGCTTCCAGCAGCCGAGCGCAGATGACGACCACCCCTATCGCACACAGACCACCGTCCACGTCGATTGGGGGGAGGGACATGTCGTCACTGATAAGGATGCTGGTTACACACGGATCCTCGATGAGAGCACAGGCGAGGTCGTCGCCACACGACAGGCTGCCACGGATCACATCACTTTCAAAGTGAACTCAGCATTCGACGAGGGCTACACGCACGTCAACATCAAGCACATCGCAAACGACCCGTTCTGCCCAGCTGTGAAACAGTTCGGGTCCATCTCCTACCACGCGTACGTCGACTTCTACGTGACCGGACTCGTTCGGGTCGCGGGATGGCAGTACACCATGCCCTCCCACGAGGCGTGGGTCCGATGGAATGGGACTGCGAACTGGTCGAACCTGTTCCACTCGACCGCGACCCACCTGTACTGCCTTGTCGCAGGCGGCGGCGAAGTTCCAGTTGTCATCGTTCGTGGCGGCACCCCAAGCGAACACCCGACGTGGTGCGCGCAGCCCCTTAAAGCCTCCGTCAACCGATCCACTGATCGCTGGGCGGACGTCAGCGGATCTCTCGGCGTCACTCAAGCTGGCAAGGTTTGGGGGAGCGGGGACACGAGTGTGCTTGACGGTTACGGCGGTTTCGGGTGCACGGTCAATCAGCTGGTCAACCCGTTCCGTGTCAAGGGACTGCACAATCCCAAGATCATCGGTGCGGATCGGACTGAGTACCTTTACACCGATGACGGCGACCTCTACTCGTGGGGTGGCTCGTGGGGGCTTAACGGACACGATCCGGAGGGGGATGCTTCTGCCGACGGCCCCCAGCTCATCAGCGGAAAGTGGCGTGATTTCGACGTCGCCGGGGGCAGCACCGCAATCGGCGTCACAGAAAGCGGCAACATCGCTGTCTGGGGTCGCAACCCGGACTACTCCTACTCCGGGTACCCGGAAGACCCTCGGTACTTCGATGTGCCAACCGCAATCAGCTCCGGTATCGACTTCGTGCAGGCAGCCGGCTTCAACTGGGACATCATCGGGCTCGACAGTGATGGCAACATCTGGCACCGCGTGGACGACTTCGACGCCGACTACGACGGGCACGCGCACCACTACACGTGGGCGCAGTACGACGTCGACGGGAAGAAGTTCGACGAAATCGCCCAAGGCAACAGCCGCGGCTGGGCACTGCGCGGCGACGGCGAAATCTACTCGTTCCGCGACTCGTCATCAGATTCAGACGCCGTTCCCACCTACAACACAACCATCGAGGGTGCACACGGCCTTCAGTCGACGGGGTGGACGATTTCTGCTTACGACGGAGACAACATCGCCACATGGGATGGATACGGGGAGCTGACTGCGGACTCATACCAGTCCTTCGCCGGCCCGGGCGTCCCCGGCAAGTTCGCAACGACGAGCGATTTCATCGCCGGGGACGGTGACTGGTACTCCTTCCAGGAGGCCTACAACCCCGTCACCGACGCGTGGGAGGGAAACTGGAATGACATCGGACTCCCGCCCACCAACAGTCTCGGCCCCGATGAAGTCACCCTCAGCTGCCAAGTGAACACGTGATTCCTACGCACAACACCTTCGGTGCGCCGGCCGGGCCCCCGCCCAGCCGGCGCACTCTCGGCGACCTCATCGCGTGGCCACTCGCAGCGATCGCCGTTGGCATGTGGCTCGGCGTCACTGCTGCTGTGATCGAGGGGCTCCGCGATTCAACCTTCGCTGCTGCCACCCTCGGACGTGACCTGGGAGACGCGATTCAGGCGAGCGCGATCACAGCGCTCATCCCCGGAACACTCATCGGCTTCGTGTTCGCACTGCTCTTCACGCCGACCGGGTTTGCGGCCTTCGGCGTCTGGCAAGCCGTGCGGCACGCCAGGAACCAGACCGCGCGGCGCTGGCTCGCTTCCGCGACGATCGGAGTCTTCTGCTTGCCGGTAGTACTCGGAACGGTCGCGGTGAACGCGTTCTCGCCGCTCGACAGCACCGAGTGGGGAATCGGTTTACTCGGCGTGCTGACGTCCGTGGCCGCCGCCGGCGGCCTCTCATACTTCCGGCGCCCGATATTTTCGGCTTAGGTCCGGACTCGAGCAGAATGCAGTTTGACGTGCAGATGCGTGCTTCCACCCATACCGAAATGTTCCGAGAAGCAGCATTATCGCAACGGACCCGGCCGCAGCACATGGTCGAGATCGGAGTGGACGGTTCAGTGCTCGGGTGCGTCAGCGTGTCTGCGGGGGTTTGGTGGGGGAGGGCGTGAAATGAGCGCATGCCGCCTCGTATTCCGCAGCTTCCGTACACGGTGTCGGTGCACGGCCATCGCCTGCAGCTCGAGCTGGTGCCGTCGGAGACGGCGAGGAAGACGTGGCACGTTACCGAGCAGCTCGGCGAGCACCTGGTGGGCCAAGCGCCTCTGCAGTATGAGCATGGCCAGTTCAGCACGGAGACGTCGACGGGAATGATCACCGACGCTGACTGGGGCGTCGTCCTGCGGCGAGCATTCGGGCGGAGCTGGTCACCACCAAGGTGACCCGTTACCGCCGGCTGGCTAGAAACCGTGGGGCGGCCTGCTCGGTTCAACGGCGGGCGCGCACCGTATTGGGGTTCGAGGTTCCAGGCGAGGTCGGTCTGTGAGCCGTGAGGCTGATGCGGCGTAGCGTCACTGTGGCTACCCCGCGTTCCCTAGGTGCGGGTGCCCGATTCCCCGTTTCCGGGCTGACCTCGTCTTGATCATGCGTCGAATTTGACGGCGTTGTAGCGCGCGGGCGATTGTCTCCAGACCCGAACCAACGACGACCGCCCGCGCATCCCCTTGCGTACGCCCGTATCCGGGTTGGTGCTACCTGAGGTGCGCTGCAGCCCTGCCCGGGTCCTTGTCACCTGGGTGGGGCGATGGGGATGTCCCAGTAGGTGGGTTGTTCGTATTGTTCGGACCAGCCGCGGCGCATGCGTGCGGCGGCCCGGTCGAACTCGTTGACGACGTCTGTGTCTGCGGTGAGGAGGTGTTGTAGGCGGAGGCCGTCGTAGAGGGCGAGGAGCTGCTTCGCCGCGGACCGGGTCCATCGTCGATGGTTCCCGCCCTGCGAGAACGTCTGCGACGAGGCCCTCGTGGATGACTTCGCGGAACCGTCGGTACGCGGACCGGTAGTAGTCCGCGCCGTCCAGGGTTGGGTTTGCGGAGGAGGCGAGACTGTATGCCAGCAGCTCCATCAGCGCCGGTTCTTCGGCATGTGCGGCCATCAGGGCGTGCAGGAACGCGACGGTGCCCTTCTCGCTGATCAGCGGTGCCAGGGGTGCGGAGATCGCTTGCGTCCACCGTTCCACGGTCGCTGCCAGCAATGCTCGGTCGGTGGGGAAGAACTCTCGCACTGACACGGAGCTCATCCCTGCATGCTCGGCGGCGACGTCGAGGGTGAACCGGGTCACGCCGCCGTCGTGGAGGGCGATGATCGCACCGTTGATCGCCCTCGTGCGGGGTGCTTCCTCGTCTGCCGCTGTTCGGCTCGTCAATGGTGCCAGCGGGTGCTTCCGGAACCAGTCCAACAGTCCCCGGGCGCGAGTGAGGCCTGCTGCCGGGTCGAGCGGCCGGCCTTCGGCGAAGAGGTCGCTGAAGCCGGGAACGTGTTGCATGAGTGGGTCGAGGGGTTGGAAGGCCATCGACCAGTCCGGGAACGATCGTTGCCTGATCTGCTCATCCAACAGGACGCGAACGTTGGTGTGGCGGGGGTCGATGCTGACCTGCTCGAACCGGGCCTGCACTACCTCGTCGTCGCCCTCGAGGATCCCGAGACAGTTGTCGCCCTTGTGCGCGAGGATCCCCGTCACCCCGAGGGCAGTGTTCTTCTCGCGGCCGACCGCGAGGATCTGCGCGAGCTCGGTGTCCGTGATGGGACGGGTCTGGGTGCTGGTGTACACGATTGAACGCATCAGTCCTGGTCTCCCTGCTGGCCGACTTTGACGTCACCACGAGTCAACGACCCCAGCCCACATGCCACAACCCCACATTTGAGTCACCGCGGATACCCGCCAGGCAGAGGATCGGCTTTCGGGTGGTGGTGCTCGTGGCAGGAACGAGTGGTGGTGTCGTATCCGCTTACGTCGGTGTGGTGTTGCCGGGTTCGCGACGAGTGCCCGTGGCGCGTTACGGTCCCGTCGCGGCCATACGGTGCCGTTGCGGGGGAGTGGGGGTGCGACGGTGTTGACGGGCGTGTCTTGGGAGGTGCGGTGTGCGTGGCATGGTTGCCGGCTCCCGGGAGCGGTCGCGGTGTCGTTTCGTCCGCACGCGGTGGGCCCTGCGGGGTGGGCGTTGACGGTGTGTGAGCATCATGCTGTCCCGGTTCCCGAGAGCGTGGCCGGGCAGGGGCGGGGTGTTGGTGTGAACGCGTTGCGGTTGCGGGGCCGGTCGGAGACGCAGTGGGACATCATCGAGAGCCGGACGGACCGGATCGTCGGCCGGGTGGTTCTTGAGAACGGAGCGTTCTTCCTCACCGATGTCGACGGTGACACTGAGATCGGCGCGTTCTACCGCCTCGAGCAGACCGTGCCGGCTGCGGCAGCCATCCTCGGGGAAGGCCTCCTCGACTCGTGATCGTGGGTCTACGGTCGGTGCATGTCGACGTCGACGGGTGAGCTTGCAGCGGTGGGGATCGATGTTGGCGCGCAGAAGCCGGCGGTGGCCAGGGCGTTGGCGTGTATCGCAGTGCGGTATCGGGGGCGGGTGACGGCGCCGGAGATCGCGGCGGCGAGCGGGTACAGCAAGCGGGGCCTGCAGGAAGCGTTCCAGCGGAACCTGGGCATGCCGCCCTCGCTCGTGGTCCGGCTGCTGCGGCTGCATTGGGCACGGCAGATGATCCTCGCGAACCCGTATCAGCCGGTCGGAATAGCTGCGGCGGCGAGTGGGATCCCGCACTTCGGCCGGTTCTCCGCCTACTACCGGGCCCAGTACGGGGAGACACCGTCCGGACCGCCCACGCTGCCCGCGCCCAGTTGCCGGCCTGACGGATTCAGCGAGTTGCCCTCGAGTTGCGCCTTCCGGGGACAGCTACGCAGCCGGCATC
>NZ_JAUZVA010000019.1:0-5541 GCF_031844325.1 Curtobacterium sp. BRB10
AGTCCGGCGGCGTCCTACTCTCCCACAAGGTCCCCCTTGCAGTACCATCGGCGCTGAGAGGCTTAGCTTCCGGGTTCGGAATGTGACCGGGCGTTTCCCTCTCGCTATGACCACCGGAACACTCTCGACCATGGATCTTGGTCTCAAAGCTGTCCCGACTGCTGTCTCCCGTGTGGGAGACAGAGCGGTGTATTCAGTTTCGATTCCCGATCGTCTGTCGGGAACCACAAAGTGGACGCGAGCCCGTGCAACACGTGCACGGAAATCAGTGTGTTATCAAGTCTTCGGCTTATTAGTACCGGTCAGCTCCACGGGTCGTTAGTCCCCGCTTCCACATCCGGCCTATCAACCCAGTAGTCTGCTGGGAGCCTCTCACACTCAAGGTGCATGGAAATCTCATCTCGAAGACGGCTTCCCGCTTAGATGCTTTCAGCGGTTATCCGGTCCGAACGTAGCTAATCAGCGGTGCCCTTGGCAGAACAACTGACACACCAGAGGTTCGTCCATCCCGGTCCTCTCGTACTAGGGATAGATCTTCTCAAATTTCCAACGCGCGCAGCGGATAGGGACCGAACTGTCTCACGACGTTCTAAACCCAGCTCGCGTACCGCTTTAATGGGCGAACAGCCCAACCCTTGGGACCTACTCCAGCCCCAGGATGCGACGAGCCGACATCGAGGTGCCAAACCATGCCGTCGATATGGACTCTTGGGCAAGATCAGCCTGTTATCCCCGAGGTACCTTTTATCCGTTGAGCGACAGCGCTTCCACAAGCCACTGCCGGATCACTAGTCCCGACTTTCGTCCCTGCTCGACCTGTCAGTCTCACAGTCAAGCTCCCTTGTGCACTTACACTCGCCACCTGATTGCCAACCAGGTTGAGGGAACCTTTGGGCGCCTCCGTTACTCTTTGGGAGGCAACCGCCCCAGTTAAACTACCCATCAGGCACTGTCCATGAACCCGATCAGGGTCCTACGTTAGACATCCAAAGTGACCAGAGTGGTATTTCAACAATGACTCCACGAACACTAGCGTGCCCGCTTCACAGTCTCCCACCTATCCTACACAAGCCACTCCGAACACCAATACCAAACTGTAGTAAAGGTCACGGGGTCTTTCCGTCCTGCTGCGCGTAACGAGCATCTTTACTCGTAGTGCAATTTCGCCGAGTTCGCGGTTGAGACAGCTGGGAAGTCGTTACGCCATTCGTGCAGGTCGGAACTTACCCGACAAGGAATTTCGCTACCTTAGGATGGTTATAGTTACCACCGCCGTTTACTGGGGCTTAAATTCAGAGCTTCGCCCAAAGGCTAACCCTTCCTCTTAACCTTCCAGCACCGGGCAGGCGTCAGTCCGTATACATCGTCTTGCGACTTCGCACGGACCTGTGTTTTTAGTAAACAGTCGCTTCCCACTGGTCTCTGCGGCCTTCAACGCTCACGGAGTACATCCGGTCACGCGTCCGGCCCCCCTTCTCCCGAAGTTACGGGGGCATTTTGCCGAGTTCCTTAACCACGATTCTCTCGATCTCCTTGGTATTCTCTACCTGACCACCTGAGTCGGTTTCGGGTACGGGCGGCTGCAACCTCGCGTCGATGCTTTTCTCGGCAGCATAGGATCACTGATTTCCCCTTACGGGTACGCGTCGGATCTCAGGCGTACAGACGACGGATTTGCCTATCGTCAGCCCTACATCCTTACACCAGGTTCACCTTACGGATACCATCGCCTGGCTCAGCTACCTTCCTGCGTCACACCTGTTCATACGCTAACCGCACCAGCATGGGGTCGAGCGTTAGACCGGCCACCATCACCCCGAAGGGATCCGGTTGTACCGGGTTAGGACTCTTAGCACCACTGGATTAGCTTGGGCGGTTGTTCGCCGGTACGGGAATATCAACCCGTTGTCCATCGACTACGCCTGTCGGCCTCGCCTTAGGTCCCGACTTACCCAGGGCGGATTAACCTGGCCCTGGAACCCTTGGTCTTTCGGAGGACGGGTTTCTCACCCGTCTTTCGCTACTCATGCCTGCATTCTCACTCGTGTAGCGTCCACGGCTGGATCACTCCGCCGCTTCACTCGCCACACGACGCTCTCCTACCACTCCGCACGACTGAACCACGAAGGCTTGTCTATAGTGCGAAATCTACAACTTCGGTGGTGTGCTTGAGCCCCGTTACATTGTCGGCGCGGAATCACTTGACCAGTGAGCTATTACGCACTCTTTCAAGGGTGGCTGCTTCTAAGCCAACCTCCTGGTTGTCTGTGCAACTCCACATCCTTTCCCACTTAGCACACGCTTAGGGACCTTAGTTGGTAGTCTGGGTTGTTTCCCTCTCGACGATGAAGCTTATCCCCCACCGTCTCACTGCTGCGCTCTCACTCACCGGCATTCGGAGTTTGGCTGACGTCAGTAACCTGTTGAGGCCCATCGGCCATCCAGTAGCTCTACCTCCGGCGAGAAACACGCAACGCTGCACCTAAATGCATTTCGGAGAGAACCAGCTATCACGAAGTTTGATTGGCCTTTCACCCCTATCCACAGCTCATCCCCTCCATTTTCAACTGAAGTGGGTTCGGTCCTCCACGACGTCTTACCGTCGCTTCAACCTGGCCATGGATAGATCACTTCGCTTCGGGTCTAGAACATGCGACTCAAACGCCCTATTCAGACTCGCTTTCGCTACGGCTGCCCCTCACGGGTTAACCTCGCCACATATCACTAACTCGCAGGCTCATTCTTCAAAAGGCACGCCGTCACCCCTACTAAGGAGGCTCCGACGGTTTGTAAGCAAACGGTTTCAGGTACTATTTCACTCCCCTCCCGGGGTACTTTTCACCTTTCCCTCACGGTACTTGTCCGCTATCGGTCATCTGGGAGTATTTAGGCTTATCAGGTGGTCCTGACAGATTCACACGGGATTTCTCGGGCCCCGTGCTACTTGGGATACACATCCGGCCATAACACCATTTCGTCTACGGGGCTGGCACCCACTACGGCCCGGCTTTCAAACCGGTTCGACTATGATGCGCTGTAACCGCCCCAGTCCGGCAGAACTGAGTGACGTGTCCCACAACCCCGACCATGCAACGCCCGCCGGCTATCACACATGATCGGTTTAGCCTCATCCGCTTTCGCTCGCCACTACTCACGGAATCACATGTTGTTTTCTCTTCCTGTGGGTACTGAGATGTTTCACTTCCCCACGTTCCCTCTACCCGCCCTATATATTCAGGCGGGAGTCACCAGGTCGCAAAACGCCTGGCGGGGTTTCCCCATTCGGAAATCCTCGGATCGAGGCTCGATTATCAGCTCCCCGAGGCTTATCGCAGATTTCTACGTCCTTCATCGGCTCCAGATGCCAAGGCATCCACCGTTTGCTCTTAGAAACTTGACCACAAAGATTAAAATTGCGATCCAACGTCACCACACCAACCCGAAGGCTGATCATGGATGACGCGAATCAAAGATGCTCGCGTCCACTGTGTAGTTCTCAACATACGATCGGCACCAGCACTCCCCCACCACAACAGTAGGTTCACCCTGGCCCGACGAAGGACCCGTAGGCCCAACCCCCACCACCACTCACGCGGCAGCAGGAAGCCTGGTCCCTCAGGACCCAACAACGTGCACCAGCCAGCAGCTCCACCCCGACCCGTCCCAACCCTGCAAGCAGAGCGTACTGAGGTCGGAAGCATCACTCCCAACTGCACTGTCAATGTTCCACCCATGAGCTACCCGTCGGACACGTTCGGTCCGAACCAGGCGCCTGGACCAGCAACCAACCACCCATGATGGGCGACCAGCACTGACCAGATGCTCCTTAGAAAGGAGGTGATCCAGCCGCACCTTCCGGTACGGCTACCTTGTTACGACTTAGTCCTAATCACCGATCCCACCTTCGACGGCTCCTTCCACAAGGGTTAGGCCACCGGCTTCGGGTGTTACCGACTTTCATGACTTGACGGGCGGTGTGTACAAGGCCCGGGAACGTATTCACCGCAGCGTTGCTGATCTGCGATTACTAGCGACTCCGACTTCATGAGGTCGAGTTGCAGACCTCAATCCGAACTGAGACCGGCTTTTTGGGATTCGCTCCACCTTACGGTATCGCAGCCCTTTGTACCGGCCATTGTAGCATGCGTGAAGCCCAAGACATAAGGGGCATGATGATTTGACGTCATCCCCACCTTCCTCCGAGTTGACCCCGGCAGTCTCCTATGAGTCCCCGGCATAACCCGCTGGCAACATAGAACGAGGGTTGCGCTCGTTGCGGGACTTAACCCAACATCTCACGACACGAGCTGACGACAACCATGCACCACCTGTACACCGACCACAAGGGGGCGACCATCTCTGGCCGTTTCCGGTGTATGTCAAGCCTTGGTAAGGTTCTTCGCGTTGCATCGAATTAATCCGCATGCTCCGCCGCTTGTGCGGGCCCCCGTCAATTCCTTTGAGTTTTAGCCTTGCGGCCGTACTCCCCAGGCGGGGCGCTTAATGCGTTAGCTACGACACAGAAACCGTGGAAAGGTCCCTACATCTAGCGCCCAACGTTTACGGCATGGACTACCAGGGTATCTAATCCTGTTCGCTCCCCATGCTTTCGCTCCTCAGCGTCAGTTACGGCCCAGAGATCTGCCTTCGCCATCGGTGTTCCTCCTGATATCTGCGCATTCCACCGCTACACCAGGAATTCCAATCTCCCCTACCGCACTCTAGTCTGCCCGTACCCACTGCAAGCCCGAGGTTGAGCCTCGGGATTTCACAGCAGACGCGACAAACCGCCTACGAGCTCTTTACGCCCAATAATTCCGGACAACGCTTGCACCCTACGTATTACCGCGGCTGCTGGCACGTAGTTAGCCGGTGCTTTTTCTGCAGGTACCGTCACTTTCGCTTCTTCCCTACTAAAAGAGGTTTACAACCCGAAGGCCGTCATCCCTCACGCGGCGTTGCTGCATCAGGCTTTCGCCCATTGTGCAATATTCCCCACTGCTGCCTCCCGTAGGAGTCTGGGCCGTGTCTCAGTCCCAGTGTGGCCGGTCACCCTCTCAGGCCGGCTACCCGTCGTCGCCTTGGTGAGCCATTACCTCACCAACAAGCTGATAGGCCGCGAGTCCATCCCCAACCAAAAAATCTTTCCACCACCAGACCATGCGGCCAGTGATCATATCCAGTATTAGACGTCGTTTCCAACGCTTATCCCAGAGTCAGGGGCAGGTTACTCACGTGTTACTCACCCGTTCGCCACTAATCCACCCAGCAAGCTGGGCATCATCGTTCGACTTGCATGTGTTAAGCACGCCGCCAGCGTTCGTCCTGAGCCAGGATCAAACTCTCCGTAAAAAAATACAGACCCAACACCCGAAGGCATCAGACCGAGTTGATTCTGACTGTTGACTGTCTACTGACAATCTTCAATCCAAAAGGAATTGCTTCATGACCCAGCCGGACAAACCGACCAGGCACGAGGTCAATCAATAAATTGGCATTGACAATGTGCACGCTGTTGAGTTCTCAAGGACCAGACGCACT
>NZ_JAUZVA010000020.1:0-4921 GCF_031844325.1 Curtobacterium sp. BRB10
GCGGTTCCGGGAAACTATCCGCACCGGCCTCACCGCAGACGTCCGCGACGGGCGGGAACCAGCAACGATGGACCCGGTCCGCGGCGCGAAACAGCTCCTCGCCCTCTACGACGGCCTCCGCCTCCAATCACTCCTCACCGCGGACACCGACGTCGTCGACGAGTTCGACCGAGCAGCAACCCGGATGCGACGCGGCTGGGCCGAGCAGTACGAACAGCCCACCTACTGGGACATCCCCATCGCACCCCGCACCTAACGACGAAGGTGACCGGGGTGGTGTCACCCTCCTGCAGCAACACCACCCCGGCTGGGAGCGCCGCCCGTGCAGCAGACGGCACCCCGGCACGCCCAGGAGCACGCTCAAACCGGACGCACGTGCCAGCGACACTAACCCCGGCACCGCGCACTCGTCCACCGCGACGGCACCGGGTAAGCGCGGGGCGAGCCAGGCCGATCAGGTCCCAGCTCGCCCCACTAACAGCGGGAACCACCCAGCTGCTCCCCACAGCATGCCCCGCCCCCGTCGGTACGGTGCGGACGATAACCGCGACACGTTCCCGTCGACGGCGCTCGCGCCGCCGACAGCGGCCACCCCGCGGCGTCCGGCGGATGAGCTCGTGGGAATGGGACGGACTCGCTGCCCTCGCCATCGGCGCCAGCATGCTCGTTGTTGCAGCACTCATCATCCACTGACCGCACACACACCGCTCCGAGGCGTGATCATCACGGTGTGCGGGTAGGAAGAGGGTGCGCGGGCGATTGCCGATGGTTCGGGTCCGAGAGCAACCGCCCGCGCGCTACAACGCCGTCGGGTTCGACGCAGGGTCATGACGAAGCCAGCCCGGAAAACAGGGAATCGGGCACCCGCAACTAGGGGAACGCGGGGTAGCCCACATGACAGTACCCCGCAGCCCCAGCCGCACCTCACAGGCCACCTACGGGCCAGCCAGCACCTCGAAACCTGGATCTGTGAGGACTGCTGCCGCGGCCGGCACCGTCTGCTCGAGGCGATAGAACGCACCAACCTCGGTCTCGCCGTCGACGTCGGTGAGGAAGAACGCACCGTTCTCCAGCACCACCCGACCCACGACCCGGTCGGAGCTGCCCTCGATGATGTCCCACTCCGTTTCGGACCGCCCTCGCAACCGCAACGCGTTCACACCAACACCCCATCCCTGCCCGGCCGCACGATTCGGGACCGGGACAGCATGATGCTCACACACTGTCAACGCCCACCCCGCAGGGCCCACCGCATGCGGACGAAACGACACCACCACCGTCCCCGACAGCGGGCAGTCATGCCACGCACACCGCACCTCCCACAGCACTCCCGTGAACACCGCCACCCCCGCTCCCCTACTGCGGCCTCATGCGGCCGCGACGGGACCGTAGCGCGCAACTGGCACCATCACCCAACCCGGTAGCACGGCACCGACCTCAGCGGATAGGACGCTGCGCCCATTCCGCACCCCCAACGGATGGATGGCCTCCTGAGACGGCGACGGGGGCGGCGCGGTCGGAAACGCCAGTTGATCGGCTGGTGTCGATCAGCAGCACGGTTATCCGCGAGACGCATGGTCGCGAGCGTCGTGCAGCGGATATTTGCGACAACTCAGACCAATGAACGAGATTCCACCGGCGAACTTCGCGCCCCCGCATACTCACGACCCGACGTCCAGCCCCCCGAAGAGGGGGCCAGCACCCGTGCGGCACCGGCTTAGCGTCGGGAACTGAGAGTTACTTCAACGGAAGGAAGAACCATGCAACGACGCGTGGGAATGCGAGCAGCGGCGATGACGCTCGCAGCGGGGACCATCCTCGGGAGTGCGTTCCTCGTCGCCGGTCCTGCCTCTGCCGCTCCTGGGGACGCATCGGCGACCGGTGTCAGCGCCGATGTTGCTGTGCCGACGCTGGGTGATCTGCTCGGGCTGACGGTGAACGTCGCAGCTGGGGCCGTGTCCGTCACCGGGGGCGGTGATGACGCCTTCGAAGGCGACGCATCGACACTGGTGAATGCGGAAGTAGCTGACATCGGCGCGGACGCTGTCTCCACCTCCGTCAGCAGCGATCGCGACCGGTCGACGGCGTCCTCTGAAGTCGCTGGAGCCTCTGCCGCATTGTTCGGTGTGAACGTCCTCACCGCTGCAGCCGCCACCGCGACGGCCACCTGTCCCGTCGGGGGCACCCCGACCAGCGATGCCACGCTCGCGGGACTCACCGTGCTCGGCGACACGGTCACCCTCGACGCCGACACCCCGACCTTCGAAGCCGCCAATGCACTCACCGGCGACCTCGCCGATGTCACCCTCACGGTGAACCTCGCTCGGAGCGTCGAGGTCACCGGAACGACCGCAGCCGCCACCGCGGTGCTTGCAACGATCACCCTCGACGGAACCGTCGGCGACGTCACGCTCACGAACGACACCGTCGCGACCGTCGTCCTCGCGCAGGCCGCATGCGAGACACCGACCGCGGCTGCAGCGGTTCAGGTGACGGACATCACCCCGACCAACGGACCGACAACCGGCGGGCAGACCGTCACCATCACCGGCACCGGCTTCGGCGACGACACGACGGTCACCTTCGGGGGCACCCCCGCGACCGACGTCACGGTCACCGACGACGGCACGTCCCTGACCGCTGTGACGCCCGCCGGCACCGCCGGCCCGACAACCGTGGTCGTCACCAGCGGCGGCACCTCCGACGATCTGGCGTACACGTACGTCGCCCCGACAGTGACTGGGCTCGCACCTGCTCGTGGTCCCGTCGACGGCGGCAACACCGTGACGATCACCGGCACTGGTCTGCACGCCGCGGACGAGGTGCTGTTCGGTGACACCCCAGGTGTTGTCCGTTCCGTGTCGGACGACGGCACGCGGATCGTGGTCACCGCACCCGCCGGTACCGGACTCGTCGACGTCACCGTCGGCTTCCCCGGCACCACCGCCATCGCCGCCCCGGTCCAGTACCAGTACGTCGCACCCGCAGCTGCCGCGCCGACCGTGACCCGTGTCTCCCCGACCGCCGGCCCCACCGCCGGCGGGCAGACGGTGGTCATCACCGGCACCGGTCTCGCCGACGTCACCAACGTCTCCTTCGGCGGCGTCCCCGCGACCATCGTCGGCACCCCGACAGACACGCGGATCACAGTCACGACGCCCGCCGGAACCGCTGGCCCCGTCGACGTGGCCGTCACGGATCCCACGGGAACGACGAACGCCGGTGACGCCTACACGTACGTGCCGGCACCCGCAGTGACCGGCGTGACGCCGGCAACCGGACCGGTGACGGGTGGCACAGACGTCACCGTGACCGGTGACGGGTTCGTCCCCGGCGGGACCACCGTGACGGTGTGCGGCGTCACCATCCCCGCCTCCGAGGTCACCGTCTCCGCAGACGGCACGA
Source organism: Curtobacterium sp. BRB10 (assembly GCF_031844325.1). Taxonomy (NCBI): domain Bacteria; kingdom Bacillati; phylum Actinomycetota; class Actinomycetes; order Micrococcales; family Microbacteriaceae; genus Curtobacterium; species Curtobacterium sp. BRB10. Next base: position 3,406 of record NZ_JAUZVA010000020.1, read on the forward strand.
CGGCAACGTTCACGACGCCGCCGTGTGAAGTAGGAGACGCCGCCCTTCGCGTCGCGACTGCGGGCGGGATCAACGCCGAGTCTGCGTTCCGGTATCTCCCGGTGGGGGACGGTGCCGGAGGTAGCGCGGGCGCCGCTCCCGCGGACGGTACGGGCGCCGATGGCACGCTTGCGTACACAGGAACCGACCCGCGTCCCGGGATGATCGCCGCAGCCTCGCTGCTCCTGCTCGGACTGGCAGCGGCGGTCGTCGGCCGTCGCCTCCGCCGCCGAACCGTGTAATCGCAGTTCGCTTCCATAGCTCGAGGGCCAGCTTGCACCCGGACGGGGCGGGCTGGCCCTCGCCGTTCGATCCTGTAGCGCGGAGCTGGCCTCCGCAGAGACGACGTCGAGCATGAGTCTGCTCGCGCAACTGTCTTGTCCTGTTGCTGGAGCAGGTAGAACGCTGGTTCTTCGCTTGCGGCAGGTTGTCGATGCTCAGTGCCCCGTTAGGGTCGGTCCGTGGGCCGTCGGGTGGACGTAGCGGCGCGTCGATGCGGGCACGTTCGGCGTCTCCCCGATAGGTTTCCGAACTGGTGCGGGTGCCCGCTGTACCAGCCGGTGACCAGCAAGCGATCGTTCGTGCTGCTGTGGGCCGCTTAGGCGCAGGAGGTGCGTCCGATGCCGAGGAATCGGACCGTGACGATGCGGACGGTGCTGGTGGAGGCTGTGGTCCAGGTGTCGGTGAGGTCGGTGCGGATGCTTTCGGTGGAGGTTCTCCAGGTGAAGAGGTCCCAGGAACTGATGGTGGTTGCGCGTGCGGTACCTGCTGAGCCTGTGCCAGTGGCCGCGCCGTCGATAAGCGTGGTGAACTGCCGGGGAGTTTCGCCGGCATAGTTCCAGCCGATGGCGACGGACCCGTTGGGGTTGGCGGTGCAGCTCAGCGCGGTAGCGGGGACCGCTGTTGCGGTGGCGATGGAGCTCATCGGTGTTGTCGCGGTGGCGCCGAAGGTGGCTGCGGCGGCGGGGACCGGTGCTGCAAGGGCGGCGATCGCACTCACCGTCGCCATGAGAGCTGTTGTCGTCACGCGGGGACGCCAGGTCGTCGCGCGGTGTCGGCCGCGACGGCGCGCCCGTGGCTCCGATGGCGCAGATTGCGATGGCGTAGGTTCTCAACAACCCCGTCGTCAGCGCACCGATCATCGGCACAACCACGCCCCACCACCTCGACGACGCAGCCGCCGCGGTCGACATCGACCTCACCCCAGACGAGGTCACCGCTCTCGAAAAGCACTACCAAGTGCGTCCCGCCGGCGGTTTCTGAGTAGCTGCGGCAGGTAGCCACGGCTATGTGAACGACAGAAGGGGCCCCGATCAGACGGGCCCCTTCTGCTATGGATCAGAGCCACCGCCCACAGGGCGTGATAGCCCCAGAGCTCGTCGAGCACGAGTGCTTCGGTCGCCGGCCACCGGCGCTGTGCCTGCGTGACGCCGATGGCCAGCCGTTGAAGAGCTATTTGCCGAGGAACTCCAAGACA
>NZ_JAUZVA010000021.1:0-4311 GCF_031844325.1 Curtobacterium sp. BRB10
GTCAGCTACCACGGTGCGCGCGGCCACGCGGAATCGTACGGGTGGGACTGCTCAACAGACGACGTCGACTGGTGCCCCAACTGCAGGGCAGCGCAGGCTGCGCTCGGTTCCTAGCTCGCCACTGCGATCAGCGGTGCCGTCGCTCGTCCTGCACAAGTCCGATCAGCGCCAGCGTGCGCTGCAGCGCAGCCTCGGCCTCCCAGAACCCGGTCGCAGAGTGATCGAGGAGGTTCAACCGCTTGATGACACGGCGACGCTCGGCCGCGAGTTCGTCGACGGTGAGCCACTGCAGCGCCTCGAGCTCATCGTCCACGAGACGTGAGCGTAGTTACTTGGCCGGTGGACACGCCAAGGGTTCAGCCGTCCTCAATGTGAAGCATGAGTCGTAGCGTGAAGCCATGACGACGATCACCGTGACCCACCCTCGCTTCTGATGGCGAGGCACCAGCGCCGACCTCTGTGCGTGGGTGGATGAAGATCCGGACCTGTCCGATCGACTGAGTGGTCCACGCTGGCCCGACGCTATGCAGCAGCGGTGGGACTACATCGCCGCTGCCGTCGCTGACATCGGCGACGAGCTCTCCAAGCACGCTTCGACAGTCAACCCGATGTTCCCGGACAACGGCGACGTCACGCTCACTCTGCCCGTCGCCTTGGCGCCGACGGAAGTCAAGATCGTTCGCGCGTGGTTCTCCAATGCCGAGGCTGTGCGGGTCGACCCGTGGTGGGAGCAGATCGAAAATGGCCGGCACCGCCTCTGGGGGACGCTTCCCCACTTCGGAGACCGTCTCATCCCCGTCAAGGGCTCAGCCATCGGGTACGCCAACCCCCTGGATGCAGCCGCGATCGGCCCCACCTGGCCGGCACTCGCCACGGACAACTTGCAGGAACTCGACTCCTTGAACTGGTTCAACCAAGCGGACCCCGTCAACCGGACCTTCCGGAATGCGCTCAGCACTGCCGCCGCCGGCTCGTTCCCCTCGCCGGTGTGATCGCCGCACCCGTCCAACCGACTCAGCCACGATCAATCCGATGGCCTGCACGAAGCGAAGCGAAGGCAGGGCGCCCGCTGCGGAGCAGACGCGAAACAACACACGAATATCGGAGACCTTGCGCGCTTCGCCTCTGAGTAAGGTCGCCACATGGAGACTCCGACGATCGACGTTGTATTCGAAGTGATGAACGGGCAGGAACGGGTCGGCCACCTGGGCCCGGCCACGGTTCCCGTCGCGTTCCTCCCTGGCGAGGGCGACAGTATCTACCTCGCCACGGAGCACCCCTACTACCGGGTGCTTAACATATCGGCAGGTCGCCCGGGTCGCGTCACTCGCCGCACTCACGGACTCGGGTACGAAGACAGCTCCCACGTGACGGTGTTCGTCACAGCGGACGCTGCCCAGTGGCCACCCACCGAAGAACTTGATATCACTGCTGAACAGCGTTGGATGGGCGAGGGGGAGCCTTCCCGATAAGGGGACAATCAAGGTCGAGTCAGTGGCTCAGCCACGCCCAACCGTTTTCCTCGCCGGGGCGCTTGACGGCCATTGCGTACATGGTCAGGTCGATGAACTGGTCAAGGTCAACGAAGTAGTTTGGGTAAGCGGCTGCCAAGCCGCCGATGCCGTCGACGGCGACCAGCACCACGTCGCGATCCTCATCCCCACGAGTTTCAGCCTCTAGTGCGGCGTACGCCCTGGTCGCTTCCTCCCGGTCCGAGAACCCCGTCGTCTCCAACATGTAGTCGTTGAGGTCCAGGTCGAGAAGGACGAAGCTGGCACCCTCCACCCCTTCTTTCACCTCAGCCACAACGTGCCGGAAGCCGCGCAAGCGTGCGAGGATTTCGTGCTGCAGCTCCAGCTCCCAGATCTCGTTCCGGCGTTCCTCGCTGCTGTCTGGAGTGCCCGGGGTGAGAGGGAGGCCTTCTGCGGTGGCGATCTCCGCACTCATGAGCGCGAAGAATCTGCGCCACCAGTCATCCCCTGAACCAGCTTTGAGCTTCTGATTTGTAAACAGCGCAACGGTTTCCAACGCGGTCGCCCAGAGGTGCTGCGCTTTCGTACGCAGTTGAATCTCGACGCTGTATCCCTCCCACGGTCCTGGACTGGCGGTGCCGTAGGCGTAAACAAGGTGAATTGAGCGGTACCCGTCGTCCTTCGGGTGCATGAGGTAGTCGGTGTGCTTCACGAGCGTGTGCCGGTTGGGGCGATCGAGAAGCTTCCGCTCCAGCTCTCGAACGTCATCAAGCTTCGGTAACACAACACGAACTCCACCGAGGTCCTGCATCTTGTGGAGCTGACTGTTCCTGAACCGCTGCAGCTTCGCCTCGATCGACGGAAGTCGCTTCATCCTCTGAGCGACTAGCGCCTCCGGAATGTGACTGACGTACCTGCGGACCCGGATCTGCCACGTATTCGTCGGATACGCGTGAGCAGCACGCCACTGCCCGGCAAGCTTCCGAGCAGCGGAGCGCTCGTCGGATGACGCGGCGGGATTGCGAAGGGTGCCACCAGCCCGACGGATCTGGCTCATCGACACGTCAATTCGGGGCCACTCGCGTCCGGTCACGAGGGGACTCTATGACGGATGTTCGGCTTCCCGGGGTCGTCGCGCCGCTACTCGGGTCAGGTTGTCGCTTTCAACTCGGAACTCTTGTAGCCACCGCGGCGCCGCCACGGCTGCCAATCGGAGGACTCCACGAGGAAGGAGTGCTCTCCGACGTGCGCCGTTGAGTCGGTCGAACGCTGCACCTTCACCGGCCCCTCCCATCGGGGCTCGAGGTCTTCCTCGTTCGGATCCTGGCCAGCCTTGAAGAACTCGTAGGGGTGACCTTGCTCGAGGTTGCCAAAGCTGACTGGATCCCAAATCTTCTGCATACAGGTCATTCTGCCGATTCGTCGCGTTCTCGCGACCCGCCATGCGTCTCGTTAGACGATCGCTCAACGCACGGTCCGCACGAGCCCACTGGGCGGTGTTGACGGGCCGGAGGAGCTTCGTCTCGACTCCGGCCCGCGCGGGAGCTGGTGAGACCCCTGCTCCAGACCGCAGCCCAGGGGACGGAATGGCATCAGCGAGAGTCCGGGATGCGTCGCGCCCGCTGCCGAGCGGCGGCGGTCAGATCGTTGCGAGGGCGCCAGCCGTTGCAGCTGCCGCGTCCCAGTCGATGTTCGCGTCTGTGGCAGGGGCGTGGAACTTCACCCGTCCACGCACCGCTGCCTCGGTCGCCGTGTAGAGCGGGTTGTCGAACCCTGCGATGAGCGCCGCGACAGCGTCCTGCAGTCCCCGGTACGCGTCGACGTCGTGCGCGTCGACGCCGGCAGTGAGCTTGCTCGCGGCAGCGGCCGCGGTCTTCCGCGCATCAGCGGTCGCCTCGCCGGCGTGATCGATCGCCCACGCGTGCAGCGCAGCGAGGAGCATGGCTGCTTGGTCGTGCGCCGGGCCGGAGAGGCTGGCGACCCGGGTGTACCGGTTCGCGGCCATCTCGACGAGACCTTCGGACTCGAGCCGGGCGATCGCTTCCCGCACCGGAGTACGGGAGACACCGAGCCAGCTCGTGAGCTCCTCATCGTTCAGGCGCTCCCCCGCCTCGAGCGTGCCGTTCTCGATCGCCTCGAGCATCTGCTCGTAGACGACATCGCGGAGAAGACGACGAGGACCCTGGCTGGTCGGAGACTTCGGAACAGGCATAGCCGCATCATATCCCGAATATCAATCCGGGGGTACTGCGTTGGCCTCAGCAGCCGCAGGCATATGGGCGGCGCACCGGAGTCAGGGAGGACGCCGGTGGTTGCGGCCCGTCTTCCACCGTCGCCCGAACCGTGAAGAAGTCGGCTCCGAATCCACCGTGTAAGCCGAGCCAAGATGACCCGCTCGCTTCCACGGACGCGCGCCTGGCGCGTTGACACCGAAATCGTGCCCGCACCGAGACGAGAGTGGTCCGTCTCTCTCGCCACTCAACTTGAGGACATGCACGTACCCCGTTTGAGGTCTGGTGTCGGTGTTCGCCGTGGTTTCGAATGGCTCGGCGGAATCCCGCTGTTTGCGACTGACCCGAAGGAGCACGTATGAGTGCCTTGATGGCCTCTCGGCTCGTCGGCCCATCGTTCGCGTCCCCCGCGGAGCGTATGCCGCTCCAGCCGCTGCCGACTGCCCGGATGCGCTGGCTGCTCCGGGCGGTGTTCTCTGCGCCATACGTCATGCTCGCGGTGCTCTCGTCCATTTCGATGGCCACTCCGCTCCTCGCCCGGCCACCTGCGTCTGCGTGACGCCGGTGGCCGGGCGTTATGGAATTACTTGCCGAGGAACTGCAGGACG
>NZ_JAUZVA010000022.1:0-4155 GCF_031844325.1 Curtobacterium sp. BRB10
CCTGCCCGATGGTCGCGCAGCTGCGCATCCACTGACGCCGTGCTGGGGATCTTGCCCACCGGCACCGTGAAGTGGTTCGACCACGCCAAGGGCTACGGCTTCATCCACCCCGATGACGGGTCCGCAGACCTGTTCGCGCACTTCTCGAGCATCGTCGAGACGACCGACGCCCGGCCGCTCGCCCAGGACGACCACGTGCAGTACGAGGTCGGCCCCGGCAAGAAGGGGCCCCAGGCCAACACCATCTCGGTCATCCGCTGATCGGCACCACCACGAGCAACGCCCCGACCGGTCCGGTCGGGGCGTTGTTCGTTGCGCGCGTGACCGCGGTCGCGGCCGCGGCCGCGGCCGCGGCCGCGGCCGACCGAGTCTCGCCCTGCCGGACAGGTTGCGGGCCCCGGCACCCGCAACCTGTCCGCGGGACCGAGTCTCGGGAGGGGCCACCCGTCCGGCCCACCACGAGCTCGCGCCGAACGACAGCCCACGCCCGGTGAACCACGCAAGGTGTCGCTCAGCCCGAAACGAGCTCGGCGTTCCCTCGCTCAGATCGACGCTGGCCCCGTCGAGAACTGCGGTCCCGGAAGCACGAGCCTCCAGCGCATCGGCGTGCTCAACGGTCGGACAAGGAACCCCGATAGCAGGGCGAGAACGAGGCGATCCGGACGGTCAGCGACTCGTTGTCGACGGTGACCAGGTATCGCTCGCCGGTGCCGCGGCTGAGCGCGAGCCGTTCGAAGCCCTTGCCGGTCCGGTCTGTCTCGGCAGTGAACGAGGGGTCCGTTGAGAACTCGGAGCGGATCTTGCCGTACGCGGGATCCACTGCTTCTGACTTCGTCAGGCGCAGGGTGATGCCGCCGGCAGACTGCACCTCTGAGTCAGAACATGCGAGCAGCACCCACTTCCGAGTCATCTCAGACGAAATCTTCTCGGCGTCGAACGTGTCGGCGATCTTTCGTTGCACGGCCCCCGTGCGCTCCTCAGCCGCAGCACGGGCCTCCGCTTCATCGGAACCAGACGACGTCGTCGGTGTTGCCGTCGTGGGTTGCCCTCCGGTGCATGCGGTCAGTGCGAGGGCGATGGTCGCCCCGATGGCGGATGAGATGGCAGGGTGTCTGGTCACTGGGAGATCTCCTCCACGAGGTCGTCAAGGACGTCCTGGTCTCCTTCGATCCGAGCAACCTTGTCGTGCTGGTCCATGAGGTTCCCGAATCGTGCAAATGCACGTCCTCGGGCGGCGGCCGCAGTACTCGCCGTGGCCGAACGCAGGGTTCCGGCGAGGATTGTTCCCGTCCCACACCCCGCCCGCCGCTTGCCCGACCTGCAGGATGTCGACGTATGAGGAGTCCGATTAGGTGGCCTGTCTGTTGGGCTGCCACATCTCCACGGCCGCCGAAGCGGGCGTTCACTCAGTCGTCGTTCAATGAACCTGGGAAACACTGCGAGAACGACGACAACCGGACTTTCTCGGTGTCGTTGTAGATCGTGATGAGGTACTGGTCGTCGTTCGTCCCGGTGAGCGTCAGTCGCTTTGCGCCCTTGCCGGTCGTGTCAGTGGCGGCCGTGTACCCGTCGTCCCGCACAGCGGCGGTGATCGCGTCGTAGGTCTCGTCGACGTCCACTGGGCGCGCCAGCGTGATCGCGGCGCCGCCCGCTGCCGAAACAGTGGTGTCCGAGCAGGCCAGCAGCGTCCAGTCGATCGTGCGGCGGCTGGCGACCGCGTCGTCCGGGATCGCACCGATCACCCGGTCCTGGATCTCCGTCGTGCGACGTTCGGCAGTTGTCCGCGACACCGAGGCGGTTGCGCCCGGCTCGTGTTGTTCCTTCATCGATGGTCCTCCAGCGCAGGCAGTGATGGACAGTGCGAACGTCGTCACGAGACCCGCGACGAACCAGGCGGAGCGGGTGGTCACTCGAAGATCTCCTCGGCGAGTTGGTCGAGGACGGCACGATTGCCCTCGATGCGTGCGACCTTGTTGTGCTGGTCCATCAGGTTTCCGAAATCGTACGGGTTGACGTCGGTCGGTGCCGGACCGTAGTACTCGTCGTGCCCGAACGCCGGGTTCCACCGTGGATTGTTGCCGTCCCAGACTTGTCGGGTGCCCTGCCCGAGTTGCAGGATGTCGTAGTAAGAGTGGTCCGTGTAGGTCGTCATCGGGTTGGGCCGCCAGATCGGCGGCATACCCGCTCCGGACAACGATGTGACCTGCCCGTACTCGGTCCCCAGGGTTTCGGACGTGGTGATGTTCGCCAGACCCCAGCTGTGTCCGATGGCAGTTCGCTGCGTGTTCGCGAGGTTCGGGTCCACATCCAGTCCTGCTGACAGTTGGCGGAGTCGTTCAGCCGGGGCCAGTGCGAAGTCGGGGTCGTTTGCCTCGTTGACGCCGGCTGGCCCAGGGGTCTCCTCGCCAGGGAAGACGCCGTCCTTCGCCACGAGGACCACCGTGTCATCGGGCGACTGGTTGTACAACCACTTGCCGACCTGTTGCACGCTGCCGTTGTAGAAGGACTCGACATTGCTGAAGGTCCCCGGCACGTACGTGATCACGTGCTCCGTGTCCGGCGACGGCATGCCGATCATCTCGATGATCCGATGGTCCTCAGGGTCGTACAGGTACAGCTGGGTCTTCGGCGGCTCGGCCGTGACGCGGAGCAGGTACTTCTCCTCGAGCGCCAGCCGGTCGATCTCGTCCTTGGTCGACTTGTCGGTCCGACCGGAGAGCGCCTCGGACCAGGCCAGAGCCAGTCGGAGCGCCTGGAGTCGAGACTGCACGGCCGAGAGACGGTTCCCCGCGAGGTTCTTGTTCGCTGCGACGCGCGCCGCGGGCGGGAGGCCGTTCAGTCCGCCGAGCACCGACGGCACTGCTGCGACGAGTGCCTGCTGCTCGGGGGACAGGGTTCCGTCGTCGCCGTTCCCGAGTGACTGCCACCACGCACGCACCGCGCCGGGGTCGGCCTGCTGGATGGTCTCGACGACTTCGGGGTGGGCCTTCAGGAACGCTGCTGCCTCGTCGGCGTTCATGCTCTGGAGCAGGGCGAGCAGCGTCAACGGGGTCGCACTCGCGATGTCGGACCCGCTCAGCTTCTGGGGAAGTCCGTTCGCCCGGCGGGCCGAGAGCGCGTCGATGCACCGCCGGTCGGCCGCACGACGCTGCTCGACGAGCGCGTCCCACTCCAAGTCGAGGGACCGGGTCGTCGCGACTGCGTGGGACAGCTGGTCGTCGGCCCGGTTCGCGGTGGACTGCACTGCAGCGCCCGCCTCAGGGGTCGTGGTCGCGTCCTTCGCAGCCGAGCGTGCTGCGTTGCGAGCCGTCTCGGACGCAGTCTGGGCGGACGCGAGAGCCGCTGCGGCCGAAGCCCGGGCGATCTCGAGCCGCTGTTGCTCCTGCTGCACCGCCTCGAGGTCCATCGCGTACCGCTCCAGAGCGGACGCCTGCTCGACGAGCGCAGCCCGGAGCATCATCGTGTCCGCGCCGAAGTCGCCGATGTTCGACAGGAACGGTTCCTTCGCGCGTCCCTTCCAGTCGGCGCTCTGGCCATCGCTCGCGATGTCACGCAGGGTCCGCTCGACGTCCTGCAGGTCATCAGCCTTGGTGCGTCGCGCAGCCGCCAGCGCCGCGACGGCGACGGAGTCGCCGGCTCCGGGGTCGGTCGTCGTCCAGGACATCAGCGACCGCCAGACTGGCCCGCGAGGTCGTCCTCGACCGCGGAGATCTTGGTTGCCACCTCGCGCGGGTACTGCCCGATGGCGCTGAGCGACTGCGCGAGCACCTCGGCGCGGTCGGCGATGGCGGTGCCCGCCGTCCCCAGCGCGTCTGCGACCTCGGCAGACCCGAGTGCGTCCTCTCGCGGGTCGCTGAAGGCCCGGTCCAGCCGGACCGCCTGCGGTACCGGTGTCAAGGCGTTCGTCAGCGCATCGAGCGTCGTCTCGACGACCTGCAGATCCCCCATCGGTCACCCCTCCCGTGGCCTGCGACGACCCTAGCAGCGGTCGCCACCGCACGCGGTGGGGCTGTGGAAGCGCCGACGAGACGGACTGGAGGCGCGGTGCGATCTGGCCCCGCGCCTCCAGTCCGTCGTTCCTCACGTCCACCGCAACCGACGCGAGTCGGCCCGGACCGCGCTGCTGCGTGGTCCGGGCCGACTGGGGTGGTGCGG
>NZ_JAUZVA010000023.1:0-2436 GCF_031844325.1 Curtobacterium sp. BRB10
CGATCGGCTACCGGACACTCCTAAGCTCGGGCCATGGGGATGAACAAGGATCAACGGCTGGCCGTCATCATCGGGAGCACGGTGGCAATAGTCATGGGACTCGGGATCGCCATCTCAGGAGGACTTGGCCTGTTCGGTTTGTGATCGAACTACCTCGCAGACGGATCCTCTAACGGCTGCCGAGGATGCGTTGAGTCACTGCGGCTAGCTCTTCACTTGGGAGGATCGGCTGCTCCATCACGAACGGGAGCGGGTCCCATCCGCGGTACCAGGCGCGCATCTGGTCGGGGCTGACCTCCGACGCCAGTGAACGTCCCGCGTGCCGCTGCAGGGTCTCCTCGAACGAGAGGTCGAAGGCGTAGAAGCGGACATCGGCCGACGTGCTCGCAACGCGTTCCAGCATCGTTGCGTAGCGGGCGGACTGGAAAATCCCTTCCAGAACGACGTCATGGCCGGCCGAAAGGCAGTGTTTCGCTACGACTTCGAGGAGCGCGGCGTGCTCCATGCCGTCAGCGCGCCCGGCGTCCCGGCGCTCCTTGAAGACCGTCCGTCGGAAGTGGTCTTGGCTAAGGACCGCGGTGGGCCACTCCAGCTCCTTTTGCAGCTGCGCCGCGAGGGTCGACTTGCCAGAGCCAGAGGCGCCGCGGATCACGATGAGCACGACAAGCAGGCTGGGACGTCGCCGGGTGTCCGCGCTGTCTCGAATGCCGATCGGCTATCGGGACGGCAACCGGACGTTACGTTAGACCCGTGAAGCACAAGCCATGGCCGCGTCCCTTTGCCTGGTTTGCCGTAAGCACGTCGAGCGTGCTGCTTGCGTTGGCGGTGGTGAACCTCATCATCAACACGACGAGCGTGGGGACCTGGCTGCCGCTGATGGTGTTGATGCCGCCGGGGCTCTTCCGCGGTCTGCGGGACCTTCGCCCTTCTGATGACCGGTAGACGATCGGCTACACGAACTCCAGCATGGTGACGACTAGTCCTGTTCGGGTCGGTTGACCGGATCACCCGACCACGTCAGGTCATCGCTGTCGACGATGGCGAACGCCTCGAGACGAGGGTCTTCGAGCACAGCGTCGATGAGGCCACGGCTGCCGGCGACGATGGTGAAGTCCCAGTCGATCTCGGTCGCGAGCACCCAGCCGCGGTCCTCTGGCCACAGCATCTGCGGAGTGTGCCCGGCCGCGGGCCAGACATCCACGGAAGCCGTGTCGAGCCAGTTCGGCTCCGCGAACAGAGCGAGGGAAGCGGACATCAAGTGGAACTCTCGTCCCGGCCACTCGAACGTCGGACCGGCCAGTGCGTCCGCGACGGCGGCTTCCCCGGAACCGTCGTCGTTCCGCCTGCTCCTGCAGCTGACGCAATTGCTCCTCGCTCGGCTCGCCGACCACGAAAGAGCCCGACGCGGAACCGCCGTTGAGGTCGCCCCAACCGTTCCACACTGCTGCGACCAGGTCATCCGGCGTAGTCGTGGCTCGTCCGAGATGCTCCGTCAGTGCCGCCAGAATCGCCCGGTCGAGCTGCCCCTCTTCCGGAGGACCAACCGTCCACCCGTCGTCGAGCTCGACGCTCTGAGGTGGCTCCGCTCCGGAGAGACGCATCCACTGCACGAGTGGGTGCACGTGTCGACCGTTCCACGCGGCGAGCTCGGCCCACGTCCACGCGCGATGATCGGATGACCTCCCCAGCCGTCGGACGCCGTGCGGTCCTCCCGGTGACCGGGCAGCGGGTGCAGGATCCGTGCGTACGCCTCGAATCCAGTTCCCGCGACCCCACCCGCAGTCGCCCAGTGTCCCGCGCGCGGGCGCAGCCAGTCGCCTCGACTGGTGTCGGAGATGAGTGCCATGACCGCACATTAGCGCCGCGGCAGCGACCTGTTGTCCGGGAGTCAATCGTCTACCGGACAGCGCGGATATTCGCTGCGTTCGATTCTGCACTGCTCCTCGGCTACTCGGGTCTGCGCCTCCCATGACGAGCGAGCGAACCGATCGCAGCGATGAGCAGGAAGATTCCGCCGACGATGGCGACAGGCACGCCGAGTAGAAACAGGAGTCCGGCGCCGATATTTGCTCCACCATCGAATCCACCAGCGAACGTCGCGATGACCGCGGTAACGCATATGGGGCCGCCGACAGCTGCGATGATGCCGCCGACGAGGGTGAGGGTGCGGAACTCGTTCATGACCTCAGGGTATTCGGCAGTGTCGCGGATCTGACTCGGCCAAGCTGCGTGCTCCATCCCGTCGGAATGGCCGGCGTCCTGACGTTCGCTGTAAATGATCCGGAGGAAGTGGTCCTGACCCAGCACGGCAGCGGGCCATCCCAGTTCCTGTTGGAGCTGGGCGGCCAGGGTTGATTTGCCTGAGCATGAGGCCCCACGGATCACGATGAGCACGACAGCAACGGTAGAACTGCGCGAGCCGCGTTCACTGTCCCG
>NZ_JAUZVA010000024.1:0-1598 GCF_031844325.1 Curtobacterium sp. BRB10
CCCTACTGCGCCCGCGGCGCAACTCGGCGAGCTGCTCGTGACGCGGCCAGCGTCCCTGCACCGAGAGCGGCCAGCGTGCACGCGAGGGAAATGCCAAGCAGAACAACGTAGATCGCCGGCGCCAGCTGCGTTGGGATCGAGATGACCACGACGACCGCCGCTGCGATCAAGAACGGCAGCATGACTTTCCGCGCAGCCAGGTGGCCGGCTCGCCAGGCCTCCTCGCTGCGCATCAGCGACGGCAGCCGGATGCCAGCTGCGTGATTCCGACCCAATTCATTGCTCGCGATCGACACGACCCCCAAGATTGCAGCGTTGACCACGAGCACGAGGAGCGCGCAGCTCACCGCCGCCAACCATCCCGGACTCGTCATCTCCGCCTCCCTCATCCGAAGCTAGCGAATGACGTGGTCTGCGGTAGCCCGTCCCCGAGCTCGGCGAGGAGCCCACATCGAGGGTCTGACCTTCACACCGATCGTCTCGGATCCGATAGTGCTGGCACTGGTCCGCTCATGGGGATTCGACTCCGAACGGCCGCCCGTAAGCCGATCCTGTACCGGTCGCGACTTCGTCACAGTGATCGAGTACGTTCGAGGGGTGTCCGGCTCACCTGCACCATACGGAGATAGTCGTCCGGCTCAGCCGAAGGAGGCCCCGACTGCGCCATGGCGTGGGGGCGCGCTGAGTCTACTGATTGTCGCGCTCGTTTTCTTCGCGGCGGCGGCCATCACCCTCGTCCTCGCGGTCGCGCGGATCTGGGTGACACTCACCCAAGACACGGGCGCCGATGTAGCAGTCGGGCTAGTGATCACGGCCTTCCTGGGGTGCGTCCTCGCTGGGTGCGCAACAGCGGCTGCGGCGAACACGAAGTACCGGCAGACCAGGTAACAGCGGGCCGCTTGGCGAATTTCGACCTCGCTATCCACCATCGGGTGTCCGCCCTGGCAGCGATCGGCTTGGTCGTGTTCTTCATCGACCGATGGCAGGCGAAAAGAGGACTCTGACGTCGTCTCGTATGCCGATCGATCAACGGGACAGCGTGCTTTGGTGGATACGTGACTTCAACCGTGAGGGGTTCAACGCTCGTCGACGTGGCGCTGCCGGATGTGCCCAGCGTCGTGCAGGCTGTTGTGGCGCGGATTCCTCGCGCATCCGTCTCCGAGCTCGACGACGATGGGGCGACACTCACGCAACGCTCCGGCGTCGTGATTCCTCGTGTCGAGGTCATCTCGCTCGCGTTCCGCCAAACACCGCATGGGAACTCTGAGGTCGTGATCGTCAGGGCTCGGCGGGGTGTCCTGTCGGCGCCTGACTCAGTTCTTTCGGAGTTCGAGCAGTCCCTTTTGAGTTAGATTCGCGCGGCAGCGGAGGAGGCCTCGCAGTAAACGTCGACCCGTCCGATAGCCGGTCCTCTGCCGAAGAGGGGTGGATGCCGGGGTGCTGTCCCTGAAACACCACTCCGGCCGGGCGTCCCGCGCTGCCGGGAGAACGCCCGTGCGCCGTCAGTGAGCATGCTCAACCGAACGGCCTGTGCAGAGGCTACCGCTTACGTCTTTTGCTCCCCAGTCACCATGGACTACACCGACGGTCGGTCGTCA
>NZ_JAUZVA010000025.1:0-1264 GCF_031844325.1 Curtobacterium sp. BRB10
GGGACTGCTGCAGGTTTGGTTGACTCGTTCGTTTAGGCCGCGAGTGCGACCTGTGGGTTGATGATCGTCTCGTACTCGATCGGGGTCAACTTCCCCAGACCACGTTGGCGCCGTTTCCGGTGGTAGGTCGCCTCGATCCAGGTGATGATCGCGAGCCGGAGCTCTTCCCGCGTCGCCCAACGTTTCCGGTTCAGGACGTTCTTCTGCAGGAGCGCGAAAAACGATTCCATCGCCGCGTTGTCCGCGCACGCCCCGACCCGCCCCATCGACCCAAGCAGCCCGGCATCGGCCAGGGCGCGGACGAACTTCTTCGACCGGAACTGACTGCCCCGGTCCGAGTGCACGACCGTCCCAATAGGGCTCCGGCGGTGCACTGCCATCTGCACGGCCGCGACGGCGAGCGAGGACCGCATCCGATCACCGATCGAGTACCCCACGATCCGACGCGAGCACGCATCCTTCACCGTGCAGAGGTAGACCTTGCCCTCACCTGTCGGATGCTCGGTGATGTCCGTGAACCACAGACGGTCCAGATCCGGTGCCGTGAACGCGCGTCGGACCCGGTCGTCATGCACCGGCGGCCCCGCCTTCCGGTTCAGGCCCCGCTTTTTCGCGTGCAACGACCACAGCCGCTGCTGCGAGCACAACCGCCACACCCGCCGTTCCGATGCTCGGTGGCCGGCCGCATGAAGGTCGTCCGCGATGAACCGGTACCCGAATGTCGGGTCGTCGCGGTGCGCGTCGATTGCAGCGTCGGTCAGGTGCGCATCGTCCCAGTCGCGCTGCGAGATCGGGTCGGCTCGCCACCGATAGAACGCTTGCTTCGAAAAGCCCAACACCCGGTAGGCCACCGCGACCGGGATCCGGTCTGCGGCGAGTTCGAGGACCAGCGGGTAGATCATTTTGGGAGCTGGGACTGGGCGAAATACGCCGCTGCCCGGCGGAGGATCTCGTTCTCCTGCTCCAGCAGTCGGATCCGTTTCTGCGCTTCCCGCAGCTCGGCTTGCTCGACCGCTTTCACGGACGGCGACGCGCCAGCACTGATGCCGTCGTCGCGGTCGGCCAGCCGCAGCCAGCGGGCCAGGCAGGACTCGGACACACCGAAGTCCTTCGCGACCTGCCGCACCGACGTCTCGCCCTTCCGGGCGACCGCGATCACATCACGGCGGAACTCTTCCGGATACGCCTTCACCATGGCGCACATCCTTCCAGCAGGAGCCAACGCTCCTACCTGTCAGGAGTCAACCAAACCTGCAGCAGTCCC
>NZ_JAUZVA010000026.1:0-1149 GCF_031844325.1 Curtobacterium sp. BRB10
GCGTCGAGTCCGGCGCGAGAGAACGATCGTTCCCCCTGTTCTGGGGATGGATTCGCATGGTGAGGGCTGTTTGACTCTGTTCATGAGCAGGTTCGGGTATCTGCTCCGCAGCTGAAGCCGCGTCTGTGTGGTGTCGGTCCGGGATGTCTGGCCGCCTACGGGTGGCGGCCAGACATGCCCCGTTCAGCCCGTCATCGATGCTGAGTCCTCTGTAGTGCCGACTTGTCAGCACATAGGGGTGCGCGCACGCTTGTTCATGCGCCCCCTGTTCGGGTCAGGATGTGGCGTGTGCGGGATGTCGGCGGCGTTTGATGCGTGGCCGACATCCCGAACCTCTGCGAGGGAACCGGACAGAGGGTTCCGCCGGTGAACAGTCGGTCCTATCCTGTGTGGAGCGCTCCGCGGCAGTGATGCTTGCGCGACACTCGTTTCCCGTTCGAGAGACTTGCCTTTCCTGCCTTGAGGCTGGTGGGGGAGTGCGCTATCCCGGGGGTGGCGGGATGACCCGAACTTTCCATCGCCCCCGGGAACCCATCAACTTGGCAGACCGCGCCGGGCTCACCTGAGCGTGAGCGCGGCCGCCACCAGTGTTGCCGTGACGGCGGCAAGGGCGCCGATGAGCGCCCATTGCCACCAGTGCATGCGCATGCTTCCGCGCGGCCGGCGGACCGGGGCGGGCTTTCGCCGGCGCGAGGATGGGCGACTCATTGGTCGCACGGTACGAGGTGCCGGTTCGTGCAGACTGTGTGGCAGCAGCTGGGTGGTTCCCGCTGCCAGCGGGGTGGGCTGCCACCTGATCCGGTGGCCCACCCCGCGGTTCGTACGAAGGGGGTGCCGGCGCATGGACGGTGGTGAGGTGATGCTGGCGTCGCCTGGTGCGTTCCGGTTGGTCTTGCCGGGCCCGCGGCGGGGAGGGTTCCTGCAGCAGCGGGTCGAGCAGCTCGTCCGCGACAGCATCGCTGCCGGCGTGCTGGTCGAGGGTGATCGGTTACCGCCGTACCGGGCCGCTGCAGTGACGTCCGGGGTGAGCATCAACACGATCCTGAACGCGTACCGGGCACTCATCGCTGAGGGCGTGGTGCGGTCGGTGCCCGGCGATGGGTACTTCATCGCCAGCACGGTCCGCTACCGCGACTTCTTCACCCCACC
>NZ_JAUZVA010000027.1:0-1127 GCF_031844325.1 Curtobacterium sp. BRB10
TCCTACGGACGGGTGAACGCCCGGGGTCTGATTCTCAATCGTCGTCGCGCTCTGCGCGAAGCGCGCGTCGACCGGCAATCTGCTGATGGAGCTTGTAGACGAAGACGAATTCGAGAAAACCGAAGAGCCCCAGGGCGGCGATGGCGAACAGAACGCTCGCCGGGGCTTCACCAGTGGTGAGTGCGATGGTTGGCGCACCCGCGACAAGGACGCCGCCAAAGAGAGCGTTGAACCAAGCGCCGAAGATACCGCCCGGAGCATCAGGCACCCGGTCGATCCAACGATCCGTCATTGCGCCCACGCTACCCGAGCTCTGACCCGCGCGGTGTCCGATAGCCGATCGGCTATCGGAACGTCGGCAGAGTAGGAACGACGTATGCGAACACACCGACTCTGGGTGGGTTGGATACTCGGCCCAGTGACTGTTGCGTTACTCGTCGTGACCGTCGTCGCCGCGGTCACGGGCTTCGCAGCTTGGGCGCCTCTGCTCGCCGCCGCCGTGGCTGGATCGGTCCTCTTCGTGGCGGGGCCGCGTGCTGCTCGAGAGCAGCAACGTCCGCAGCAGGCCGAGTCAGCGCAGCGTGACCGGTAGCCGATCGGCTTACGGGCGGCATGAGCCGACCATTGCCAGCACTACCGGAGCGGAGACGGTCAGCGTGCTGGTCGGAGCCTCGATGTCGGTTCCTTGCCGAATTCGTAGACGGGGCTACCGCAGGCCACGTCGTTCGCTAGTTTCGGATGAGGGAGGCGGAGATGACGAGTCCGGGATGGTTGGGGGCGGTGGGCTGCGCCCTACTTGTGCTCGTCATCAACGCTGCAATCTGGGGGGTCGTGTCGATCGCGAGCAATGAATTGGGTCGGAATCACGCAGCTGGCATCCGACTGCCGTCGCTGATGCGCAGCGACGAGGCCTGGCGAGCCGGCCACCTGGCTGCGCGGAAAGTCATGCTGCCGTTCTTGATCGCGGCGGCGGTCGTCGTGGTCATCTCGATCCCAGCGCAACTGGCGCCGGCGTTCTACGTCGTTCTGCTTGGGCTTTCCCTCGCGTGCACGCTGGCCGCTCTCGGTGCAGGCACGCTGGCCGCGTCACGAGCTGCTCGCCGAGATGAAGCGCGGC
Organism: Curtobacterium sp. BRB10; assembly: GCF_031844325.1. Classification (NCBI taxonomy): domain Bacteria; kingdom Bacillati; phylum Actinomycetota; class Actinomycetes; order Micrococcales; family Microbacteriaceae; genus Curtobacterium; species Curtobacterium sp. BRB10. The sequence continues at coordinate 1,118 of NZ_JAUZVA010000027.1, forward strand.
CGCAGTAGGG
>NZ_JAUZVA010000028.1:0-1088 GCF_031844325.1 Curtobacterium sp. BRB10
GTTCGGCACCGACGCCGTCAAGCGTGGCCTGCTCGTCGGCACCGCCACCATCACCGCACAGATCAAGTAACACCCCCGCACCAGGTACCGGTTCTGCACCATGCGGGAGCGCCCGCCACGACCAGTCCTCGTGGCGGGCGCTTCTTCATGCCCGCACCCGCGCCCCCGGACTGGGGGAAACCTGATCCGCCCCGGCCGCCTACGGTGAACCCGTCGCCAGTAGAAGGATCTGTATGCCCCACGTGCGCACGGTCGACCGGACCGCATCGGACGCGTTCACCGCGTCGTATCAGCAGTACGCACCGGAGCTGCGGCGGTTCGTGACGACGATCATCATCGACCGGCATCTTGCCGAGGACGTCGTCCACGAAGCGTTCATCGAGTTCTGGCGGCATCCTGACCGGTACGACGCGACCCGCGCAGACCTGCAGTCCTGGTTACGGACAATCGCGCACCGCCGGGCGATTGATCGGATCCGGAGTCGCGAAGCGTCCAGGAGCCGTGACATCCGGATCGGTATTCGCGACCACCACGACATCGATCCCGGTATGGACCGTTTTGATGCGCTCCTCACACGCAGTCGCCTCCACGCAGCGCTAGCGCAGCTCACCAACAAGCAGCGCGACGCCGTGGTGCTGCGGTATCTCGGAGAACGCAATACCTCGGAAGTCGCCGACGAGCTCGGTACGACTGTCGGTGCGGCGAAGACCCGCATCCGCGATGGCCTACTCGTGCTCCGCGCCCACCTCCCGCACGACGCGTCCGCAGCATGACGCCCGCGCCTGACCACATCCGACCCCGCGCACCACTCGCCGAAAGGGCACATCATGACCAGTAACGCAGGCACTCCCCGAACCGGCTTTGCCGCCACCCTCACCCAGAAGGGCGCCCTGCTGTTCGGTGTCGTCTTCCTGATCGTCGGCATCGCCGGGTTCATCCCCGGACTCACCATGGACATGGGCTCGATGTCCATGGCCGGCCACGGCTCCATGGCCCTGCTCCTGGGCCTGTTCCAGGTGTCCGTCCTGCACAACATCGTGCACCTGCTCTTCGGCATCGTCGGGCTGCTCGCCGCCCGCCGCGCCGCA
>NZ_JAUZVA010000029.1:0-1079 GCF_031844325.1 Curtobacterium sp. BRB10
AGTCACGAAAAGCTTCCCCTTTCGAGCGCGAAAGTCGCGCGTGCTCTCCATTCGTACCCGCGTGCCGCCACGGACTGGAAAGACCGTTGCCCCTGTCCTGAAGACGCACGGATCCCACAAGGAGGGCGCGATCCCGGATGACTTCCCATGACGCGGAGGCGGCCAGAACAGTCACGTCGTGCCTAGGCTCCGGAGGTCGACACCCGTCGACCGCATACGGAGGTCACCGATGCCCGAATCGTCCATCGCCGAGCAGGTCGAATCGTTCAACAAGGGGTTCACCAGACAGATCGGCCCTGATCTGTCTGCTGTGTTCGACACCGAGCAGGCTGATCTCCGCGCCGCCGGCCTTCCCGCCGCAGTCGTACGCCCGGGCAACCGGCTCCCCGACGCCGACCTGCTGACCCCCGGCGGCGACACGGTAACGCTGGCCGACGACCTCGGCTCCGCCCCCGCAGTCGTCGTCTTCTACCGCGGTGCCTGGTGCCCGTATTGCAATCTCACCCTCCGCACGTACCAGCAGGACCTCCTGCCGCACCTTGATGCGCTCGGAGCACAACTGGTGGCGATCTCCCCGCAGACCCCGGAGGGCTCTGAAGCCGCGATCGCGAACGGCGAGTTGGCGTTCCTAGTGCGCTCGGATCCTGGGAACGTGCTCGCCGCACAACTAGGCATCGTGACCGAACCGAGCCCGGAAGCGCGGCGCGCCCACGCCCAGCTCGGATTCGACGTTGCCGATAGCAACGCCGACGCATCCGGACGGATCCCGTTTCCAACGGTCCTCGTTGTCGACGCCCAGCGGGTCGTCCGGTACGTGGACATCCAGGTCGACTACACCGCACGGACCGAGGTCGACTCGATCGTGGCGGCAGTACGGGCCCTCTGACCGGCGCGTGCCGTGCAGACGGCACGCTCGCCACCCGCCAAAACGGCTCACCGCCCCGTCGACAAGCGATTTCGCGCGTCGACGGGGCGGCGTTCGCCGTCTGCGGTGTCGCACCTCAGAATGCAGCGGCCGGAGGAACGACTCGGATCGGTATCAGCGCGCGGAGCGCGTCCCGATCCGCGGCAGGACGAAT